>JACDUA010000017.1 GCA_013519935.1 Ectothiorhodospiraceae bacterium WFHF3C12 | reverse complement strand
GGGCTGCGCACCGGCATGAGCCGCCGGGCCAGCGGGGCCAGTTGCTGCCAGAATCGTCCGCCGAGGGCCTCCAGCCACCGCAGGCCCCGCCAGCGCAGGGCCACCTGTAATCCGATGGCGATCATCAGCAGCCCGGTGGCCCAGCGCAGGGCCGTGCTCCAGGCGGCGACCTCCATCATGGAGCCCAGCCACAGGCCCACGCCGCCCGCGATGGCGCCGGCCACCGCGTAGCTCATCACCCGGCCGGTGTTGTACAGGCCCAGGTAGCCGGCCAGCCGCATCGGGGTCCGGCGTTCCTCCGGGATTCCCATGGCTAGGGCGCCGGCGATGCCGCCGCACATGCCCAGACAATGGGTGCTGCCCAGCAGACCGGCCACCAGGGCCGCCAAGAGGGTGAGCTCGCCGGTTATCAACGCTTCTCGTCCTCCCGCGGCTCATCGTCCGCGTCTGCCGCGCCGTCCGGTCGATCCGCCGCCGTCCCACCGCGTTCTTCCCCTGTCTCGTCCTCTTCGTCCATGAGGATGCTGTAGGCCGGGCTGTCCAGGTCATCGAACTGCCCGCTGCCAACCGCCCACAGAAACGCCCAGATCGCGACGCCCAGTAACACGAGCCCCAGGGGAATGAGCACGAAGATGATGTTCATCAGAGCGTCCCCCCGACGCCACCGCTCGCGGAAGCCACGGGACGGGGCAGGGGGCAGGGTGGCGGCGCCGTGTCCCGCCCGCCCCGGGTCAGCCGCATGGCGTTGAGCACCACGAGGATGGAGCTGGCGGACATGCCGATGGCGGCCATCCAGGGCGCGACCATGCCGGTGGCCGCCAGCGGTACCGCCAGCAGGTTGTAACCGATGGCCCAGGCCATGTTCTGGCGTATGACGGCAAGGGTGCGGCGGGCATGGCGGATTCCCTCCGGCAGCGCCGTGAGCTGGCTACTGGTGAGCACGACGTCGGCACTGTTCTGGGCCAGGTCGCTGCCCGAGCCCATGGCCAGTGAGACGTCGGCGCCGCCCAGTACCGGCGCGTCGTTGACCCCGTCGCCCACCATGGCCACCACATGGCCCTGGCGTTGCAGTTCCCGCACATGATCCAGCTTCTGCGCCGGGGACATCCGGCCCATGGCCTGTCCGATGCGCAGCGTCGCGCCGAGCTCGCGGACCACGCCCTCGGCGTCGCCGCTCGCCATGTGAACCGTTATACCCAGTTCCCGCAGCGCCGAGAGCGCCTCGGCGGCTTCCGCCCGCGGCGGGTCCGCCAGGGTGAACCAGGCCTGTACGCCGTCGCCGTCGGCCAGGGCGATGCGGCCATCGTCCCCCGCGCTATCATCGATGCCGGCGGCCCAGGCGGGACGCCCGATCCGGAAACGCCGGCCATCCACGGTGCCCTCGATCCCCGCGCCGTCGATGCTTTGCAGATCGGTCACGGCGCGGCCGTCGTCGTCCTCGCGAAAGGCCGTGGCGATGGGGTGGCTGGCGTGGCGCTCCAGCGCCGCGGCGACCGCCCGGCTCTCCGGTGCCGGGAGCCGGCCCGGTGTCGCGACGGCCGTGAGACGCACGCGGCCTTCGGTCAGCGTGCCGGTCTTGTCGAGCACGAGCCGGTCGACGCGGGCGAGGCTCTCCAGCGCTCTGGCCCGGGTGACCACCAGGCCGAGCCCCACCAGGCGCCCGGTCGCGGCGACCAGCGCGGTGGGCGTGGCCAGTGACAGGGCACAGGGGCAGGTCACTACCAGTACCGCCAGAGTGATCTCGAAGGCATGCTGCGGCGCGATGGCGAGCCAGACCGCGGCCACGGTGGCGGCGATCAGCAGCACGCCGGCGACGAAGTGGCTGGCGATGCGGTCGGCGAGCCGGGCCAGGGGCGGGCGCTCGTTCTGGGCCCGCTCCAGCAGCCGGCGGATGTGGGCCACGGTGGTCTCGGCGCCGACACGCTCGATGGCCACGGTCAGGACCTCGGCGGTGTTGACGCTGCCGCCGACCACCGCCTCACCGGCACCGCGCCGCACCGGTGTGGGTTCGCCGGTGAGCATGGATTCGTCCAGGTACGACGAACCGTCGACGATGCGCCCGTCCGCCGGCACCGCCTCACCGGGACGGACGATGACCCGGTCGCCCGGCTGCAGCCGGTTGACCGTCACCCGCTCCTCGCCGCGCGGTCCGGTCCGAAGGGCCGTTCCGGGGAGCAGCCGGCCAACGGCGTCGTTGGTGGCATTGGCGCGCTGACGGGCGGTCAGCTCCAGATAGCGCGCTACCGAGAGAAAGAACACGAACATGGTGACGGAGTCGAAATAGACCTCGCCGCCGGCAGTGACCGTCTGCCAGACGCTGGCGGCGTAGGCGCCGCCTATGGCCAGGGCCACGGGCACGTCCATGCCCGGCCGTCGGGCGCGCAGGTCGCGCCAGGCGCCGCGGAAGAATGGTTGCGCGGAGTAGAGCACCACCGGCGTGGTGACCACCAGGCTCACGGCGCGCAGGAAATGCTCGTAGACCGGCTCGATGCCCTGAAAGGCTCCGGCATAGAGGGCCACCGCGTACATCATCACCTGCATCATCGCCAGGCCCGCGACGCCGATGCGCTTCAGTGCGCGCCGGCGCTCGCGCAGGGCCGCCGGAACCGCTTCCTCCGGCGTCAGCGGATGCGGGCGATAGCCGAGCTCGGCAATGTTGCGGAAGATGCTGCTGAGCGGCACCCGCGAGACGTCCCAGCGGACATGGGCGCGGCCCGTGGCCGGATTGACGCGGATCTCCGCCACCCCATCGACCCGCGAGAGCACGTGTTCGATCAGCCAGCCGCAGGCCGCGCAGGTCAGGCCCTCCACCAGCAGGACCGCTTCACGCCGGGTCTGATCAAGCTGCCGGACGAACTCGCGCTGGTTCTCCGGCCGGTCGTAGGCCTGCCATTCCTCCGGCGGCTCATCCAGGGGCTGGCCGCTGGTGGCGGTGCGGAAGCGATAGAAATCGGTCAGGCCGGTGCCCGCGATCAGGGTGGCCACGGCCTCGCAGCCGGCGCAGCACACCGGGTGCTCGGCGCCGTCGACGGTCACGGTGCGCCGTTCGCCCCGCGGGACGGGCTCGCCGCAGTGAAAGCAGATGGTGGGGGAGTCGGTCATTCCAGGGCACTAGCTGCCGGACGCGGGCGGCGGCGTCAACTCCAGTTCTTCGCCCCCGTGGCTCAGCTCGCCGGCGAGGCGCCAGTCGCGGTTCAGCGGCTCCAGCTGCACATAGCGCCGTCCGGCTGCGAGCTGCCGGATCTCGGCACGGTACAGGCCGGCCTCGTCACGGTTCAGCTCCACCGTCACGTCACGACGCGCATCGGTGGGATGCGCCAGCCGCAGCTTGAGCTGCTGCGGCAGCTCTTCCAGTCCCACCAGCGCCACCGCCACGCGGCCGCCGTCCCGCTGGACGTGCAGCCGCCCGCTGAGGCCCAGCCGGCTGGCCGTGGCGTCGCGGGCACGGGTCTGTTCCATGGTCAGGCCCACTTTCGAGTAGTCGTCCATGACCAGAGAGGGGCGCTCGGCCGTCGTGGTCAGGATGACGGTCCAGAACACCACCGTCGCCAGCGGCGGAACCGCCAGAAACCACAGCCAGGGTTCCCGGTACCAGGGGCGTGTCGTGCCAGTGGCCATCGTTACTCCATGGGTGCGTGGAAGCGGGTCTCTTCCCGCGTGCGCAGCTCGGAGCCGTCCACCGTCTGCAGCTGCAGGGTGATGTCGGCGCCGACCCCGGTGACATCGCTCCGGTCGACCTGCACGCGGGCCGGTACGTTGCGCACCTCGCCCG
Source organism: Ectothiorhodospiraceae bacterium WFHF3C12 (assembly GCA_013519935.1). Taxonomy (GTDB): domain Bacteria; phylum Pseudomonadota; class Gammaproteobacteria; order Nitrococcales; family Nitrococcaceae; genus WFHF3C12. The sequence goes on along the minus strand of JACDUA010000017.1, from coordinate 62,702 downwards.
GCGCCACGTCGAAACGCTCCGGCTGGGTTTCCACGCGGATGCCGGGCAGCCCCTCGGCGGTGACCCGGTAGGTATGCCCCTCATTGTCCATGTTCATGACCTTGAGGGTATAGACGTTCTCGACCACCTGATCGGACTGGACCAGCCTGTACAGGGCGTTGCGGTCCGGCACGATATCCATGCGGATCGGCTCGCGGAGGATCAGCGACGCCAGCAGCGCCACGCCCACGGCCGCCAGCAGCACCCCGTAGATGATCACCCGCGGGCGCATCACCCGGGTGGGCTGTCCCTCCAGGGCGTTCTCCGTGGTGTAACGGATCAGGCCCCGGGGATAGTTCATCTTGTCCATCACCTGGTCGCAGGCGTCGATGCAGGCGCCGCAGGCGATGCATTCATATTGCAGACCGTCGCGGATATCGATGCCCGTCGGACAGACCTGCACGCAGAGGTTGCAGTCGATGCAGTCGCCCAGTCCCAGCTCCCGGGGATCGGCGTTGCGGCTGCGGCCGCCACGCGGCTCGCCCCGGGCCTCGTCGTAGGAAATGATCAGCGTGTTGCGGTCGAACATCGCGCTCTGAAAGCGCGCGTACGGGCACATGTAAAGGCATACGTTCTCGCGCATGAAGCCGGCGTTGCCCCAGGTGGCGAAACCGTAGAACAGTGCCCAGAAGGTCTCCCATGGGCCCAGCTCGAAAGTCAGCAGCCGGGCGCCGAGCTCGGTGATGGGCGTGAAGAAGCCGACGAAGGTAAAGCCCGTCCACGCCGCGAAAACCACCCAGAGCGTATGCTTGGCCCCCTTGCGCAGGAGCTTGTCCCGGGTCCAGGGTGCCTTGTCCAGCTTCATGCGCTTGGCCCGGTCGCCCTCCGTCCAGCGCTCCATCCACATGAACACCTCGGTCCACACCGTCTGGGGGCAGGCGTAGCCACACCACACACGGCCGGCGATGGCGGTGACCCAGAACAGGCCCAGGGCGCTGATTATCAGCAGCAGCGCCAGGTAGAAGAAGTCCTGCGGCCACAGGGTGATGCCGAAGAGGTGGAACTGCCGGGCGGGCAGGTCGAACAGCACGGCCTGGCGCCCGTTCCACGGCACCCAGGGGAGCAGGTAGAACAGGCCCAGCAGCGCGAAGATGCAGATCTTGCGCAGGCTCTGAAAGCGGCCCTTGATCTCCCGGGGATAGACCTTCTCCCGGGACTGGTACATCGACTGGACGACGGCCTCCGTCTCGGCCTGGTCGGTCTGGCGGCCCCGGCGGCGGGTTTTGGCACTACTGGTCATTGGCGGCGACGTTCCTGCGCCTGGCTGGCGCGACTGGCCTGAACAGAAACAGCGTCAGGGCACTGGAAAAGGCCGTGACGGCCCAGAACATGAAGAACCCGATCGTGTAGCCCGTGCGCCGGCCGATCTCCCATTCCGGGAACGTGGCCGCACGCAGGGACTCGGGATCGATGTTGGCGAAGAACACGAAGGTGGCCACGGCCGCCGCCAGGAACGACGGCCACAGAACGGCGGCGAGCAGGCGCCCGAGGCTATTCTCCGGGAGCTTGATTGCCTCGCTCACTGCGCGCCGTCCTCCATCGCGGACAGACTGTAGACATAGGCCGACACCACATGGACCCGTTCCTCGCCCAGCAGTTCCTGCTGCGCCGGCATGCGGCCCTGGCGGCCGTTGACCAGGGTGTTCTTGATGGATTCCAGGGAGCCGCCATAGAGCCATGCGTCGTCGGTCAGGTCCGGCGCGCCGATGGCGGTGTTGCCCTCACCGTCCTGGCCGTGGCAGCTCACGCACAGCTGCTGGTACTTGGCCGCCCCGGCCTCGACGAAGGCCCGTGGCGCCTCCCGTCCGTTGAGGCTATAGACATAGGCGGCGACTTCCTCCACGCCGCGGGTCCCCAGCGCCGCGCCAAAGGACGGCATGACGCCCTTGCGCCCGTGGAGGATGCTCTGCTTGATGGCGTCGGGGCTGCCGCCGTAGAGCCAGGCACCGTCGGCCAGGTTGGGGAAGCCCGTCGCGCCGCGGGCGTCGGAACCGTGGCAGACGGCGCAGTTGTTGGCGAAGATACGCTGCCCGGTCGCCATGGCCGAGGCGTTCTTCGCCAGTTCCGGGATCGGCGTCTGGGCGTACTGCTCATAGACTTCCGAGTACTCGGCCCGGGCCTCCTGGACCTCCTCCTCGTAGGCCGAGACCTGGCTCCAGCCGAGCACGCCGTCGAAATTGCCCAGGCCCGGGAACAGCACCAGGTAAACCAGCGCAAAGACGATGGTGATGTAGAACAGATTCAGCCACCACCGGGGCATGGGTTTGTTGTACTCGGTGAGATCCTCATCCCAAACGTGGCCGGTGGTATCCGTCGCGGCGCCTTCATTCGGACGCGGCTTGGCCGTCCAGCGGATCAGCCAGAAGCACGCCAGTATGTTGGCAATGGTGATAATGATGATGAACCAGCTCCAGAAACTACTCATGCCCCTTGCCTTCCCGTTCTGATTCGGACGTGTTGTTCTGCTCGGCATCCAGGGGAAGCCGCGCCGCCTCGTCGAAATCCTTTTTGCGCTTGCTGCTGTACGCCCAGATCACGATGCCGATGAAAATGATCATCAGCGCCAGGGTGACCAGGCCGCTGAGCGTGCCGAGATCCATCAGCGCTGCCCCTCGAGTTCCGTGCCAAGGCCCTGCAGATAGGCGATGATGGCCTGCATCTCGGTCACGCCCTGGAGCTTCTCCTCGGCATTGGCGAGTTGCTCGTCGCTGTAAGGCGTGCCGAAGAGCTGCTTGTGCATGCGCATGCGCTCGGCGATCTCTGCACCGTCCACCGTGCGCTCGGCGAGCCACGGGAAGCCGGGCATGTTGGATTCCGGCACCACGTTGCGCGGGTTGATCAGATGCACCCGGTGCCATTCGTCGGTGTAGCGTCCGCCCACGCGGGCCAGGTCCGGCCCGGTGCGCTTGGACCCCCACTGGAAGGGCCGATCGTAGACGAACTCGCCGGCCACCGAGTAGTGGCCGTAGCGCTCGGTCTCGGCCCGGAACGGACGCACCATCTGGGAATGGCAGTTGTAGCAGCCCTCGCGGACATAGACGTCCCGCCCGGCGAATTCCACCGCGCCATAGGGCTCGACGCCCGGTGCCGGTTCCGTCGTCTGGCTTGCGAACAGCAGGGGCACGATCTCGACGATGCCGCCGATGCTCACCACGATGGCGATGAGGATGCCCATCAGCCCGACGTTCTTCTCGACTACTTCATGGGACATGCTTGCGCGCTCCTTCAGGCGGTCTTCGGCTCAGCGGCGGCGGCCTTCGCCGTGCCGGGCTCGGTGCGGATCGTCATGACCACGTTCCAGGCCATGATCACCATGCCGGTCAGGAACAGCACGCCCCCGAGCAGGCGCACGGCGTAGTACGGATAGGTGGCGGCGAGGGCCTCGATGAAGGTGTACGTCAGCGTGCCATCCGGGTTGGTGGCGCGCCACATCAGGCCCTGCATGACGCCGGCGATCCACATGGAGGCGATGTACAGCACCACGCCGATGGTGCTCACCCAGAAGTGGGTGTTGATGGCCGGCACGCTGTACATCTCCTTCTTGCCGTAGAGCTTCGGCAGCATGGCGTAGATCGAGCCGATGGTGATGAACGCCACCCAGCCCAGGGCGCCGGAGTGGACGTGGCCGATGGTCCAGTCGGTGTAGTGGGACAGCGCGTTGACCGTCTTCACCGACATCATCGGGCCCTCGAAGGTCGACATGCCGTAGAAGGACAGGGAGACGATCAGGAAACGCAGGATCGGGTCGTCGCGCAGCTTATGCCAGGCGCCCGAAAGCGTCATGATGCCGTTGATCATGCCGCCCCAGGACGGCGCGAGCAGGATCAGGGAGAACACCATGCCCAGCGACTGCGCCCACTCCGGCAGCGCCGTCCAGTGCAGGTGGTGGGGGCCGGCCCACATGTAGATGGAGATCAGCGCCCAGAAGTGCACCACCGACAGCCGGTAGGAGAAGATCGGCCGGTGGACCTGCTTGGGCACGTAGTAATACATCATGCCCAGGAAGCCGGCGGTGAGGAAGAAGCCGACGGCATTATGGCCGTACCACCACTGCACCATGGCGTCCACGGCGCCGGAGTAGACCGGGTAGGACTTCCACAGCGACACCGGGATGGCGATGTTGTTGACGATGTGCAGCAGGGCCACGGCGATGATGAAGGCGCCATAGAACCAGTTCGCCACGTAGATGTGCTTGACCTTGCGCTTGGCGATGGTGCCGAAGAACACGATCGCGTAGGCGATCCACACCGCGGCGATGAGGATGTCGATGGGCCACTCCGGCTCGGCGTACTCCTTGCTCTGGGTGATGCCCAGGGGCAGGGTGATGGCCACCGCCACGATCACGATCTGCCAGCCCCAGAACGTGAATTTCGTCAGGGTTTCGCTGAACAGCCGCACGCCGCAGGTTCGCTGCACCACATAGTAGGAGGTGCCTATCAGCGCGCTTCCGCCGAAGGCGAAGATGACCGCGTTGGTGTGCAACGGCCGCAGCCGGGAGAACGTCAGCCACGGCAGATCGAAGTTCAGGGCCGGCCAGTAGAGCTGGGCGGCGATGAACACGCCCACGGTCATGCCGACAATGCCCCAGATCACGGTCATGATCGTGAACTGTCGGACAACGGTGTCGTTGTAGTTCGGAGTGTCAGCCATAGAACTCTTTCCGTAGGTTTGGATGGGCCTCGATGCGCCCGCCTCCGCTACGCCAGCCCCCGGCAGATGAAGACGTCGCGGATGCGGGACGCTCGCGGCGGCGTCCCGGTTGCGGTCGGGCGTCGACCAGGGCCGGTGCCAGCCCGCCCATGGTCCCGCCGAAACGGATTTTCCCGGCTACGGACCGCCGCGTTCTTGATGTGTGTCAAGCCGAGCGGCAATCCGCATCGGGCGTCAATTTACCCCGTCGGATCAGAATGGCAAAGAACTCCGGGCGTGTCTGCCTGTCGAATCGTCGGCCGGGGCGTCGCGTGCGTGGTCTTGCCGGGGGGAAGGCTAGTAAGATGCCAGCTCCAGGGAATGATGACGCGCTTCCCTGAACGCTCTGTGTGACGAACAAAGGAGATAATGCGCATGCGCCTGGTCCGCCTGCTCACGGCCGCACCCCTGTGCCTGGCCGTGACCGCCGCCGCAGCCGGTGAGCTGGATATCAACCTGAGCAACGACACGGTGCGCCTGGGCCTGTCCCAGCAGCTCACACCCACCGGGCTGGAGGCGGGCGCGCATTTCCTCCATCACCAGGACAACGGCAACGTCGGCGGCCTCGAGCTGCACCTGGTTGACGACGCCGCCCCGGGCCGCGGGGCCCTGGACGTGGGCGTGGGCGCCCGTGGCTATCTCTACGACGGTGACGACGACGAGGCCGACGGTGGCGGTATGGGCGTCGGCGGAAAGTTCCGCTGGACGTGGCCGACCCACAATCGCATCGGTTTCGGTGGCTTCGTCTACTACGCGCCGCCGGTGGTCGCCTTCGACGATATCGACAGCCTCGTGGACGCCGGGGTGCGGCTGGAATACCTGGTATTGCGGCGGGCCGGCGTCTATGTCGGCTATCGCCACCTGGAAGTCGAGCTGGAGAACGGCGACGACGAGACCTTCGACAGCGGCGCCAATGTAGGCTTCCGCCTGGAGTTCTAGGCCATGAGACGGGGTGCGGCACGAATGGCACGGCGTTTCGCGGCCTGGCTGGGCGCTGCCGCGTGCCTGGTGCCCGCCCTGGCCCAGGCCCAGGCCGTCGCGCTGATGTATCACCACGTGGGCGTGGGCGAATACCCCTCCACCAACGTCACCGTCGAGCAGTTCGAACGGCACCTGGAGTATCTCGCCGAGCACGATTACCGGGTGCTGCCGTTGTCCCGGATCGTGCGCGCCCTGCGCGCCGGCGAGTCCCTGCCACCCCGGACGGTGGCCATTACCTTCGACGACGCCTATCTCTCCGTCTACACCCGGGCCTACCCGCGCCTGCAGGCCCGGGGCTGGCCGTTCACCGTCTTCGTCAACACCGATTCGGTGGGCGGCGGCAACTTCATGGACTGGGCGCAGATGCGCGAGATGGCCCGCGACGGCGCGGAGTTCGGCAACCACTCGGCCAGCCATGACTACCTGATCCGCCGGCGCAGCGGCGAGGACCGTCAGGCCTGGCTTGAGCGGGTAGGCGCCGACATCGACCGGGCTCAGGCGGCGCTGGAGGGGCAGCTGCCGGAATCCGTGACCCTCGACCCCAGGCTGCTTGCCTACCCTTTCGGCGAGTACAACGCGGCGTTGGCGCAGTGGGTGGCGGACAACGGGTATGTGGCCTTCGGTCAGCACTCCGGGGCGCTGGGGGCGCATACCGACTGGCGCGCGGCACCGCGCTTCCCGATCAACGAGCGTTATGCCGAGATGGACGGTTTCGCCCGCAAGGTCGCTTCGCTGCCCCTGCCGGTGGCGCGGGAGCGGCCCTTCGACCCGGTGGTCGAGGCGGATAACCCGCCGGCGCTGGAAGTGGTGCTCGCCGAACAACCGGAGCGCTGGCGGGACCTGCGCTGCTACGTTGGCGGCGAGCCCATGGAAATCGCGTGGCAGGAGCCGGGGTTACGGTTCCGGGTGCGCTCCCGCGAAGCCCTTTCGCAGGGACGCAGCCGCTATAACTGCACGGTACCCGCCGAGGGCCGGTTCCGCTGGTACAGCCATCTCTGGATCATTCCCTGAGGAGGGGGGTTACCGTGCCTCGTCGGCGGGCGCGGGTTGCCGCGTTGCCGGCGTCTGACGGGTCATGGTGACCGCCATGCGGCTGAGGGCCTCCACCGCCAGCGGATCGCCGTTGTTGGCGGCCCGGCGAATCCACGCCACGGCCTGGTCCCGATCGCTGTCCACCCCCAGGCCGTTGAAGTACATGTAGCCCAGGGCGTACTGGGCGCGGGGCGTGCCGCGCTCGGCCTCGGCGGTCATCAGGGGCAGGGCGCGCTGGTAGTCGCCGGCGACGTAGGCTTCCCGTGCGGATTCGAAATCGGGCCCGGCATTCTTGAGCTCCGGCGCGGTGGCACAGCCCAGCAGAACCATCGCCAGAGAGGCACACAGTATCAGCCGCAAACTCACACGTAACACCAATCCCAACTCCCTAGTTCGCTCTCTTGATCCGGCGGGCGTCCGTGAGCCGGCCGGATTGATACCGGCGCTTGACCGGCGCCAGCGACGGCTCAGCGCTTGATGGCCAGCGATACACCGTCGGCGATGGGCACCATCGCCATGTGCACGCGCTCATCCCGGCTCAGGCGCTCGTTGAACGCGCGCAGCGCCAGGGTATCGGCGTCGCGGCAGCGGGGCTTGGCCACGCGTCCGGACCATAGCACGTTGTCGATGGCACAGACACCGCCGGGGCGCAAAAGTCGCAGGCAGCGCTCGTAATAGGCCTCGTAGTTCTCCTTGTCGGCGTCGATGAAGGCAAAGTCGAAACTGCCTTCACCCGACTCGTCGAGCAGCGTGTCGAGGGTGTCCTTCGCCGGTCCCAGGCGCAGTTCGATGCGATCGTCCACGCCCGCCGCCGCCCAGTATTCCTCGGCGATGCGCGTCCACTCGGCATTGATGTCGCAGCCCACGAGCCGGCCGGCTTCCGGCAGCGCCAGGGCCTGCCAGAGCGCACTGTAGCCGGTGAACACGCCCACCTCGACGACCCGCCGGGCACCGATTAGACGTACCAGAAAGGCCAGGAACTGGCCCTGCTCGGGGGCGATCTGCATGCCGGCCATGGGCAGGCGGGCGGTCTCCTCGCGCAGCCGGCGCAGCTCGGGTGTCTCGGCCGGGCCGTGGGCGACGAGGTACTCGTGGAGATAGTCGGGCAGTTGCAGCGTCTTGTTGCTCATGGGACCACCGGGGAAGTTGTGAACTCTCCTACAGAACAGTCCGATCGGCGCTCCCTATACTAGTCGAACTCAAGGGCAGCGCTGAACCATGGCCGCGGGGCATGCTCCAGCGCCGCCCCGGCGGCCACGGCGAACCAGCCCGGTGAGTCGTGTTTTCTAACGATCGGGAGCGCGAATGTCGCACCGGGTTTGGGGGTCGGATGGCGAAGTCCTCGGATAATGTGTCGGCGATGCATGAATACACCCGCAGCTCGCAGGACTGCCTGAAGGTGTTGCAGATCACCGATACGCATCTGTATGCCGATCCGCAGGGAGAGCTGGGCGGTCTCAACACCGAGCGCAGCTACTGCGAGGTCATGGAGAAGGTGCTGCGGGACCACTGGCCCGTGGACCTGATCCTGGCGACGGGAGATATCGTGCACGACGGCTCGGTGGCCGGGTATCGCCGCTTCAAGGGGCAGTTCGAGGACCTCGCCGTGCGCACGCTGGTCATTCCCGGCAACCACGACGATCCGGACGCGCTTCGGCAGGTGATGCAGGGCGGCCGGGTGACCTGCTCGGAGAACGCCATTCTCGGCGGCTGGCAGTTCGTCATGCTCGACAGCGTCCTGCCCGGCGCCGACGGCGGCCGGCTTGGCTCCGACCAGCTGCAGCTGCTGGAGCGTTGCCTGGCCGACAATCGCGGCCTGCATACCGTGGTCTGCCTGCATCATCATCCGGTCGATATGGGCAGTGAGTGGATCGATCGGATCGGCGTGGACAATGCCGACGACTTCTGGGCGGTCATCGACCGTCATCCGGATGTGCGGGCCGTCGTCTGGGGGCACGTTCATCAGGATTTGCACCGGCGCCGCGGCAGCGTGGAGCTGTTCGCGTCGCCGTCGACCTGTATTCAATTCAAGCCCGAAGAGGAAGAATTCGCCATCGACGAGGCGCCGCCCGGCTACCGCTGGTTCCGGCTCTACCGTGATGGGCGCCTGGAGAGCGCGGTGGAGCGCCTGGAGGAGCCGCCCGGCCAGCTGGATATCGGTTGTGGCGGCTATTGACCCGGCTCATTCTCGGGATCGTCGGCATTGACTGACGTATCGGCCTCGGCTAAGGAGATAGGCCAATGTCCACGGAGAGCAGTGCCAGGAAGATGCGACTGATACGCGGCTCGGGCAACAAGGACGCGCAGATCGCCCGCCTCGAACAGGAGCTCGAGGAGCTTCAGGCACGCCTCGAGGAGGTGACCTCCTACTACCGCGGCGAGCTCGAATCGAGCCAGCAGCGCTTCCAGCAGGATGCCGTGCGTTCCCAGGCCAACGAGGTGGCACGCCGGCGTCGCGCCGAAGAGCAGGTGGCATATCTAAAGGGCGAGCTGAAGGCCGCTCAGTCCGAGGCGGAGCATGCCAAGCGCCGTTACCAGGAGCTCTCCCATCACCTCGAGGAGATGGAGCGCAGCGCCGAGCAGCAGGCCCGCGAGGAAGTGGACAAGGCCCGTTCCGCCGCCAGCACCGCCTGGAAGAGCGCCGAAGAGGAAGTGGAGAGGCTCGACGCCGAGCTGTCGGAGGCCGAGCGCAAGCTCGCCCGCGAGCAGGAGCAGCGGCGGCAGGTGGAGGAGTCTCTCAAGCGGGAAAAGACCAACGTCGACCAGGAGCGCGAAAAGCGCAAGCAGGCCCAGCTCTCGGCGCGCCAGGCGATCGACAAGCTACGCCGCGCCCTGAAGGCGTCCGAGCAGCGGCGCAAGCAGCTCGACCGCAACCTCGAGGCGCAGAAGGCGGCGGGTGTCGCCCAGCAGACCAGCGCCGCGCAGCAGGCGGCGATGGAGCGTTCCGAGGAGCAGCTGCGGGCCGTGTACGCATCGCTCCAGCACACCGACCGCGGTGACGAGGCGGCCGGCAAGCGGCTGCCCGATTCCGACAACACCGTCTACGTGGACCTGGCGAACATCGACCTGGGCTCGGCCCTCAAGGGCGAGCTCTCGGAGGAGTTCATGCTGCTGCCCAGCGACGACTCCATGTACGGGTCGGAAAAGGGCGCCGGCAAGGGCAGCGTCGCAGCCGTGGAGAGCTCCGAGTTCGTCATCGAGACCGATCAGCCCGCGGCGGACAAGCCCGCCGAGACACCGGCGGAGAAACCCGCCGAGCCGCAGCCCCGAGCCAGTGCTGCCGAGCCGCCTGCGCGCAAGCCCCAGCCCGCAGCAGCGGCGGCCGGGCCCGAGACCAGGGCCGACAGCGCACCCGAGCGGGAAATGGGCGGGGAGTTCGGCGGAGGCGGGCGGCTGCGATGGTATGCCATCGCGGCCGCGGTGGTGGCGGTGGCCGTGCTGGGCGGCGCGGCCTACCTGCTCATCGGTTGACGGCAGAGCGCCGCCGGTCGGCGAGGATCAGATCTCGATCATTTCGAAGTCTTCCTTGCCCGCGCCGCATTCGGGGCAGGTAAACGTCTCCGGAATGTCTTCCCAGCGAGTCCCGGGGGCGATACCGGCCTCCGGCAGGCCCTGTTCCTCCTCGTAGATCCAGCCACAGATCACGCACATGTACGCCTTGTATTCCATCGTCTCCTGGTCTCTCGCTCGAACGCCGGGGTGGATTGCGCGGCCTGGCGCCGCGGCATGAGGCGGACATCCTGCCGCAGGCACTGATTTCCCGTCAGTTGACAGGGGCGTTACTCTACTAAGCCGCTCAGCCGTAAGGCCAGCCCTTCGCGCATTCGGCGGCCGAACGGGCGGGAACGACCCGCAATGGGCTATCACCGATACCGGTAACATGGCGATCCGCAGCGATATCCGAGGGCTTTACGCCATCACCGACCCGGCGCTACAGGCTGCCGGGCAGCTACCGGCGCGCGTCGAGCGCGCGCTGGCCGGCGGCGCGCGCGTGATTCAGTACCGGGACAAATCCGGCGACCGCGTCCGGCGTTCGCAGGAGGCGGCGGCACTGCGCCGGCTCTGCGATCAGCACGACGCCGTTTTCATCGTCAATGACGACATCGAGCTTGCTGCCGCCTGCGGGGCCGACGGCGTGCATCTGGGCCGGGATGACACCGAGCTCCGGCAGGCCCGCCGTCGGCTCGGCCGCGACGCGCTGATTGGCGTCTCCTGCTACAACGAGATGCATCGCGCGGAGACACTGGCCGAGGCGGGGGCGGACTATCTGGCGTTCGGCAGCCTGTTCACCTCCTCCACCAAGCCGGGCGCGGTCCATGCCCCGCTGTCGCTCATCCGGGCGGCCCGCCGACGTTTCCCGACCCTGCCCATTGTCGGCATCGGCGGGGTCGATGCGGGCAACGCCGCCGAGGCGGTGGACGCCGGCGTGGACGCGCTGGCGGTTATCCGGGCCGTCTTTGCCATGCCCGACCCGGCTGTGGCCGCCGCCGCCATCGCCGCCGCCTTCGGCGGGCGTGACTGAGCGGCGTCTTTTCCAGCTCCGCGGTCATCAGTAGTATCCGCGGAGACCCGTCAATCAAGCGGCGCGGCCCCGAGCGGCGCCGGTTCAAAGCAGAGGATCTTCAGCCATGAGCCAGTCCCAGCAGCTGTTCAGCCAGGCCCGGGAGCATCTGGTCGGCGGCGTCAACTCCGCCGTGCGCGCCTTCACCGGCGTGGGGGGCGATCCCGTGTTCATGGCCCGGGGCGAGGGTCCACGCATCGTCGATGTGGACGGCAAGCACTACGTGGATTACGTGCTGTCCTTCGGGCCGCTGGCGGTGGGGCACGCCCACCCGGCAGTCGTCGAGGCGGTCCAGCAGGCCGCGGCCCGCGGGCTGAGCTTCGGTGCGCCAACCGAGGCCGAAACCCAGCTGGCGCGGCGGCTCAAGGAGCTGGTGCCGTCCATGGATCTGGTACGCATGGTCAACTCCGGAACCGAGGCGACCATGAGCGCGCTGCGTCTGGCCCGCGGCGCCACCGGCCGGGACAAGGTCATCAAGTTCCAGGGGTGCTATCACGGTCACGTGGACGCATTGCTGGTGCAGGCCGGCTCCGGCGCACTGACCCTGGGCATCCCCGGCTCCCCGGGCGTTCCGGACTCCGTGGTGGCGGGAACGCTGACCCTGCCTTTCAACGACGCCGAGGCGGTCCGGGCCGCCTTCGAGCAATACGGCGACGACATCGCCGCCGTCATGGTCGAGCCGGTGGCCGGCAACATGAACTGCATCCCGCCGGTGCCGGGTTTCCTGGAGACGCTGCGGGAATGCTGCGACAAAGCCGGCAGCCTGCTGATCTTCGACGAGGTCATGACCGGCTTTCGCGTCGGCCTGGGCGGGGCCCAGGGGCACTATGGCGTCACGCCGGACATCACCTGCCTCGGCAAGGTCATCGGAGGTGGCATGCCGGTGGGCGTCCTGGGTGGCAGACGCTCGATCATGGAGCACCTGGCGCCGTTGGGGCCGGTTTACCAGGCCGGTACCCTCTCCGGGAACCCGGTAGCCATGGCCGCGGGCCTGGCCACCCTGGAGCAACTCACCGCCGGCGAAGCCTACGACACGGCAGTCGCCCAGACCCGCCGACTGGCGGAAGGCATGGTGGAGCGCGCCCGTGCCGCCGGGATTCCGCTGACCGCCAACCAGGCCGGCACCATGTTCGGTGTTTTCTTCACCGACGAGCAGGTGACGCGCTTCGATCAGGTCCAGGCCAGCGACGTGGAGCGGTTCAAACGATTCTTCCACGGCATGCTGGAGGAAGGCGTCTACCTCGCGCCGTCGGCCTTCGAAGCCGGGTTCGTCTCCACGGCCCATGACGACGCGGCGATCGACGCGACCCTGGAGGCGGCAGAGCGGGTCTTCGCCCGCCTCTGAGCGTCCGCGTCGTCCGCTGGTGGCACCTGTAGGAGCGCCGCCAGGCGCGATCCGGACCGTGGGCCGCGGCGTGCGGCGCGTTCGCGCCGGGGCCGGCGGGGCTATGCGTGGGGGATCGCGGCTTGCGCCGCTCCTACGGGTGTCGTGGCCCGTGTAGGAGCGGCCCCTGGCCGCGAACGGGCTTGTGCCGGCGTCCAGCGCCAAACTCGGTTTCGTCCGCCTGGCGGCGGCCGAGTTCATTTCTTGTATGGACAAGAAACGAACCAAAGAAGCCACCCCGTTGCCGCGCCGGTAACTGGCTTCGCCAGCTACCGGGCCCCTGTGCTTCTCACGATTTGTGGGGGTCGGCTGACAGGCCATCCCTGGCCTGACAGCCGACGCGCCGCATCCGTGCGGCGCCCTTCCGCTAACGCTCCAGGCCGGAAGCCACAAATCGCTGCGATGCTCGGCGCGGCAAAGGGGGAGAGGCCCTCCGGCAGGCCGATGCGACGAATGGAAAACGTTCGTCTTCGGAGTGGTTTGGGGGAGCGGCCTCTAAGCTCGCCGCTGCCCGCCCTTCGCTCTTTGCTGGCCGAGCATCGCAGTTATCAGCAAGAAGCCGCGATGGGGTTCGGCGGGGCGATCGCGCCGTGGTCGGCGCTCCCACACCAGCAGAGGTTGTAGGTCGGCACCGGCGCAAGCCGGCGCCGACAACCCGCGCGAGGATGTCGGATGGCACGCCCATCCGAAAGGCACGCCAAGCGGGCGGCGGCCGCAGGCCGCTACTCCCCCCACCGCTGCATCAGCCCGTGCTCGACCCCGAGATGATCCAGCACCCGCGCCACCACGAAGTCGACGACGCCGTCGATACTGGTGGGGCGGTGGTAGAAGCCGGGGTTGGCGGGGAGGACGACGGCACCGATCCGGGTCAGGCGCAGCATGTTCTCCAGGTGAATCTCGGAGAAGGGCGTCTCGCGGGGTACCAGGATCAGCTGGCCACGCTCCTTGAGCACCACGTCCGCGGCGCGGTCGATCAGGTTGTCGCTGGTGCCGTTGGCGATGGCTGCCAGCGTCCCGGTGGTGCAGGGGCAGACCGCCATGCGTTTGGGGGCACCGGAGCCGGAGGCCACCGGCGAGGTCCATTCCTTCGGCCCGAAAACCCGCAGCCGCTCGGCCGGCGCGCCGAAGCGTTCGCACAGGGTCGCCTGGATGTCGCCGGGTCGGCTCGGCAGGGCGATGTCGTGTTCCATCTTCAGCACCAGCCGGCCGGCTTCGGAGATCAGCAGGTAGACGGGGACACCGGCGCCGAGCAGGCAGTCGATGAGCCGCAGGCCGTAAAGGGCACCGGATGCGCCGGTCAGGGCGACGGTGACGGGAGTCTGCTCGCTCATTCTCCGGCCGCCTCCCCGGTCGAGGCCCTTTGACGCAGGCCGTCCAGGATCAGCTCATGGATGCCGCCGAAGCCGCCGTTGCTCATGACCACTATCCGGTCGCCGGGCCGGGCCGCCGCGACGACCCGATCGGCCAGTTCGGTCACGGCGTGTGCGACAACGGCGTCCGGCCGATGCGCGTGCACGGCGGCGGCCACGTCCCAGTCGATGCCCTCGGGCTGGAGCAGGAAGCAGTCGTCAGCCCGGTCCAGCGATTCGGCCAGGGCGTCACGGTGAACGCCCAGACGCATGGTGTTGGAGCGTGGCTCCAGCACGGCGATCACGCGGTGGCCATCACTGGGCATGGCCGCCAGGGTGGCCGCGATGGCCGTCGGATGGTGGGCGAAGTCGTCGATGACCTGCACGCCGGCGGCCTCTCCGCGCGGCTCCATGCGCCGCTTCACGCCCCGGAAAGCGGCGAGCGCCTCCAGGCTGGTGCCGACCGGGACGCCGGCGTGGCGGGCCGCGAGCACGGCCGCCAGGGCGTTGCGGGCATTGTGCTCGCCGGCCAGCGGGCTGGTCATGGCCGTGGCCGTGCCGGCGTGGCGGATCTCGTAGCCGTCGGTCTCATTGCCGGCCAGCCGCCACTGCGTCGTCTCGCCAGTGCCGAAGGTCTCAACCGGGGTCCAGCAGCCCAGCTTCAGCGTCTCGGCCACGTTGGCGTCGTCGCCGTTGGCCACGATCAGGCCGTTGTCGGGCACGGTGCGCACCAGGTGGTGGAACTGGCGCTGTATGGCGGCGAGGTCCGGGAAGATGTCCGCGTGGTCGTATTCGATGTTGTTGATGACCAGCGTGTCCGGATGGAAGTGAACGAACTTGGAGCGCTTGTCGAAGAAGGCCGTGTCGTACTCGTCGGCCTCCAGCACGAAAAAGTTGCCGCCGCCCAGCCGGGCCGAGACGCCGAAGTTGCCGGGTACGCCACCGATGAGAAAGCCCGGTTCCACTCCGGCGTATTCCAGGATCCACGCCAGCAGACTGGCGGTGGTGGTCTTGCCGTGGGTACCGCTGACGGCGAGTACCCACTGGCCGCGCAGCACGTGCTCCGCCAGCCAGGCCGGGCCAGAGCTGTAGCGCCAGCGCCGGCGGAGCACGCATTCGACCGCGGGGTTACCCCGCGAAAGGGCGTTGCCGATGACCACCTCGCCGGGGTCGTCGCCGAGCGTCCCGGGATCGTAGCCCTCGTGCAGGGTGATGCCCTGGTCCCGCAGCATGTCGCTCATGGGCGGATAGACGCCCTGGTCGCTGCCGCTGACCGCGTAACCGGCCTGGCGCGCCAGCACGGCGATGCCGCCCATGAAGGTCCCGCAGATGCCGAGGATGTGCAGTTTCGAGGGGGCGCCGCTGACCATGCCCGGATGCTACCACGCCGCTCGGGGGAACGCCTGCGGATCCCCGTGACGCCTTCCGGTACGCCCCTAGCCGGTTATGGCGCCGGTAATCAGCACGACGGCGAGGGTATAGCCGAGGGCCACCATGACGCCGATACCGAGGGTGACCGAAAGGGCATGGCGCAGGATGTGACCGAGGATGGCGATGTTCCATACCCCCATGGCCAACAGGCCCAGATCGCCCAGGGTCACCGCCGTGCGAGGGCCCGGCGCCATGGTCAGGGCAATGGGCAGGGCCATGAGCGTAATGATGGCATCGGTGCCGAATACGGCGGTGGCCGTCTGCACGAACCGCCGTCCCTGGCCGATGGCATTGACGGCGCCGTAGACGAATACCGCGGTAACCGCCGTGGCGACCAGGATCTGCAGTCCGGCGTAATCGCCCGGGGAATAGGCCATCGCGGCCGGATAGCCCAGGGCGATATCCACCGCCAGGGCCACGATCAACAGGTTCCAGGACGCCGGCAGGTCCTGCGGTCCGTTCTGGAACAGGCATATTCCGACCAGCCGCTGAACTACCTCGAACATGGGCCTCCCGCCGTGTTTGCCCCGCGGTGCGCTCGCAGCCGCCCGCGGTGGCCGATTTGAAAATAACCCTGCATCTGGCTAATTATGGGCAGTATGCCGCCCAGGACACCGCTGCCCGCGCAGCGCCGTGATGCCGTATGCGGGTCCTGCCGTGAGGGCAGCCAGGGCCGGCGAGCCTGCGTTAGATCGATGAGGCCCGCCCGACCCGCAAGCGCGGCAACGACACCAGTCAACGAGACGGGGCGCGCCGGGGCAGGGCAATGGTGCCACATGCCATCCGCAGCCGGTAGCAGCCAGCGCGGGCGCAGTAGACGGAGGATGCATTCGATGATGCTCGACAGCGTGCTCGCCGGTCGAATCACGATCGGCTCCCTCACCGTGGAGATGCCCGACGGCACCGAGAAGCATTATGGGCGCGGCGAGCCCCACGTGCGCTGGCGCATCAAGGACCGACGGGCGCTGCGCCGTATTGCCTCGGACCCGGAGTTCATGCTCGGCCAGACCTACATGGACGCTCAGTGGGACGTTGCGGACGGCTCGCTCATCGATCTGATCGAGGTGCTGATGCTCAATTTCCCGGAGGAGCAGTACGGGGCCTGGCAGATGCTCGCCCAGCGCCTGCTCCAGCCCATTCGCCAGTGGAACCGGGAATCCGCCGCGCGTCGCAACGTGTCCCATCACTACGACCTGGACCCGGCGCTCTTCCAGCGCTTCCTGGACGAGGAAATGCACTATTCCTGTGCCTATTTCGCCCGGGACGACATGAGCCTGGAAGAGGCCCAGCTGTCGAAATGCGAGCTGATCCGGCGCAAGCTCTGCCTGGAACCGGGCCAGCGGGTGCTGGATATCGGTTGCGGCTGGGGCAGTCTCGCCCGCTACCTCGCCGAACACGCCGGTGTGCAGGTGGTCGGGTTGACCCTCTCCGAGGAGCAGAAGCAGCTCGCCGACGAGCGCAACCGGGCCATGGGCCTGGAGGACCGCGTGGAAATCCGTCTGGAGGACTACCGCCGCTGCGGCGGCAGCTTCGACCGGGTGGTCAGCGTGGGCATGTTCGAGCATGTGGGCGCCAAGTTTTACGACACCTTCTTCGGCGTGGTCCGCGACCGCCTCACGGCCGACGGCGTCGCGCTGATCCACACCATTGGCCGGACCACCCCGCCGGGCGGGACCAATCCGTGGATTCACCGCTACATCTTCCCGGGCGGCTACGTCCCGGCAATGTCGGAGACCATGGCGGCGGTGGAGCGCCAGGGCCTGTACAGCGCCGACGTGGAGGTGCTGCGACTGCACTACGCCAAGACCCTCCGGGAATGGCAGCGGCGTTTCCAGCGCGATCGGGCGGTCTTCGCCGACAGGCTCGGGGAGCGCTTCTGCCGCATGTGGGAGTTCTACCTCACGATCAGCGAGGCTTCCTTCCGCTGGCGCCAGCTGGTGGTGTTCCACTTCCAGCTTGCCCGCTCGGTGGACGCCGTACACCTGCAGCGGGACTACATCTACGAGACACCGGTAGAGGGCCTGCCGATGGGCCAGCCTGTCGGGGAGGACCAGCGCTCCGCCGGTGCCTGAACCGGGCACGGTCATCCGTCCCGCTTACCCACCGGGCGGTTGGTGAGCTATCCTTCCCCCGCCCCGGGCGGCACCCGGGACAGCGCGCGTAATACGGAAAACGTCAGGGGGAAGACATGGCCACCAAGAACGCCTTCTATGCCCAGTCCGGCGGCGTCACCGCGGTAATCAACGCCTCCGCCTGCGGCGTCATCGAGACCGCGCGGCAATACCCGGAGCGGATCGGCACGGTCTACGCCGGACGCAACGGCATACTCGGCGCCCTGAACGAGGAGCTGATCGACACGGGACTGGAGCCGGATTCCGCCATCGCGGCACTGCGGCATACGCCGGCGGGCGCTTTCGGTTCCTGCCGCTACAAGCTCAAGGGCCTGGAGGAGAACCGGGCCGAGTACGAGCGCCTGATCGAGGTCTTCGCCGCCCACGACATCGGCTATTTCTTCTACAACGGCGGCGGGGACTCGGCGGATACCTGCCTGAAGGTCTCCCAGCTCTCCGAGACCATGGGCTACCCCATCCAGGCCATCCACGTCCCCAAGACCGTGGACAACGACCTGCCGCATACGGACACCTGTCCCGGCTTCGGCTCGGTGGCCAAGTACATCGCCGTATCCACGCGGGAAGCGGCCCTGGACGTGGCTTCCATGGCGGAGACCTCCACCAAGGTGTTCGTGCTGGAGGCCATGGGACGCCATGCCGGCTGGATCGCCGCCTCCGGCGGCCTTGCCCAGGCCCACGACGGCGACGCGCCGCACATCATCCTGTTGCCGGAGGTGCCCTTCGATCAGCAGCGCTTCCTCGACCGGGTCAAGCAGACCGTGGAGGAGCAGGGTTACTGCGTCATCGTCGTCTCGGAGGGGACGCGGCTGGCCGACGGGACCTTCCTGGCCGACCAGGGCAGCAAGGACGCCTTCGGCCACGTCCAGCTCGGCGGCGTCGCCCAGGTGGTGGCCCAGACGATCAAGGACAATCTCGGTTACAAGTACCACTATGCGGTCGCCGACTATCTGCAGCGCGCCGCCAGGCACCTGGCCTCGGCCACCGACGTGGAGCAGGCCTACGCCGTGGGCCGCGCCGCCGTGGAGTTCGCGCTGGCCGGCCGGAACGCCGTGATGGCCAGCATCGTCCGCAAGAACGACTCGCCCTACGAATGGGAGATCGGCGAGGCGCCCCTCGCCGAGGTGGCCAACGTGGAGGCCAAGATGCCGCCGGAGTTCATCAGCGAGGACGGTATGCACATTACCGGCGCCTGCAAGCGCTACCTCCGTCCCCTGATCCAGGGCGAGGACTACCCGCCCTACCGGGACGGACTGCCCCAGTACGTCAAGCTCCAGAATCAGCTGGTGGAAAAGCGCCTGCCGCCGTTCAAGGCGGGCTAATCGTGTTTTTTAGCCGCAGATGGACACAGATAAACACAGATGTAAATCCCGCGCTGTCATGAAGACCTTGTAGGAGCGCCGCAAGGCGCAATTGCCGGGCCTGCCGGCAACGCGAAGTGAATCGCGCCTTGCGGCGCTCCTACGTTGGCATGGCCGCGTCAACCACATTCAATCTGTGTTTATCTGTGTCCATCTGTGGCTTAACAAAAAAAAGAGCCGGCGTTGCCGGCTCTTCAGTCTTTCGGGTGGGTAAGTCGGGCTCAGTGCGTCAGCAGCGGGGCGATGACCAGGCTGACGATGGCCATGACGTTGATGAGGATGTTCATCGACGGGCCCGACGTGTCCTTGAAGGGATCGCCGACGGTGTCGCCCACCACGGCCGCCTTGTGCACGTCCGAGCCCTTGCCGCCGAAGTTGCCGGCCTCCACGTGCTTCTTGGCGTTATCCCAGGCACCGCCGGAGTTGGACATGGTCAGCGCCAGCAGCACACAGCCTAGCAGGGCGCCGCCGAGCATGCCGCCCAGGGCCTGGGCGCCGAGTATGAAGCCCACCACCGGGGGTGCGGCCACGGCCAGCACGCCGGGCAGGACCATCTTCTGCAGCGCGGCGGTCGTGGCGATGTCCACGCAGCGGGCGGTGTCCGGGTCCGCCTTGCCCTCCATGAGCCCGGGGATCTCCTTAAACTGCCTGCGGATCTCGTGGATCATGGCGAACGCGGCGTCGCCCACCGCCGTCATGGTGATGGAGGCCACCAGGAACGGGAAGATGCCGCCGATGAACAGGCCCACCAGCACCATGGGCTCACCCAGATGCAGTACCAGGTTGTCCAGGTGGCCGATGTCTGCCCAGTGACTGTTCACCGTGGCCACGAAGGCCGTAATGATGGACAGCGCTGCCAGAGCCGCCGCCGAAATCGCGAAGCCCTTGCCGATGGCGGCCGTGGTGTTGCCCAGCTCGTCCAGCGAATCGGTGATCTTGCGGGTGTCCTCGCCCAGCTCGGCCATCTCGGCGATGCCGCCGGCGTTGTCCGCCACCGGGCCGTAGGCGTCGATGGCCATGGTGATGCCCACGGTGGCCAGCATGCCCACCGCGGCGATGCCGACGCCGTAGAGGCCCACCAGGTAGGTGGAAACGCCGATTATGGCGCAGATGGTCAGCAGCGGGATCACCACCGACTGCATCCCGACCGCGAAGCCGGCGATCATCACGGTGGCCGGACCGGTCTCGCCGGACTGGGCGATGTGCCGCACGGGCTTGCCGCCGGTGTAGTACTCGGTGCTCAAGCCGACGACGATGCCGCCCAGGGTACCGAACAGCACCGCCAGCCAGACATTGACGTCCACGCCCACGGCCTGAATGGTGAAGAAGGCGGCGATGATGAAGATGACCGCCGAGCCGATGGTGCCCATCCGCAACGCCTTCTCCGGCGCCTGATTGGAGAACGCGCGGACTACGCCGATGCCCAGAATGGAGCAGATCAGGCCCACCGAGGCGAGCCCCAGGGGCAGGAACATCAGGGTCTGGCGGTCGCTGCCCATGGCTTCGATATCGGCAAAGGGCAGGGTCGCCGCCATGGCGATGGTGGCGATCATGGCGCCGCAGTAGGACTCGAAGATGTCCGAGCCCATGCCGGCCACGTCGCCGACGTTGTCGCCCACGTTGTCCGCGATAACGCCCGGGTTGCGGGGGTCGTCCTCGGGGATGCCAGCCTCAACCTTGCCCACCAGGTCGGCGCCCACGTCGGCGCTCTTGGTGAAAATGCCGCCGCCCACACGGGAGAACAGCGCCACCGTGGACGCGCCCATGCCGAAGCCGTGAATGTGGTGCGCCGTTTCCGGGTCACCGCCGTAGATCAGATAGAGGGTGCCCAGTCCCAGCAGGCCGAACGCGGCCACGCACAGGCCCATGATGGAGCCGCCGAAGAAGGCCACCGTGAGCGCGTCGGCAGCGCCCTTGGTGTGCGCGGCGGTCGTGGTCCGATAGTTGGAGCGGGTGGCCGTGTACATGCCGATAAAGCCTGCAAGCGCCGAGGCCACGGCCCCGAAGAGGTAGGCCAGTGCCGTTTCCCACCCCAGGAAGATCCACAGCAGGACGATCAGTATCACGGCGACGATGGAGAGAATGGAGTACTCCCGGCGCATGAATACCATGGCGCCGAGATGGATCTTCTCGCCGATGGCGACCACGTTGGGCTCGCCGGCCGGGTATCGCTTGATCATGCCGTAGATCAGAAATGCGGCTATGAGACCGATCAGCCCCAGAATGGGGGGCGCATAAAGTAGGGACATGCGGGTCATCCTCCTGTCCGTTATTGTTCACGCATAGGACGTGTTGCGTTGTGCCGGGAACCGCGCCGCCGGCCGTGACGTGCCCCGTGGCCGGTCGCGCCGCGCAGCGGGAACCGGCCGCGTTAGGGCCGCCTTCGGACGGGTATCGGTCGACGCTTCCCAGTGCCCCGCGACCGCAGCAGATTGTTTTCAATTGCTATATAATCGCGGCCGCCGTTCGGACCTGCCCATATCCGGGCCAGGTCCACTAACAACATAGCTCATCACGACGACATTGCTTGCGTTGCCCAAGGTGAGCCGTGATGGGGGTGTGCCGCAACCCATCCCGGGGACCGTTCGTCGTTGCCCGGGGCCGTCGATGCGGCGCCAACCTCGATGGAACACTCGTCACCGCGGCGCCGGCCGGGGCGCGCGGTGTTTCAGGAAATCCAATCAGGAAATCAACAGGAGGTCAGCCCATGAACCTGGACCGGGTGAATCCGGGCAAGTCCGTGCCGGATGACGTTAACGTCATTATCGAGATTCCGCTGCGCGGCGAGCCGGTGAAGTACGAGATGGACAAGGACACCGGCGCCATGATGGTGGACCGCTTCATGGCCACGGCCATGCACTATCCCTGCAACTACGGCTATATCCCGCACACCCTGTGCGAGGACGACGATCCGGCCGACGTGCTGGTCATAACCCCGGTGCCGCTAATCACCGGCTCTGTGGTGCGCTGCCGCCCGGTGGGCGTGCTGGACATGGCCGACGAGGCCGGGGGCGACGCCAAGCTGCTGGCGGTGCCCATCAGCAAGCTCTCCAGCATGTACGAGGACGTCGCCAATCCGGAAGATCTGCCCCAGGTCATGCTCGACCAGATCAGCCACTTCTTCGAGCACTACAAGGACCTGGAGCCGGGCAAGTGGGTGAAAATCAATGGCTGGCGCGACTCCGACGCCGCCAAGAAGGAGATTCTGGAGGCGGTGGAGCGTTACCAGAACGCCGCGGTCAAGCCGAATTTCTAGGGTCCGGTTCCGCGTAACCTGCAGCCTGTCCGGGGACGGAGCACCGCCGCGCCGCGATCCGCGGCGCGGAATGCCGGGTGCCCGGGTCGAACGGGATACCCGGGCAGTCGATTCGCGAGCGGGTTCACGGTTCGACTTAAAGTAATTTGTTAAGTTTTTGCTACAGTTGAAAAGGAACGCCCATGTGGCCCGGGGGCCGGGCGACGCCGTCGAACCTCAGCGGCGAGCCGTGGTCGAATAATGAGACCTGTCTCACGGCCGGGACCGATGGTATTGTTGGAACGGTGCATGGAACGCCCTATAATCGCGGCACCCCGAGGCGGGTGCAGTGTGGGGGAGCAGGCCTGAGGGCTCCCTGACTACCGAGTGACGCCGTCAAGCGGCGCCACCGAGGCGGCCGGAGATCCGGCCCCGACGTGGGAGGTACGCCATATGGCGAGGGCGATGACGCCTGACCAGCTGGTCAGCGAGAAGGCCGCATACCGCAACACCGGCGGTGTCAGTGAATGCAACCGCCAGGAGGGCTTCCGCCCGGCATTCATGGACCTGGAATCGGGGATCGTCTATGCCTCGCGCAATCCGGATGGGTCCGACGCTCCCTGTCACCGCATTGATACCCTGCCCGAGGCGCTGGTGGTGAGCCGCCGCTCAGACGGTCGGGTCGAGGCCATCAAGGGCAGCGTGGTCGCCGGTTTCCAGCGTAACGGGCGTTTCTTCACCCGGGACGAGGCCGCCCGGATCGTCGAGGGCGACCACTGAAATCGTGCCCGGCGCGGGGCCGGGCCCCAGCCAGTTCGGCTGTGCCGGCTTTTCCGGTATCCTCCCCGCCATGTCCTTTTTCCAGTTGCGTATCGACGTCGACGCCGAGTTCGTGGACCGGCTCGAGGCCTGTCTGGAGGCACTGGGTGCCCAGTCCATCACCTTCTCCGACCGGGGCGACGAACCCATTCTCGAGCCCGGCCCCGGCGAGGTGCCGCTATGGGGCCAGCTCCGGGCCACCGCGCTGTTCGACGCCGCCAGGCATGACCCCGACAGCCTCCACCAGGCCCTGCTCGAGGCCACCGGCTGGGATACCCTGCCGGGTTTCGCTGTAGAGACGCTGCCCGAGCGGGCCTGGGAACGGGCCTGGCTGGATGATTTCCGGCCCATGCGTTTCGGCGAGCGTGTCTGGATCTGCCCCACCACCGCCAGCGCTCCCGCCGACGAACAGGCGGCGGTCATCTGGCTCGACCCGGGCTTGGCCTTTGGTACGGGAACCCACCCCACCACGGCGTTATGCCTGGCCTGGCTGGACCAGACGCCGCTGGCGGGGCGGACGGTCGTGGACTACGGCTGCGGCTCCGGCATCCTGGCCATCGCCGCCCTGAAGCTCGGCGCCGCCCATTGCGTGGCCGTGGACAACGATCCCCAGGCGCTGCGCGCGACCCGGGAGAACGCCCGGCGCAATGAGGTGGGCGAGCGGCTGAGCGTGTTGCACGCCGACGAGGCCGACACACTGGAGCCGGCCGACGTCCTCGTGGCGAACATCCTCTCGGGTACGCTCCGAACGCTGGCGCCCCGGCTCATGAAGGCGCTCCTGCCGGCAGGTCCGTTCGCCCTTTCGGGCATCCTCGCCGAGCAGGGCGATACGGTCGCCGCCGCCTACCAGCCGTACGCGGAAATGGGTGAGACCCTGCGCCGCGGGGACTGGATCCTGGTTCAGGGCCGTCGGCATGGCCGGTCCTAGAGGCGGGGGCGGGTAGCCGTGTATACCCAGTGTCCGAACTGCGCCACGGTCTTCGTCGTTACATCCGAGCAGCTACAGCTGGCCGAGGGCGAGGCCCGCTGCGGGTTGTGCAACGAGGTGTTCCAGGCTGTCGATAGCCTGGCCCACGAGCTGCCCGCGCCCCGCCCGGATGCCTTTGCCGAGGACGTGGATTCCGCTCCGGCGGCGGCCGAGCCCATGCCGGAGCCCCCGAGGGGTGCCGGAGAAGGTGCCGCCCGAACGGCGGTGGACTGGATGGAGCGCGTGCTCGGCCTGGAGGGCGAGGCGGGGGACGCCCCGGGCCGGCGTGGCCGGCCATGGCTGCAGGGCGTCGCCGCCGTGTTGCTGGTCCTGCTGGCGCTGGCCCAGTACGGCCATTTCAATAGCGGCTCGCTGGCGGCAGAGGCCACCTGGCGGCCCTATGTGGCCGCGCTTTGTGCCGTCACCGGCTGCCCCGTGCCGCCGCGGCGGGCCCCCGACGAGATCGCCATTGCCGAGCGAACCGTGCGCGCCCATCCCGATGTCGCCGGTGCGCTGCTGGTCGAGGCGCTTCTCGTCAACCGGGCGGGATTCGCCCAGCCGCTGCCCCAGGTGCGGCTCAAACTGCGCGCCGTAAACGGGCAGGTGAGCGGTCAGCGCTGGTTCTTGCCCGAGCAGTATCTCGCTGCCGGGCAGCCCGAGCTCGGAATGCCGGATGCATTGCTGCCCCCGGGCGAGGCGGCACGGCTGCACCTGGAGGTGCGCGAGCCGCCGGCGGGCGCCCAGGGGTTCGAATTCGCCTTCCGTTGACGTTCTCTTTCGCGCCCTGGCGGGCCCTGAATGGCGGCGTGGTAGCCGACACACGGTCGCGGCATGGGCGAGGATGATGATCTAAGCTGCTGAGGTACCCGTATCGGCGTTCCGCAGGCGGGCCCGGCTTGCCGGCCGGGCATGGCCCGTCGATGGCGTGCTTTAAACGCCGCGGCCTTTGGGTTTATTATTCCAAGCCGATTTGGGGTCGCCGGTTCGACCCTGCGGTTGCCGATCATGGGGTAAGTGCCGGTCTCCGAACAGCGCTGCGCGCTCGCGGTTGTCCGGCGCAATGAGCGCCGATGTAGCAGGCACGTTCCACGTCGCTGGTACTGCATAGCTGAAACCTAGAAATGGAGAGTCGAGCCATCGCTGCACAGTCCGACCGTTCTGGATCAGCGCAGCCGTCGGAGAGCGAATCCGCCGGCGTCGGACCGATTCAGGCGTGCGTGCGCGAGACGCTGGTGGACTACTTCGCCAGGCTCAACGGCTACGAATGCCTCGATCTCTACCGCATGGTGCTCGAGGAAGTGGAGCTGCCGTTGCTGCAGGTGGTCATGGCCGAATCCGGGGGCAACCAGTCCAAGGCGGCGCGTATGCTCGGCATCAACCGCGGCACGCTGCGCAAGAAGCTTCGCCAGTACGGCCTTGAGGACTGACTGGCCGGGACCGCGCGGTGGCCGGCACCCCGGGCCGGACGCGTCCGGATTCAGGTACCAGCTCTCACTGCCCTCCGTGTCAGGCGGGCGCTCATCACACCGGATCCAAACACGGTAAAGGGGAACCCACCGCATCATGGCTTCATCATCCGTACGCGCCGTCAGACGCGCCCTGATCAGTGTCTCCGACAAGACCGGCGTGCTGGAATTCGCCCGGTCCCTGCACGAGGCCGGCGTCGAGTTGCTGTCGACGGGCGGGACGGCGCGGATGCTCTCGGAGGCCGGTCTTCCGGTGGTCGAGATATCGGACTACACCGGGTTCCCGGAGATGATGGCCGGGCGCGTGAAGACGTTGCACCCGAAGGTCCACGGCGGTCTTTTGGGCCGGCGTGGCACCGATGACGACGTGATGGCCGAACACGGCATCCAGCCCATCGATCTGCTGGTGGTCAATCTCTACCCCTTCGAGCAGACCGTTTCGCGCGAGGACTGCACGCTGGAAGAGGCCATCGAGAACATCGACATCGGCGGGCCGGCCATGCTGCGGGCCGCGGCGAAGAACCACGACGGTGTCGGGGTAGTTACCGACAGCGCGGATTACCGGCGCGTGCTTGATGCCCTGCAAAAGCGCGGCGGTCTGGACGGCGCGCTGCGCTTCGACCTGGCGGTGAAGACCTTCGAGCACACCGCAGCCTACGACGCGGCCATCGCCAACTACCTGGGACGCCTCGCCGGCGGGGCCGAGGAGAGCTTCCCGCGCACCTTCAACGCCCAGTGGGAGAAGGTCCAGGAGATGCGCTACGGCGAGAATCCCCACCAGGCCGCGGCGTTCTATCGCGACGGCGGCGCGCGCGAGCCGTCGGTGGCCACTGCCCGGCAGCGCCAGGGCAAGGCCTTGTCGTACAACAATATCGCGGATACCGACGCCGCCCTGGAATGCGTCAAGGCCTTCGAAGCGCCGGCCTGCGTGATCGTCAAGCACGCCAACCCCTGCGGCGTGGCGGTGGCCGAGTCGTTGGGGGAGGCCTACGACCGCGCGTTCGCCACCGACCCGGTGTCCGCCTTCGGCGGCATTATCGCGTTCAACCGCCCCCTCGATGCCGCGACCGCCAAGGCCATCGTCGACCGCCAGTTCGTCGAGGTCATCATCGCTCCGGTGGTGGACGACGAGGTCCTGGTCATCACCGAGAAGAAGAAGAACGTCCGGGTCCTGGAATGTGGCCAGTGGTCCGACGCCGCGCCGGCGCGCCAGCTCGACTTCAAACGCGTGCGTGGCGGACTGCTGGTCCAGGAGGCCGACGACGCGCTGTTCAGCGAGGGCGAGCTGCGCGTCGTGACCCGGCGCGAGCCCGGTCAGGCGGAGATGGACGACCTGCATTTCGTCTGGCGGGTGGGGAAATTCGTCAAGTCCAACGCCATCGTCTACGGCCGTGACGGCCGGACCCTGGGCGTCGGCGCCGGGCAGATGAGCCGCGTGGACAGCGCCCGCATCGGCGCGCGCAAGGCCGCGGACGCCGGATTGAGCCTGGACGGCGCCGCGCTGGCCTCCGATGCCTTCTTCCCGTTCCGCGACGGCATCGACCAGGCCGCCGAGGCCGGGGTGAAGGCGGTCATCCAGCCCGGCGGGTCGATGCGCGACGACGAGGTGATTGCCGCCGCCGACGAGCACGGCATCGCCATGGTGTTCACCGGCATGCGCCATTTCCGCCACTAGAGGCCGAGCCTGGAGCAGAGCATGAATGTCCTGATTGTCGGCGCCGGAGGGCGCGAGCACGCGCTGGCATGGAAGGTGGCGCAGTCGCAACGCGTGGAGCGTGTTTTCGTGGCGCCCGGCAATGCCGGCACCGCCGCCGAGCACAAGGTCGCCAACGCCCAGGTGGGCGCCGAGGACGTGCCGGCGCTGGTGGATTTCGCGCGGCAGCACGAGGTCGGCCTGACCATCGTCGGACCGGAGGCGCCGCTGGTCATTGGCATCGTCGATGCCTTCCGCGACGCCGGGCTGAAATGCTTCGGGCCCACCCGCGCCGCCGCCGAGCTGGAGGGCTCCAAGGCCTTCACCAAGAGCTTCCTGGCGCGGCACGGCATCCCCACGGCGGACTACCGCAGCTTCTCCGACCTGGAGGAGGCACGTCATTACATCCGCGAGCGCGGCGCGCCCATCGTGGTCAAGGCCGACGGCCTGGCCGCGGGCAAGGGCGTCACCGTGGCGGCCACCATCGACGAGGCGCTGGCGGCGGCCGAGGACATGCTGGGCGGCGATACCTTCGGCGGCGCCGGCGACCGGATCGTCGTCGAGGATTTCCTGCAGGGCGAGGAGGCGAGCTTCATCGCCCTGGTCGACGGCGAGGACGTCCTGTCGCTGGCATCCAGCCAGGACCACAAGGCCCGGGACGACGGAGACCGGGGGCCCAATACCGGGGGCATGGGGGCCTATTCCCCGGCGCCGGTCATCACCGAGGCCATGCACCGGCGGATCATGGACGAGATCATCCATCCCACGGTTCGGGGGCTGAGCGCCGACGGCCGGCGCTACACCGGTTTTCTCTACGCCGGATTGATGATCGACGAGGCCGGCACCCCGCGGGTGCTGGAGTACAACTGCCGGCTCGGCGACCCCGAAGCCCAGCCCCTGCTCATGCGCCTGCGCAGCGACCTGGTGACCCTCTGCGAGGCGGCGGTGGACGGCCAGCTGGCCGCGCACCAGGCGGAGTGGGACCCGCGCGCGTGTCTCGGCGTGGTCATGGCCGCCGGCGGTTACCCCGGGCCCTACGGCAAGGGCCATCCCATCGCGGGCCTGGACGAGACCCCGCCTGAAGGCGTCAAGGTCTTCCACGCCGGCACCACCCAGGATGAGCACGGCCGGCCGGTGACCAATGGCGGGCGCGTGCTCAGCGTCTGCGCCCTGGGGGAGACGGTGGCCGAGGCCCAGCAGCGGGCCTACGCCTGGGTGGACCGCATCAGCTGGGAAGGGGCCTTCTGCCGCCGGGATATCGGCCACCGCGCCGTGGCCCGCGAGTCCAGCGCTTAGGGAATCGTTCAGCGTTTCCGTGGACGCCGGGCCTCGATTGCGGTTGCGAGGCCACTGGGGCAGTCTTGCACCGAGGCTCCGGTACAATCGCGAAGCGCACGGCAATGGTGCCGGGTTCGGCGGCGTCCACACGATAAGGAAAACGACTTCATGGACATCGGTACCATCATCCTGCTGGTGATCCTGCTCGCGCTGGTCGGCGGTGTCGTCGCCCTCTACAACCGCCTGGTCCAGTTGCGAAACCAGGTGAGGAACGCCTGGCGGCAGATCGACGTGCAGCTCAAGCGCCGGCACGATCTCATCCCCAACCTGGTGGAGACCGTCAAGGACTACATGGGGTACGAGCAGGAGACGCTGCAGCAGGTGATCGAGGCCCGGGGACGAGCGGTCCAGACCGAGGGCCAGGGCCCGGATGCGGCCATGGGAGCCGAACAGGCGCTGAGTGGCGCGCTGGGCCGGCTGTTCGCGCTCATGGAGAACTACCCGGACCTCAAGGCGAACCGGAACATCGCGGACCTCACCGAGGAGCTCGCCGCCACGGAGAACCGCATCGCCTTCGCCCGGCAGTTCTACAACGACTCGGTGATGGCGAAGAACAACGCCGTGGAAACCTTCCCCTCCAACATCGTCGCCTCCCTGTTCGGGTTCAAGCAGGGCAGCTACTTCGAGATCGAAACCCGGGAGCGGGATGTGCCCAGCGTGGATCTGCGCTGAAGCGCGGGGCATCGATCCGCGGGGCTGCGCAGACGTGGCAATGGAACGGGTCGAATGCCCGCACTGCGGTGCCGCCAATCGGGGTGGCAGCACAACCTGCCGCATGTGCGGCGATCTCCTCGCCGCCGGGCGGCGGACGTCCCGTCGGGTGCAGCGCAAGATACTCCGGCGCACCGACTTCATCGCCGCCTCCCGTGCCAATCAGCGTGCCACGCGGTGGCTATTGCTGGTCCTGGCCGCTATCGCCGTGCTGCTCGGCTACCTGGTGGGGTGGAGCGTGGAGTTGAGCTTCCGGGGTCCGCCGCCGGAGGCCCCGGCCGTATGGTTCCTCAGCCGGTGGGGCGTGCTCGGCGGCCTGGGGCTGCTGCTGCTCAGCCTGGGCTGGTCGGCGCTGGCGCTGTCCACCGGCGACCGGCTGGTATTGCGCATCAGCGGGGCCCGGCCGGTGACCCGCGAACAGGCTCCGCAGCTCCACAACGTTGTGGAGGAAATGGCTATCGCCGCCGGTCTGGCCAGACCCGCCGTCTACGTCATCGAGACGCCGGCGCTCAATGCCTTCGCCACCGGGCTCAGCCGGCGCCGTGCGGCCATCGTGGTCACGCGGGGTCTGCTGGAGACCCTCAGCCGTGAGGAGCTTCAGGGCGTGGTGGGCCACGAGATGGGCCATATCGTGAACCTGGACATGCGCTATGCGACGGCCGTGGGGGTCACGGTGGGATTGGTGGCCCTGGTGGCGGACCTGGTCGCGCGTCTGGCCATCTTCGGCGGCGGGCGGCGGAGCCGGGGCGCCGGGGTCTGGGTTGGCGTCATCATGCTGGTCTTTGCCGTGCTCGCCCCCGTATTCGCCCGGCTGGTGCAGATGGCGGTTTCCCGCCAGCGCGAATTCCTGGCCGACGCCACCAGCGTGCGGCTGACGCGCAACCCCCAGGGCCTTATCGGCGCCCTCGAGAAGCTGGGCGCGAGCCAGACCCCCCTTGATGGCGTGAACCGGGCGACCCAGCATCTTTACATCGTCAACCCGCTTCGCAACTTCACCGAGCGGGCCAGCCGCTTGTGGGCGACCCATCCGCCCATAGAGCGGCGGATTCACCGCCTGCGCAATCTGGGGAATTGACCTGGTGCTCATTCGGGCCCTGAAATATTTCATCGCCGTGGCCGTGATCGCGAGCCTCGCACCGTTCGTGCTGCCCGATGGGTACGGGGGGCGGCTGTTTTCCTGGAGCGAGCTGTCCTGGCCCGATCCGGGCGTCTCGGTGCCCGGCCTGGATGGCGTTGAGCTGCCGTCCATGGGCGAAGATCAGCCGCGCACCGTCTACAAATGGCGCGACCGGGACGGCACCTGGCACTACGGTGACAACCCGCCCGCCGGTGTCGCGGCGGAGCCGGTGAAGGTCCATCGCGACGTGAACGTGCTGCCCGCGGTCGAACCGGACCCGGACGCGAAGGGCGAGACGGACCCCGAGGCGGGTCCAGGCAGCCCAATCGAACGGGCCCGGGACGCGGCGACGAACGCCGAGCAACGGACCCGCACCATCGATCGGGCCATCGAGCGAGAGACGGGCGGGCGCTGATCCCCCGAACAACCACACAGCCACACAGGATGACCCATGACCCTTGCCTACTGGTGCCTGTTCGCCGCCATGTTCTACCCGTTCGTCTTCGCCGGGCTGGCGAAGTCCCAGGGTGGTTACGACAATGCCAACCCCAGGGCGTGGCTCGACAGCGTCGGTGGCTGGCGGCGTCGCGCCCACTGGGCGCAGCAGAACCATTTCGAGGCCTACCCGCCCTTCGCCGCCGGTGTCATCGTCGCCCACCAGCTCGGTGGCACCCAGGCCTGGATCGACGCACTGGCGGTCATCTTCCTGGTGTCCCGGCTGCTCTACGGTGCTTTCTATGTCGCTGACAGGCCCACGCTCCGCAGCCTGGTCTGGACCGTGGCGTTCGCCTGTGTGGTTGGCCTGTTCCTCGTCGGGGCGCTGGCGTGAGGCGACTCTGCCTGGCGTTGATCCTGGCGCTGATAACCCTTGGCTGCGGTCCCGAGCCGGGCACGCCGGAGGAGCAGATACGCGACCTGATCGATGGCCTGGAGGCGGGTGCCGAAGCCGGGGAGATCGATCCGTTCCAGGCGGCGCTGGCCGCGTCCTTCAGATCCGATAGCGGCCTCGACCGGGACGATGTCCTCAATCGGATCCGGCTCTACCTGCTTCAGCATCAGCGACTGCACCTGATCACCCGTGTGGAGTCCATCGACGTCGCCGGCGCGGATCTGGCGTCCGCTACCGTGCTGCTCGGAACGGCGGCCCGGCCCATCGATTCGGCCGAGGTGTTGACGGGATATCGTGCCGGTGTCTACCGCATTGGGGTGGAGCTGGAGCGGGCTGGCGGGCAATGGCGGGCGCACTACGCCCGGTGGGAGCGGGTCAGCGCCACGGCACTGATTCAGCTCATGTGAGGCTCTGGCGGTCGGCTGCCGGGACAACGCGGCGCCCCGGGCCGGGGACAATCACCGGGTAGCGGGTACCCGGTGATTGTCGTGTCGCTGGCGGCGGGCCTCAGGCAGACGTGGTCTTGGCGTTGCTCGTGCCAGCCTTGGACCGGGTGCTGCCCTTGGCCCTGCTGCCGGCAGCGCTGGCCGTGCCTCGGTTCGTGCGCCGGTCCGTGGTCTTCGGCTTGCCGGCCTTGGGCGCCTCGCCCGGTGAGACGGCATCGCGGATGGCGCTGACGTTCTCGCTGGCGATGCGGGAGGCATCGTTGGCGAAGTCGTTGCCGATGCCGGCAACGGTTTCGGCGTCTTCGGTGGCCCGCTTGACGACGCTCTCGGCGACAGTGGCCTGGTTGGCCACGTACTGCTGCAGGCTCTCCGGATCGTGAATGGAGAGCACGGCGCGGAGCTGGCTCAGTCCAATGTCCGTGTACACGCGGGCGGCGTCGAGGTGCAGATTGACCAGCTTCTCCGCGTTGTCGACCATCAAGGCGGAGAGCTTGCGGCCCGGCCGGCCCAGGCGCTCGTTGATGCCGAACGGATTGAGTGCGTTCTGAAGGAATTCGACCTGCATGCTATCCACCTCCTGCGATGGACTGCTCCGATGTTGCGGTGCAATATAGCAAAGCATATTGTGCGATGCAACATGGGTGGCGCGCAGGGCAAAAAAAACCCCTGGGGCTTCCAGGGGTCTGCACGCAATCCTCAACCCGATATGACGCTGGGTCGTGCCAAGCAACGTCGGAGGAGAACCCACTCAAGATCGTAGAGCCGTTGATCCCAAGCGATTCAGCTTCAGTGTTGCAGAATGACGACGCCCTGTATGCGGTTGCCGTCACGGGGATAATGTGACGGCGTGTGCGAAATCGGCAGTTCGTGGCCGTTCAGCCCGGTGCCGGGCGTCGTCCGTTCAGCGTCACGGGCTTCTCGATTCTCAGCAGCTCCGCCAGGGCCTGCTGCTCGGCGAGCAGGTCGGTCAGCGTGTATTGATCGAGCACGCCGATAAAGGCGTTCAATGCCTCGCCGAGGATGGATTTAAGCCGGCAGGCGGGCGTGATGACGCAGCGGTTGCCATCGGAGAAGCACTCCACCAGGTCCAGATCGTTCTCCGTGCGTCGCACCAGCGCGCCCAGATTGATGGTGTCGGGATCCTGGTTAAGGCGCATGCCGCCGTTCTTGCCACGCACGGTTTCGATGTAACCGAGCCGGTTGAGCTCGTAGACCACCTTCATCAGGTG
Source organism: Ectothiorhodospiraceae bacterium WFHF3C12 (assembly GCA_013519935.1). GTDB lineage: Bacteria > Pseudomonadota > Gammaproteobacteria > Nitrococcales > Nitrococcaceae > WFHF3C12. The sequence continues at coordinate 29,836 of JACDUA010000017.1, read as the reverse complement.
ATTCTTCGAGATGTCGTAGTGATCGGCGATCTCCTTGATCGTCGACAGCCCGTCCTGCTTGATGCCGAGGAAGATCAGCACGCGCAGTGAGTAGTCGGTAAAACGCGTTAGCCGCATGACGCCCGTGTCCCATGGTTATGCTCAGCCCGGGCGCCCGTCGGCCCGTGGCTTGGTGAGTATCGGTGAGTAATAGGCGAAGAACAGCCCGAAGGCCAGTACCCAGAAGATGGCCACCGTGACCAGAACGTTGCCGTGCCCCCCAATCACGCCACCCGCGAGGCCGACGCGCAGCAATGCGGCCCCGGAGATGAGCCAGAACATCATCACCGCCCCGGCCGGCAGTCGCATCGGCCTGCCGGTGTGGCCCAGGGAGACCCGGGCCATCACACCCAGTATCAAGGTACTCATACTGCCTGTTCCCAGGGCGTGAATCCAGGCGCTGTCCGGTAGTCCCAGCCACGGCGCGAGGCCCTTCAGGGCCATGGCCACCACCAGCCAGAGGTAGCCCAGGTGCAGAACCCACAGCAACGGCTCTCGCAGCGTCAGGTAGCCGCCCCAGCCCGCGAGCCGGGCGCCGTTGGCGACGGCCGCCGCCAGGGCGGCGAACGCGGTCCACTGCGAACCCGGCAGAGCCAGGTCCAGCGCCAGAACCAGAACCAGCGTGGCAATCGCGCTCCGATCCAGCCAGGCGCGGGTATGCACGCGCTCCGGTGCGCCACCGTGCATCCGCAACCAGTTGCGGGTGAACGCCGGCGTGATGCGCCCGGCGATGACCGCAATCAGCACGGCGATGAGCCCCATCGCCAGGGCCTGCCCCACGGAGAACGCCGCCGCGGAGCCGCCGGCGATGCCGGCATGCATCAGCGCATTGGCCGCGGCGAGTACGCCGAGCACGCCGGCCAGGCCGTAGTTGCGACGATTGCCGTGGCGCGCCAGCACGGTGAACGCGTAAATGGCCATCACCGGCAGAAAGGCCAGGTCCACCGCCGCGACCAGCCAGTGGGGCAGCCAACCCGGGACCCACATCACCACCCGCCCGGCCAGCCACACGGCGATCAGCCCGGCCAGTGCCGCGCCCCGCAGAGGCGGCGCGCCGGTCCAGTTGCTCATGGCGGTGAGCAGGAACCCCGCGATCGCCGCGGGAACCAGGCCGATGAGCATTTCATGGCCGTGCCAGTACAGCGGCGGCAGGTCGAGGGGCAGGGGCAGCCCCAGCGCCAGATACCCCGTCCACCCCAGGACCAGCAACACGGCATAGGCGGCCGTGAGCAGGAAGAACGGGCGGAACGGGTAGGCCAGCAGCACTGGAACGCCTGCGGCCCGGGCCGGGCTGTTGAGCGCGTGTTCACTCATCGGTGGAATTCGGATTCGGGCGGGTCAGAAGATAGATGCAGACGCTGGCCATGACGGCCCCCGCCGCCAGTACCGCGACGCGGTTGTCCACCAGCCACCACAACAGCAGCCAGCTCAGCGCGATCATGGCCACCGCGAGGATCTTGGCGTCCCGGGGTATGGCCCGCTCCCGGGACCACTGCCGCAACAACGGGCCGAAACGCGGATGGCGGTGAAGCCACTCGTGCAGTCCCGGATGTCCCCGGGCCGCCGCCCACGCGGCGAGCAGCACGAAAGGCGTGGTCGGCAGCAGCGGGGCGAACACGCCGACGCCCCCCAGGCCCAGGAACACGAAGGCCAGGGTGGCATAGCCGGGCCGGATGCGCCGCTTTGGGGGGATCAGATCCGGCATGATGTGCGCGCCCTTAAACATGCATGTATTATATGCGTTAATTCCGGCCGCCGCCAGTGGTCAGCGCCTCGATGCCGCGCCGGTCCGGGAATGACCTGCGTCAAGCACTCCGACCGCCGGGAGCGATAGGGTGTGCGCAACGGTAAACACGGGTCCCGGGAGGATTGGGCCGATGGAACAGCGTCTGGCGCTGGACATGTCCTTGCTGCGTCGTTATGACGTAAGCGGGCCACGCTACACCTCGTATCCCACCGCACTGCAGTTTTCGCCCGCGGTGGGTGTCGACAGCTACCTGGGGGCAGTGGCCGCGGGCAACGAGGACTTTGTCCCCCGGCCGCTGTCCCTTTACGTGCATATCCCTTTCTGCCGCAAGGTGTGTTTCTACTGCGGCTGCAACAAGGTTATCACCGCCAACTATCGCCGCGCTGAGAGCTACCTGGCGCGGCTGCAGGCGGAGATCCAGCGCCAGGGCCGGCTCTTTGCCGGCGACCGCGGGCTCCAGCAGCTGCACTTCGGCGGCGGCACGCCGACTTATCTCAAAGACGACGACCTGGTGTCCCTGCTCGGCTCCATCAACGCCGCGTTCTCGGCGGTGAAGGGCCCGCAGCGGGAGTTCTCCATCGAGATCGACCCCCGGACCACCGATGCCGGGCGCATGCGGTTGCTGTCGCAACTCGGCTTCAACCGGATGAGCCTGGGCGTGCAGGATTTCGACCCGGAGGTGCAGAAGGCCGTCAACCGCGAGCAAAGCGTCGAGCAGACCCGGGAGGTCATCGATGCCGGGCGCGAGGCCGGCTTCCGTTCGACCAACCTGGACCTGATCTACGGCCTGCCCCTGCAGAGCGTCGACAGTTTCGCCGCGACCCTGGAGACGGTGCTGGAGATGCGCCCGGAGCGGCTGGCGGTCTACAACTACGCGCACATGCCGCACCTGTTCAAGGTGCAGCGCCAGATCCGCGCCAGCGACCTGCCCGGGCCCGAGCAGAAGCTGGCCATCCTGGAGATGACCATCCGCCGTCTGCTCGACGCCGGCTACGTCTACATCGGTATGGACCACTTCGCCCTGCCGGACGATGAGCTGGCTCGTGCCCAGCGCGAGGGCGGCCTGCACCGGAACTTCCAGGGCTATTCCACCCGCGCGGAATGCGACCTGATAGGCGTGGGTGCGTCGGCCATCAGCAAGATCGGCGACGCCTATTTCCAGAACCACAAGGATCTGGACGACTACCAGGCCGCCATCGACGCCGGCGGCTTTGCCGTGACGCGCGGCGCGGTGCTGAGCGCCGAAGATGTGCTGCGCCGCGATGTCATCATGGCCCTGATGTGCCACTCCCAGGTGCGCTTCGGCGACATCGAACGCCGTCACAAGGTGGTCTTCCGGCAGTACTTCGCCGGCGAGCTGGAGCGGCTGAAGGGCTTCATCGAGGACGGGCTGCTGGAGATCCGCGCCGACGGTATCTACGTGACGCCTCGCGGCAGGCTTCTGCTGCGCAATATCGGCATGGTCTTCGACGCCTACGCGGCGCCGGACCGGGCGCGTCAGGGCCGGTTTTCCAAGGTGATCTGATCCCCGCGGGCCGTGCCGCCGGGGTTTGGCCGGCATACACTTGAACATCTGTTCAAGTGTTCCTACCATGCCGCCCATGGAAAAGGAGCTTGGCGAGGACCATGCCCGGCAGCTGGCCGAGGTATTCCATCTGCTCGGGGATAGCAACCGGCTGCGGCTGGTGCTCGCCTGCCTGGAAGAGCCCGTCAGCGTAAACGCCCTGGCCGAGCGCCTCGGCCTGTCCGCATCGCTGGTCAGCCACCACCTGCGCCTGCTCAAGGCCGCGCGGCTGATGCGCGCCCATCGCGAAGGCAAGCAGGTTTACTACCAGGCGGCCGACGAGCACGTGCGCCGCATGCTGGCGGACATGGTGGAACACCTGCTGGAACCCGCATAGGCTTCTCGGGCGCCCTCATGGCGACGGAACACGACCACGACCACAAGCGTCACGCCAGCAGCCGGACCCTGATCACGGCGGTGGCGCTGACCCTCGGCTTCGCCGCCGTCGAGGCCGTGGCCGGATACCTGGCCAATTCCCTCGCCCTGCTCGGCGACGCGGGCCACATGGTCACCGACAGCAGCGCTCTGGCGCTGGGCGCTCTGGCGGCATGGATCAGCCGCAGGCCGCCGAGCCGCCGACACTCCTTCGGCCTGCAACGGGCGGAGGTCATTGGTGCCCTGATCAACGGCGTGCTCATGCTCGCCGTGGTGGCCTGGATCGTCTACGAGGCGGTGGAGCGGTTGCAGCGGCCGCAGCCGGTCTCCTCCTGGGGCGTAATCGTCGTGGCGGCGGTCGGGCTGGCGGTCAACCTGGTGGTCATGCGCGTGCTCCATGGCGGCGAACAGACCCTGAACACCCGCGGCGCGCTGCTGCACGTCATGGGCGATCTACTGGGGTCGGTGGCGGCCCTGGCGGCGGGCGTGACCATCGCCCTGACCGGCTGGACGCCCATCGATCCGATACTCTCGCTGGTCATCAGCCTGCTGATCCTGCTCTCGACGATGCGGCTGCTGGCCGAGGGCGTCCACGTGGTCATGGAGGGCGTGCCGCGGCATATCGATCTGCCGGAGGTGGGGCGCCGTCTGGCGGCCATCGAAGGCATCGAGGAGGTTCACGATCTGCATATCTGGACGCTGGCCAGTGGCAGTCACTCGCTTTCGGCGCACGTCCGGCTGTGTTCGCTGTCCAACTGGCCGGCGCAGCTCGCCGCCATCGAGCAGCTTATGATGCGCGAGTACGGTATCGAGCACATCACGGTCCAGCCCGAGCTGGCCCCCGAGATCTGCGCGGTGCCCTTCACCGAGATCAGGCGCGTCGGCGGTGCCGCCGGCCGGGACGTGGATGCTTCAGAGCGATGACCGAGTATCTCTATTACCTGCTGCCCTGGGAATTCGGGCTGAGCTGGCTGGTGTTCTGCGTGGGCGGGCTCTGGCTGTACTACCGCGGCCTGGTGCGCCGGCGCGCCCGGGGCATTGCGCCGGGCGTGTGGCGTCCGCTCGCGTTCACGGTGGGCATGGTGGGAATCTACGCGGTCAGCCAGACCCATTACGATTACCTCGCTCAGTACATGTTCTTTACCCACCGCATCCAGCACCTGGTCATGCATCATGCCGCGCCGTTTCTGATCGCGCTGTCCGTGCCCTGGCCGGTGCTGGCGTCCGGCCTGCCCGAATGGCGCGTTCCGGCGGGCGTGAGCAAACCGGCCATGGCGCTCCTGCGGGGGCTGTACCGCGTCCTGCAGAACCCGGTGCTGGCGCCGGTGCTGTTCGTCGGCCTGATCTACTTCTGGCTGATCCCGTCGGTGCACTTCGACGCCATGCTCAGCCGCTGGCTGTACGACGTCATGAACTGGTCCATGGTCATCGACGGCATCCTGTTCTGGTGGCTGATGCTGGATCCGGTCACCACCAAGGGCGGGCTGGCGCGGCTGGGCTTCGGTGCGCGGCTGGTGATCCTGTGGCTCGTCATGGTGCCGCAGATCGCGCTGGGCGCCTACATTGCCCTCAGCGACCGGGTGCTGTTCGACGTCTACGCCGTGTGCGGCCGGGCCTGGCCCCTGGCGCCGCTGACCGACCAGCAGATCGGGGGGCTGGTGACCTGGATACCGGCGGCCATGATGAGCGTGCTCGGCATCCTGGTGCTGATCGGTTACTGGCTGGCCGGTCGCGGCGACGACCGCGCGCCGGCCGCCGGCTTGACGACAACGGAAGGAGCTTGAGGTGACAGATTCCCGATCACGGCTACGCCGTGTCCTGCTGTGGCTGATCCCGGTGGTGTTGCTGCTGACGGCCTGCGGCGAGCCCGAGTGGCGGACCAAGGACATCTCCAACCTCATGCCATCTCTGGCATTCGAGCTGACGAGCGAGACGGGCGAGGCCGTCACGGCGGAGCGTTATCGCGGCCAGGTCGTGCTCATGTTCTTCGGCTTCACCCACTGCCCTGACATCTGTCCGGTCACACTGGGGCGTCTCAAGGCCGTGCTCGGCCAGCTCGACGATGACGCCGAGGACGTGACCGTGCTGTTCGTGACCGTCGATCCCAAGCGCGACGATCTCAAGGCGCTGCGCCAGTACACCTCGGCCTTCGGCGAGGAATTCGTGGGGCTGCGCGGCGACCGGCAGGCCCTGGACACGCTGACGAAACGCTACCGGGTGACCTACGGCTACGGCGAGCCCGACGCCTCCGGCAATTACTCCGTCTCCCACAGCAGCGCCGTGTTCGCCTTCGACCGCCAAGGCGACGCCCGGCTCCTGATCCGTGACAGCGATCCCATGGAGGCCGTGGTGGCCGACGTGCGCCGGCTGGTGCAGTGACGGCTGCGGGAATGTTTTTAGCCACAGATGGACACAGATGAACACGGATGTGATTCACGTGCTGCGCCAGAGTCACCTGTAGGAGCGCCGCAAGGCGCGATGGCTGGCTGTCCCTCCGAAGGAATGTAATTGCGCCTTGTGGCGCTCCTACAGGCGGCAATTTCGCAACTTCCCCGGCCAAGGATAGACACGTAACAACGCAGAGAGCGTAGGGTGGATTAGGCGTTAGCCGTAATCCACCATTGCCGGGTCCGCCGCCGGTCATTGAACGGTGGCGTCCCGGCATGGGTTGTCAGTGCTCCGCCACACACACTTCGATTTGTCCAATGGCTCTCGCAGTGGCAGAGCTGGAAGCTCCGACGGGCGAGTTCGTTAGATGGCAGGCTACGGTGATGGAACACCACCCTTCGCTATTCCACATCACGCCCAGCCGCGAATCCGATTGGAATCCGTGTTAATCGGTGTTCATCTGTGGCTAAAAGAAACAAAAAAAGAGCGGCGCCGGAAAGCGCCGCTCAACGCGGGGAAGGGGAGGCCCGGGCGGGCCTCCGTGCACCTTGGAGGAGGAGAGGTTTATCCCCGCGGCAACTGCTCCGTGATCTCAACGTAGTTGGTGCTGTCGATCTCCAGGAGATAGCGCTTGGCCGGCTCCAGGGCGATTGCCGTCGCGGTGTCGCGGTCCCGCCTTGCCCGGGTCGGCTCCATCAGGCCCGACGCCACCAGGTAGGCCTGTGCCGGGTTCTGCGGACGGGCCTCCGGGGCCACTCGCACCGTATCCGGCTGCACCGGCTTGGAGAGCAGGCCGTTGTCGACGAGATAGGCCGTGACATCGTCGGCCGCGCCGGCGTTCGCCGTTGCACCGATTAGGACACCACCCGCGAGAACGGTCGCGATTCGCTTGAGTTTCATCAGTTCAACCTCCGATAGCATGCGTTGACGTTGCAAAGCTCCCTGCCGGGGAGTGAAAATGTTGACGCTGACTACATTAGGGGTGAATGTAGCTGATGTCAACATTGGGTTGGCGTGGTGGTTTTCAAGGCAGTTGGAGCAGACCGGGCGGTTACCTGTGAGCCCTGTTACTGTCATGCTCCAGTAACGTGCCAATGTCCGCCCACCCGGCGACCCCGGCAGAGCGGGACCGGGCGGCCGCCACCAACGCACGCTGAGATCATCGGGGCCGGGTCCGCGCCGCCGGGCGTGAACCGGGTCAGTGCTATGGCAAAGGGGGAGTGTATGTCGTCCACCACGGCGGCCAACCGGGAGCGTTATCATCACGGCGACCTCAGGCGTGCGCTGCTGTCGGCGGCCGGTGCGCTGCTGGAGGAAGGCGGCGCGGCAGCGCTCAGCCTGCGCGAGGCGGCGCGCCGTTCCGGCGTGTCACGCACCGCCCCCTACCGGCATTTTCCGGACAAGGAGGCGCTGCTGGCCGCCCTGGCGGCCGAGGGTTTCCGCCAGCTCTCCGCGAGCTGGCGCCGCGCGGAGGCGGACGGCGGTGACGCCGATGCGCGCCTGCAGGCCGTCGCCGCGGACTACGTGGCTTTCGCCCGCGAGCACCCGGCCCGCTTCCGGCTGATGTTCGGTGACTTCATCCAGGACAAGGATGCCTATCCGGAGCTGCAGCAGGCCGCTCGGGAGTCGTACCGGCTGTTGCAGTCGGCCGTCGCGGAGCGGCTCTCACAGCCGGATTCCGAGGGCTGCAACGTGAACCTGGGCGCCATCGGTTCGTGGGTCATGGTGCACGGCATGGCCAACCTGCTCATCGACAACAAGCTCCAGGGGCTGGAGGATGAGTCGGCCCAGCGCCGGCTGGTCACGGCGTTGTCGAGGATCTTCATCACCGGGCTGACCGAGCTCACGCGGGAGAACAGCGACTGCCTGGGCGTGCCCGAGTGCGGCCCGAATATCCGCGACGGGGCTGGCGATCCGACTTAGGGCCGGGAAACCGGACTAGCCGTCACCGCAGAACGGCCAGAACTGGTACCAGCGGCCGCAGGCCAGCGCTTTCGCGCATCCCTCGAGCTGCCGGGTGTAGCGGGACGCCAGTGTTGCCACCCGATCGGCGTAGCCGCGCACATGCGGTTCGTCCCGCCAGTCGCCCCGTCGATAGCCGGTCCGGCCCTGATGGTAGGCCAGGTAGAGGCGGCGGGCGTCGGTCTTGTCGAATCCCAGCCGTGTGGCGCTGAGATGGTTGTACCAGCCAATGAAGTCCAGGGCGTCTTCCATGTCACTGCGCTTGCGGAATGGGCCCGGATTGGCCGCGAGGTAATCCTCCCAGGTGCCATCCTTGGCCTGGGCGTAGCCGTACGCGGTGGTCTGCCAGCGCCAGGGCAGCACCCCCAGCAGGTATTCCCGCGGCGGCCGGGCCGTGTCGCGAAACCCAGACTCGAACTGCACGAAGGCCAGCAGCACCGGCACCGGCGTGCCCCAGCGCGCTTCGCTCTCGCGGGCGTACTGGTACCAGCTGGGTCGCTGCTCCAGCACCGTGCAGATATTGTCCTGGGAGACCGGGACGTCATCCCGGCAGCCGGTCAGCACGAGCGCCACCAACACGGCCAGCACCGCGATGGCCGGTGGCTTCCTTTCCGGGCCCATGGGGGGCCAGAGACGCTGCAGGCAGCCGGATGCTGGCATATTGGCGGTATCCTCGTTGACCACGCGGCGTGGAACCTGGACAGGCCGCGTTGGTCCTAAGACAATCGAATCCGGTCCGGATTCTCCGGGTTCGGCGTACAGATTGAGGCGAACGTGTTCCGATTCCTGACTGCCGTGATACTGCTGGCGCTCATCTGGCCGTCGACCCAGACGGCCGCGGCGCCTTGCGAGCCGCCCGGGCCGGCCCCCGCCTGCGTGGAGCACGCCGGCCACGCGGCTACGTGCAGCGGTATCTCCGTTACCGGGACGGCGGCGGACGCCTGTGGCGGCGATCACTGTGCCGGTGGCGCTATTGCTATCACGGCCGGGGTGATGGCGGCCGTGCCGCCCGCCTCGGCGGACGGGACGGTGCCGCCGGCCTTTTCCCTGGCGAATCATGTCTCCGCCCCGCCGCTAAGACCCCCGATTGCCTGAGCGCCACCGAACGCGTGCGCTGGCGCCCGGAAGTGCGGGTGCCGCTTGAAAGGACAAGGCATTCGAAAGGGGATCGATCCCATGAGTAACCACAGAACCACCGCCGTCGCCGGCGTCGTGTTGGCCGTCGTCGCACTTGTTGGCTGCGGCGAGGACGGCCCCGGCGGCGACATCGCTACCGGGCAATCGGGCAGCGGCACTACTGCCGGCACCGCCGAGACCAAGGCCATCCAGGCTGGCGAGACCTGGTATACCACGGCCCAGGTCCGCCAGGGGCGCGGCATTTACAATAACAACTGTGCCTCCTGTCACGGCGCCATGGGGCAGGGCGCACGCGACTGGCGCGAGCGCGGCCCCGACGGCAACTTCCCGGCGCCGCCCCTGAACGGGTCCGGTCACACCTGGCATCACCCGATGCCGGTGCTGGAACGGATCATACGCGAAGGCGGCCCGGCCAATATGCCTGCCTGGGAGCACAAGCTCAGCGACGCCGAAATCGAGGCCGTGCTGGCTTACGTGCAGTCGATGTGGCCCCAGAAGGTTTATGACGCTTGGGCGCAGCGCATGCAGGGCCAGGGCCAGGGCTAGGGTAGTGCCGGTCCCGGGGTTCCATGCGTGGAACCGTCCGGGCGGGGCGAGCGTTGATGGATTGACCCCGATCAACACGGCCGGCGTCCGGCGTACTAGCATCACTATGGTACGGGACGCGGTCGTGCACCGACGGAGCGAGGCGTGAGATGGCGACGGCAGGCATTGGGCAGCCAACGCGGCAGGGCTTGGTCTGTCTCTACGGCGCGGTGGTGGTGCTGCTGGCCGTGGTGTTCTCCACGGCCGTCTGTGCCGGCGTGGCCGAAGCCGGGTATGTGGCCGGAACGGTCTCGTCGCACGCCCACGCCGCCCATGCTCCGGCCCACGGCCACAGGCTGCGGGACAACGCCTTCGGACAGCCCGTGGCGCATTGCCGGTCGGTTCTCTCCGATCTGGCCGACGCCCGGGCGGTGCCGCCCACGCCGGAATCCGGCGATCCCGATCCCACGGTCGCCGTCCTCGCCCTCCCCCGGGCCGACGTCGGTTCCGCGGCGGGTATCGTACGGCCGGGCGGTGCCGGGCCGTTCACATGGCGTCCGCCGCCGCTGATCCTGACCACCGCCCGCCTGCGGCTCTGAATCCCCTTGCCTCGCCAGGCGGAAGGGCCCGCGTCGGCATCGACGGGCCGTGCTCCGCCGGTTGAGTGCGCTGCAATCGTTCCACCGTGCCTCGAGCCCCGGCGCCGGTAGGCAGCGCCCGGCGCCATCGGCGTCTCGAGCCAATCAACGAATCAGGAGTCGCCACGTGTTCGATCAGACCATGAACCATATGGGCGGTGGCTGGGGCCTTCATGGCCTCGGGCTCATCTGGATGCTGTTGTTCTGGGCCCTTGTGATCGCCGCAGTGATCTTTCTGGTCAAGGCGATCGCCGGAAACAGCGGGGAAAACCAGAGCGGCGGCGCCAGCCGCGCCCTGGAAATCCTGGAAGAGCGCTACGCCAGGGGCGAGCTCAACGAGCAGGAGTTCGAAGAGAAACGGAAACTGCTCCAGCGGCGGCAATGACCGCCGGACCGCAACGCCAAGACACCTTGCTCCAAGAGGAGATGCGGAAATGAAACAGACCACCATACGCAATCTGACCATCGCCGCCGTGCTGGCCCTCGGCGCGGCCGCCGTAACCGTCGGCGCCCAGATGCATGGCCGCGGCATGATGGGCGGCTACTACGCCGACGAGGATGGGGGCTATGGCCCCGGTATGATGCAGGGCTACGGCCGTGGATACGGCCCGGGCATGATGGGGCAGTACGGGCGCGGATACGGGCCCGGCATGATGCAGGGCTATGGTCCCGGCATGATGATGGGGCCCGGCATGATGGGCGGCTACGGACCGGGCATGATGATGGGGCCCGGCATGATGGGCGGCTATGGGCCGGGGATGATGGGCCCCGGCATGATGGGCGGCTACGGAGCACCCATCGATCTATCCGACGCCCAGCGTGAGAAGATCGCCGGCATCCAGCAGGACCTCATCGACGGCATGTGGGACCACATGCGGGCGATGCATCAGCAGATGCCCGACATGTGGCAGGCCTACCGCGGCGAGAAGGTCGACGTGGACGAGGCCATGAAGGCCCACGAGTCCATGATGAGCGCCGGTCGGGCGATGATGCGTCAGCGCCTGGAGGCCCACAACGCCATGATGGACGTGCTTACCGACGAGCAGCGGGAGCAGCTGCGGCAGGGATATCGCCGCGGCCGGGGCCCTTACGGTGAAGACGAGTAACCGCCCCGGTACCGGCAACCCATACACGCACGGAGGCCCAACGGTCTCCGTGCATCTCAAGGAGGCAATCAGCCATGGTGGACTACGGTTTCGTGAAGGTCCTTCCCGAAGCATTCGACCAGGCCGAGGCGCGCGTGCGTGATGCACTGGCCGCGGAGGGCTTCGGCATTCTCAGTGAGATCGACGTGCAGCAGGCGTTCCGCGACAAGCTCGACCTCGACCATCGCCGTTACACCATCCTGGGAGCCTGCAATCCGCAGCTCGCCCACAAGGCGGTATCGGCCGAGCCCCATATCGGGCTGCTGCTGCCCTGCAACGTGCTGGTGCAGGACAATCCGGACGGTGAGGGGACGGTGGTTTCCATTGCCGATCCGAGGGCCATGTTCCGCATCGTCGACAACCCGGCGGCGGAATCCATCGCCGAGGAGGCCGAGGAGCGCCTTCGTCGGGCCCTGGACAGCCTCTGAAGAAAACACGGGCGCGGCCGGGCGGCCGCGCCCGGACCGTCACTGGCTATGGAACAGTCGCGGGTTGCTCTGCTCGCTGATGTAGAACACTTCGAAGGGCCCCTGCTTGCTGCCACCCATGCCCGGTGAGCCCGCCGGCATGCCCGGCATGGCGATGCCTCGTGAGAATGGCTTCTGCTCCATGAGCTTGTTGATGGCCTCCACCGGAACATGGCCCTCGACGGCGTAACGCCCGACCATCGTCGTGTGGCAGCTGCGCAGGCGGTCCGGCACGCCCGCCTGAGCCTTGATGTCGTCCATGTCGTCGCGCACGACGACGTCCACATCAAAGCCGTGCCCTTCGAGATAGTCGGCGTACGCCGAACAGCACCCGCAGGTGGGGCTCTTGTAGAGCGTTGCCGGCGTGCCGCCGGCGAGTGCGGCGCCGGGCAGCGCCAGGCCGATCGCCACGAGCGCGTTACGCAAATACTTCATTGCAGTTCGCCTCCGTTCCCTGTTCCCTTGTGCATGGCCGCTTGCCGGACACCGCAAGCGTGTCGCAGCGGGGCCGGAATACATGCCGATCATGCCACACTTCCGGGAATGCGGGCATTCGAACGTGGAGGACGCAGCTCTATGGGGACCGCCTCGGTCGACCTGCCGGTTGACGCGTTGGGGACGGCATTCAATGAGGCCCTGGGTGCGGGGCACGTGGTCGTGAGCGCCGCCACGGGCTCGGGCAAGTCGACCCGGTTGCCGGTCTGGGCGATGGACCTGGGACCGGTGCTGGTGGTCGAGCCCCGGCGCCTGGCCGCGACCAGCCTGGCGGGCTACGTCGCCCGGCAATGCGGGACGGAAACCGGCGAGACCGTGGGATACGCGGTGCGCCTCGACGCCCGCTACCGGCATGACACCGGCATCGTCTACGCGACCCCGGGCATCGCCCTGCGCTGGCTCGCCGGGGACGGCCTGTCGCGCTTCGCCACGATCATCCTGGACGAGTTCCACGAACGCCGCTGGGACACCGACCTGTTGCTGGCGCTGCTGCACCGGCGTGGTGCCCACCGCCTGGTGCTGACCTCCGCCACCATCGAGGCGTCGCCCCTTGCCGCTTACCTGGGCGCCGAGGAGCTGTCCTCGGAAGGGCGTCTGCATCCGGTCGAGGTCCGGTACCTGGCCGATGAGCCACGCGCCATGCCCGCGCGGCGCGGTCTCGAGGAAGGCGTTGCTGGCGCGGTGAACCGCGCGCTGGATGAAACCGAGGGGGATGTTCTGGTGTTCCTGCCCGGACGCGGCGAAATCGAGGCCTGCCGGGCAAGGCTCGGGGACTGTCCGGCCGAAGTGGTTGTTCTGCACGCTTCGGCGCCACTCGTCGAGCAGCGCCGGGCACTGAACCCGGGGGAGCGCCGTCGGGTGGTGCTGGCGACCAACGTGGCCGAGACCTCCCTCACCGTGCCGGGCGTGACGGCCGTGGTGGACAGCGGCCTGGAACGGCGTACCGGCCGGCGCAATGGCCGCACCGTGCTTGCCCTGCAGGCCGTGGCCCGGTCGAGCGCGGATCAGCGCATGGGCCGCGCCGGCCGCGTGCGTCCCGGTTTGTGCCTGCGGCTCTGGGGGCATGCCGCGCCGCTGACGGAGATGACCCCGCCCGAGGTGCAGCGCGAGGACCTGACCGACCTTGCGTTGGCGGCCGCCTGCGCCGGCGTGCCCGTTTCCGGCCTGGTGTTCCCGGACCCGCTTCCCGAGCGGCCCCTGGAACAGGCCCTTTCGCTGCTGCGGCGGATCGGCGCCGTCGACGCCGGGGGTCACGCCACCGACCGTGGCCGGCGGCTGTTCGCGCTGCCCGTGGATCCGGTGATGGCGCACCTGGTCGTCGCCATGCCGGACGCCGCGAGCGCGGCCTTCATGGCCGACCTGGTCGCCGCCCTGGCAGTGGGCGGTCGCTGGGCCCGGCCCGCCGGCGACGAGGCGCAGCTGCATCGACTGGACGAGTGGCTGGGCCGGCGCTGCGACGCCAGCATGCTCGTGGCGGCCCTGCGCTACGACGATGTCCCCGGTATCCGCGTGGAACCGCGGGGCCGTGACGAGGCCCGGCGGCTCGCCGGCCAGCTGCGGCAGCTGCTGGATCTGCCCGCTTTGGCGGCCGATTGGCCCGCCGAGGTGGGGCGGATCATGGGCTACGCCGCCGAGGCGTTCCCCGGCATGGTCTACTTGCGGCGTGAAAAGCGCCGCCAGGCCATGGGCAACGGCGCCGACGAGGTGCTCATCGGCGAGGAAAGCCGGCTCGCCGAAGACGTGGAGGCCGCCCTGGTCTTCGCCGATCACAGTATTCCCGGCCGGGGCAGGAAACAGACGCTGACCGTGGCCGGCTGCCTGGCCCCGCTATCGCTGAGGACCCTCGTTGACGCCGGCCTCTGCCACACCGTCCATGACAATCCGCGCCGGGAGGACAATGCCTTGGTGGCGGACCGTCAGTGGGTCTACGCCGGGCGCGTGATTTCCGCGGAGACCGTGCCCGTCGAGGGCGAGGCCGCACGCTGGGCGGCGGCGCGATTGATCCTCGCTGACAGGCTGCTGCGCCCGGCCGGCGAGCGCCTGCGCGACGATCTGGCGGCCTGGTCGCTCTACGTGGCGCTGGGTCATGCGGAGGGGGCGGTGCCCGAGCCAGAGGACTGGCTGACGCGGCGCCTGGGGGAGCTGGGTGTCGAAAGCGGGGAAGACCTGGCGCTGATCGAGCCGGAAGACCTGCGATTCGAGGGGATACCCCAGTGGGAAAGATCCCGGTTCGACGAGCGATACCCCCGCGAGGTGAACCTGCCGGACCTGCGCCTGCGCATCCACTACGACGTCCGACGCAAGGAGGTTGTCGCCGAGAAGGTGGAAGGCATCCGCAAGCGCGACCCGCAACGCTGGGAGCTACCGGCCTGGACCGGCTGGCGGGTGAAGTACCGGAAAGCCAGCCGCGTGGTCGAGGTGCGGTAGACGGAGGATTGCCTTACGCCAAGGCGCGAAGGCGCAAAGATGCCAAAGCCGCCATGCTGCGCCGGCCCCCCTGTGGGAGCTCTCCGAGTGAATACTTTCACGGACTCGAAGCGTATTCCACCGATGGCGCTTGCCGCCCGGTGACGCGCGTGTCGCGAGCCTGTACTCCGGCGGGGCGGCAGCGCCGACCGGGATGGTGGATTGCGGCTTCGCCTAATCCAGCCTGCGCGGGTGCTTGCGCCCCCGGCTCCTGGGCGGAGGCAGGAGCGGCCCCTGGCCGCGAATCGTTTCCCGAGATCGCCCCGAGGACGGGGCTCCCACATGGCTTGCGGCAGATCTTCAGTCGAAACCCGCGTGGGAGCGGCGACCCCGCCGCGATTCCTCTAACGTGATGTTCGCGGCTGTGGGCCGCTCCTGTGAAAGCAAAGGCCGACACTCTGGCCGGCCTTTGTTTCGCGCCTTCGCGCCTTGGTGTGGGGCAGCCGTCCTCAGGCCGCCAGCCGCTCCAGCAACAGCTCCGGGGAACTCGCCTCATCGGCCGTGATGCGCACTGTGAGCCGCTCCCGCGGATCGTTGTCGACCCGCTCCAGGGTGTAGCCGCCCGCCCCGAACAGCTTGCCGGCCACGGCCTCGAGGGTGGGCAGGAGGGCCTGGAAGGCCTCTTCGGTGTTGGGCGCGGCCAGACGGTCGTTGGAGAACACCTCGAGCTCGGATACGGGGAAGCCCACGCCGGCGCTGATGTCCTTCTCCTGCAGCAGGCGGCTGCATGCCTTGAGGCTCTTCGCCGTCACCGTGCCGAGCCGGTATTCCAGGTCGCCCTCCAGGGGCTGCTTACTGTAGTAGAGCATGCCCCGGCGGCCACCGGCCTCGTCATAGCCGTAGTTGCCCTCGTGGGCGATGAGCATGATGCCCGGCCCCTCGTGGACGTGGCTGTAGTCGGCCACGTCGATGAGCAGATCATCCACCGCGCCGGTCTGAATCCAGCGGTGGAAGACCGGGATCAGCTCCAGCAGATCCAGGGGCTCGCGCTCCTCGGCGTAGACTTTGACGCCAATCTTGTGCAGGTCCATCGGCTGCTCCGTCACGCCTTGGCCGCGGGGCGGCGCGGCGGTTTGATCTTGGGAATGGAGGGCACGGCGGCCTGTTGCTGGCGCTGCTCCAGGAGCTTGCCGTGGCAGGCATGGGCCGCCTCGATGAACAGCTGGGTCTCCTCCAGCAGGTAGCGTGCGAACTCCTCGCTGTACTCGCGGCTGCCGGCCTCGGCGTGGCGGTTGAACAGGTACGAGGCGAACTTGCCGCCGGCGTACCGGTCCTGGAAGAGCCCGGTGTCGTAGAAGCGTGTCCGGAACTCGTCAACGATGGTGTCCGGGTCGTTGCCGATGTTCTCGTCCTCGACCCGTACCAGGGCGCGGGCCGCCTCGACCATCGCGGCGTAAGCCGTGTCGTCCGCCTTCTGCGGCTGGCCCTCGTCGTAGTAGAGCTGGGCCTCGAAATACAGCCGCTCCGCCTCCTGCAGGTCGAACTCCACCCGGGTGACCACCTCGCCGGCGCACTCGCCCACGCCGATGTCCGAGATGGTGAACTCCCGCGGGTCCCGCCAGTCGGAGAACAACGTGGCGTCCTCGTTGTAGTCCGGCACGGTGGCGAATTCGTCGACGACCTTCTTGAGCTCGCGCTTGCCGATGCGCTGGACAAACGCTTGGAAGCCCTCCTTGCCTTCGCGCTCGGCGAGATACCGATCGGTGAGTGCATCGACGAAATCGGGCACCCGCTTCGACGGTACCGCGCCGATGGTCAGGCCGTAGGCGCCGCCGTTGTCTTCCCACTGGCCACCGAGGACCACGCGGAAGTGCGGCACCGTGGTGCCCTGGACCTTGCGGGAGACACCGTAGAAGCCGAGATCCGAGACGTGGTGCTGGCCGCAGGAGTTGAAGCAGCCGCTGATCTTGATGTGCAGGCCCTGGATGGCCTCGTCCAGATGCTGGTACTTCACCGCCAGGCGCTCGTGGAGCTCCGCGGCCAGGCCGCGGGAGTTGGCGATGCCCAGCTTGCAGGTGTCCGTGCCGGGGCAGGCGACGATGTCCTGGATGGTGCCGGCGCCCGGCGAGCCCAGGCCGATGGCCTGCAATTCGTTAAAGAGCTCGGGCAGATCGGCGTCCGGCACCCAGCGCAGCACCATGTTCTGCTCCACGGTCGTGCGGATGTTGTCGCCCACGTATTTGCGGGCCAGATCCGCCAGCTGACGGGTCTGGGTGCTGGTGAGGTCGCCCAGAGGCAGGGTGACGGTGGCGATGCTGTAGCCGTCCTGCTTCTGCTCCACCACGTTGGTGGATTCCCAGGCGAGCTCATTGGGGTCGAAGCGCCTGGCCTCGGCCTTCTTCGGCTCCCGGGCGGGGACCTCACCGTACTGGTCGAGGCTGTCGATGTAATCGGTCCAGCGCGGGTCTTCCGGCAGGTTGGCCCGCTCCTTCTCGACTTCCTCGCGGAACGCCTCGATGCCCCACTTGGCCACCAGGAATTTCATCCGGGCCTTGCCCCGGTTCTTCTTTTCGCCGTGCTTGGCGAATACCCGGGAAATGGCCTGGGAGATCGGCAGGATCTCGTCCTCGCCGGCGAACGCGTAGAGCACCTTGGCGTAGTGGGGCACCGCGCCCAGGCCGCCGCCGACCTGGATCTCGAAGCCGCGCTCGACGTTGCCGTCGGCACCGGTCCGCGTCCGGGCCAGGAAGCCGAGGTCGTGGATATTGGTCAGCCCGCAGGCTTCCTGGGCGCAGCCGGAGAAGGCGACCTTGAACTTGCGGCCGAAGTCCTGGACGTCCGGATGACCGAGCAGGAACCGCGTCAACGCGTCGGCATAGGGCGTGACGTCGAACTGCTCGGTCTTGCAGCAACCGGCCTTGGGGCAGGCGGTGACGTTGCGCACGGAGTTGCCGCAGGCCTCGCGGGTGGTGATGCCCACCGCCGCCAGCCGGCGCATGAGATCCGGCGTGTCGTCGATATGCACGTAATGCAGCTGGATGTCCTGTCGGGTGGTCACGTGCAGGATGGCGTCGGAGTACTCCTCGGCGACGTCGGCCAGCAGCTCCAGCTGCGCGGCGCTGAGCCCGCCGTAGGGGATCTTGATGCGCATCATGCCCGGGGCGTCCCACACCGTATCCGGGCCCTTGAAGAGATTGCCCGTGGAGGGATAGGCCAGCTCGCGATGGGCGACGCCGTCGTGGCGCTGGGCGTTGTCGTAGCGCTGCCCGTACACGCCCCGTCGCAAGCGGGTCTCGGCGAAGAGCTTGTCCTCGACCTTGCCCTGCTTCTTGAGATCGATCTGGTTCTCGAAGATGTCGATCTCCCGCGAGAGCTCCGCGGGCATGACATCCGCCAGTTCCTGCTTCCAGCTGCTCATGGCTGCTCACCCAACCTCATTTCCGCGAGGCGTGAATTGCTCTGCTGCCGCGACATTGGATGCCGACATATCCGACGCCGGCCGCTCGGGACCGTGGAGCGATGGCGATGCCGTGAGGGCGGGCGGGGAATGTCGGAAATCCGGTCGGGCTCTTCAGGGATGCAAAACGTAACGCAATAAAAACGATGGCAGCCAATAATAACTTGGTATATGGATATGCTGGCGACGCGGAACGATAAGTGATTGGGCCAGCGGCAATTAGGCATGTATGCGACGGGCCCGCGGGCAGTGCGCTGCAGGGGCGGACCGCACTGGTGGACGCCGTCGGAGGGGCCGGGGTCGCCATCGCCGGACGCGACCCGGGCCGGTTGCATTCGCGGGAACGAGGCCGCATCATCTCATCCTGATACCACCCCTGGGGGGGTGGGATAAGCCATCTTGCCAGAGGAGGCAGCATGATCAGATTGAAGGTTGAAGGCATGACCTGCGGGCACTGCGAAAAGGCGGTGGAAAAGGCTCTCGCGGCCGTGCCCGGGGTACAGCGCGTGGTCGGGGTCAGCCGTGAGGAACAGCAGGCCGTGGTCGAGGGGCAGCCCGCCGTGGAGTCCCTGGTGGCCGCGGTGGAGGAAGAGGGCTACGCGGCGACGCCACTCGATCAGTAACCGGCGGCGCCGGCCGCCCGGCCGGGGCGAACCGCCCGGAGGATGAAGTTCATGAGCAAAGACATCGCTTTCGGCGTCAAGGGTATGAGCTGCGCCGCCTGCGTCTCCCGCGTGGAGCGCTCGCTGGCGAAGCAGCCCGGCGTTGCCAGCGCGGCGGTGAATCTCGCCACGGAACGGGCTACCGTGGCCCTTACGGATGAGGGCGACGTCTCGCAGGTGCTGCAGGCAGTGGCGGATGCCGGCTACGAGCCGGTCCGCGCCCGTGTCGAGATCGCCGTCAAGGGCATGAGCTGCGCGGCCTGTGTGTCCCGCGTGGAGCGGGCCATCGGCAAGCTGCCGGGCGTGCTGAAAGCAAGCGTCAACCTGGCCACGGAGAAGGCCATGGTGGAATTCCTGCCGGAGTCCGTGAACGAGGGGCGCATCCACCAGGCCATCCGCGACGCCGGCTACGAGCCGGCGCCCCTGGAGGAAGACGCCGCGGCGGCGGAGAGCGATCCGGAAGGCCGGGCCCTGCGGCGGCTGCTGTGGGTGGCCGTCGCTTTCACCGTGCCGCTGGTCATCGTCGGCATGGGCAAGATGCTTCCCGGCATAGGCGACGCCATGGCGACGCTCATGCCGGAGCGGGGCTGGATGTGGCTGGAGCTGGTGTTCGCCACGCCAGTGCTGTTCTACGCCGGCCGGCGCTTCTACACCACCGGCTGGGCGGAGGTCCGCCACGCCAGCCCGGGCATGAACACCCTGGTGATGATCGGCGCCAGCGCCGCCTATTGCTATTCGCTGCTGGCCTTGCTGGCGCCCCGGATCTTTCCCTCGGGCACCGCCCAGACCTACTTCGAGGCGGCCGGCGTCATCGTCACGCTCATCCTGGTGGGGCGGTACCTTGAGCATATTGCCCGGGGACGCACCTCCGCGGCCATCAAGTCGCTGATGCAGCTTCAGGCGAAGACCGCCCGCGTGCTCCGCGACGGCGAGGCGGCCGATGTCGCCGTGGAAGCGGTACTGCCGGGCGACCTGATTCAGGTGCGCCCGGGCGAGCGGGTGCCGGTGGACGGCGAGGTCACCGAGGGCAGCTCCTACGTGGACGAGTCCATGATCTCGGGCGAGCCCGTGCCGGTGGCCAAGGCGGCTGGCGACGAGGTGGTGGGCGGCACGGTGAACAAGAACGGCTCGCTCACCTATCGCGCCACCCGCGTGGGCGGCGACACGGTGCTCTCCCAGATCATCCGCATGGTGGAGGAAGCCCAGGCCGAGAAGCCGCCGATCCAGCTGCTCGCCGACCGGATCGCCGGCGTGTTCGTCCCCATCGTGATCGCCATTGCCGCGCTCACCTTCGCGGTATGGCTGTTGTTGGGGCCCGACCCGGCACTATCGTTCGCCTTCGTCGCCGGTGTGAGCGTGCTGCTCATCGCCTGCCCCTGCGCCATGGGCCTGGCCACGCCCACAGCCATCATGGTGGGAACGGGTCGCGGGGCGCACATGGGCGTGCTCTTCCGCCGCGGTGCCGCCCTGGAAAGCCTGGCCAAGGCGGACGTGGTGGTCATGGACAAGACCGGCACGCTTACCGTCGGCGAGCCCAGGCTCACGGACCTGCAGGTGCTCAGTGGTGAGCGCGGCGAGGCCCTGCGCCTGATTGCCGCCGTGGAACAGCTCAGCGAGCACCCGGTGGCCGAGGCCATCGTCCGCGCGGCCCGCGGCGAAGGCCTGCGCCTGCCCGCCGCCGAGGGCTTCAGCGCCGAGCCCGGCTACGGCGTCGCCGCCACCGTCGAGGGGCACAATATCCAGATCGGCGCCGACCGCTACATGCGCCGTCTGGGCGTGGACCTGGGGGACACGGACGGTATCGCCGAACGCCTGGCGGGTGAAGCCAAGACGCCGCTATATGCCGCCGTGGACGGTGAGCTGCTCGCGGTGGTCGCCGTGGCCGATCCGCTCAAGGAGGGCTCGGCGGCCGCCGTGCGCGCACTGCAGGATCAGGGGCTGCGCGTCGCCATGCTCACCGGCGACAACCAGGGCACCGCCGAGGCCGTGGCCCGGCAGGCCGGTATCGATCAGGTGCTGGCCGAGGTGCTGCCCGACCAGAAGGCGGCGGAGATCAAGCGGCTCCAGGGGGAGGGCCTGCGGGTCGCCTTCGTCGGCGACGGCATCAACGATGCCCCGGCGCTCGCCCAGGCCGACGTGGGCATCGCCATCGGCACGGGCACGGATGTCGCCATCGAGGCCGGCGAGGTGGTGCTCATGCGCGGCAACCTCGGTGGCATCGTCGACGCCGTGGCTCTGTCCCGGCGTACCCGCCGGACCATTCTGCTGAACTTCCTGTGGGCCTACGGCTACAACGTGCTGCTGATCCCGGTGGCCGCCGGCGCGCTCTACCCGTTCAGCGGCTTCCTGCTCAACCCCATGCTGGCCGCCGGCGCCATGAGCCTGTCCAGCATCTTCGTGCTGAGCAACTCCCTGCGCCTGCGGCGTTTCGGTGTCGATCAGGCGGCCGCGGAGCAGGCCGCCCCCGCGGGCGCGGCCGCGGTTCGATGAGTGCGGTTTTTAGCCACAGATGAACACGGATGAACACGGATTCTTTGCAGGCCGCGCAACTGCCCTGCTGGTCTCAACAGCCTGTTCGCGCCTTGCGGCGCTCCTACGGTTCCCCGGCCCTAACTCAATATCTGTGTTGATCTGTGTTCATCTGTGGCTAAAAGGAAACTAGGCAGTCGCCGGGCTGATGCCCTCCAGGGTCTGGAAGGAGACCTCCCGGGCCATGGCCAGGAAGTCCTGGATGTACGGGGCGTCGTTATTCTCCCGCCGGACCGCCGCATAGAGCGTGCCGTATTTGCGCTCCGGGCCCACCGGGATACCCACCACCGCGTCGCTGCCCCCGAGCTCGGTCAGGGCCCAGTTGGGCAGCATGGCGACACCGCGGCCGCTGGCCACCAGCTGCAGGATCATGACGGTGAGCTCGGCGGTGCGCACCTCGGCCGGCTCGACGCCCGCCGGCTCCAGGAAGGCCCGGAAGACGTCGAGCCGCGAGCGTTCCACCGGGTAGGTCACCAGGGTCTCGCCGCGCAGGTCCTCCGGCAGAATCCGGCGGTGGCCGGCCAGGCGATGGGCGCGGCCGACGGCGAACACCGCCTCGTGCCGGAACAGCGGGTGGTAAATGATCTCCCGGGAATCCTCCGGGTCGGAGGTCACCACCAGGTCCAGCTCGCCGCGGCGCAGGGCGGGCAGGGCGTCGAAATTGAAGCCGGCGGTCAGGTCCAGCTCAACCTCCGGCCAGTCCTGGCGGTAACGGTCGAGGGTGGGCATCAGCCACTGGTAGCAGCTGTGGCATTCGATGGCGATGTGCAGCCGTCCGGCCAGGCGTCCGCTGAGCCGGCTTATGTCCCGCTCGGCCTCGCCCACCAGGGGCAGCACCCGCTCGGCGAGCTCCAGCAGCCGCTTGCCCGCCCGGGTGAACTGGACGGGGCGGGTCTTGCGCAGGAACAGCTCCGCGCCCAGGCGCTCCTCGAGGGTAAGCAGCTGGTGCGACAGCGCGGAGGCCGTGAAGCCCAGTTGCGCGGCGGCGCCCGAGAGGCTGCCATGTTCGCGCAGCGCCCGCAGGGTCTCCAGGTGGCGGATCTCGATCATGGCTCGCCGGTCCAGGGTTGATGAAATGAATTCAATTATACCGGCTCATGCAAGGCAGCCGCTTCATTGACGGCGCCGGGGCGCCTCCTCCTGCGTCTGCGCGGCGGCGAGCAGGCTTTCGACCACCTGCTCGACGTGTGCCGCCGCGCTCTCGGGGTGCTCGAGCGGAAACATGTGACCGCCTTCGTGCTCGCTGATGCGCAACTCCTGCCGCCGGGCCAGCCGGCGGGTGTCGCCGGGCCGCGTGACGATGGACTCACGGCCGAGCACGATGGCGCCGGGGACCGGAACCGGGGCCGGCTGGGCGGCCAGGTCGTGGGGTACGTTGCGGTAATTCTCCACCTCCCGCTCCGGCTCATAGACCAGGCGCAGTCCTTCGTCGGTGGTGACCGTGCCGGCATCCACGTAGTCCTCCAGGCAGCGGGGGTCGAACCGGGCGAACAGGCCCTTGCTGCGGAAGTAGGCCAGGGCCCGTTCACGGTCGGGCCAGACGTCCCGCCTTCCCGCGGTTCGACCGGCGGGCGTGACGCGGTCGATGAAGCCCAGCCGCTTGGCCAGTCCCGTCATCCAGGCCCTGGGACCGAATACCACCGGCGGGTCCAGCATGACGAAGCAGCGAAAGCGTCGCGGCTGGCGTATGGCGGCCAGCAGCGTCAGCACACCGCCCAGGGAGTGGCCAACGCCGACCGCCGGCTCGGCCGTCTCCGCCGCCAGTGCATCGAGGAGCTCGTCGGCCAGGGCGCTCCAGTTGGGATGAGGCGGGTAGTCCGGGTGGTGGCCGAGCTTTTCCGGGGCGCGTACGTCGAAGCGCGATTCCAGCGGCGCCAGGAAGCGCCGGTAGCTGCCGGCGGGAAAGCCGTTGGCGTGGGCGAAGAACAGCACGGGACGGGTCGGCTCGGTCATCGGCTCAGTGAAAGGACTGGTCGTGGGTGTCCGTATCGTCCTGGCGCAGCGTGATCACCGGCCAGTCGCGGCGGTCGGCGACCTCGCGCAGCTGCGGATCCGGATCCACGGCCACGGGCTCGCGCACGCGCTCCAGCAGCGGCAGGTCGTTGTGGGAATCGCTGTAGAAGACACTGTCGTCCAGGGACACGTCGCGGTCCTCGATCCAGGCCATCAGCGCGTCCACCTTGCCCTCGCGAAAGGTGGGCCGGCCGGTCACCGCGCCCGTATAGCGCCCGTCGCGCCACTCCGGCTCGGTCGCCAGCAGGGCGTCGACGCCGAAGATCCCGGCGATGGGCTCGGTAACGAAGCGGTTGGTGGCCGTGAGGATGAGGGTGTAGTGGCCCTGTTCGCGATGGTCCTCCACCAGCCCCCGGGCGGCCGGCAGCACGATGGGCTGGATCAGCCGCGCCACGAACTCACGGCGCCAGCGCCAGAGGTCCTCGGGGTCGTTGTCCGCCAGCGGCGCCAGGGCGAAGCGCAGGTAGGCGTCGATGTCCAGCGTGCCGTCGCGGTACTGCCGGAAGAAGCGGTCATTGGCCGCCTCGTAGACGCTGCGGTCGACGATGCCGCGCTCCACCAGATACGCCCCCCAGAGATGGTCGCTGTCGCCGGCGATGAGGGTATTGTCCAGGTCGAATATGGCCAGTTTCATGGATCGACGACGCTCTCCTGTCGGTGCCCGCCCTCGCGGGCGTCAGGGTGCCACAGCATACGTTAACTGGGCTTTTACGCGGTATCGCCGGGTCCAGGGGGGCGTGCGTGCCGCGTCAGGCGGGCGCAACGGCGCCGCGGCGCAGACGGTCCCCTGGACCCGGCGATACCGCGTGGAAGGGCAGTAACCGGCGGCGTCCGGCGCGGTCCGCCGCAATCACCGGTTTGCCGCTTTTCCCCGGGTTGTGGAAGAATACGGAAACAGGGAATGGCTGCCAAAAGGTCCTTAAGTGATTGATTCCGACGGATTCAGGCCGAATGTGGGGATAATTCTCTGCAATGACGTCGGGCGCGTCTTCTGGGCCCGTCGCATCGGTCAGGATGCCTGGCAGTTTCCCCAGGGCGGCATCAAGAAGAACGAGAGCCCGGAGGAGGCGCTGTTCCGCGAGCTGGAGGAGGAAGTGGGGCTCGCCCCCGCGGATGTGGAGATCCTGGGCTGCACCCAGGGGTGGCTGCGCTACCGCTTGCCTCGAAGGCTGATCCGCCATCACCGCAAGCCGGTCTGTATCGGCCAGAAACAGGTTTGGTTCATGCTGCGCCTGACGGCGCCGGAGGACAGCGTCCGCCTGGATCTCTGCGATCAGCCGGAATTCGACTACTGGCGCTGGGTGGATTACTGGGAGCCCATGCGCCAGGTGGTGTTCTTCAAGCGCAACGTCTACCAGCGCGCGCTCACCCAGCTCGCGCCGCTGATATTCCCCTTCGACATCCCCGAGCCCCCGGCCATGGCCCGCCGCCAATCCGGCGCCGGTCGCCGGCGGCGTTGACCGGGCGCCGGCCGGACGCGCGCTGAATGCTGGAGACGCTGCATCGCATCGTTCAGGAGGTCAACGCGGCCGCGGATCTGCCGCATGCCCTGAACATCATCGTCAACCGCGTGGCCGAGGCCACGGGTGCCGACGTGGCCTCCGTCTACCTGCGCACGCCCGAGGACGGCACCCTGGCGCTAATGGCCACGGTGGGCCTGAAGGAGTCCGCGGTGGGGCGTGTGCGCCTCAAGCCCGACGAGGGCCTCGTGGGCCTGGTGGCCGAGCGCGCGGAACCCATGAACCTGGAGAACGCCGATCGGCACCCGCGGTTCCGTTATTTCCCGGAAACCGGCGAGGAGCGCTTTCACTCCTTCCTGGGCGTGCCGATCATCCACTACCGCAACCTGCTCGGCGTGCTGGTGGTCCAGCAGCAGACCCACCGCCGCTTCGAGGAGGATGACGTCGCCTTCCTGGTGACCATGGGCGCGCAGCTGGCCGGAGTCATCGCCCATGCCCAGGCCAGCGGCGACATCGAGCGGCTGCACCGGCGTGCCTCCCGGGCGAGCCGGCCCCTGCGCGGCGTGCCGGGCGCGCGGGGGGTGGCCATCGGTACCGCCAGGGTGGTGTACGCGCCGACGGAGCTCAACGCGGTTCCCGACCGCAAGGCCGAAAACCCGCACTTCGAGGAAGAGGTGTTCCTGGCGGCGGTACAGGCGGTCCGCGAGGAGATCAAGGAGCTCGCCGACCGGCTCGACGGTGCCCTGCCGGCGGCGGAGCAGGCGGTGTTCGAGGCCTATCAGCGCATCCTCGACAGCAACAGCCTGATTCAGGACACCCTCGAGCGGATTCGTGCCGGCAGCTGGGCCGCCGGCGCGGTACGCGAGACCATCAACGCCCACGTGCGTACCTTCGACGAGATGGAGGACGCCTATCTGCGCGAGCGGGCCGCCGATATCCGGGACATCGGCCGGCGCATCCTCATGCGCATGCAGCTGGTGGGCAGCGATACCCGGGAGGTGCCGGAGCACGCCATCCTGGTGGGTCAGGAGGTCAATGCGTCGCAGCTCGCCGAGATCCCCCAGGAGCGGCTGGCGGGCGTGGTCTCGGCGCGGGGCTCGCGCAATTCCCATGTCGCCATCCTGGCGCGGGCGCTGGGCATTCCGGCGGTCATGGGCGTCACGGAGCTGGACCCGGCGCGGCTCGATGGCCGTGAGCTCATTACCGACGGTTACATCGGACGGGTCTACGTCGAACCCGCACGAACGGTGCGGCGGGAGTACAAGCGGCTCATGCGCGAGGAGGCCGAGCTCAGCGAGGGGCTCAAGCAGCTGCAGCCGCTGCCGGCGGAGACCACCGACGGCTACCGGGTCGGGCTGTACGCCAATACGGGGCTGATTTCGGATGTGGGCTCATCCATCGAGAGCGGCTGCGACGGCGTGGGGCTCCACCGCACCGAATTCCCGTTCATGATCCGCGAGCACTTCCCCGGCGAGCTGGAACAGGCGCGGCTCTACCGGGAGGTCATCGCGGCCTTCGCGCCGCGGCCGGTGACATTGCGCACCCTGGACATCGGTGGCGACAAGGCGTTGCCCTATTTCCCCATCAAGGAGGACAACCCGTTCCTGGGCTGGCGGGGCATCCGCATGACCCTCGACCACCCGGAGATCTTCCTGACCCAGTTGCGCGCCATGCTCCGTGCCGATATCGGCTTCGGCAATCTGCGGGTGATGTTCCCCATGGTCAGCCGGCTGGAAGAGGTCGACGAGGCGCTGAAGCTGCTTAAGCGCGCCCAGCAGGAGCTGGAGGAGGACGGGCTCGAGATCAACGCGCCGAAGGTGGGCGTCATGATCGAGGTGCCCGCCGCCGTGTACCAGGTGGACAGCCTGGCGAAGCGGCTGGACTTCCTGTCCATCGGCAGCAACGACCTGGCCCAGTACCTGCTCGCGGTGGACCGCAACAACCCCCGCGTCGCCTCCCTCTACGACGAGCTGCATCCGGCGGTGCTGCGTGCGGTCAACGCCATCGCCAAGGCCGGGCTCAGGCACCGCAAGCCGGTGAGCGTGTGCGGCTCCATGGCCGGCGACCCCGGCACCGCGCTGCTGCTCATGGCCATGGGTATCCACGGGCTGTCCATGAGCTCCGCCAACCTGCTGCGGGTGAAATGGGTGATCCGCAGCTTCAGCTCCACCGAGGCCCAGTCGCTGCTGCAGCAGGCCCTGGCCATGGAGTACCCGGACGATGTCCGCGAGCTCATCGCCCACGCCCTGGAGCAGGCCGGTCTGGGCAGCCTGATCCGCGCGGGCAAATAGGCCTGCTCCGGCCGCTTCGCCCGGCCATCAATGCGGCACCGTAGGAGCTCGGCCCCGCCGAGCGATTCAACCTGGCGCCTGATATCCATGCCCCCGCGCAGCCGATCGATTCTCAAAGCGTCTCGTAATTGACAATCACTCTCATTCGCGGGTACGCTTTCATCCATCGGAAGCGAGGTGCCGCCCATGTATGTCTGCGTCTGCCACGGGATAACCGATCGCCAGGTTCGTGAAGCCATTGACCGCGGGGCCCGCAAGCTGCGGGACCTGCGCGAGGAGCTCGGGCTCTGCACGGATTGCGGCAAGTGCGGTCCCTGCGCGCGCGACCTGCTTCAGGAGGCAGCTCCCGAGACTGACGTGCCCGCGCTCGGCTTCCCGGCCATGGGCGCACCCCAACCCGCTGTCTGATCTCCCCGGTCCGGCGTTTCGCCGCGCTACGGCCCCTGTACTACAATCCCGCAGGAAAGGACGCCGCCATGCGCGGCACCCGGTGGACAGTGCTTCCAGCCGCGGCCCGCTGGGCCGTGGCCGGCTGCGGCGAATACAGCCAGGGGAGAAGTCGATGAAAGGCGACAAGCAGGTCCTGAAGTACCTGAACAAGGCGCTCACCAACGAGCTTACCGCCATCAATCAGTATTTTCTGCATGCCCGCATGCTCAAGGACTGGGGCCTGACGAAGCTGGCCGACAAGGAATACGAAGAGTCCATCGATGAGATGAAGCACGCCGACCGGCTCATCGAGCGGATCCTGTTCCTGGAGGGACTGCCCAACCTGCAGGATCTGGGCAAGCTTCTGATCGGCGAGGATGTCAAGGAAATCCTCGAGTGCGACCTGAAAGTGGAGAACGAGGCCTGCCCGCTGCTGCGCGAGGCCATCGCCCACTGCGAGTCGGTCCGGGATTTCGTCAGCCGCGACCTGCTCCAGGAGATCCTCGATGACGAGGAGGAGCATATCGACTACCTGGAAACCCAGCTGGAGCTGGTGGATCGGGTGGGCATCCAGAACTACCAGCAATACCAGATGGGCTGACCCGCGGGCGCGGGCCCGAGCCTGTCAGCCGGCCGGCATCGACGTTATCCGATGGTGCCGGATCGTCGGATGCCAGGTGCATCCGACCCACGCCCCGTGCCTTTTGGAAAGCCGCGAGTAGGTCGGCATCGGCCGCAGGCCGACGCCGACGTTATCCCACGGTGCCGGATCGTCGGATGCCAAGTGCATCCGACCTACGCCCTGGCTGAACCCGCCGGGCGCGGGCCCGAGCCTGTCAGCCGGCGGGCATCGACGTTATCCGATGGTGCCGGATCGTCGGGTGCCAGGTGTATCCGACCTTGTATGTTTTCGGGTTGAGGGGTTTAGCTAGCCCCTCTGGCTTGGCGGTGAGCCTGAATCCGACCTCAGCGTTGTAGGCTGTGTTGTAGATAAGGCCCCGCCAGGCCCGCTCTCGCCCTTGTAGGCTGAACGGTATCCAAGGCCCCGCGTGGCGGTGAGCCTGCATGTACAAGGGCAGTCGGTGTTAGCGCGAGAGCAGGAGGTGGAGATGGAGTTTCACTGCGGGATCGATGTTGGCAAGCACAAGCTGCAGGCCTGCCTGATCTGGATTAAGGGCAAGCGGCGCAACAAGAGTGTGGCGAATACGCCAGCCGGTCGACGCACGCTGTACCAGTGGCTGGAGCGCCAGCTCCAGGGGCGGCTCGATACGCTGCAAGCGATTCTTGAGCCAACGGCCCACTACCACGAGGCGTTGGCGGAGGAGCTCGTGGAGCTTGGCGTGCGCGTGGCCACGCCCAACCCCAAGCAGGTCAAAAAGTTTGCCGAGGGCCTAGGCTTTGAGTCCAAAGCCGACCGCCAGGATGCGTTCGTGCTGGCGCGCATGGGCGAGAGCCGCGAGCTGGCGGCTTATACCCCGCCGGCGCCGGAGGTAAAGGCCTTGCGGGCGCTGCTGGCACGGCTTGAGGCGGTGGAGAAGGACGCTCAGCGCGAGTCCAACCGGCTCGAGCATGCGCTCACGGCCCAAGCCCCGCAGGATGTCATCGACTCCATTCGCAACAGTCTTGCCTTCCTCGAGGCCGAAAGACGGCGCCTGGAGCGGATGATCGATGAGCATATCGACCGGCATCCGCCGCTCAAGGGCGATCGCGAGCTGCTCGAGTCCATCCGGGGCATCAGCGCGAAGAGCTCCCGGGAGATGCTCAGCATCATCCACCGGCATCCGTTTGACCGGGCCAAGCAGGTGGCTTCCTATGTCGGCGTACACCCGAAGGTCTTTGAGTCGGGCACGAGCAAGGAGCTGCCCCCGTGTATGAGCAAGATGGGCAGCGGGCGCGTCCGGGCCAAGCTCTACATGGCCGCCGTCAGCGCCATCCAGCACAACCCCGACGTGCGCGCCTTCTACCAGCGCTTACGCAGCCGGGGCAAGGCCAAAATGGCCGCCCTGGGGGCGGCCATGCGCAAGCTCGTCCACATCTGCTTCGGGGTCATCAAAAACCAGACACCCTATACGCCGCAGATCGCTTGATCCGCGAGACGGTATCTACG
>JACDUA010000168.1 GCA_013519935.1 Ectothiorhodospiraceae bacterium WFHF3C12 | reverse complement strand
CGGCAGCTCGGCCCAGGGCAGACCCAGCCGCCGCAGCCGGGCGCGGGTGCGGCGCATCACATCCGGGCTGCTCCAGGGGATGCCCTGGAACAGCCGTGCCGGCGCGCAGTCGCCACCCACCAGGAGATAACCGCCGTCGTCCGCCGGCTTGATTACCAGGTGGCGGCCGGCGTCCAGCGCCGCCATGGCCGCAACCAGGTCATCCGCTTCGAGGCTGGCGCAGTCCCCGCCGATTATGATCCCCCGCTGGCCCGCGGCGACGGCGACGGCCAGCGCCCGGTGCATGCGCCGGCCGAGATCCCCGCCGTGCTGGG
>JACDUA010000167.1 GCA_013519935.1 Ectothiorhodospiraceae bacterium WFHF3C12 | reverse complement strand
CTGGCGCTCGCGAGCCACGGCACCGCGACCCCGCGGGGCCGGACCGGCTGGAGGCACTCACCGCCGAGGAGCGCCGCCTCATTCAGAGCCTGCGCAACCGCGATCGCGAGGTGCGCGCGCATGAGCTCGCCCATCAGTCGGTGGGCGGTCAATACGCCGGGGCCCCCAGCTACAGCTATACCGAGGGACCGGACGGCCGGCGCTACGCCACGGGTGGCGAGGTGGACATTTCGTTGCGTCGCACCGGTGATCCGGCGCAAGACCTGCGCATGGCGGAGACCGTTCGCCGCGCGGCGCTGGCGCCGGCCGATCCGTCCGCCCAGGATCAGCGCGTGGCGGCCCGTG
>JACDUA010000166.1 GCA_013519935.1 Ectothiorhodospiraceae bacterium WFHF3C12 | reverse complement strand
GTATGCAGCACCACCTGGGCCGACACCGTGGTGCTGAAGATGTTGTAGTTGGCGGTCTCGTTGGACATGGCCAGCAGCCCGCCGGCCACGCCGGCGAACATAGCGGAGATGGCGAAGACCACGATCTTGGTGCCGTGGGCGTTGTAGCCGAGAAAACGAATCCGCTGCTCGTTGTCCCGCAGGGCCAGGGTCAGCCGGCCGAAGGGTGTCCTCGTGTAGGCGTAGAGCAGCGCGATGCAGATCACCGTCCAGCCCAGCGTCAGGTAATAGACCTCCAGCGTAGAGCCGAAGGTCAGCCCCATCGACGGCATGCGCATGGACGACAGCCCCGCCTCGCCGCCGAACAGCCCCTC
>JACDUA010000165.1 GCA_013519935.1 Ectothiorhodospiraceae bacterium WFHF3C12 | reverse complement strand
GGTTGGGCGCCACCATCCGCAGGGCCTCGGGCCGGCCGGGCGGGCTGATCGCGCGGGGCTCGCCCCGCGCCAGCTCACTAGGGTCGTACTCCCCGGAGCGCCATCGCCGGTACAACGCGTGGACCCTTTCAACCTTGGCGGCGGGGTCGGTGCAATCCAGGCAGGCTTCGATCTGTCGCAGTAACGCCATGGCGGACTTCGCTCACTTGTCAGTGGGCAGCGGGCCGCGGGCCAGAACCAGATCCATGACATTGGTACCGGTTGGTCCCGTGTCGATCACGGCCCCGGCCCGTTCCAGGCACGCGGCGGTATCGGCGGCGCGCAGGCTCGCCGCCAGCGCGTCCCCGCCCATGTTTTCCGCCGTGGCGGCAT
>JACDUA010000164.1 GCA_013519935.1 Ectothiorhodospiraceae bacterium WFHF3C12 | reverse complement strand
CCATTTGCGTCAATGGGGCGGAGTTGTTACGACATTTTGGAAAGTCCCGTTGATTTTGGTGCCAAAACAAACTCCCATTGACGTCAATGGGGTGGAGACTTGGAAATCCCCGTGAGTCAAACCGCTATCCACGCCCATTGATGTACTGCCAAAACCGCATCACCATGGTAATAGCGATGACTAATACGTAGATGTACTGCCAAGTAGGAAAGTCCCATAAGGTCATGTACTGGGCATAATGCCAGGCGGGCCATTTACCGTCATTGACGTCAATAGGGGGCGTACTTGGCATATGATACACTTGATGTACTGCCAAGTGGGCAGTTTACCGTAAATACTCCACCCATTGACGTCAATGGAAAGTCCCTATTGGCGTTACTATGGGAACATACGTCATTATTGACGTCAATGGGCGGGGGTCGTTGGGCGGTCAGCCAGGCGGGCCATTTAC
>JACDUA010000163.1 GCA_013519935.1 Ectothiorhodospiraceae bacterium WFHF3C12 | reverse complement strand
GGGGTTCCGCGCACATTTCCCCGAAAAGTGCCACCTGACGTCTAAGAAACCATTATTATCATGACATTAACCTATAAAAATAGGCGTATCACGAGGCCCTTTCGTCTCGCGCGTTTCGGTGATGACGGTGAAAACCTCTGACACATGCAGCTCCCGGAGACGGTCACAGCTTGTCTGTAAGCGGATGCCGGGAGCAGACAAGCCCGTCAGGGCGCGTCAGCGGGTGTTGGCGGGTGTCGGGGCTGGCTTAACTATGCGGCATCAGAGCAGATTGTACTGAGAGTGCACCATATGCGGTGTGAAATACCGCACAGATGCGTAAGGAGAAAATACCGCATCAGGCGCCATTCGCCATTCAGGCTGCGCAACTGTTGGGAAGGGCGATCGGTGCGGGCCTCTTCGCTATTACGCCAGCTGGCGAAAGGGGGATGTGCTGCAAGGCGATTAAGTTGGGTAACGCCAGGGTTTTCCCAGTCACGACGTTGTAAAACGACGGCCAGTGAATTAGAACTCGGTACGCGCGGATCTTC
>JACDUA010000162.1 GCA_013519935.1 Ectothiorhodospiraceae bacterium WFHF3C12 | reverse complement strand
TCGGCCGCCGCCGCGCCGCCGTCCCAGGCGGCGGTGGTATAGCCGAGTATCTCGGTCCTCACGCCGCAGCGCTCCAGGCTCCGCGCCAGCAGGTCGGCGCAGAGGGCCGCCATCCGGATGCGCCGGCCGCGCATGGACGCGGAGTTGTCCAGCAGGAGGGTGACCACGGTGTCACGGTCCAGGGTGCTCGATCGCTCCCGGTACACGCCGGTGCCCGACGGGTCGGTGACGAGCCGGGACAGGCGTCGTGGATCCAGCCGGCCGTAATCGGCCTCGCGCCAGCGCCGGGGCCTGCGTGCCTGCAGCCGGCGTTCCAGCGCCCGGGCGAGCCTCGTTACCAGCCGCGTGGCCTCCGGCGTCGCCTCTTCCAGCTGGCGGCGCAATGACATCAGCTGCTGGGGGCTCACCAGATCGCCGGGCCTCACGGTTTCGTCATGGGCGCGGGTGTAGACGTCGTACCGCGGGCCCGCAGCGATCCGGACGGACACCGAGCCGGCGATGCTGGCGGGCATGCCCTGCGCGGGACGGCGTTCCCGCCGCGGGCGGCCTTCGGC
>JACDUA010000161.1 GCA_013519935.1 Ectothiorhodospiraceae bacterium WFHF3C12 | reverse complement strand
CAGCAATGCGGGGCCAACTAACCTAGCCACTGACGGCCCTCGCTCGCGCCACATCACCGAAACGCCGGCAGGCGGCGAGTTTTTCAACAGAATCGGTCGATCTCTGCCCTTTCGGACGTGCAGGGCTACTGTCGGTAGTGCTGCCCCGACCGGTGATCTGCGATTCGCTTCGCGCGTGAGCCCTGAATCATCACCTCCGCCCTATCAAGTGCATCATCAGCCCATTTGACGGTAGCCCGAGGCTTGCAGTTGTTTCCGGATGGGCTCGAATTCCTGAATCACCCGCTTGCCCACGTAGCGGGCCTCGAACTCCGGCGGGCTGAGAGGCTTGCCAAACAGAAAGCCCTGCACTTGATCGAATCCGAGACGGTTGAGCAGGATCAACTCGTCCACCGTCTCAACGCCCTCGGCCAGGGTCTTCGTGCCCAGCGCGTCCGCCAGACGCTTGATCGCGTCGAGGACCGCCACCTTCTCCGGGACGTCGTGGGCCGCCGTTACGAAGCTGCGGTCGATCTTGATGCAGTTCACCGGAAAGTGCGTGAGCTGGCTCAGGGAGGAATAGCCGGTACCGAAATCGTCCACCGCTATCTGCGCCCCCAGAGCCCGCAACCGCTCGACGATGGACAGCGCGATTTCCGGGTTCTG
>JACDUA010000160.1 GCA_013519935.1 Ectothiorhodospiraceae bacterium WFHF3C12 | reverse complement strand
TCGTCCATGCCGAGAGTGATCCCGGCGGCGGTCACGAACTCCAGCAGGACCATGTGATCGCGCTTCTCGTTGGGGTCTTTGCTCAGGGCGGACTGGGTGCTCAGGTAGTGGTTGTCGGGCAGCAGCACGGGGCCGTCGCCGATGGGGGTGTTCTGCTGGTAGTGGTCGGCGAGCTGCACGCTGCCGTCCTCGATGTTGTGGCGGATCTTGAAGTTCACCTTGATGCCGTTCTTCTGCTTGTCGGCCATGATATAGACGTTGTGGCTGTTGTAGTTGTACTCCAGCTTGTGCCCCAGGATGTTGCCGTCCTCCTTGAAGTCGATGCCCTTCAGCTCGATGCGGTTCACCAGGGTGTCGCCCTCGAACTTCACCTCGGCGCGGGTCTTGTAGTTGCCGTCGTCCTTGAAGAAGATGGTGCGCTCCTGGACGTAGCCTTCGGGCATGGCGGACTTGAAGAAGTCGTGCTGCTTCATGTGGTCGGGGTAGCGGCTGAAGCACTGCACGCCGTAGGTCAGGGTGGTCACGAGGGTGGGCCAGGGCACGGGCAGCTTGCCGGTGGTGCAGATGAACTTCAGGGTCAGCTTGCCGTAGGTGGCATCGCCCTCGCCCTCGCCGGACACGCTGAACTTGTGGCCGTTTACGTCGCCGTCCAGCTCGACCAGGATGGGCACCACCCCGGTGAACAGCTCCTCGCCCTTGCTCACCATCCGCGGGGATCTACTAGTTCTAG
>JACDUA010000159.1 GCA_013519935.1 Ectothiorhodospiraceae bacterium WFHF3C12 | reverse complement strand
GCCGGCGTGGCCGGCGGGCTGCTGGCCATGTCCAACGAGACCGCCAACTACAACATCTTCAGCACCACGGTGTCGGCCCAGGTGGTGCTGCATACCTTTGTTGGCGGTTCCACGGTGTTCTTCGGGCCCATCATCGGTGCTTCGGTGCTGACCCTGTTCACGTTTGTGGCCTCCGGCGCCACCGAGGCCTGGATGCTCTATCAGGGCATCCTCTTTGTGCTGGTGATGCTGTTCGCCCCCCGGGGCATCGGCGGCGTCGTCCATGACCACGTGGTGCAGCGTCATGAGCTACCCTGGCGACGGCTGGCCGGCCCGTATGCCGCCGCCGGGGCCGGCGGCACCCTGGTGACGCTGGCCGCGGTTTTCGTGATCCAGAGCCTTGAGACGGTCCTGTCGCGGGACTACGCGGCGGCGCTTCGCCGCACCGGCGAGTACGAAGCCTACGCCCAGTTCGGCCTGGAGTGGGACCCGCTCAGTCCTGTCACCTGGGTGTTTCCGCTGCTGCTGTTCGTCCCGGGTGTCTACGTACTGCGCAGGGCCTTCGCGCGCATCTCGCGACTCTGGTCCGCAGAACCGGACGACGACCCTGGCGCTGAGGCTGCCGGCGGCGGGCTGGCGAAGGAGGAACGAACATGAGCGAAGATCGGAACGTGCTCGCGATTCGTGACCTGCAGAAGAATTTCGGCGGCCTGGAGGTGATTCGCGGAGTGAACGTAGAGCTGACGGACGGCGAGCGTCATGGCCTGGTAGGCCCCAATGGCGCGGGCAAGTCCACGCTGTTCAACCTGATCTCCGGCGATCA
>JACDUA010000016.1 GCA_013519935.1 Ectothiorhodospiraceae bacterium WFHF3C12 | reverse complement strand
GGTGGCGGCCGCAATCCGCAAGAGCACGGAAAACCACAAATGAGCGAGAGCAACGACACCGACAAGACGCCGCCGGCGGGCGATGAGGCCGCCCCCTCCGGGAACGGTAACAACGCACCGGCCGAGGACAATTCCGGAACGCCCGCATCCGGTGGCGGGCGGATCCTGGCGGTCGTGGCCCTGGTGCTGGCCCTGCTTGTCGCCGGCGGTGCGGCGGGCGGCGGCTACTATCTCTACCTGCAGCTGCAGGCCGTCGAGCGCACGGCCGCCACGCGGGCCAGCGAGCAGTCTCTGGAGCGCCTCTCGGATACGCTCACGAGCCGGGCCCAGGCGCTCGATGATCGCGTTGACAACCTGGCCGGCCGCACCAGCAGCCAGAGCGAGAACGTGGCCCAGTTCCGCGAGGAGCTGGCCAACCTGCGTCAGGACCAGCGTGCCCTGGCCGAGCGCATGGACCACTTCGAGACGCTGGCGGAGTCCCGTCGCTTCGAGTGGGCGCGTTCGGAGGCGGCCTACCTCGCTTCGGTGGCGCTGACCCGGCTGAACCTGCACCGGGACGTGGACTCCGCGCTGCAGGCCCTGAAAGAGGCCGACAAACTGCTCGCCGGCTTCGGCGGCCGGACGGTGGACGCCCGGCAGGGCCTGAGCCGGGCCATTGACGCGCTGCTGGCCGTTGATCGGCCGGATGTGGGCGTCCTCTCCGAGCGGCTCATGGGCCTGTCGGCATCGGTGGACAGCCTGCCCCTGCGCGGGGATCGGCGGTCGGGCGAGACGGAGGCGGACGCGCAACCCGCCGATGCCGTCCGGGGGGAAGGCTGGCGGGCGGCCGTCGCCCGGGCCTGGCGGCGTTTCAAGGCGAGCCTGTCCGAGCTCGTCGTGGTGCACAGGGCCGAAGACCAGCCGCCCCTGGTCAGTCCCGAGCAGCGCCTGTTCCTGACCCAGAACCTGCGGCTGCAACTGGAGACGGCCCGGGCCGCTCTGGTGCGCGGCGAGCCACAGCTCTACCGGGACAGCCTGCGCCAGGCCGAGCGATGGCTGCGTGAGTTCCACGACACCGAGCGGACCGTGGTCAGCACCGCGCTGCAGGAGCTGCAGGCGCTGCGGGAATCCGAAATCCGCGCCGAGCTGCCCGACATCAAGCCCATGCTGGCGCCGCTGACCGGGGGCGGCGATGCGTAAGCTATTCCTGGCACTGATCCTGCTGCTGCTATCCGGGGCCGCCGCCCTCTGGCTGCGGGGCCAGGACGGCTACGTGGTGCTGGTGGCCGGCAGCTGGCGGGTGGAGACGAGCCTGATTCTGTTCGCCGGCGCCATTGCCGCCGCCTTCATCCTGCTCTGGCTGGCCCTGGGACTCGTGATGCGCACCGTGCGGCTGCCCGGCGGCGTGCGCCGCTGGCTGCGTTACCGTCGCGAGGGCCGTGCCCGTGACCGGCTCATCAACGGCCTGCTGGCCGCCGCCGAGGGCCGCTACCGGGATGCCGAGGGTCTGCTGGAGAAGGCCGCGGCCGAGCCCCGCATTCGGCTGCTGGGCCGGATTCTGGGGGCCGAGGTGGCCCAGCGCGCGGGGGACTATGCCCGCCGCGACGAATACATGGCCCTGGCCGACGAGGCCGGCGCCAGCCGCGGCCGCAAGGATCGCTTCGCGCTGCGGTTGATGCAGGCGGACTGGTACGCCGAGGCCGGCCAGTGGGAGCAGGCCCTGGCGACGCTGACCGCCCTGCGCGAATCCCAGCCCAACCATCCCCGCGTGCTCGCCCTGCTCCGCGACGCGTACCTGGCGCTGGAGGACTGGGACAGCCTCGCTGAGCTGCTGCCCGCGCTGAAGCGTGCCGGCGCCATGACGGACGATGCCCACGCGGCATTGGAGCGTCGCGTGGCGCTGGCGCGTCTGGGCCACGCCCGGGGCGAGCCCGCGAGCCTGCAGGCCGTCCACGAGGCCTTGCCCAAGAGTTTGCGGCGCGAACCGGACGTGGTGTTGGCCTTCGCTGACGCCGCCCTGGCGGACGACCGCGACGACCTGGCCGAGCCTGCCCTGCGGCGTGCCCTGGGCCGGGCCTGGGACGAGTCCCTGGTGGCCTGCTACGGGCGCATGGGACCGGAGATGGCGGACACGGCCCTAAAACATGCCGAGGACTGGCTGAAGAGCCGGCCGGAGGACCCCGAGCTGCTGCTTGCCGCGGGCCGACTGGCGGCACAGCGCGAGTTGTGGGGGCGGGCCCGCAGCTACCTGGAGGCCTCCATCAGCCGTCGGGAGCGGCCCGACGCGCTGCGCCTGCTCGGCGAGATCCAGCACCGCATGGGCGATGAGGCCGCCGCACGGGAGAGCCGCCAGCGCGCGCTGGCCCTGGCCCTGCCCCAGCCGCTCTAGCCCCTGGAGAGCAGTGAGGCCGTTGGCATATCGTCCGGCGGTTCAGGGCCGGTAGCGTCGCCGGGTCCCACCTGCCGATATTTGCCGGGGCCTACGGCCTTGGCGGCGTACATGGCGTCGTCGGCCCGGCGGATAAGCCGTTCCAGTGGGCTCTCTCCGGCGCTGACGGCAACCCCGATGCTGGCGGATACGCGGACGATGCGGGCCGCACCGGTGCCGTTGCGCACGGAGATCGGCGTGCCCACGCCGTTCAGCAGCGCTTCGGCCACGCGGCCGGCCTCGCCGGCGCTGGGCAGGTCTTCCAGCAGCACCAGAAACTCGTCGCCGCCCATGCGCGCCACCGTGTCGCTGCCGCGCAGCGCCTGCTCCAGGTTTCGGGCGACCGCGGCCAGCACCTGGTCCCCGGCATGATGGCCGAGCTCGTCATTGACGGATTTGAAGCCGTCCAGGTCCACGAAGAGAACGGCCAGGTAGCGCCCGTGCCGCTGGGCACGGGCGCGGGCCTTCTCGGCGTCGGCCTCGAAGCGCAGGCGGTTGGGCAGCCCCGTGAGGTGGTCATGCAGGGCCCTGCGCTGGTGGTTGCTGCGCTCGGCCTCCAGCAGTCGGGTCTGGGCGAAGACCAGGCGCCGCTGGTGCTCGATGACGTAACCGGCAAGGGCGGCAATCGCCGTGGTCACCACCAGGTTCAGGGAATTGGTAACCAGGTTGTGCAGGGGCAGCTGGTGAGCGCCCGTCACCACGGCGGCGTACGCCGCCAGCAGCACCGTGCTGACGCCGAGGCTGGCGGCAACCCGCAGTCCCGAGAAGGTGTGTATCCAGACCACCAGCAACGCCAGGCCGAAATAGTAGGTGTTGACGGTCTCCGGCGACCCCATGCCCAGCTTGATAACGGCGCCGATGCCCGCCACCACCGCCACGAAGGCCAGGATGGACTGGTCGTGATCCCACCAGCGGGGCGACCGCGTCAGGGCCAGCCCCGCCACCACGGCGACGACCACCACCAGCCGAAGCGCCCAGATCCGGGGGTAGCTCTCGGGAAAGAACCAGGGATCAACCAGGCCCAGGATCGCATATGCGACCGCACCGGCCAGCAGCCCCAGCTGAGACTGCACGCGGATGCGCTCCGCATAGTCGCGGCGGAATGCTTCCTCGTTGCGTTTGTGCCGAAAACGCAGCCGCAGCCCCCGCCGTGTCATCGCCGGCGCGGCGGACTCCTCGTCAAGGCCCGTCACGATGCCCCCGCCAGGTTGCAGCCTGTTGACCCCAACCCTAATCAGGGTATCCGGCGGGGGACAATCACCCGTTTCGGGTATATACGCCTCAGCCCGGCATGAGCACGGTGCTGCCGGTGGTCTGCCGGCCCTCCAGCGCGCGGTGGGCCTCGGCGGCCTCCTTCAGCGCGAAGCGCTGTTTCACTTCCACCTTCACCGCGCCGCTGTTGACCACTTCGAACAGATCCGCCGCCGTGTCCAGCAGGTCCGCGCGCTTGGCCGTATAGGTGAACAATGTCGGCCGCGTGAGGAACAGCGAACCCTTCTGCGCCAGCAGCCCGATATTCAGCGGGTCCACGTTGCCGGACGACTGGCCGAAG
This sequence comes from Ectothiorhodospiraceae bacterium WFHF3C12, assembly GCA_013519935.1. Lineage (GTDB taxonomy): Bacteria > Pseudomonadota > Gammaproteobacteria > Nitrococcales > Nitrococcaceae > WFHF3C12. Next base: position 63,493 of record JACDUA010000016.1, on the reverse strand, counting down.
CTCGCCATGAGGCCGAACGGCTTGAGGCAGTCAAGCGACTTCATGAACGTGGCCTGGCCCACGGAATCGTAGACCACGTCCACGCCTTCGCCCTCCGTGATGGACTTCACCCGCTCCACGAAGTCCTCCCTGGTGTAGAGGATGGGATGCTCGCAGCCGTGGGCCCGGGCAAGCTCGGCCTTCTCCTCCGAGCCCACGGTGCCTATTACCCGCGCCCCCAGGTGCTTCGCCCACTGGCTGGCAATGAGACCGACGCCGCCGGCGGCGGCGTGGATGAGCACGGTGTGGCCCGGCTCCACCCGGAAGGTCCGGCGCAGCAGGTACTGGGCGGTCATGCCCTTGAGCATCATGCCCGCGGCCTGCTCGTCGCTGATCCCGTCGGGAATGGGCACCAGGCGGTCGGCGGCGATCAGGCGCCGTTCGGCGTAGGCGCCGGGCGGGCCGGAGGCATAGGCCACGCGGTCGCCGGGTTTGAGGTCGGCGACGCCCTCGCCCACCGCCTCGACCACGCCAGCGCCCTCCATGCCGGGCGTGAACGGCAGCTGCGGCGGGGGATACAGGCCGGTGCGGAAGTATACGTCAATGAAGTTGACGCCGACGGCGTTCTGGCTGATGAGGGCCTGACCCGGCCCCGGTTGGCCGGGGTCGACGGCCTCCCACTGCATGACCTCGGGGCCGCCGTTCTCGTTGACGCGGATCGCGTGGCTCATCGGTGTTCTCCTCGTCCAGGCTGTATCGCGATTCTGTGTCGTTGACGCTTCGAACGCCACAGGTTAGCACTATCCGCCGACCACTCCGCCATGACCTATCCTTACCGTCACAATTCGGTAATCGGAGGACAGCAGACCATGGACACTGAAGCCCTGCGGGCGAAACAGGCCCCTCTGAAATCCCGCTACCGCACCGAGCCAGAGGCCGCGATGATCACGTTGCGCGCCGAGGGCCGGGTGGGCGAGGACGTCACCTGCTCGGTGGACACCGGCCGGGCGCTGGTCGAGGCCGGGCTTCATCCGTCCGGCGGTGGCACCGGCCTGCATGCCTGTTCCGGTGACATGCTGCTGCAGGCGCTCGCCGCCTGCGCGGGTGTTACCTTCGGTGCCGTGGCCACGTCCATGGGCGTGGTGGTCGACGACGCACGTGTCACGGCGGAGGGTGAGCTGGACGCCCGCGGCACGCTGGGCGTGGCGAAGGACGTGCCGGTGGGTTTCAAGGCCGTGCGTCTGCGCTGGGCCATCGACAGCCCCGAGCCGCCGGAGACGCTCGACACCCTGCTGCAGCTGACCGAGCGTTACTGCGTCGTGCTGCAGACCCTGACGAAGGGGGTGCCGGTGACCCTGGTCCGTGACTGAGCCGGATTCACCTGTCTTCATCCGTCGCTCTGGAGCCCGCGGTTTCCAGCCAACCCTTCAGGTGCTGGGCGGCGATGCGCGCCAGGGCGTCGATGTGGCGCGGGTCGTCGTTCAGGCAGGGGATGTAGCTGAAGTGCTCGCCGCCGGCGTCCAGGAACATGTCCCGGTTGGTCATGGCGTTCTCCTCCAGCGTCTCCAGGCAGTCGGCCGAGAAGCCGGGGCAGCACAGATCCACGGAAGTGATACCGTTCTTGGGCAGCGCCTGCAGGGTCTCGTCGGTATAGGGCTTGAGCCAGCGCTCCGGTCCGAAGCGGGACTGGAATGTCGTTTTCCACTCCTCGCGCTTCAACCCCAGCCGCCGCGCCACCGCCTGGGCGGTCTGGCCGCACTCCGCGGGGTAGGGATCGCCCTTCTGGACGTATTTCTTGGGAATGCCGTGAAAGGAGAACAGCAGTAGCTGGCCGCGGCCCTTCTCCGCCCAGTGGCGGCGGATGGACTCGACCAGGGCGTCCAGGTAGGCGGGCTGGTCGTGGTAGTCACGGATGAAGCGCAGCTCCGGCATGTCGCGCCAGCGGCGCAGCACTTCGCCCACCTTGTCCACGGTAGAGGCGCCGGTGGCCGCCGCGTATTGGGGGTAGAGCGGGAAGACCAGTACCCGCCGGCAGCCGGCCTCCCGAAGGGCCTCGAGCCCCTGGGCGATGGACGGCGTGCCGTAGCGCATGGCGAGCGCCACCGGCACGTCCCGGTTCAGGACCTCCCCCAGCCGCGGCTCCAGTGCCTGGGCCTGGCGGCGGGCGATGCTCAGCAGCGGCGAGCCTTCCTCGGTCCAGATCTTGGCGTAGGCCTCGGCCGACTTGCGCGGGCGGAAGCGCAGGATGAAGCCGTTGAGCACCAGCCACCAGATCGGCCGGGGCGCCTCCACCACGCGCGGATCCCACAGGAACTCAGCCAGGTACTTGCGAAGGGCCGGTGCCGTGGGTGCGTCGGGCGTGCCCAGGTTGGTCAGCAGCACGCCGACCTTGCGTTCGGTCTGTGTCGATTCAGCCATTCGGCCCCCTGGTGAATGGTCGGCAGTGCCCGTGCCGTCCCGAGCCGAATATGGTTGGTGCTGGCGGGGTCGAGTTCAAGGTTTGGGCGAATGCGGGGTGCGGAGTCGGTCTGCGGACCAAACCTCGTCGAGGTCCGCCAGCTTGCCACCGCCCACGGCGGCTGCATTGCGTCATTCGCGCCGGGGTCGGCGCTCCCACGACTGGGACGCGACACCTGCAGGAGCGCCGCAAGGCGCGATTGTCCATCGACCCGTGAACTCGGATCGCGGCTCGCGTCGCTCCTACGGGTGCCGGGGGCGGAGTTGGGTGCGTCGGAGCGGCCCATGGCCGCGAACCGCGCTAACCGTCCTCCTGGCTCTCGCCCGCTTCACTGGGCCCCTGGCTCATCTGGGCCTCCACGGCGGCCAGGGCGGACATGTTCACCACGCTGCGCACGGTGGCCGACGGGGTGAGCACGTGGGCCGGCTTGCCGGCACCGAGCAGGATCGGGCCGACGGACACGCCTTCGCCGATGGATTTCAGCAGGTTGAAGGCGATGTTGGCCGCGTCCAGCGTCGGCATGATGAGCAGGTTGGCCTGCCCCTTCAGCCGTGCGTTGGGAAAGATGCGCTCGCGGATCTGCTCGCTGATGGCGCCGTCGCCGTGCATCTCGCCCTCCACCTCCAGGGTCGGGTCGCGGTCCTCGATGAGCTGCAGGGCCTCGCGCATCTTCTGCGCGGAGGGGGCGTCGGAGGTGCCGAAATTGGAGTGGGACAGCAGCGCCACCTTGGGCGAGATGCCGAAGCGGCGCACCTCGTCCGCCGCCAGGATGGTCATCTCCGCGATCTGGTGGGCCGTCGGGTCGTGGTTCACGTAGGTGTCGCAGATGAAGAACGTGCCCTTGGGCATGATCAGCGCGTTCATGGCCGCGAGGTTGCGCACGCCCGGGCGGCGGCCCAGCACCTGCTCCACGTAGCCGAGCTGGCGGTGGTAGCGGCCGACCATGCCGGAGATCAGGGCATCGGCTTCGCCGCGCAGCACCATCAGCGAGGCGATCACGGTGTTGCGGGTGCGCACGATGGTCTGGGCGCGGGCCGGCGTGACGCCGCGGCGCTCCATGATGCTGTGGTACAGCGTCCAGTATTCCCGGAAGCGCGGGTCGTCCTCCGGGTCCACCAGCTCGTAGCTCTCGCCGGCCTTGAGCCGCAGGCCGGCGCGCTTGATCCGGGTTTCCACCACGCGGCGCCGGCCGATGAGGATCGGCTTGCACAGGCCGTCGTCGACACAGACCTGCACTGCCCGCAGTACCCGCTCGTCTTCACCCTCGCCGTAGACGATGCGCTGCAGGTTCGTCCGGGCCCGCTCGAAGATCGGCTTCATCACCAGGCCGGACTGGAACACGAACTGCGACAGGCGCAGCCGGTAGGCGTCGAAGTCCTCGATGGGATAGCGGGCCACGCCGCTGTCCATGGCCGCTTTCGCCACCGCCGGCGCGATGCGGGTGATCAGACGCGGGTCGAAGGGCTTGGGGATGACGTATTCCGGCCCGAAGCGCAGGGGCTTGCCGCCATAGGCCGCCACCACGATGTCCGATGACTCGGCGGTGGCGAGATCCGCGATGGCCCTCACGCAGGCCTTTTTCATCTCCTCGTTGATGGTGGAGGCGCCCACGTCCAGGGCGCCGCGGAAGATGAAGGGGAAGCACAGGACGTTGTTGACCTGGTTGGGATAGTCCGAGCGGCCCGTGGCGATGATGGCGTCCGGGCGCACCTCTTTGACCTTCTCCGGCAGGATCTCCGGAATCGGGTTCGCCAGCGCCATGATCAGCGGCTTGTCGGCCATGGTCTCCACCATGTCCGGCGTGACGACCCCGGGGGCCGAAAGGCCCAGGAAGATGTCCGCGCCCACCAGGGCGTCCTTCAGGTTGCGGTTGTCGGTCTGCACCGCGTAACCGTGTTTGCGCGACGACTCGTCCTCGTCACGGCCCTTGTAGATGACGCCCCGGCTGTCGCAGACGGTGATGTTCTCGGGTTTGAGCCCCATGCTCACCAGCAGGTCCAGGCAGGCGATGGCCGAGGCGCCGGCGCCGGAGGTCACCAGGCGCACGTCCTCGAACTGCTTCTCCACCAGACGCAGGCCGTTGTAGATGGCCGCGGCGGTGATGATGGCGGTGCCGTGCTGGTCGTCGTGGAATACGGGGATGTTAAGCCGCTCCTTGAGCTTCTGCTCCACCTGGAAGCACTCGGGGGCCTTGATGTCCTCCAGGTTGATGCCGCCGAAGGTCGGTTCCAGGCTGGCGATGATGTCAACCAGCTTGTCCGGGTCGCGCTCGTCGATCTCGATGTCGAACACGTCGATGCCGGAGAACTTCTTGAACAGCACGCCCTTACCTTCCATGACCGGCTTCGCGGCCAGCGGGCCAATGGCGCCCAGGCCGAGCACCGCGGTGCCGTTGGTGATGACGGCCACCAGGTTGCTGCGGGCGGTTACGGTCGAGGCCTCGTCGGGATTGTCCACGATGGCCTCGCAGGCTGCCGCGACGCCCGGAGAATAGGCCAACGCCAGGTCGCGCTGGTTGGCCAGCGGCTTGGAGGGATTGACGGTGATCTTGCCGGGAATGGGCTGCCGATGATATTCCAGCGCGGCTTCACGCAGATCTTCCGACATGAGGCTTCCTTTTCTTCTCCGGGTCTTGGAAAACACCGGGGCATGCGCGGAATGCCCGGCGTGTCCCTGAAATGTTGATCAAGGGGTGAACCGGACATTATACGGCCTGAGGGTAACGCTGAACACTGACACCGTGGTGTCAGCCCCCGTCAGTTGCCGATTTCAGCCGCCCTGTCTCAGCTGGCCGCCGGTGTCTCGCGTGCCAGCCAGGTGTCGAGAATCTCGGCGAAAGTGTCGGCCGCCTCGACGTGCAGCCAGTGCCCGGCGGACTTGATGCAGGCCAGCCGCGCGGCCGGGAAATGGGCGCGCGCCGCTTTCTTGCCGGAGGCGTCCATGTAGTCCGATTGCCCCCCGTAGAGGAACAGGGCCGGTCCGTCGAAGGTGTTCTGGTATTCGGGCCAGCCCTCGATGTCCGCCAGGGCCCCGGCGAGGATATCCAGCGGGATGCGCCAGCGGTAGCCGCCTTCGCCGCGCTCCAGGTTGGTGAGGAGGAACTGCCGCACCATGCCCTCCTCGATTCGGTCCGCCAGGGCGTCGTCGGCATCCTGCCGGCTGCTCAGGGATGTCGTATCCACCGCCTGCAGGGCCTCGATGATGCGGTCGTGGCCATGACTGTATGCAACCGGCGCGATGTCGGCGGCGCAGAACCGCCGCACCCGCTCCGGGGCCTCCAGGGCCGTGGCCATGGCCGCCTTGCCGCCCATGCTATGGCCCACCAGCGTGGCCCTATCGATCTCCAGGCGGTCCATCAGCGCCAGCACGTCCGCCGCCATGGCGCGATAGGTCATCTCGCTGACGTGGGGCGAGCCTCCGTGATTGCGCAGGTCCGGCGTAACCACCCGGTAGCGCTCCGCCAGGCGGCGGGCGTGGCGGCCCCAGTTCTGACCGGAGCCGTACAGGCCGTGCAGCAGTATCAGCGGCTCGCCGTCGCCGCGGGTCTGGTATTCCAGCTCAACCGGCCTGGGGCGGTCGGTCATCGGGATCTCCCTGGTTGCCTGGGCCGTTGGTGGCTGTGCCCATCATAACGGACCACGGGACGCGGGTAAGCAGGCGTCGGCCTTGGCGATGGCCTGCGTCGAGGTGGGGAAAGGGTCGTCGTGGGGGCGGCCCATGGCAGCGAACCGATAGACCACCCATCGCCGCGTGGACGCGCCTCCCACAGGGTGGATTATGCCGCGGGGCCGGGTCATCGGTAGTGGGAGCGGCGACCCCGCCGCGAATGCGGCATCCGAAAGCCGTCGCCGCGGGGCGCGCCTCCCACAGCAGCAGGGGGCGTGTCTCCCAGGGCCAGATGGCGTAGGTCGGATGGGCTTGCCATCTGACAATCCCATCAGGGCATCAGACCCCTGTAGGAACGCCGCAAGGCGCGATTGACCGTGGACCCGCCAACCCCCGATGGCGGCTTGCGCCGCCCCTACAGGCGCCCGATGCCGCCGTGTCCGATAGGGTCCTCAACCCCGCCGGACGTCGGCGAGCGCGTGGGCGGCACCGCTCTGGGCCAGGCTGCGCAGCTCCTGGATGGCGACGCCGAGCATGGCCAGGTCCACCTGGGCGGTGCCGGTGAGGGTCTGAAGGGTCTGCGACAGGCGGTTGACCATGGCCGCCTGGTGCTCCATCCAGGCGTCCACTGCTTCGACCGCGGCCGCCTCCCCGGCGCTGTTGATCACTCGCAGGGTCAGCAGCCGCAGCTGCACGAAGAACTCTTCGGCCAGGCCCTGGCGGTAGCGCTCCTGCCAGGGGTCTCCGGCCTCGAAGGTGTCCACCCTGTCGCGGAGCGTGGCCAGGCCCAGGCGGTCCAGAGTCGCGTAGTAGACGTCGCTGGCATATTCCAGGTCCGCGTCCGTCTCGCTGCAGACCTTCACCAGGTCCAGGGCCGGGAACAGGCTGTCGGCCCGGGCCACCCGCCAGGCCAGCTCCTCGGGTACGCCGGCCTCGGCGAGCGCCGCGGTGCGGGCATCCAGGTGCTCGCAGTCGCTGCCGGGCAGGCAGGCGCGCAGGCGCTCGGCCAGGTGCGCCACGGCCGGCTGCAGGCGGGCGATGGCCGATTCGATATCCAGCGGCGCCGGCAGGTTGTGCAGCAGCCACAGCGTGGCCCGCTCCTGCAGTGCGCCGAGGTCCAGCAGCATCTCCGTTTGCAGCGTGCTGTCCACGTGGTTGTCCAGGGCGTCGATTTCCCGCCACAGCTCGCGCAGGTCGAACACGTCCCGTGCCGCCAGGTAGGCGCGGATCGCCGCGGCGGGCGGCAGTCCGGTGCTCTCCTCGATGCGGTACAGGAACGTGCCCCCCATGCGGTTGATGACATGATTGGCCAGGACGGTCGCCAGAATCTCCCGGCGCAGGCGGTGGCCGTCGATTCCCCCGGCGAAGCGCTCGCGGATGGGCGTCGGGAAATAACCGTGCAGGTCGCCGCGCAGGTAGTCGAGCTCCGGAACGTCCGACTCCAGCAGCGCGTCGTAGGCCAGGTTCTTGGCGTAGGCCTGCAGCACGGAAAGCTCCGGCCGGGTCAGACCCGCGCCGGATTTCTGCCTGTCGTTGAGGCCCTCCTCGTCCGGCAGCTGTTCCACCTGCCGCTCCAGCCGGCCCTCACGCTCCAGGGCCCGCATGAACCGGCCGTGCTCGTCCACCATCGCCACCGCCCGGTGCTCGCTCAGGCTCAGCCCCTGGGTCTGACGGTAGTTGTTGCGCAGCACCAGGCCGGCCACTTCCTCCGTCATCTGCGCCAGCAGCTCGTCGCGCTGCTTGCCGGTGAGGTCGCCGTCGTCCACCACCTGGTTCAGCAGCACCTTGATGTTGACCTCGTGGTCGGAGCAGTCCACGCCGCCGGAGTTGTCGATGGCGTCGGTGTTCATGCGCCCGCCGTTGTGGCAGAACTCCACGCGGCCGAGCTGGGTCACGCCCAGGTTGCCCCCCTCGCCGACGACCCTGCAGCGCAGATCCTCCCCGTTGACCCGCACCGCGTCGTTGGTCTTGTCGCCGACGTCGGCGTGGGACTCGTCGGAGGACTTGATGTAGGTGCCGATACCGCCGTTCCAGAGCAGGTCCACCGGCGCCTTGAGGATGGCGGCGATGAGCTCGTTGGGCGGTAGCTGCTCGGCGTCCACGCCCAGTGCCCGCCGGGCTGGCTCGGAGAGCTTGATGGACTTGGCGGTGCGCGGGTACACGCCGCCGCCCTCGGAGATCAGGCTGTCGTCGTAATCCGCCCAGGTGGTGCGTCCGGCGTGGAAGAGCCGTTCGCGCTCTGCGTAGCTGCGCTCGATATCCGGATCCGGGTCGATGAACACGTGCCGGTGGTCGAAGGCGGCGATCAGCCGCGTGTGCCGGGACAGCAGCATGCCGTTGCCGAACACGTCGCCGGACATGTCGCCCACGCCCACCGCCGTGAACGGTTCGTTCTGGATGTCCTTGCCCATCTCCCGGAAATGGCGTTTCACCGCTTCCCAGGCGCCCCGGGCGGTGATCCCCATCTTCTTGTGGTCATAGCCGCTGGAGCCGCCGGAGGCGAAGGCGTCACGCAGCCAGAAGCCGTACTCGTCGGCGATGGCGTTGGCCAGATCGGAGAACGTGGCCGTGCCCTTGTCCGCGGCCACCACCAGATAGGGGTCGTCCTCGTCCCGCCGGATGACCTGCGGCGGCGGCTCGACGCCACCCTCCACCATGTTGTCGGTGATGTCCAGCAGCCCGGAGATTAATATGCGGTAACACGCGCGGGTCTCCTCCGCCTGGGCCTCGCGGTCCTCCTTCGGCTGCTTGACCACGAATCCGCCCTTGGCCCCCACGGGCACGATAACGGCGTTCTTGACCATCTGCGCCTTCATCAGGCCCAGGATCTCGGTGCGGAAGTCCTCCGGCCGGTCGGAGGCGCGAATGCCGCCGCGGGCGACCTTGCCGCCGCGCAGATGGACGCCCTCGGTTCGCAGGGAATAGACGAAGATTTCGTAGGCCGGCACCGGCTTGGGCATCCAGGGAATCACCGCCGGGTTTACCTTGAAGGAGAGGTAATCCTTGTTGTTGCCATGGGCGTCGTACTGGAAGGCGTTGGTCCGCAGCGTGCCGTTCACCGCCGCCAGGAAACGCCGCAGGATGCGGTCCTCGTCCAGGCTGGAGACGTCCTCCAGCAGCGCCTCCATCTGCTCGGCGATATTGGCCGCGCGGCCGTCGTCCCGGCGCGAGGGGTCCAGCCGGGCGTGGAAGAGCTGCACCAGCAACGGGGTGATGCGGGGGTGGCTGGCCAGGGTGCGTTCCACGTACTGCTGGCTGAACGGCGTGCCCACCTGCCGCAGGTACTTGGAATAGGCGCGCAGGACGACGATGTCCCGCCAGCTCAGCCCGGCGGAGAGCACCAGGGCGTTGAAGCCGTCGTCCTCGGCGCGCTGCTGCCAGATGGCGGCGAAGGCGTCCTGGAACGCGTCGCGGATCTGCTCCGCCTCCAGCTGGCCGGCGCCGGAGTAATACAGCCCGAAGTCGTGGATCCAGGCGGTGCTGCCGTCGGCCCGGTCCACGTCGTAGGGATGCTCGTCGGTGACCTCCACGCCCATGTGCTCCAGCACCGGCAGCACGTCGGACAGGGTGATCGGGTGGCCGCCGTGGAAGAGCTTGAAACGCAGCACGCCCTCCGGGGCTTCCAGCGGCCGGTACAGGCTCATGGCGAGATCGCCCGCCTCGGCGATGCGCTCCAGACGCTCCAGGTCATGGGTGGCTGCCCGGGGACTGGTGTCCTCCCGGTACGCGGCGCCGAAGGCCTCGCCGTAGCGCTCGAACAGCCGATTGCCGGCCTCTTCGCCGAAATGCTCCAGCAGCGCGTCGTGGAAGTCGTCGTTCCAGGAACGCATGGTCGCCGCCAGGCGGTGCTCCAGCTCCGCGTGGTCGTACTCCGGCTGGCCGGGCTCGCTGAGGCGGATAATGAAATGGATCCGGGCCAGCACCGACTCCGAGAGCTGCACCGCGAACTCGGACTGGCTGCCATTGAAGGCGTCCTGCAGCAGTCGCTGCATCTCCTTTCGCACCTGGGTGTCGTAGCGCTCCCGGGGCGCGTAGACGAGGCAGGAAACGAAGCGCCGGTAGGTGTCGTAGCGCACGAAAAGGCGCACTCTCTGGCGCTCCTGCAGGTGCAGGATGCCCTTGGCCGTCTCGTAGAGCTGGTCCGGCTCCGACTGGAACAGCTCGTCCCGCGGATGGGTCTCCAGGATGTTGATCAGCGCCTTGCCGGCGTGGCTGTCCTGACGCAGCCGGGCGCGGCCCAGCACGTGCTCGAGCTTGCGCCGCAGCAGCGGAATGCCGCGGGGATTGCGGTTGTAGGCCGCGGAGGTATAGAGCCCCAGGAATCGGTGCTCGCCGATCACGTTGCCCTCGGCGTCGTAGCGCTTGATGCCCAGGTAGTCCATATAGCCCGGCCGGTGGACCGTGGCCCGGGAATTGGACTTGGTGATGATCAGCACCTCCGCCGGATCTTTGGCCCGCCGGCGCACGTCTTCCGGCAGGGCGCCGAAGCTGGCGGAAATATGGCCCTTGCCCTTCTCCCTCAGCAGTCCCAGCCCGCTGTCGCCGTGGGATTTGAGTACTTCCCCGCCCCTGTGCTGGACGAAGCTGTAGCGGCGGTAGCCAAGCAGGGTGAAGTGATCGTCGCGGATCCAGCGCAGGAACTCCCGCACCTCCTCCAGGTAGCTCTCTTCCACCGGGGGCGGGTTGCGGGACAGGCCGCGCAGCACGTTCTCCAGCTGCTTGCGCATGGGCTGCCAGTCGGTGACGGCCAGGCGCACGTCCTCGAGGACATCGAGCACGTCCTTGCGGATATTGGCCAGGCGCTGCTCGTCGCCCTGGCGATCCACCTCGAAATGCATCCAGGCCTCGCCCTGGTGGCCGTCGGCGTCGGCCTTCTCGGACAGGGAGACGATCTGCCCGTTCCGGTCCCGTTGCACGCCCAGCACCGGATGGACGATGAGGTGGATGGTCAGCCCCAGGCGATTCAGGGCCATGGACACCGAGTCCACCAGGAACGGCATGTCGTCGGTGACGATCTCCACGATGGTGTGGGTGGAGTCCCAGCCATGGCGCTCGGTATCGGGGTTGTAGACGTGCAGGTTGGGCTGGCCGGGACGGCGCCTGGCGCCCAGGTTCCAGTGGCACAGCGCGGCGCCGTAGAGATCGGCGGGCTCGCGGGGGACGAGGTCCTCGGGCGCCACGCCGGCATAATAGCTGCGCACGAAACCCTGGACCCGGTCCTGATCCTCGCGGGGCCAGCGCCGTGAGATGCGCTGCACCACCGCTTCGATGGCGTCCGTTCTTTTCGCTTCGGCTGCCGCGCCGGGGTTCATCGGCACACCCTCGCTGTTTTTATTCGAAGTCTTACCTCATTCTGGGCACAACGTCGGGCTCTTGCCACTGCGGCAATTACTTAAAGCCGCCCGGTGGGTATTACACTGGCGCGTGGGCCGCCATTCCATCCAAGGAGCGCATCGATGCCGTCCACCTCCATCAGCGTCCGCAAGAAGGCCAAGGCATTGCTGGCCGATCATAGTCTGGGACCGGACCAGCAGACCCGCATCGCCCTGTTCATCCAGGGGGTGAAGGGCATCAATGCCGCCGTGCTGGCGAAGATCGAGTTCCAGCCCTTCGAGTGGGCGCCCTACCGCTTCCTGCACAACCAGTATTTCAAGGAGGTGGAGCTGTCCACGCTCATCGGGCGGGCGACCGAGTGGAGCACGAACCCCATGGTGTACATGGAGGCGACCAGCCTGAACCTGGCGCTGTGGGAGAAGACCGAGGCGGCCAAGTACATGCAGGCGCCCTTCCAGGTGGACGCGCTGTTCTACGAGTACCTGGCGCTGAGCCACGCGTTCATGGCCGATATCCGGTTCCTGCCGCTGCTGCCGGCCCACCTGCCCCTGGATACGCCGTTTCTGGCCGCCCTGGCGGAGATCGAGGAGGAGAACGGCCGGCAGATCCAGAGCCAGATCCGGCTGCTCAAGGACCTGGACATCGGCCTGAGCGACCGCGACAAGGAGCAGCTCATCGACAGCAAGTGGGCCGTGGTGGAGGGACTCTACGACCGGCTGCTCTCCGAGGTCACCGCGTCCATCGAGCAGCAGATCCAGCAGGACCAGGAGGCCGAGTAGGTTGCCGAAATTCAATTACAAGGGTCACGACGTTCACTACGAGCTCTACGGCGAGCCCGGCAGCCCGGTGGTCACCCTGTGCAACGGGCTGTCCATGCGCACCTCGCACTGGGCGCCGTACTTCGAGCTGCTGCCGAAGCTCGGCCTGCGGGTGCTCACCTACGACATGATCGGCCAGGGCGCCTCGTCCAAGCCCATCCTGGGCCTGGACTTCGACGATCACGCCGCCTCGCTCAACGCGCTGCACGAACATCTCGGCATCGAGCGGCCCTATGTCATGGGCATCTCCTTCGGCGGCGTGGTGGTTCTCAAGTACGCCTATACTTACCCGGACCGGGTCGGCGGCATCCTGCCCACCTCCACCTTCAGCGAGATGGACGAGCAGCTGCGCGCCCATGCCTACAACCTGTACATGGGCCTGGTGCGGGTGGGCTTCGAGTTCTATCTGGACCTGCTGATCCCGCTGAATTTCTCGGACAAGTGGCTGCGGGAGAACAAGGAGCTCATCGGCATCATCAAGCGCGTGGGCATGACCAGCTTCGAGCTCTACGGCATCCAGAACCTGATGGAATCCCTGGCCAATTTCGAGAGCATCACCGGGAATCTGGACCGCATCCAGTGCCCGGCGCTTATCATGAATGCCGAGTACGACGCCCTGACCCCGCGCCACCTCCACGACACCATGCGCCGGCACATCCCCAATTCCCGGCTGATGCTGATCCCCCACGTATGCCACGCCTTCACCCTGGAGGTGCCGGAGCTCACGTCGCGGCTCATTGCCGATTTCGTCCGTCAGGTGGAGGAAAACAGGTGGCAGGGCGACCAGTCGGTGTGGATCGCCAACGAGGACCCGCAAAAGGAGCCGGTGGCGTTTCCGTGCGAAGGGGATCCCTTGCGCTTCATTCCGCTGCCGGCGGGGGAACCGAAGCGGCCCGCCGGCAGGAAGACCACCGGAAAGACGCAACAGACAGGCCGCAAGGGCGCGGCGAAGTCCGGTCCCGCCCGGTCACCGAAGACGAGCGGCCACGGGAAGCCCAACCAGCCGAAGACCCGTTCGCGCTCCTGAGGCCGGCGCGGACAGGGAGTGTTTGGATGCCGACGGCAACGTATGCGCGATCACGTTCGAGCATGCGAGCAAGCGCACGAATGTCAGCCAACTCCATGTGGAGGGGATCGCGGCGTAACCGTGACTGGGTCGTAGGGCGCGATGTCAGGTGCTGATCGCTGACGCCGCCATGTCTGACAGCCCAATGGGTGCGAACGGACCCGGGGCGTCTGCGGTCCGATAGTCTATGCATCGTCATAAAGGGGCGGGCAGGCGCACTCCCTGCCCAGCGTCAGGAGCGGACATGGATACGCGGGCGCATTGGCAGCAAGTCTACTCAAGCCGCGCCGCCGATGAGGTGAGCTGGTACCAGGCGGAACCGGCGGTGTCCCTGGCGCTGATCGAGGCTTCGGGGATCGGCCGCGAGGCGCCGGTCATCGACGTGGGCGGCGGCGCATCGGTACTCGTCGACCGGCTGCTGGATCTCGGCTACACGCGGCCGGCCGTCCTCGACATCGCCGAGCGGGCGCTGGAGGCCGCCCGCCGGCGGCTGGGCCGCCGGGCCGAATCCGTAGAGTGGTTTGCCGAGGACGTCCGCGAGTTTCGCCCGCCGCACAGCTTCGAGTTATGGCACGACCGCGCGGTGTTCCATTTTCTGGTCGATGCCGCCGACCGGGCCCGCTACGTGGCCACCCTGAAGGCGGCGCTGGAGCGGGATGGGCACGTGGTGATCGCGACCTTCGGGCCGGAGGGACCGGAGCAGTGCAGCGGCCTGCCGGTGGTCCGCTACGACGAGCAGCGCCTGGCCGCGGTCCTGGGAGAATCCTTCCAGTTGCTGGACAGCCGGGACGAAATCCACGTCACGCCGGGCGGCCGCGAGCAGGCATTCCGGTATTTCCGGTTACGGCGATCGGAGTGAGCGGTCAGGGGAACCGACGGCATCGCCGCCACGGTGGCCGAGTTCCCCGGAAAAGCGTAGGTCGGCACCGGCGAAGCCGGCGCCGACCGTCAGTATCCGGATGTCGAGACCTTCCGGCTCACGGTTGCTCGTAGCAAGTCACGGGCGAGAGCGGTGAGAAAGGTCTCAAACCTGAGTCGAAGCGCCGGATAGTCCTCACGGCACGCTCAACACTCGATCACGTTCACGGCCAGCCCGCCGCGGGCGGTTTCCTTGTACTTGTCGAGCATGTCCCGGCCAGTGTCGCGCATGGTGCGGATGACCTTGTCCAGCGAGACCAGGTGCTGGCCGTCGCCGCGCATCGCCATTACGGCGGCGTTGACGGCCTGCACGGCGCCGATGGCGTTGCGCTCGATGCAGGGGATCTGGACCAGGCCGCCGATGGGGTCGCAGGTCAGGCCCAGGTGGTGCTCCATGCCGATCTCGGCGGCGTTCTCCACCTGCTCCGGCGTCGCGCCGGCCGCGGCGGCGAGCCCCGCGGCGGCCATGGCGCAGGCCGATCCCACCTCGCCCTGGCAGCCCACTTCCGCCCCGGAGATCGAGGCATTCTCTTTGAACAGAATGCCGATGGCGGCGGCGGTGAGCAGAAAGCGGACGACGCCGTCCTCGTCCGCGTTCGGGCACCAGTGCCAGTAGTAGTGAAGGACGGCCGGGATGATGCCTGCCGCGCCGTTGGTGGGCGCGGTGACCACGCGGCCGCCGGCCGCGTTCTCCTCGTTGACGGCCAGGGCGTAGAGATTCACCCAGCTCATGGCCCCAAGGGCCGTGGAAATCCGGTCCTGCCGTTCGGTGTCCATCAGGGAGGCGTACAGCGTGGCGGCCCGGCGCCGGACCTTCAGCCCCCCGGGCAGCGTGCCCTCGTGGCTGATGCCGTTTCGCACGCATTCCTGCATCACCTGCCAGATATGCAGGATGCCCTCGTGCACGGCGCCCGGACTGCGCCAGACGGTCTCGTTGGCGAGCATGACCGCGTCGATGGACAGTCCCCCCGCCCGGCAATGATCGAGTAGCTGCGCGGCGCTCGTGAACGGATAGGGCAGCGCCGTCCGGTCCTCGACGATGCGGTCGGCACCCGCTGCCTGCTCGTTGACGACGAAGCCGCCGCCGACGGAGTAGTACGTTCGCTCGCGCAGTACTTCGCCACCATTGTCGAATGCGGTGAACATCAGGCCATTGGGATGGAACGGCAGGGTCTGCCCGCGGTGATAGACCAGGTCCGAATCGGCGTCGAAGGCGACGCGGCGCTCGCCATCCACCAGGAACACGCCGTCCCGGTCGATGGCCTCCACGCGCCCCGGCATGACCGCCGGGTCGATGCGGTCCGGCCGGTGCCCTTCCAGTCCCAGCAGCACGGCTGGTCCGGTGCCGTGCCCTTTGCCGGTGGCACCCAGGGAACCGTACAGCTGGATACGCACGCGGTGGACGTTCTCGAGTTGCCCGGCCTTTCGAAGGCCCCGCGCGAAACGCCGCGCCGCCGTCATGGGTCCCACGGTGTGGGAGCTGGACGGCCCGATACCGACCTTGAACAGTTCGAACAGGCTGATGGCCATGCGGCTCATCCTTGCGATGGTGACCGGCGGTGAAAGCAATGCAGTCGCCGCGCCGCTCGCCGGGCGACGTATCCAGCTTACGCCCGGGCCGGTCGCCGGGTGTGACGGGTTGCGACCCACGGGTGATCATTCGCGACAACAGGGCGGACACGCCGGCCGAATGCCCGGCGAACGTGGCTCCGGCCATCGGTTCCGGCCGCGCCGCCATGCCGCTGAGGAAATAGTCGACGGAAGCCAGCGCGACCAGGCAAGGAACCGGGCGGACGATGCCATTCCTGGTTCCGTGAGCCGCTGTCGGGGTGTGCCTTCGAGGGTATCGGCCCCTATGGCCTGCGGACGGGCGAGCATGATCTGCCAGGGCGATTGGTTGCGAGCGATATTGAAAGCATCCGCAGGCTTCAACAAGAAGAAGAAAAATCCTTTTAAACCATAAAATTAAAGGAATCTTTCTGGGCTCTCATACCGCCAACTAGTTCCGGAAAAAACTAAATGGGTACGTTATCCCTGTTGCGGTTCGTCGGCCGAAGGCCGGAGCACGCTTCTGGCAGCGCACGGAAGCCGGTCGCGGACGAGCGTTTCCCCGAAATCGCATAACAAAAATGGAGGAGAGATATCGTGTCCAGGCACTTCCTTTACGTCGTTCTGATTTTTCCAGTGATACTTGTGGCCGGTGCGAGTGCCAACGCCGCCGGTGCCGTCTCGGATGACGTCATCCGGATCGGTGTATTGACCGACCTCTCGGGGGTTTCCAGCGGGGACGCGGGTCAGAACAGCGTCATCGCGGCCGAGCTCGCCCTGGAAGACAACGAGGGGGAGGTCCTCGGCGCGCCCATAGAGATCATCGCGATGGACCACGAGAGCGACGCCGACGTCGCGCTGAAACGCGCCAGGGCCCTGGTGGAAGAGCATAACGTCGACATGGTGACCGACCTGGTGCGCTCCAATACGGCCCTCGCGGTGCAGAAATACCTCACCGACAACGGCGTCATCGTCATGCCGACGGGCGCCGGCGCGTCCCAGCTCTACAACGAGCTGTGCTCGCCGTTGGCGTTTCACTGGGGGCTCGACGGTTACGCCCAGTCCAAGGGCATCGCGGTGGCCCTGACGGACGGCCCCGAAGACACCTGGTTCTTCGTCACCGCCGATTATGCATTCGGGCACAACGTCGAGAGCGCGACCGGCGCTCTGGCCGAGGCGGCCGGCGGCAAGGTGCTCGGCAGCTCGCGCTACCCCTACAAGGCCACTGACATCCGGGAGAATCTTCGGGCCGCTACCGATTCCGGCGCAACCATCATCGGACTGGCCAGCGGCGGGCGCGACACCCAGCGGGCCATCCGTCAGAGCTATTCGGTCGGACTTCGCGACGGCAGCCGCGATCTCGCCGCCATCCTGATGTTCGCAACCGACATCCGCCGAATCGGGCTTTACGTTGCCAAGGGGCTGAAGTTCGTAACGCCGTTCTACTGGTCCCGAGACGAGGCCTCGCGGGCATTCGCGGAACGGGTTCACGCCCGGTCCGGCGCGATGCCAACCATGATTCACGCGGGTGTCTACTCCGCCATCTCCAACTACCTCAAGGCGGTCAACGAGGCGGGAACCGACAAGCCGCGCATTGTCGCGAGGGTGCTGCGTGAGATGAAGATCGACGATGCCTTCGCGCGTAACGGCTATATCCGGAAGGACGGCCTCCTGGTGCAGGATCTGTCGCTGGTGGAAGTGAAATCGGCCCGTGAGTCCGAGCAGGCCTGGGATTATTACAAGCCCCTGAAAACGATACCGGGGGATGAGGCGTTCATGCCGCTGGAGGCCAGCCGCTGCGAATCCCTCTGAGGTGCGTCCCGTCGACCGGCACCGCATGAACAGGCAGCCCGGCCTCGACGCGCGGGCTGGCAGGGATCTGCTACCCTGCTCCGACGCGTTGCTGGAGACTCGCCGATGTCCGAAGAGAGCCTGGAAAAGCTGTCCGACCTGGCGAGCGAGGCCCACGCGCGCATCCAGGAGGCGCACGGACACATCAACCCGGTGGTGGGCGTGCGTCGCGGCATGCGCGACGTGGGCATCCCCGCCGACGTGATGACCATTGACTGCCTGCGCAGTCGCCGGCGCATCGTGCTGATCCTGCATGACGACGAGCCCGGCACGCTGCTCTATCAGTTCGTGACCATCGACGAAGACGTGGGCGGCGATTTCCAGCGCATGGCACTGGCCGACGTGGATGCAGGGACTCTGTTCGGCTGGATGCAGGATTATTTCTCTACCGACACCCCTCCGGGGCCGCATCACTGAACGAGGCCCGCGGCGGCCAGGCTGGCGCGAACGTACCCGATGGCCCGAGCCGCACCGCGAATTCGGCCGTGCAAGGCCGCCAGGGGCGTCTGCCGGATGGTTGAGCGCTAAATGACCTGGATTCCGAGGGTTGACGCGAGCGCCTGGCCGGCGCCCGGCTGGCGTACCTGCTCGCTGGTCGCGGTGGCGATCCTCGCGGTGCAGGCGGCCGCGCTACTGGCCATGGGCCATTCCCCGATCTGCACCTGCGGCACCGTGGAGCTGTGGTACGGACCCACTGCCGGACCCGGCACCTCGCAGCATCTCACTGACTGGTACACCTTCACGCATGTCGTCCACGGCTTTCTGTTCTACCTGCTGCTCTGGATCGCGGTTCCGGGCGCGCCCTTTTCGCTGATGGTGCTCGCGGGTCTGGGGATCGAGGCCGGCTGGGAAATCGTCGAGAACACGCCCATCATTATCGAGCGCTATCGCCAGACGGCCCTGGCGGCGGGATACTTCGGCGACAGCGTGGTGAACTCCCTGGTCGACTCCATCGCCATGCTGGCGGGTTTCGTCATGGCACGGCGGCTGCCGGTGTGGTGGGCGCTGGGCCTGGTACTCGCCATGGAAGTCGTCCTCGCCCTGGTGATCCGCGACAATCTGACGCTCAACGTGGTGCAGCTGATTCACCCCATCGAGGCGATTTCGCACTGGCAGGCCGGCGGCTGAAGTCGCATGGAAATGCTTCGCGCGACGGACACCCCTTATTCGGGGGGCTGCGGCAGCCCGGTGGGCGTCCTAATCTTGGATAATGAACCAGGGCTCGACGTGCCATCGGGCCCCGCCAACATCGTGCAGGCAAAGGAGCCGACTTCATGCGAGTTCTGATACTGACCGTGGCGCTGACCGCAGCCTATCTGCCCGCCCTCTGCCTGGCAGCCGAGGACGATTCCGACAACATCGCCGAGGAAAAGACGGAACGCCAGGAGGAGCGGCAGAAAAGCCGCGTGGAGAGCCGGGTCGACGAGGAGACGGACGAGGCGGCGGACAGTGCCGTCGACCGGGTCCTCGACAGCATATTCGGTGATTGATCAATCGCTGACGAACAGGGACGCCTTGCCATGAAAACGTTCGGAATTCTATCCGCATGCCTGCTGCTGGTAGCGCCGCTGACCGGCCTGGCCGGCGGTAACGCCACGCTTCGCGCCGACACGGACGCCGGCAGCGGCGCCATTGAGATCAGCTGGTCCGGCGACGGCGCGCTGCGCATGGAGACCGGTACCGGCCCGGGTTACTTCATCGTCCGCGAAGGCAAGGCCTACGTCGTTATGCAGCAGGGCGGGCAGACGATGGTCATGGAGCTGGCGTCCATGATGAAGATGGCTGCCGGGCAGGTGGGCAATGTTCCGGCCGGCGATACCTTCGGCCGCGTGGAGTCGGTGAACGCCACGGGCGCCAGCGAGACGGTGGCGGGCATCGAGGGCCGCGTCTACCAGGTGACCTGGACGGATGGGGACGGCCAGCGCCATTCGGGCGACGTGGTGCTTACCGATGACGCCCTGGTCGCGGAAATGACGGAGGCCTACCTGGGTGCCGTCCAGGCCATGTCCGGCGCCGACACTGACGCCTATCGGCAATCCCTGCCGGAGGGCGAGCGCGGGCTGCTGCGAAGCGGCGAGGATTTCCGCATCGAGTCCATCTCCGGCGACGAACCGCCGCCGGGGGCCTTCGAGCTGCCCGCCGAGCCGATGGATCTGCAGAAGATGATGCAGGGGCGTTGAGCCCGGCTCACCGTCGGATCAGGAATGGGGCGCCGGAGCGGCGGGCTGGCCGCTCCGGTCACGCCACGGCCCCATGTGCCGTGCAGTTACTCCTTTGTCTGGGTTAGCCCCATAACGGCGCGAGGAGACGGCTCGGGCCGGCGTGGTAACGCTTCGTATCCGCATGCGCCTGACGTGGCCGGCCCGGCCTGTTACCGTCGCGGGCACGGCCGGGGACCGGGCGCGCGGCACCAGCACTCCGGGTCGCCATGGTTAGCGCTCGCTCCGGGACGGGCATCAACGGGTCGCTGGCGCATTGGGGGCAAGGGAATGAGGGTTTTTCTGGTCGTCGCGACGATCATCGTCGCGGGCTTTGCCGCCGCCGCGGCGCTGGCGATCATACTGGGCGGCCCGGAGACACCCGAGCCGGTGGCGGCGATCAACGATCCCTTCGAGGCGGTCGACTACGCCAACGTCCCGCCGTTGCGCCGGTACACGGCCCGCGACGGCGAAGCGCTGGGGTACCGGGCGTATCCGCCGGCCGACCGCGCGAGACCGGGCAGCGTCGTGTTGATTCACGGCTCCTCCGCCAACAGCCGAAGCATGCATCCCTTGTCCCGCGCCCTCGCCGGCGCGGGTTACCGGGTGTACGCGCTGGACGTGCGCGGCCACGGCAGCTCCGGTCCGCGCGGCGATATCGACTACATCGGCCAGCTCGAAGACGACCTGGCGGACTTCCTGGAATCGGTGAGCCCGGAGGCGCCGCGGACCCTCATCGGCTTCTCGTCGGGCGGCGGCTTCGCCCTGCGCTTCGCCGGTAGCGAACGCCAGACGCTGTTCGCCGGCTACCTCTTGCTCGCACCGTTCATCAGCCAGGACGCGTCCACCAGCCGGGATGACGCCGGGGGCTGGGTGAGCGTCGGATTGCCCCGTTACATCGCGATCGCGATTCTCAACGGTTTCGGCGTCAAGGCCTTCAATCACCTGCCGGTGATCCGGTACGCGCTGGCGGAGGAGGCCCGGGCGCATCTGACACCGGCCTACTCCTTCGCGCTGGCCGAGAACTTCCGGCCCCGCCAGGAATATCGGGCCAATATTCGGGCGGTGAATCAGCCCGTGCGCGTCGTCGCCGGCGAGGCCGATGAGCTGTTCCACGCAGCGCGATTCGGCGATGTGTTCGCATTGGCCGGCAAGGATGTCCCCGTCCGTCTGGTCCCCGGCATCGGGCACGTCGGACTGACGCTGGAGCCGGCGGGTATCCGGGCGGTCCGGGCATCGCTGGGCGCCATGCACGGGAACGGGCGGGGGCGCGTCGATTGATGCCACGGCATGCCGATGCCGGCGCAGGCACCGCGCCCCCGGACCGGAGCCGTTCGGGATGTCCGAGTCGCGCTATCCGCCCTGCCGCTCCTCCTGGTACCCGGGGAAGGACGCCTTCATCACCGCGTGGTTGAGCAGCATTTGCGCTTTGAGGGTCTCCCCTGCGGCATCATAGACGCGGGTGCGCACCCAGTACGATTCGGTGCGTTTGCTCTCGGAGAGGGCAACGATCTCCCGCCGCAGCAGGTAGTCCTCGCCGACGAACAGCGGGCCGTCGACCATGCGGATCTCCAGGTCGGCGAACAGGCCGACGCTGGGCTGCTTCATCGGGAAACGCGCCTTGTGGCTGGTGTGCTCGACCAGCACGCTCACCATCTCCAGCGGGATGACCGGCCGGCCCCAGGGTGAGGTGGTGGCATCCGAGTACCAGGGGGAGTTCTCGGTGATCTTCTCCAGCTTCTGGTTCAGGGAGAACGGGTAGAGCTTGCCCATGTCCTGGTCGGCGTCCATGCGCACCGGTTCGTCCTCGGCGCCGGTCATGCCCTCGCGCAGGTCCGAGAGGATGACCAGCTCTTCCGGCGGGCGCAGCCTGGCCATGCGCTGCTCGAGCAGGGTTTCGCCGTCGTCGGGACCGAGGCTGGCGCTGGCGTCCAGTACCGGCGTGCCGTCGGCCTTCTCCGCCCACGCCTTTGTCCTTGCGGCGCCCTGCTGCGGACGCGCGACGAAGGCCCGGACGGATTCACCCTCCACGACCATGTTCTGGAAGTGCGCCGAGAAACAGCCCCGCTCGAACCACGCCCGACCCCAGAGGTCGGCGAGCAGGGGCACGAACTGGCTGAAATGGGTGGGTCCCTCGATGGGCCCGGCCTGGAGGCCGAGCTGCTCGGCCGTCGAATCGTCGTGAATGGAGCTGTGGCCGGCATATTCCTGCTCGGCCAGCATCTGCCGCGGTTGCCGCAGCGGGCCACAGAGGTGGAGCGGGGTATCGAAGCTCATGAGTTCACGTTTTCCCGATTGTTGTTGCTGGGACGGTCCGGCAGCGGGCGGCGGCCCGCTCACGTAGCAGGACCGAAGGATACCCCGAGACAGTGGGCGCGGGTCCAACCTTCCCGGGTCCGGCGAATGCCTTTGTTTCCCTCGCCCCGCGCGGGAAGCCGATACCGGCATCGGGATGAGCGGCCTTTCAGCCGAGGGAGGAGTCCAGGCAATGTCCGAACTCGAAGAGCGAATTCGCGGCAGAAGGCATCATGGGGCCCCGGGAGCGCGCCTGGTTCGCGTCTTCGCGGGCGAGATTCGCACAAAGGAGGCCCGCCACGGCGGGCCTCCCGAGCTTACGACGCTCGCTTTTAGCCGTTCGACGGGCCGGTTCGAGTCCGGCGCCAGGCGAGCAGGCCGATCGCACCGGCCAGCAGGCCGGGGAGCAGCGGATCGAATGGCGCCCCCGGACTGTAGGTGCAACCCAGAACCTCCTCGAAGAAGTCTTCGTCGTCACCGGACCTGGGATAGTTCTCCGCCGTCAGCTCCGTGGGCTCGTTTCCGTCCAGGGACCAGGGCGGCATCTCCGTCCCGGCCACCGTACCCGAGGCAATGGACGTCACTTCGTAACGTACGGTCCGGGTTGGATGCGCCTCGGGATCGAAGTCCTCGCCAATGTAGATGAACGTGTCCACGTTCAGGGCCGAGACATCATCGATCGGCCCCACTTCGTAGCGCGGCGGCTCCAGGACCTCATCCTCGCTGAGCGGACGGCGGGCCCAGACGGCAAGTTGACTGTCGGGCACCACCGCGAAGTTCCGTTCATTGCCCCAACGCCAGTCGCTGCCATCCCACCAGGCGACCAGATCGCCTTCGGTGGCGGGATCGCCATCGTCGTCCTCGTAGATGCCCGGCGCGCCCCGGCCATCGGGCAGCAGGTAGCCGAAGATGTTGCCGCTCAGGCCGGCGCCGGCGCCCTGGTTGGCGGGAATATCGAAGTAATTCGCCGTGGTTGGCCCGATGATGCCGGTGGCCGGATCCACCGTGTCGCCGCTGGCGATGTACTGGCTCTTGTCGCCGTCCGCCACCTCCTGGGGCGGGACCAGACCGGCGATCTGCTCATCGAAGAACCCGGGTACGCCGACGAAGCGGCCGCCGTCCTCGACGTCGAACATCTTGGGCGAGAAGGTGGCGTACTCACCCGGCAGCCAGACCTCCCGGGCCTCGCGCAGCAGCTGCTGGTTGCCCGAGTGGCAAACCGTGCATTCCTGCCCGCCGCCGTGCCCTGGGTCTATAACGATATCCCCGGCCTCGCCGAAGAACGACCGGGGTATGGACGGGCGTAGCTCGAAGGCCACGTCGTCGTCCGCGAAGGATGCCGGCGTGAAATCATCCCCGGTACCGAAACCGAGCTCCATGCGGAATCCCTGTATGCGCTCACCAGTGTGGTTGGCGAGCTTCTGGATCACCCGGTAGATGCGGCCGACCTCGAACCCTTCTGCCGTCGGGTCGATGCCCTCGTCGTAAACGATATCGGCCTGGCCGGTCTCGAACACTACGTCCACCGGCTGGTCGGCCTCGGTGATGGTCAACCAGAAGCGCTTCGCGCTGCCTTGCGGGTCGCTGCACGTCTTCCGCGCCAGGGACGTCGCGTCCGTCCCGGATGCCATGATGCAGTTGCGCCGGGGAAAATCGTAATCGTTGGTTACGCTCTGCACGCCCGGGGGCTCACCGAGCCCGCTATCGATATCCCAGTGGATATAGGCCCGGCTCCCCGTGCCGTCCGCGGCGCCGCTCTGGTCCATGTCCCGGGTTGCCGTGTCGGGGTAGAGGTAGGTCCGGCCGGTCTCGGGCGAATCGGGATCGACTGTGAGCGCGTTCGTGTCGCTCCAGGCCGTCAGCGCGGGTGTCTGCAAGGTCGTCTGGGCCTTCGCCGCGACTGCGACCACGCCCATCGTAACAGCGGCCACCATCGCGCCGCCCAGTAGCCAATGCCTGTTGTGTCGCGCCGCCATGTCATGCACCTCGTTCTTGATCCCGTGGGATGCTTGCCTCTGCCGGTTTCCCGCGGAGGCTTGACCGTCGTCGCTGAGAAGGACCCCGCGCATGCAGGTGCGATTCAATGCGGGATGCGGCTTTCGTGGGCGGTTCTTTTGCCGTACCGCGGTCGCAGTGCCGGCAGCCCCCATTTTTTGCCCTTCGAGAAACCCTCGCCCGTGACCATGCCAGCGCCGGGTCGGCGACTTTTTGACAATGGTCAACCACGGACGCGGTCATTGGAGGTGGGAACCCACGGTGGCCGGCGTTTCCCTCGTGGCAGCGCCTTGCGCGTGCGGGACGCGCAGCCGGCGCGGGTGGATGCTAGCCGCCGGTGTCCTGCGCCTGCTGGTACTGCCACATGTGCCGCAGCAGCCATTCCATCTGTCGCTGCCGCTGCTCCATGTACCGAAGTACCTCTTCGCCGGAGGCGTCCGGTTCCGGGCGCGGCATACGATCCATGCCCTGCAGTGCCTGGTGGATGTGGCGACGATACTGACGCAGCAGGCCTTCGCGCTGGCGACTGTCGGCCTCGGCGTACCGGACCCGATCGCGCAGCGCGTCCATACGGTTCAGGTGCGCGTCCATCTGGTCCGGCGTACGGATGCGCTCATGCCTGTCAACGTCTTCCGGGCCGGCCTGATGACTTGCCACAAGGACCGGTCGGTCCGCATGTGAGGGAACGCGAACGCTGGAGGCGGCGGCGAGCGCCGTAGCGGTCAGTGTCAGGGCAGTGGCGAGAAGGACTCGACTCGCGAGCGCGCGTGCGTCGGGTCGGAAATGCTGCATGGACGGTGTCTCCGGGTCCTGGATACGGCATGGTTTCGACGCCGGATTATTCGCCTCACGGTGCACGTGCGCGTTGATGCGCGTCAACGGACCACGCAGCCGAACTGCGAGCTACATCCGAGCGCCCGGAGTGGAAGGAGGCGACCGCGGCCGGCCGCGGTTGATTCACGCCACGCCGGCCACTGGTGGGTGGCCGGCGTGGCGGTCGATGCGGGCGGCATTCAGCCCGCCCCGGCGTGACGCCGCACGCGGTGACCTAGCGATTGTCCTCGTGCAGCTCCGTGACATCCGAATCGGCCAGAGACAGGTCGGGGCTGATGCGGACACGGTCCGAGCCGTCGGGCGATGCCGAGAATAGCTCCGCCACGCCCGCTGTGCGTGTGTCGCCCACGTAGGCGATCCGCGAACCGTCGCTGGACCAGTCGAGCGTGTTGGACAGCACATCGCCGTTGCCGCCCGGATCGGCGTTGACCTTGTGACCGTCATTGCCGTCACCCGCCGTTGTATACAGCTCCCGGACGTCCACCGTGTCCTGTTCGGCGACGTAAGCGATGCGTCCTCCCGACGGGGCCCACTTGAACGTGAAGACGTTGCCGTTGCTGGCCAGCGGCCCGTTGACCTGGGCGCGGCCACTGCCGTCCGGGCGCACGGTGTGAAGGCTGGAGGCAGCCAGGATCGCCGCGCCGCCGTCGAAAACGGAATAGGCCACCCGCGACGAATCCGGTGCCCAGGCGTAGTTCAGGACGTCGCTGGCCATGCTCGTCGAGTTCAACCGCACGTTGCCCGAGCCGTCGGCAGCGGAGGCGTAGAGCTCTTCCTGGCCTGGGTCGTCCTGCTGTGCCAGATAGGCCAGGTATGCCCCGTCCGGCGACCACTGATAGTCCACTATGTCATTGCCGCTGCCGTAAGCGGCATGCACCTTGGCGTGGGCGTTGCCGTCCGGGTCCACGGTGAACAACTCCTCGATGCCGTCCGTGTCGGCGTCCGCCTTGTAGGCCAGCCGACCGGCGTCGGGCGCCCAGGCGAAAGAGAGCACATCGCCGCCGCTGACCATGGATTCATTGACCGCCGTATCACCGGTGCCGTCGGGGGCCGCGACGTACAGCTCCTGCCGGCCGACGGTATCCTGGTCGGCCATGTAGGCGATGGCGCCGCTGTCGGGTGCCCAGGCGAAGCCAACGACGGAACGCCCGCCGCCATTACCGTAGTCCTCGCTCACCCGTGTGGTCTGGCCGGGGGTGTCGGGTGACACCACGAACAGCTCCAGATCCTCCGCCACGTATGCCAGCTGGCTGCTATCCGGCGCCCATTCCAGCTTCTTGCCGGTGCCCATGGCCGCGCTGCTGGTGATCGTCGCCCGGCCGCTGCCATCCGGAAAGGCGATGAACAGCTCCGAGGTGCCGTTGGTGCCGGTTTCGGCGATGAAGGCCAGCCGGTCCCCATTCGGCGACCAGGCAAAGCGCGTGACATCCGCGCCGGCTGACTCGGCGTTGTTGGATACCAGCACGGGTGGGTCATTGCTTCGCACGTCAGCCGTGTACAGCAACTCGGGCGTGCTGCTCCCGGCATTGCGCATCAGGAAGGCGATCCGGTCGCCGCCCGGCGATCGCCTCACGGTCGTTACATCCCCGTCTACGGCCCGGGGCGCCGTTACCATGACGGGACCGCCGTCAAACCCGGCGCGCCAGAGCTCGTTCCAGCCGTCGGTGGTGGTGTCGGCCTCGAAGACCACCACGTCATCGGTGGTGTTACCGGAGGCGGTTGAGCCACCGCCTCCGCCGCCGCCCCCGCCCCCACAGGCGGCGAGACCGGCAAATGCCGGGAGGACGGCCACGGCGAGAATCGAATTGCGGGTAAGAGCCGGGCGTTGCATGGGACCCCCATGGAGAGATTGGGCGAGCGCTTCTTCGGCACCCTGCCTCGTAGTGTGGAGTGGTTGATCGACGAGGCTAGGACACGCCGCGCCACCGACGCAAAGCAACGGCATGGCCCGCATGGGGGATGTCACGACCCGCACGGACTATGTTGGCGGACGGAAGCGCCCGCGCAGTTCGCGCGTGGGCCCTTGGCAGGAAGGAGCTGTTGCACCGGGCTGACCGGCTCGACGCCCGGCATTCAGGTTGAACGTGCGAGTTGTTGACACGCGGGCCGCGAACTAAGCTCAGCATTCCCGCGTCGGCCCCGCTGCGGCGCTCCCTCATTGCAGAGGACGGGTTATGCACAAGGTTTGCATCGTCGGCGCGTCGGGCAAGCTTGGCCGGTACATGATCCAGCATGCCCTGGACCGCGGCTATGACGTGGTGGGTGTCTGCCGCGAACAGAGCGTGGGCAAGCTGGATGGCTTTCGCGGCCGCATCACCATCGTGCCGGGCGCGACCAATGACCGGGCGGTCATCAGGAAGGCCGTCGCCGGATGCGACGGCGTGCTCACGGTCCTGGTGCCCTGGGGCATGCAACGGTATGCCTCGGGGACGGCGCAGGCCGTGCTGGACTACGCCGAGCCCGGTGCCCGGCTGATCTTCTCCTGCGGTTGGCACATCACCCGGGACGGCCGGGACGTCTACTCCTGGAAGCTGAGGCTGTTGGTACGGGTCTTCGGCTTTCTGGCGAGGCTCTTCCGCGTCGTGGACCTGAACGATCAGGTGGAGGCCAGCCGGCGGATTTTCGCCAGTGACAGGAGCTGGACCGTCGTCAGGGGGAGTGACCTGGAAGAGGGTGACAGCCAGGGCCTGCCGGTCTGGAGCCGGCACGTGGGCGATCCCGTCCTGGCGAGCAACCTCACCCGCCGCATCGATTTCGCGCTGTTCATGGTGGCGGCGCTGGAGGATGAAGCGCTGATCCGCGAAGCGCCCGCCATCGTCGGCTGCCGGGCGCCCTCGGCGCTGGCCCATGCTGGAAGCCCTTGATCCGCGTTGTCGTGCGGCTCCCGGGTCGCGGCTGGAACGAATCCGGGTGCCGATGGCGTCCAGCCTGCGGCGTGAACCGGTCATCGACCGGCTGGAACCGGGCGGTCCATCCAGGGCCACACTGCCGGCGGCAGTAGCGCGTAGGTCATTTCTCGACCAAGCTCCTTTTCATCGGCCTGGAGTGTGGGATCGGCGTCGGCAACGGGTTTCCCGGCCGTGGTCCCCTGCAGTCACGGAAATGCGGGCAATTACGCACAGGAGGCGGTGATGACTACTCGGAGCTCCGCCGGTACGGTCAGGGCGGTACATGTCCTCTCCGCGGGGACCGGCAGCATTCACATGGAGCATCGCTATGGTTCGAGCGCGCCCCAGCTTTGGTGGGTGCTGTTCTCGCGCCGGTGGGTCCAGGTGCCAATCAACGTGTTCGTCATCGAGCATCCACAGGGTCTCGTCCTCTTTGACACAGGTCTGGACCCGGCCGTGTTCACCGATCCGCGCTACGTCGACAGCGCCATTGGCCGGTTCTTCATGCGTCGGTTGTTCCGGCTCGAACCTGCTTCGGTCGATAGTCTGAGCAGCCGCCTCGCCACACTTGGTTTCCGCGCGGGCGATGTCCAGAAGGCGATTATCTCGCATCTGCATTTCGACCACGTCGGGGGTATCGGTGATGTGCCGCAGGCGGATCTTCTGGTCAGCCGGACTGAATGGAATCAGCTCGATGGGCTGCACCCGGAGCGGGACTTCATCTTTAGGGAGCACATCCGGCGGCCCGGGGCCCGCTGGCGCATCGTTGATTTTCAGCCGACGAACGATCGGCTCCTGGCGCCCTTCGGCGGATGTCACGATGTCATGGGCGACGGGGCCATGATCCTGCTGCCGACCCCTGGTCATACCCCTGGCTCGCTGTCCATGCTGGTGCACGTCGAGGGCCGCGCACCACTGCTTCTGATCGGCGATCTGGCCTACGAAGCTCGATCGCTGATGACGGACCAGATTCCGGGCACTGGCGACAGAGACCAACTGTTGGAATCCTACGCGCGGGCCAGGGGTTTGAAGGCCGGGCTGCCCGGCCTGGAGATATTGCCGGCCCATGACAGCCGTGCCAAGTCGGTGCTCTCGCGATCAGCCGAAGTCGAACTCTCCGCCCGAACCTGGAGTCCCGACCCGTAGCGCGTACCCGATGGTGTGAATGCGCCGTACCGAGTCGGTACGCACCAGACGGATGTTGCTTGCCAAGCTTGTACTGTGTCGGTAGCTCGCGTTCCGAACCGACCGCTCAGCGGACTTTTCATAGACCGAGTATCCGGAAGGGGCCAATCGAAGACAGCGATCTGATACTGGCATTCCGCGCCGCCTGCGGCGATGCTGGTGAGATGCTGAACGGGTGTTCACGATCTGGCATGCTGCGCCGGCCGGCGCCCCGGAACCAGAGCCGTCTCAGGAGACGACGTGAAATTCGACGAATACCAAAAGCTCGACGCCACCGCTCTCGCGGAGCTGATCCAAAGCGGCGAGGTCAATGCCGAAACGGTGCTGGAGCTCGCCATCACGCGGGCGGAGGCGGTCAACGGTCGTCTCAACGCCTTGATCCATCCGCTCTATGACCTCGCACGCCGGCAGATAGCGGATGGGGTCTCGGGCCCCCTGGCCGGCGTACCGATGCTGGTCAAGGACCTGTTTCAGGAGATCGGCGGCGCGCCGCACCATATGGGCAATCGGGCCTTGAAGGCGGCGGATAACAGGGGGCTGCAGGACGCCACGCTGGTGCGCCGGTGGAAGTCGGCCGGTCTGGTGCCCTTCGGCCGGACCAATACGCCGGAGCTCGGCGCCAAGGGGGTCACGGAGCCGGACGCCTACGGCCCCTGCCGCAACCCCTGGAACACGGACCACACCCCCGGCGGCTCCTCCGGCGGCTCCGCGGCCATGGTGGCAGCCGGCGTGGTGCCGGTGGCCGGCGGCAACGACGGCGGCGGCAGCATCCGTATTCCGGCCTCCCACTGTGGGCTGTTCGGGCTCAAGCCGGGCCGCGGCCGCACACCCTGGGGGCCGGAGATTACGGAGGCTCAGCACGGCATCGCCATGAACCACGTGCTGACGCGCTCGGTCCGGGACAGCGCGCTGATCCTGGATCTGACCCAAGGGCCGGAAACCGGCAGTCTGTTCCATATCGAACCGCCGGCGCGTTCCTACGTTGAGGCCGCGCGGACGGCACCCGGCCGGTTGCGCATCGGCTTCTCCACCGAGTCGCCGCTCGGCCGAGAGGTCGACCCGGAAGCGGTCAAGGCGGTGGAAGAGGCGGTGGCTCTGCTTCAGGACCTGGGCCACGAGGTGGAGGAAGCCCGCCCCAGGATGGATATGCAGCAGATGGCCCTGGACTGGCTGCGCGTCTGGTTCGCCCAGTGCGCGGTAGCCATCGACGCCATTCGCGAGCTCACCGGTGCGGGACGGTCCGGCTTCGAGGCGGATACCCTGGCCATGGCCGCCGCCGGCCGCGCGATGCCCGCCGACCAGTACGCCCTGTGCGTCGGGCGCTGGCAGCAGTACATGATCGCGCTGGACCAGTTCCTGGGCATCTACGACTTCTGGCTGACGCCCACCACGGCTTTGCCGGCACCGCGGGTCGGGGCGTTCAAGACCCCGCCGGGACAGGAGCGGCTGCTCAAGGCGGCGCTGGCCCTGCGTGCCGGCAAGCTGGCGGCGAAGAGCGGCATCATCGAGCGCACCGCGCTGGAGAGCCTCGCCGCGACGCCGTTCACCCAGCTGGCCAACGTCACCGGCGTGCCGGCCATGTCCGTGCCGCTGCACTGGTGCGCCAACGGCCTGCCCCTGGGAGTTCAGTTCGTCGCCGGCCACGGCGACGAGGGCAAGCTGCTGTCGCTGGCGGCCCAGCTGGAGCAGGCGAAGCCCTGGTTCGCGAAGGGGCTGGAGGCGATGCCGGACGGGCCCTAGAACGACGTCGCGCCTCCGGCGCGGCGCGGGACTCCGCCAACCGCCGCCATCGGGCAACGCGCGGGGGCGTGAAAGCGCTGGCGCCGCCGATTGGTTACCATGCCGGTTTTTGCGACATCGATCAGGAGCGGTCGTGGCAGACGAACGGAACTACACCCTCTACGGCACCGAGTTCTCCCTCTATACCGGCAAGGTCCGCGCCTATCTGCGCTACAAGGGCATCCCCTACAAGGAGGTGCTCTCGACCATGGGTGTTTACGAGCGGGTAATCGTGCCCAATACCGGGGTGCGGATGATCCCGGTGGTGCAGACGCCCAGCGGCGAGTTCATCCAGGACACCACCGAGATCATCGACGCTCTGGAGGCGCGCTTCCCCGAGCGGGGTATCTATCCCGAGACGCCCCGGCAGCGCCTGGCCTCGCTGCTGATCGAGCTCTACGCCGACGAATGGCTGTTGATCCCGGCGATGCACTACCGCTGGAGCTTCCCCGAGCAGAACGAGCGCTTCATCATGGCCGAATTCGGCAAGGTGGCGGCGCCCTGGGCACCGGCCTTCATCCGGCGGGCCCTGGCCCGGAAGCGGGCCTCGTTCTTCTCCGGTATGTTGCCCGTGCTGGGTATCTCGAAGGAAACCGGCCCGGCCATCGAGCAGTGGTACGAATCGCTGCTGGATCACCTGGAGCAGCACTTCAGCCGCCACCGCTACGCCCTGGGCGAGCGGGCCAGCATGGCCGACTTTGGCCTGATCGCCCCGCTCTACGCCCATCTTTATCGCGATCCGGCACCCGGCCGGATCATGCGCGAGCGCGCTCCGAGCGTCGCCCGCTGGGTGGAGCGCATGTTCGAGGACCAGCCCGCCATTGGCGAGTGGCTGCCCGGGGACGAAGTTCCCGATACCCTGCTGCCGATTCTCCGGCACCAGTTCCGGGAGCAGTTCCCCGTGCTCCGGGAGACCGTCGAGACGGTGGCGGACTACGTTTCCGAGCACCCGGGCGAGCGCGTCCGCCGCCGCGTCGGACAGCACCGTTTCCGCATCGGTGACGCCGAGGGCGAGCGGGCCGTCATGGCCTATCCCCAGTGGATGCTGCAGCGTGCCCTGGACTACTACAACGGGCTCGCCGGCGCGGATCGCGAGGCGGCCGAGCAGCTCCTGGACGCCGCCGGCGGCCGGGAGGCCATGGGTATGGAGATTCCCCGGCGGCTGGTGCGGCGGAACAACCAGCTCTGGCCGGCGTAGCGCTCCTCCGCGCAGTGGTCGTTATGCCGGAGGTCAGGCGACCCGGACGCGAACCACTTTCATGATCTCGAATTCCAGGCCGGCCACCTTCTGCGTTTCGGGGTAATAGGTCAGGTTCACGCGCTGACCTTCCAGGCTCCTGTAGCGCTTCTGGCGCTTGTATTTGAAGGGGACGTCGTAGCCCTCGACCATGAGCGTGTTGACGTACCAGTCGCCCTCGGCGCGCTGGACGTGGGAGGTGACCGTCAGGCCCTCGGAGTGGGTCAGGTTGCGGTGTCGTTTGAGCAGCTTGTCGGGGTCGGCGTCCATCGCAGCAGGCTACGGCTCAATCGCCGATCGGTGAAGGGGCGATACGCGCTGGGTTGTTACGCCGGCTACGCGCGGTGCGGCGCTTGGCGCTGGTCGTGGTGGTGCCCCCCCTCTCCCCTGGCGGCAGAGAGGCCTGGGAGAGGGGGAAGGCCAATCTTGCCTAACGCATCCGCAGCGCCACCGCCGCCTGGTTGTAGCCCACGCCCGAGCCGATCATGACCACCAGGTCCCCGGAGTGGATCTTGCCCTTCTGGATGGCATCGTCAAAGGCCATGGGGATGCAGGCCGAGCCGGTGTAGCCATAGGTCTCCATCACCGTGTGGGCCTTCTCCCGGGGCAGGCCGATGGCGTCCGAGACATGCTCCACGGTGTACTTGTTCACCTGGGTGAATATGACCTGGTCGACGTCGTCCACGGTGAAATCGTTCTCCTCCGCCAGCTTGTGGAAGAGAATGGCCCAGCCCTCCTCGTTGATTTCCGGCGGATAGCGGTGGACCAGGCGCACGTTGGTGCGGCCCGCCTCGACGGCCTCCACGGTGGCGGGCTCCTTGGTGCCGCCGGCGTAGATGCCCCAGTGGCCGGAGTAGGCGCCATCGGCCCGCATGGACGTACCGATGAAGCCGGGCTCGTCGCCGGGTTCGACGACGGCCGCGCCGGCGCCGTCCCCGTAGAAGAACACCATGGGGTCCTTCGGGTCGGCGAGCTTGCGCATCATGTACACGCCGATGACCAGCACCGTATTGATGGCCGGGTTGGTGGCGATCAGGCCAGCGGCGTTGGCGATGGACGTGGGGAAGGAGGCGCAGGCGCAGACCACGTCAAAGGTGCCGGCGTTCTTCGCGCCCAGCTTGTCCTGGAGCACCACCGAGGTGGCCGGGGTGATGTAGTCCGGCGAGTCGGTACCCAGGATGATCAGGTCCACGTCCTCCGGCTTGCGGCCGGCCCGCTCCAGGGCCTCCCGGGCCGCCGGCAGCGCAAGATCGGAAGTGGCCCAGTCATCGGGGGCGTAGTAACGCTGGAGGATGCCGGAGGAGGCCTCCAGCTTGTCCACCACCTCGGGCATGCCGAGGTCCGTGAAGCGTGCCTTGAGATCGGCGTTGCTGATCAGGCGTTCCGGCACGTAGTGACCGGTGGAGATGATGTTGGCGATGCGTGTCATGGACCGGCTCCTGCCCCCGTTGGCGACATGAATTATTCGTCATGTTTGGTAAGCCAAATGTAATACCTGGCTCGGCGGCAATCAATTCCCATGGTATCCGGAAAACCCGGACGGCGGGTTGGGCGTTACAATTCCGCCAACGCCAATCGCGAGAGACTCAGAGGAGCGAAGCCCGTGTCCGTTGACTGTTTCAAGGCCTACGACATCCGTGGCCGCGTGCCCGACGAGTTGAACGAAGACCTCGCCTGGCGCATCGGCCGGGCCTTTGCCGACTGGTTACCGGGCACCGAGGTGATCGTCGGCCACGACATCCGCCTGACCAGCCCGGCCATGGCCGACGCCCTGGCCCGGGGCCTGAACGACGGTGGCGCCAATGTCCACCACATCGGCGAGTGCGGCACCGAGGAGGTCTACTTCGCCACCGCGCATTACGGCATGGACGGCGGCATCATGGTCACCGCCAGCCACAACCCCAAGGACTACAACGGGATGAAGCTGGTCCGCGACGGGGCGAAGCCGGTCAGCGGCGACACCGGCCTGAAGGATCTGGCCGAGCGCGTGGACGCCGGTGACTGGAATCCGGTGGAGAAGGCCGGCACCACCCGGTCGCTGGACCACCGCCAGGCCTACATCGAGCGGCTGCTGTCCCTGGTCACGGCGGACGCCCTCCCAGAGCTGACCATCGTTACCGACCCGGGCAACGGTGGCGCCGGCTGGGTTGTCGACGCCCTCGAATCCAGCGTTCCGCTCAGCTTCCAACGGCTGCATCACGAGGCCGACGGCCATTTTCCCAACGGCGTGCCCAATCCCCTGCTGGTGGAGAACCGCAAGGCCACGTCGGCCAGGGTCCGGGAAACCGGCGCGGATTTCGGTGTCGCCTGGGACGGCGACTTCGACCGGTGCTTTTTCTTCGACGAGAAGGGCCGCTTCATCGAGGGCTATTACATTGTCGGCCTGCTGGCCGAAGTCTTCCTGCGCAAGTCGGGTGGGGGGAAGATCGTCCACGACCCGCGCCTGACCTGGAACACCATCGACATCTGTAACACCTTCGGCGGCACGCCGGTGCGGAGCAAGACCGGCCACGCCTTCATCAAGGAGCGCATGCGCGCCGAGGACGCCCTCTACGGCGGGGAGATGAGCGGCCACCACTACTTCCGCGACTTCGCCTACTGCGACAGCGGCATGATCCCCTGGCTGCTGGTCGCCGAGCTCATCGGCCGCACCGGCAAGCCGCTGTCGCGGCTGGTGGACGAATGCATCGAGCGCTTCCCCTGCAGCGGGGAAATCAACCGCACCATCGACGATCCGCCGGCCATGCTCAAGGCCCTGGAGGCGGAGTATGGACCCGCCGCGCAGGTCGTGGACCACACGGACGGCCTGAGCGTCGAGTTCGAGGACTGGCGCTTCAACGTGCGCGCGTCCAACACTGAACCGGTGGTGCGGTTGAACGTTGAGAGTCGGGGCGACCGGGGACTGATGGAGGCGAAGACCGCCGAGCTGCTGCAGCGGATGGGGGGTTAGATCCGTTCTTTAGCCACAGATGGACACGGATAAACACAGATTGGGTTCGTAACCCTGTGGGAGCGCCGACCCCGGCGCGAATACCCGGGTTTCGTTTGGATGCCCGTTCGCGGCGGGGTCGCCGCTCCCACGGTGAAGTCGAAGCCGTGACGGTTGTAGGAGCGGCCCATGGCCGCGGACGGGGGCCGGTTCTGTCCGTTCACGGCCATGGGCCGCTCCTACGTGCGCTGCCGGGATTGGCTCCCTGCATGTTGCTGGTGGCTTGACCGGCGAGACGGTATCTACAGGCTGGTCTTTAAGATCTGTGTTTATCGGTGTCCATCTGTGGCTAACCTTTCTTCTTTTTCGGAATGTAAAGGTCGGTCAACGTCCCCGCCGCCGCCTCGGCCGCCATGGCCACGGTCTCCGACAGGGTCGGGTGCGGGTGGATGGTCAACCCGATGTCATGGCAGTCGGCGCCCATCTCGATGGCCAGGCAGACCTCCGAGATCAGGTCGCCCGCGTTGGGGCCGATGATGGCGCCGCCGATGATGCGCTCGGTCTTGGCGTCGAACAGCAGCTTGGTGACGCCGTCGTCGGCGCTCAGGCTCAGGGCGCGGCCGTTGGCGGCCCAGGGGAACGTCGCCTTTTCGTACTCGATGCCCTCGTGCCTGGCCTGCTCCTCGGTGACGCCCACCCAGGCCACCTCCGGGTCCGTGTAGGCCACGGAGGGAATGACGCGGGCGTCGAAGGCGCTTTTCTCGCCGGCGATGCACTCGGCGGCCACTTTGCCCTCGTGGGTGGCTTTGTGGGCGAGCATGGGCTGGCCGACGATATCGCCGATGGCGTAGATGTGGGCGACGCTGGACTGCATGTGCTCGTTCACGGCAATGCAGTTCTGGTCGTCCAGCTGCACGCCGGCGGCTTCGAGGTTGAGCAGGTCGGTGTTGGGCCGGCGGCCGACAGCCACCAGTACCCGGTCGAAGCGGTCGGTTTCCGGCGTGTCCTTGCCCTCGAAGCTCACTGTCAGGGTCTTCTTGTTGGCCTTGATGCCCGTGACCTTGCCGTTGAGATAGATGTTCTCGTAGCGCTTCTTGATCCGCTTCTGGTAGGCGCGAACGATGTCCGCGTCGGCGCCTGCCATGAGCCGGTCCAGCATCTCCACCACGGTGATCTTCGACCCCAGGCCCTCGTAGACCGTGGCCATCTCCAGGCCGATGATGCCGCCGCCGACAACCAGCAGTCGTTCCGGGACTTCCTCGAGCTTGAGGGCGTCGGTGGAATCCATCATTCGGGGGTCGGACATGTCGAAGCCCGGCGGAACCGCGGCCCGGGAGCCGGCGGCTATGATGCAGTTGCGGAAGGTCACCCGGCGGCGCTCGCCCTCGTGTTCGATGTCCAGCTCGTGGGGCGAAACAAAGGTGGCCTTGCCCTGCGCCACCTCCACCTTGCGCTGCTTGGCCATGGACTTGAGCCCGCCCGTGAGCTTGCCCACCACCTTGTCCTTCCAGCCGCCGAGCTTGCCGAGATCGATCTGCGGCTTGCCGAAGGTGATGCCCTGCTCGGCGAAGTGGTTGGCCTCGTCGATGACCTTGGCGGCGTGGAGCAGCGCCTTCGACGGGATACAGCCCACATTCAGGCAGACACCGCCGAGGTTCGGATAGCGTTCCACCAGCATCGTCTTCAGGCCCAGGTCCGCGGCGCGGAAAGCCGCGGTGTAACCGCCCGGCCCGGCGCCGATGACCACGACATCGCAGTCGGCGCTCTCCGGTGCGGTGACCTGCTCGGGCTCCGGTGCACCTGCGGCGGTAGGGGGCCTCTCCGGCTCCGGCGGCGATTCCGACGGCCGATCTTCCGTCCCGGCGGGCTCGGCGGCCGGCTTGTCCGCTTCGGGCTCCTCACTCTCTGTGGCGCCACCGGCGGCCTCACCCACCTCGGCAGTGCAGATCACCGAGCCCTCGGCGACCTTGTCGCCGACACTGACCTTCACCTCCTTGATGGTCCCCGCCACCGGCGAGGGCACCTCCATGGTGGCCTTGTCCGACTCCAGCGTGATCAGCGAGTCCTCGACGTTGACCGTGTCGCCCGGCTTCACCAGCACCTCGATGATGTCCACCTCGTCGAAGTCGCCGATGTCCGGTACCTTGATTTCCTGGATGTCTGTCATGGTTTTGTCCGTGTTTCTTTAGCCACAGATGAACACAGATGCGCACAGATTTCGCGAGAGCGTGACGCTAGACCCACTATTACGGTCGAATTTGCCCCGAAGTGGTGTACTCCCCTGTGGGAGCGGCGTCCCCGCCGCGATGGCTGGAGCGCCGTCGCCGCGAGGACGCGCCTCCCACAAGTGGAACACGGCCATGAACGACCGGCGGAAATATCTGTGTCTATCCGTGTTCATCTGTGGCTTAAAATTTTCGGTTTCCGGTTACAGCAGCAGCCGGCGGATGTCGCCGAGCGCCCGGTTGAGGAAGCCGGTAAACCTTGCCGCCATGGCGCCGTCGATGACCCGGTGGTCGTAGGACAGCGACAGGGGCAGCATCAGCCGGGGTTCGAACTCCTTGCCGTTCCACACCGGCTTGGTCGCCGACTTGGACACACCCAGGATGGCCACCTCCGGCGCGTTGACGATGGGCGTGAAGGCCGTACCCGAGATGCCGCCCAGGCTGGAGATGCTGAAGTTACTGCCCTGCATTTCGCCGGGCGAGAGCTTGCCGTCGCGGGCCTTCTTCGACAGCCGCGCCAGCTCCTCGGCCAGCTCGTAGATGCCGAGCTGGTCGGCGCCCTTGACCACGGGCACCACCAGGCCGCCGGGCGTGTCCACGGCCACGCCGATGTTGTAGTACTTCTTCATGATCAGGGCGTCGCCCTCGGGGGCCAGGGAGCTGTTGAATCGCGGGTGCTCCTTCAGCGCCGCCACGACGGCCCTGATGAGGAAGGCCAGCGGCGTGAGTCGCACGCCGCGTTCCTCGGCCTCCTTCTTCATGGACTGGCGGAAGGCCTCCATCTCCGTGATATCGGCCTCGTCGAACTGGGTGACGTGGGGAACATTGAGCCAGCTCTTGTGCAGGTGGGGCCCGGAGATCTTCTGGATGCGGGTGAGCTCCTGGCGCTCCACCTCGCCGAACTTGCTGAAGTCGGGTACCTCCACGGCCGGGATGGCGCCGCCGGCGGCGGGCGCCGTCCCGGTGGCCGCCGCCGCGCCGGTGGGTGCCCCCTGGATGACCCCCTTCACGAAGGCCTGGACGTCCTCCTTGAGGATGCGGTCCTTGGGCCCGCTGCCTTTCACCCGCGACAGGTCCACGCCCAGCTCCCGGGCGAAGCGGCGCACGGAGGGACTGGCGTGGGCCAGTCGGTGACCCTCGTGGTCGATGGCGGGCGCTGCCCCGCCACCTTCCGATGCCCTGCCCTCGTGATGACGCTGGGGCGGATGGGCATCGGCGATTTCCGGTGGCTCCTGGGGGGCCGGCGGCGCCTCCTCCGCCTGCTGCTCGGCCGGTGCCGGCCGGGACGGTTGTGAAGGTTCGGACGGCTCGGCGGCCGAAGCGCTGGCGCCGCCGGCCACCTTCAGGGTCAGGATGGGCGTGCCCTCCGAGACCTTGTCCCCGACACTGATCTTCACCGACTCGACGATCCCGGCCTTGGGGGCGGGTACCTCCATGGTGGCCTTGTCGGACTCCAGGGTAATCAGGGAGTCTTCGGCCTGGACCTCGTCGCCCGCCTTCACCAGCACCTCGATGACGTCCACTTCGTCGAAGTCGCCGATGTCGGGCACGGTGACTTCCTCCACGGCGGCGGTACCACCGCTGGACGGGGTTTCGTCCGTGGCCGGTTCCGGCTCATTTTCCGGCGCCGGCTGTTCCGCCTCCTGCGGCGGTTCCGCGCCGGATCCGCCGTTGCCCTCCGCGGCTGGCTCCAGCTTGATGATGGGTGTGCCCTCAGAGACCTTGTCGCCGGTGCCGACCAGCACCTCCTGGACCGTGCCGGCCTCCGGACAAGGGACCTCCATGGTGGCCTTGTCGGATTCCAGGGTGATCAGGGAGTCCTCGGGCTGAACGCTGTCGCCGGGCTTGACCAGGACCTCGATAACGTCGACTTCGTCGAAGTCGCCGATGTCGGGGACCGTGATTTCTTTTACTTGTGCCATGAGTGAAATCCGTTGGTTTTCAGCCACAGATGAACACCGATTGCCACAGATTCGATTCAGCACCTGTAGGAGCGGCGCAAGCCGCGATCGGGCGGGTTACGACGACGAACCGATCGCGCCTCGCGGCGCTCCTACAACAGCACGGACCTCAATCAATCTGTGTTCATCCGTGTCCATCTGTGGCTAAAGAAGTTTTTGACGTTCGCTGCTTACACCGTCACCGGGTTCGGCTTGTCCGGGTCGATGCCATATTTCTTCATGGCCTCGGTAACCGTCTTCGCCGGGACCTCGCCATCGTCGGCCAGGGCCTTCAGCGCGGCCACCGTGACGTAGTAGCGATCCACCTCGAAGAACTGGCGCAGGGCCTCGCGGGTATCCGAGCGGCCGAAGCCGTCGGTGCCCAGGACCAGGTAGCGCCGGTCAGTGACGTACGGCCGGATCTGGTCGGCGAAAGCGCGCATGTAGTCCGTGGACGCCACGGCCGGGCCCTGACGACCGGCGAGCTGCGTCTCCACGAAGCTCTTGCGCGGTTTCTTGCTGGTGGGGTGGAGCATGTTCCAGCGCTCGGCGTCGATGCCGTCGCGGCGCAGCTCCGTGAACGACGGGCAGCTCCAGATGTCCGCCTCCACCTTCCAGTCATCGCGCAGCAGGTCCGCGGCGGCGATGACCTCCCGCAGGATGGTGCCCGAGCCCAGCAGCTGTACCTTGTGCTTGCCCTTGCGGCCTTCCTGGAACAGGTACATGCCCTTGCGGATGTCCTCCTCGGCGCCCTTGGGCATGGCCGGCTGCGGGTAGTTCTCGTTCATCATGGTGATGTAGTAGAAGACGTTCTCCTGGTTGCGGAACATGCGACGCAGGCCGTCCTGAATGATCACCGCCATCTCGTAGGGGAAGGTCGGATCGTAGGCGATACAGTTGGGTATCGTAGAGGCGGCCAGGTGGCTGTGGCCGTCCTGGTGCTGCAGGCCCTCGCCATTGAGCGTGGTACGCCCGGCGGTACCGCCCATGAGAAAGCCCCGCGCCTGCATGTCGCCGGCGGCCCAGAGCAGATCGCCCACCCGCTGGAAGCCGAACATGGAGTAGAAGGCATAGAACGGGATCACGTTCACGCCGTGGTTCGCGTAGGCCGTGGCCGCGGCGATCCAGGAGGAGGTGGAGCCGGCCTCGTTGATGCCCTCCTGGAGAATCTGCCCCTTCTTGTCCTCCTTGTAATACATCAGCTGGTCGGCGTCCTGGGGCTCGTAGAGCTGGCCCTTGGGCGAGTAGATGCCCATCTGCCGGAACAGCCCTTCCATGCCGAAGGTGCGGGCCTCGTCGGGGACGATGGGGACCAGGTGCGGGCCGATGGTCTTGTCCCGCTGGAGGATGGCC
Organism: Ectothiorhodospiraceae bacterium WFHF3C12; assembly: GCA_013519935.1. Classification (GTDB taxonomy): domain Bacteria; phylum Pseudomonadota; class Gammaproteobacteria; order Nitrococcales; family Nitrococcaceae; genus WFHF3C12. Next base: position 23,057 of record JACDUA010000016.1, on the reverse strand, counting down.
AGGGCCCGGACGAAGGCCATGGTGGTGGACATCTCCCGGTCCTCGCTGTCCTTGAGCAGGACCTCGAAGGCATCCAGATCCGGGATGGCCAGGGATGGCGCGTCCTCCCGGCGGGCTGGCAGGTAGCCGCCCAGGTCGCGGCGCCGGTCGTGGAGATACTTCATCTCCGGTGAGTCCTCCGGCGGCTTGTAGAACGGCGCCTTGGCGATGTCCTCGTCCGAGATGGGAATCTGGAATCGGTCGCGGAACTGCTTAAGGGCGTGCTCGCCCATCTTCTTCTGCTGATGGGTGATGTTCTGGCCCTCGCCGGCCTCGCCCATGCCGTAGCCCTTCACGGTCTTGGCGAGGATCACGGTGGGCTGGCCCGTATGATTCACCGCCGCGTGGTAGGCGGCGTAGATCTTGTGCGGATCGTGGCCGCCGCGGTTGAGCCGCCAGATGTCGTCGTCCGACATGTTGGAGACCATCTGCTTGAGCTCGGGGTACTTGCCGAAGAAGTGCTCCCGCGTATAGGCGCCGCCCTTGGCCTTGAAGTTCTGGTACTCGCCGTCGATGCACTCTTCCATGCGCTGGCGCAGCAGGCCCTGGTAGTCCTTGGCGAGCAGCGGATCCCAGTAGCTGCCCCAGATGACCTTGAGCACGTTCCAGCCGGCACCGCGGAACTCGCCCTCCAGCTCCTGGATGATCTTGCCGTTGCCGCGTACCGGGCCGTCCAGGCGCTGCAGGTTGCAGTTGACCACGAAGATCAGGTTGTCCAGCCCCTCGCGGGCGGCCAGTCCGATGGCGCCCAGGGATTCCGGCTCGTCCATCTCCCCGTCGCCGCAGAATACCCAGACCTTGCGGTTGCTGGTGTCCGCCAGGCCACGGTTGTGCAGGTATTTCAGGAACCGGGCCTGGTAGATGCCCATGATCGGGCCGAGGCCCATGGAGACCGTCGGCAGCTGCCAGAAATCCGGCATGAGCCAGGGATGGGGATAGGAGCTGATCCCGTTGGGATGGCAGTCACCCCGGAAATTGTGCAGCTGCTCCTCGGTGAGGCGCCCTTCCAGGTACGCACGGGCATAGACGCCGGGCGCTGAATGACCCTGAATGAAGACCAGATCGCCGCCGTGGTTCTCGCTGGGGGCGTGCCAGAAGTGGTTGAAGCCCACTTCGTAGAGCGTCGCGGAGGAGGCGTAACTGGCGATGTGACCGCCGATGCCCTCCCGTTCCTTGTTCGCCTGGACCACCATGGCCATGGCGTTCCAGCGCATGAACGAGCGCAGCCGCCACTCCAGGGCGGGGTCCCCCGGCGAGCGTTCCTCCATGTGGGGCGGAATGGTGTTCTGGTAGGCGGTGGTCGCCTTGAAGGGCGCATCGGAGCCGCGCCGCCGGGCCTTGTCCGCCAGGGCTTCGAGCAGGAAGTGGGCGCGTTCCGGGCCCTCGTACTCGATTACGGCCTCCAGGGCCTCCAGCCATTCCTGGGTCTCGGTGGGATCGGGGTCACCCGCGATCGGGGTCGGACGGAGCTTCGCAGCCATTGCTCACCTCTGGGTTGTCCGCGGATTGCACGGGGGTGCGGCAATGGGAGCATGGTTGGCTCGCAATCACCGTGCCTTTTGGGCGCGGTGGCCGAACCCGCCGGCAGGAGCCGCGGGGGCATGGTTTGCGGTACGCGCAAGGGATTGTTGTTCTCCGCCGTAAGCATAATGCGCGCTGGCCCTGCTTTCCAATCGGTCGCCCGCCGGGGCGGCCGCGTCGTTCCGTTACGCCCAGTCGCGGGGAACCAGAAACAGCTCCTCCAGCTCCGCCTCGGGCGAGCCCGGTTCCGGCCGGTAGCCATACTCCCAGCGTACCAGCGGCGGCAGTGACATGAGGATCGACTCGGTGCGGCCGCCGGACTGAATGCCGAACTTGGTGCCGCGGTCGTGGAGCAGGTTGAACTCCACGTACCGGCCCCGGCGGTAGAGCTGGAACTGGCGCTGGCGCTCGCCGTAGTGGATATCCTTGCGGCGCTCCACGATGGGCAGGTACGCGTTCAGGTAATGGTCGCCGACGGATCGCATCAGGGCGAAGGCTTTCTCGAAGCCCCCCTCGTCGAAGTCGTCGAAGAACAGCCCGCCGATGCCCCGGGCCTCGTTGCGGTGAGGCAGGAAGAAGTACTCGTCGCACCAGCGCTTGAACCGGGCATAGAGATCCTGGCCGAAGGGCAGCACGGCGGCCTTTGCGGTCTCGTGCCAGTGCACGGCGTCTTCCTCGAAGCCGTAATAGGGCGTGAGGTCGAACCCGCCGCCGAACCACCACACCGGCTCGGCGTCGTCCCGCTCGGCCAGCAGGAAGCGCACATTGGCGTGGGAGGTGGGCACGTAGGGGTTGCGCGGGTGGATCACGAGCGAGACGCCCATGGCCTGAAAGGAGCGCCCGGCGAGCTCCGGCCGGCGGTCGGTGGCGGCCGCCGGCAGCGAATCGCCATGGACGTGGGAGAAGTTAACGCCCGCCTGCTCGAAGACATCGCCCTCGTAGAGTACCCGGGTACGCCCGCCGCCCCCGGCTTCGCGGGCCCAGTCGTCCTGGAGAAAGCGCTGCTCGGGCTCGAACCCCTCCAGGGCCGTGCAGATACGGTCCTGGAGATCGAGGAGGTAGTCGCGTACGGCATCGGGGTTCATTTCAATATCCCGAAAAACAAAGAAATATTAGCCACAGATGGACACAGATAAACACAGATAATGCTGTAATGCCCATGTAAGCTGGCGAGTGGCCCCGTGGGAGCGGCGACCCCGCCGCGATTTCCAATAAGGCTGTCTCGCGCCGGGCCCGGCCCTAAAGGTCCGGAAGGGATTCACCAATCCGTGTTTATCTGTGTCCATCTGTGGCTGGTACAAAAAGAAACGGCCCTCCGGAGAGGGCCGTGGTATATCGATCTGCGCGGTTGCGATTATTCCTCGCCCATGAAGAAGCCGAGCAGCTGCAGCAGGCTGAGGAACATGTTGTAGATCGCCACGAACAGCGTGACCGTCGCCATGATGTAGTTGGTCTCGCCGCCGTGGATGATCTCGCTGGTCTGATACAGGATCAGCCCGGACATCAGCAGCACGAAGGCGGCCGAGGCGGCCAGTGACAGGGCCGGGATGCTGAACAGCACCGCGCCGAGGCTGGCCAGGAACGCGACGATGATGCCCGCCATCAGGAAGCCGCCCATGAAGCTGAAGTCCTTGCGGGAGATCAGCGCGTAGGCGGACAGGCCCAGGAAGTTCGCCGCCGTGCCGCCGAAGGCCATGGCGACGATGGTGCTGCCGTTGGCCAGGCTCAGATAGGCGTTGATGATCGGCCCGATGGTGTAACCCATGAAGCCGGTCAGGGCGAAGACGAAGAACAGCCCCCAGACACTGTTGCGGGTCTTGGTCGTGGCGAACAGCAGGCCGAAGTAACCCACCAGGGTGATGATCAGGCCCGGATGGGGCAGGTTCAGCGTCGCCGCGACACCGGCCGTGACGGCGCTGAACAGCAGCGTCATCGACAGCAGCGCGTAGGTGTTGCGCAGCACCTTGTTGACGACCAGCGCCTGTTGTTCAGTGCGGGAAACGGTTCCTTGGGAAATTGCCATGGTTCTCCACCTTAGCGTTCGGTATCCATGCCGCCATTATGCGGTCGCGGAATGCCGGATCAAATTCGATGATGCTTTCCGTACACTTCGACATTTCCGAAGTGTACGGGTTCCCGGCCCGTCCGATCCTAACCCAAGGTGGCCTCCAGGAACATCACGGCCATGCACGCGCTGGATGGGAAAACGCTTGCCGTCGCGCCCAAAGCCGTCATTCTGGCCGGCCTCACGCGCCGCTTTCCTCGCCGGAGGACAACCTTGAAGCCAGCCAGTCCACCAGATCCGCCAGGACCTCGGTGCGGTTGATCTCGTTGAAGACCTCGTGGCGGGCCAGGGGGTACTCCCGGACGCTGACATCCCTCAGACCGGCCTTGCGGTAGGCCTCGGCCAACAGCCGGACGCGGCGGCCGCCGTCGCTGAGCGGATCGGCGCCCCCCACCATGAGCAGCACCGGCAGCGCGGGCGGCACGTGGCTGCGATTGGACGTGCGGCCGATGAAGTGGACCCCGCGTAGGATGTCCCGCCACATGGCGGCACTGGGCTCGAAGCCGGTGAGCGGATCGTCCTCGAACGCCCTGACAACCGCCCGGTCCCGGCTCAGCCAGGCCGCCTGGCTGTCCGCATCGTCGATCTGGCGGCGGAACGCGCCGGTGGTCATGTGACGCAGCAGTCCGCTACGGTGGCCCGGGCCGCGCAGTCGCGCGATGGTGCCGGCGAGAAAACTGCCGACCAGTGCCGAGAGGTCGCTGCGGTTGTCGGAGCCCGACAGCACCAGGGCGGCCAGGCGCTCGCCGTGCTCGATGGCGTAATGCTGGGCCAGAAAGGACCCCATGCTGTGGCCAACCAGGGCAACGGGCAGTTCGGGATGCTCGCCCCCGATGTGCTCGTTGATCCGGTGGACATCGTCGACCGCGTGCCGCCAGCCGCCTTTCTCCGCGAGCAGTCCCAGGCGGTTGCGGTTCACCGCGGTATGCCCGTGCCCGCGATGATCGTGGGCGTAAACGACCCAGCCGCGGCTGGCCAGGACCGAGGCCACGTGGCGGTAGCGGCCGCTGTGCTCGGCCATCCCGTGCACCAGTTGAACGGCGGCCACGGCCTCGGCGGCGGGTCGCCAGCAACGGCAGAACAGGTCCGCGCCCGGCGCTTCGGTGTGGAACGTGGTCTCGTCAACGCCCTCGTAGAGAGGGCCCTGCCAGATGCTGTGATAGTCCAGTTGCCCGGTCATGGTTTGAGCGTACGTCGCCTGGCCGTGGCGGCCAAGGGTTCGACCCGTCACCGCACGCGGTCGCTCGTGACCGGTATCTCGCCTCCTGGGTGGGGGTGCGGGGGACCGGGATCGGGAGTGGGAGGCGCGTCCCCGCGGCGACGGGTCGGCACTTGTCGCGGCCGCCTCAGATCAGCCGGCTGCCGTCGGGCACCTTGCCGTCCGGCACGGCCAGAACGATGGCGCCGTTTTCATCCCGGAAGCCGGTCACCAGGCACTGCGACATGATCGGACCGATCTGTTTGGGCGGAAAGTTGACCACGGCCACCACCTGCCGCCCGACCAGCGCTTCGGGCTCGTACAGATCGGTGATCTGGGCGCTCGACCGCAGGACGCCGATTTCGGGGCCGAAATCCACCCGCATCCGTATCGCCGGCCGGCGGGCCTCCGGAAACGGTTCCGCCTCGATCACCGTGCCGACGCGCAGCTCCACCCGCTCGAAGTCCTGCCACTCGATGTAGTCCCCGGTCATGCGCCGAGCTCCATGCTCGGCAGGGCTTCCAGCTCGGCGGCGGCATCCGCGTACCAGCGCTGCATAGCCGGGTGCTCCAGTAGTGTCGCCATGTATTCGTTGGCCGGCCCTGCGTCGACGCCGTAGGTCTGAAAACGCGAGACCACGGGTGCGTACATGGCATCGGCGATGGAAAAGTCCCCGAACAGCCAGGGGCCGGACGCTCCCCAGCGTTCCCGGCACTCGATCCAGATAGCCCGGATCCGTTCGATGTCCCGTTCCAGCCCGGGCGTTCGCTGGACATGGCGTTCGCAAGCGCGGCAATTCATCGGCATTTCCGCGCGCAATGCGCCGAAGCCGGCGTGCATCTCCGCGCTGACTGAGCGGGCTACCGAGCGGGCGTCGGGGTCGGCCGGCCAGCCGCCGCCGTCGAGGAAGCGCTCCGAGACCGTCTCGCAGATCGCCAGCGACTCCCACACCCGGGTGCCGTCCGGCAGCTCCAGCACCGGCACTTTGCCGGCGGGCAGCGCCTGGCCCACGGCCTCGTGGAAGGTCGGCGACAGCAGCGGCAGGCGGTGCTCCCGGAACGGCACCCCGAAGTGTTGCAGCAATAGCCACGGCCGCAGCGACCAGGACGAGTAGTTCTTGTTGCCGATAAAAAGCGTGCCAGCGTTCATGAGTTGTTTCCGAGAAAGTGCCCGGTCGGTTGCCGATAGCTTATCAGCCCGGGCCGGCACGGCTCATGGACGCTGCAAGCTGGCGCGTGGATGGTGATGCCGCGCGCTAGCTGTCCTCCGCCCGGTCCAGTGCTCGCAGTGCCTCGGCGGTGGTCTCGTCGGCGGGGAAAAAGCTCTCCACCCGAAGCTCGTCCGTGGTGACGTCCTGGGGCGTGCCGAAGGTGGAGATTACCGAGAACAGGCGCAGGTGGTATCCGGCCACCCTCAATTCCAGCGGCAGGGCGGGCTCCAGCGGTTCGTCGAAGGCCGGGCCGCTCCAGTGCCGGGGCATGGATTCGTCCGCCAGCAGGGAATCGAGCAGCCGCCGATCCGCCTCGCTGCCGGTGTCCCTGGCCTGGCGCATAAGCCGCTGGAGCAGGTGGGGTGCCACCTGTTCCCAGTTGGCGATGTACGGCCGCAACCCGGACGTATGGAAGGTCAGGCGGTAGACATTGGCGGGTTCGTCGCCGCAGGTGGCCGCGATGATCTCGTCCAGTTCCCCGATCAGGCGGAAGACGCGCCCCAGCGCCTCGTTGGCCATCACCAGGTTCCATTCCCGGTCCACCACGATCGCGGGGGAATGGCTCGTGATGGGCCAGCATGAACCCCAGCGCCTCTCGCACCGGGGCCATGGCCGGCTCCGAGAGATCGCTGCGGCTGAAGGCGGCGCTGAATCCAGCGGCATGAAGCAGGGCGTTGCGTTCCCGGATGGGCACGTCCAGGGCCTCGGCGAGGCGCATGACCATGGCCCGGCTGGGCCGCGCCCGGCCGGACTCGAGGAAGCTCACATGGCGCTGGGACACGTCCGTGGCCAGCGCCAGCTCCAGCTGGCTCAGACGCCGGCTCCAACGCCAGTGCCGCAGCAGCCCTCCGAAGGCGCTGACCAGCGTATCCCCCTGCTGCCTCGCACCTGCCATCGCCCTTGCTCCCGTGTCCTCGCTTGCGCCCTACATTAGCGCATCGCGGGTAGTCGGCAATTACCTGGCGGGTAATTGCGGCAATGGCGTCGCCGGCGGAGATTGGAATCGCCTCGACGCGACGACAAAGGAGAATCGCCATGAACTGGAAGGCGCTATTGGTGGCAGTAATCCTGCTGGACTTCCTGGCCCTGACCGGTCTTGCCCTCTGGGAGAGTGGTTATGTGGGACTGTTCCAGTATCAGCTCGCTACCTGGGCCGGCATGCAGGTGCTGGCCGATCTGGTGATCGCCTGTGCGCTCATTGCCCTGTGGATGTACCGGGACGCCCGGCAGCGTGGCGTAAATCCCTGGCCGTACCTGCTGCTGACTCTGGCGGCCGGGAGCATTGGTCCGCTGGCGTATCTGCTGCGCCGGCAATGGGGGCGCGAGCCGACGCCGCTGGCGGCCGGTGTCTGATCCCCGTGCGGGGGGCGGCGGGCCCTGCGGCCCGCCGCCGCGGCAATCGCTCACGGCTCCCGCCCCCGCATCATTGCCGCCAGGGCGGCGTCCGCGCCGCTTTCCGAGCACTCGAGGGCGTCGATCACGCCCCGGCGATCCGCCGCCGGGCGGTTCTGGCTGAGCTTGAATTTGCCCTCCAGGGCTTCGATGGAGACCCGGAAACCGACAATGGCGCCAAGCATGCTGTCCGGGTAGTCCGGCGTCCAGGGATCCTCGCGCGTGCTTTCGTATTGTTCGGCGAGCGCCTCGACATGCTCCCGCAGCAACCCCGGCTCGGTGATCGCCGTGGCCGGTCCGCTGGCGTGGACGGCGGTGAAATTCCAGGTAGGAACACCGGGATTGGTGTACCAGGTCGGCGACACATAGGCATGGGGCCCCTGGAAGATGCACACGGCCGCCGCGCCGGCTTTCAGATGCTCGCACTGGGGATTGGCCGCGGCCAGGTGGCCGACGAGCGTATCGCCACTCAGCTGCATGGGCACGTGACTGATGTGGACCCCTCCCGTGGTATGGGTCACCAGCGTGCCGAAGCCGTGCTGCCGGATGAAGGCACGCAGGCGATCGGGATCCGTCTCGGCGAAGGCTTTGGGAATATACATGGTTCGGGCGGGCCATCCTGGCGGTTGCTGTCTCGTTTGCCATGAAGAACGTACCAGAACCGGCCCGTCGAGATCCTCTCGCTATCCGTGCCGGTTCATGGTCCAGCCGGGTTGGCGCTGGCGGGGCGGGGGCTGTCGTCCACGGCGCCAGGGTTCCGGTCCGCTCCGGCGGCCACGACGCGGTTGCGGCCTTCGTCCTTGGCCCGGTACAGGGCATCGTCCGCCCGGCTCAGCGTCCGGGTGAAGGCCTCGCCGGGCTGGTACTCCGCGATGCCGCCGGAGATGGTGACCGCCACGGGGCCGGCGTCCCCCTCTCCCTCGAATCGCAGACCCGCCACCGCCCGGCGGAGCCGGTCGGCCTTGATGCCGGCCCCGTGTAGGTCCGTCTGCGGCATGATCAGCAGGAACTCCTCGCCGCCATAGCGACCGAAGCAGTCGATGCGGCGCACGCTGCCGTCAATGGCGGCCGCCACTGCAGCGAGCACCCGGTCGCCCATCAGGTGGCCGTGGGTATCGTTGACCCGCTTGAAATGGTCGACATCGAAAATGCCCACGGTGAAGGTGGCCGCGCCGCGGCTGCAGCGCTGGGTCTCACGCTCGATCACGTCCAGGAGGTAGCGCCGGTTATAGGTACCCGTCAACTCGTCGTGATTGACCAGGTCCTCGATGGTCGTCAACGCCTCGTTCAATGCCTCGTTCTTGCCACGCAGCTTCTGCCGCAGCCCATTGATATAACCGCCGAGCAGTGAGATCTGCAGGATTGCCGCCAGGAAGGCCACGAGCAGGATGCCGTCGCCCACGGGATTGACGCGCTGCGGTTCGAACACGGCCAGCAAACCGAGCAGGGCGACGTAGCTGGCGTAGATGGACAGCCCCGTGAGCAGCGAACGCCGGGTATTCAGTCCCAGGATGCCGAAGGCCATGGGCACCAGCGCCAGAAGGAGAAACCCTGCACGGGCCAGGGCATCCTGCACGAAGTAGATCACCAGCAGCCCCGGCACGACCGACGCCAGGGTCTGCTCCAGGGTCATGTCGGGCCGGCGAAGGCGCAGGTTCCATCCGCCGCGGATCAGCAGGAAGAACACGGCATTGATGAACAGGATGGTCAGCGTGTACGCGGTAAGTACCCAGCCCGGCAATTGGCCGGCCAGATAACAGGCGAGCACCAGCGTCAGGGTGCAGGCATAGGCACCCAGGCCCATGGCGGACCGTCTCAGTCGGACCGCCTGTTGCCGGGCGACGTGGTCTTCCCGTTGGATATCCCCGGTCATGATCGGCCGCCGCCGCTCCCCCTGTCGGTCCGCGATCTTTCGCGTCGCGGTTGCCGGACGGACGCTGCCTCAGCGTCTCCCCCGAACCCAAGAATGCGTCGGAATGCGGGTATTTCCCGTGCAGCCCTTCACAGTTTCGGGGACTTGGGGGGCGGTCAGTACTGCAGCAGCGTGAGGACGTTGCCGTCGGGGTCGCGGACGTGGGCGATGTGCCCGCCCCAGGCCTGCTCCGTTGGAGGCTGAGTGAACACCACGCCCCTGTCCGTGAGTACATGGTAGGTGGCGTCCAGGTCGTCCACCAGCAGGGAGACGCCAACGAATCGGCCGACCAGATCGGCGGACTCGTCGTCCGCGCGCTCTATGGCGATGCTGGGACCGCCCGCGTTGAACTCCGCCCAGCCCAGGTCGGTGCTGGCGAAGCGCAGGGGCAGCCCGAGCTGGTTCTCGTAGAACGCACAGGCGCGATCCCAGTCGCTGACGAAAATGCGCACGGCGTAGATCTGCAAGGCGTCTCCTCCCCGGGGGCGGTGTTCAGCGATTCGGCAGCTGTGATCATTTTCTCAGATTGCGCTTGCGGATGTCGTCCAGGCAACCCTCGCAGACGCAGTAGGGCGCGGCGAATGCCTGGGCGCGGTCCGTCCAGTCGCCTTCGGCCTCCAGCACCTCATCGCAGTGCCCGCACCAGGCGTGCTGAATGAACGACTGGGGGTCATCCGGGTCGGGGTCGGGCTGGAAGAAGCCCAGATCCCGGCCCCGCTCGAGGTGCTGGCAGATGACTGCCGGCGGGCGGAGGCCGTGTCTTTGGCACTCGATCATGCTGTTCTCGGTGAGCTGCGCGCTCATGGTACTCGCTCCTTGTCCGTTCAATCAGGAGGCCGGCGCGTCCAGGCCCAGGTCTCGCAGAAGCTCCGGATCGGGCTGGCCGTCGGCGATGCGTCCGCGGTCCCGCTCGAAAGCCCGCACGGCGCCCCGGGTGGCCGGGCCGAACAGGCCGTCGGGTTCGCCCGGGTCGTAGCCCTTGGCCTTGAGCCGCCGCTGCATGGCTTCCACGGTGGCCCGGTCCAGCCGCGGCTCGTCCATGGGCGGCGGCTGTACCAGCGGCCCGCGCGCGGCCAGGCGGTCCGCCATGTGGCCGACCGCCAGCGCATAGTACTGCGAGCGGTTCCAGGTCATGATCACCCGGAAGTTCTCGTAGACCAGGAAGGCCGGCCCGCGGTGCCCGGCGGGCACCAGCAGCGAGGCCTGCATGTCCGCCAGGGGCAGGGGGCCCCCGTCGGCCCTGCGGACCCCCAGCTGCCGCCACTCGCGCAGCGGCTTGCGCCGGTCGAGTCCGGCAAGGTGATAGGCGAACCCTTCCGGGAGCAGGACCTCACGGCCCCAGCGCTGGTCGGTCCGCCAGCCCAGGGCCCGCAGGTAGTTGGCGGCCGATGCGGCGGCATCCGGCAGGCTGTCCCACAGGTCGGCACGGCCGTCGCCGTCACGGTCCACGGCGTGATCCAGGAACACGGACGGCATGAACTGGAAGTTGCCTAGTGCCCCGGCCCAGGATCCGCGCAGCTGCTCCACATCGAGCGCACGGCGGTCCAGCAGCCGCAGGGCCGCCATCAGCTCCCGGGTGAAATATTCGCTGCGCCGCGGATCGCAGGCCAGGGTGGCCAGCGAGTCCAGGGTCGGCATATTGCCGGTGTAGTTGCCGAAGTTGGTCTCCAGCCCCCAGAAGGCCACCAGGTAGTGGGCGGGCACGCCGTACTGGCCGGCAATGCGGTTCAGCAGGGACCGGTTCTCGATGAGCGCGGCCTTGCCCTGCTTCACCCGCTGCTCGTTGACCCGTCTGCTCAGATACTCGCCGAAGGACTCGGTGAACTCGGGCTGGCGGCGGTCCAGCTCGATGACCCGGTCGCTGTACCGGACGCCGCCCAGGGCCCGGTCAACCACCGAGGCGGCTATGCCGTCATCCAGGGCGCGCTGACGAAGGTCGGCGACGCAGCCGGCGAACCCCTCCGCCGCCGGGGCGGTCGCGGGGATCAGAAAAAGAAGCAGGGCAAGGGGGAACGCCGCGCGCATGTTTGAACTCTCAGCATGGAATACCGCGAAGCACGCGATTCATTGAGGTCAAGGCTAACGCCCCGGACGGGCGACGCGCCAGCGCTTTCCGGCCCGCCAGTGAATTGCCTGCGTCCGTCGTGATATGTGCCGCGGCGCGCGAACGTGATAGCGTTCGCCGACCGGGTTGGGAAACCAGTGAGGCCGAAGCTGAACGGCGCCGGATACGCACCGCTCAGCCGCAGGGCGAAGATGATAGGGAGGGCCGGCGGCAACCCATGAAGAGGCTGACCCGGCAGAAATTCGAGCAGTTGCGTGCCGAGGGTCACCGCTGGCTGGCCCGTCATCCCATTGTGGCGCGGGTGCTGGATTACGCCGGCTGTCTGGGCGTGGACGATCATGTCATCGCCCGGGGCGTGGCGGTCGGTCTGTTCGTCGGTCTGACGCCTACCGTGGGCGTGCAGACCCTGCTGATGATTGCCGGCTGCGTGATGCTGCGCGGGAATTTTCCGGCGGCATTCCTGGTTTCCTGGGTCAGCAATCCGCTGACCATGGCTCCGCTCTATGTGGCCTTCAACGCCCTCGGGCGGGTGGCTTTCGAGCCCCTGGTACGCCCCAGCGTCAAGCTCACGGGCGTGGAAGGCACGGCGGTGGTGGAGGCGTTGCTGACGCTGCTGGGCAGTCTGATGCTGGCCGTGCCGATCTCCCTGCTGGGCTATGCCGTCGCTTTGTGGGTCTGGCGGGAGTTTCACTACCTGCGCGACGGCTGAACGCCTGGACTACCCGCGGCGTTGTCGGCGTATGGGTTCGAACGCGCCTCACTCCGCGCCCTCCCGGCTCGCTGAATCCGAAGCCGTGGCGAGCATTGCCACAAGGGCGTCCGCCGTCACCGGGCGGGCGTAGAAGAAGCCCTGGATGCAGTCGCAGCCGGCTTCCAGCAGGGCATCCACCGTGGCCTGGTCCTCGGCACCTTCGGCAACGGTACGCAGGCCCAGCTCCCTGGCGAGGGTGATGCTGGAGTGCACGATGGCACGATGGCACGATGGCGGGCTTCGGTGGTCATGCGCTGGACGAAGCTCTTGTCGATCTTCACCTCGTCCAGCGGGAAGTGCCCCAGGTAGGACAGCGACGAATAGCCGGTGCCGAAGTCGTCGATGGCGCAGCTCACACCCATCTCGCTCAGGGCCTCCAGCTCGCGGGAGACCTTGCGCGGATCGCTGATCAGGCTGGTTTCGGTGATCTCCAGGCACAGGTCCTCCGGACGGCCGCCCAGCGCGTTCAGCCGTTCGCCGACCCGGTCGGCGAGGCCGTCGGCGACGAAATCACTGCCCGAGACGTTGATGCTGACCCGCAGCGGATGGCCCGCGCCCCGCAGGCTGACGGCCGTGGCAATGGCGGATTCCAGCACATAGCCGGTCACACGCGGCGTGAGGTTGGCCTTGTCCAGCAGCGGGATCAGCCGGCCGGGGCTGATCGGGCCCAGTTCGGGATGGGCCCACCGAAACAGGGCTTCCGCCGCAACGAAACGCCCGCTGGCGGGCTCGTACTGGGCCTGGAAAAGGGTTTGCGCCGTGCCCGGGAAGTCCCTGCGGAAGTCGCGGACCAGCAGCAGGTCCTGGGGGTCGGGCTCCATTCCCGGGCGGTAATGGGTCCAGCCCCCGGCTTCGCTCTCGGTACTGGCGAGCGCCGTCTCCGCGCGGCGTATCAGCTCCTCGGCACTCTCGCGCGCGTCGGTCTGCCAGGCGGCCGAGGCCTTCAGGCGCGGGTCGATTTCCAGCCCGTCGACCACCAAGGGGGCACTCAGCTCCGCGAGCAGCTCCTCGCCATTCCACTCGCCGAACCGGAGCAGCCCGAAGTGGCCGCGGCCGAAATCGCCGACAAGGTTTTCGTCGAGGCGCGAGAGTTTTTCCGCGAAACTGCGTACGACACCTTCGCCGGTCTCGTAGCCGAACGCCGAGGTCACCTCGGCCAGGTCGGCCAGGCTCACGGTCAGAACGCCCACCGGTGTTTCCGACGCGGAGTTCCGGTGCTCGGCCAGGTGCGCGGTGGCCATGTACTTGAACTCGCTCCGGTTGGGCAGATCGGTGATGGGGTCGTGGCTCGCCGCGTGGATCAGGCTGGCCTCGACGTTCCGGCGCCGGGCGAGCTCGGCGTTGAGGGCCCGGGTGTGCCCGGCCACGCGGGCACGCAGGCTGCGGTTCCAGCCCAGCGCCAGCACGGCCACCAGCAGAGCCGGTACGATGAACCATGACGCCCGGGCGAGCACTTCCCCCCAGGAAGTGGGATGCCATTCGAGCTCATCGCGCCAGTCGCCGTAGATCTCATGGTAACGCCCGGCGGCCTGCACCCGGCGGAGATTGGTCTGCAGCCAGTTCAGGTCCGCCGTGTTCCCCTCGCGTACCGCGAAGACGTAGGCCCGCGGCCAGAGAGGGCGGCTGATCTGCTTCACGGGCAGCTCCAGCACGGCGGTGAGGCGGGCGGCGATGGGCTGAGCGACGACCGCGAACTCGGTCTCGCCCGAGGCGACCGATTTGACGGCGGACTCGATGTCGGCCGCGGGCGTCAGCCGGGCCTTCGGCTGACGGTCACGCAACAGCGACTGGGCGTAGCCGCCCTCCACCACGGCGACCGTCCGGCCGTTCAGGGCCCCCGGCCCTTCGACGCCGGGGTAGTCTTCCGGCCCGAAAATGGCATGAGTGACATAGTAGAACGGATCCGTGAAATCGTAGCGCCGTGCCCGCTCCGGCGAGGCGAACATCGGCACGGCGTCCACGGTGCCGGCCTTCAGCGCCGCCAGCGCCCGGGACCAGGGCATGAGCCGATGATCGACCGGCCGCTGCCCCGCCGCGCCCATGGCGGTCTGGAGGTCGATCAGGAATCCCGTGGGCTCGCCGTTTTCGTTCAGCCACTGATGCGGCGGATACGCCGCTGAGCCCCCGAACACGATGGGCGCGGCATCGTTGCCGCTGGCGCCGCCCGGCAGCGCCCACACGGCGGCCGCGAAAAGGCCAGCCGCGATTGCTGTGGCGGGGAGCCTTCCGAGCATTCCCACCGCGTTCTCCTCAACTCGCTGTGCGCCAATCCCGAGACGGCGGGGCATTGTTCACTTTTTCCCTGCGGCTAACCTAGCATGGGATGGCGTTTGCGTGTGGGGATCTCAGCCGGCGCGCAGAACCTTCCCGGTGCGGCTGTCGCGGATTTCGGTGGGGCCCGCCTGTCCGCCGCAGTGTCCGGGTACCACGCTATCCAGCTCGTCGCCGAAACGAAGCCTGACCGCCGAGAGCGTGCGCGCCGGGGTCTGGCCGCTGTGGTTGGCGCTGGTGGAGACGATGGCGTCGCCGCAGGCCCGGCACAGGGCAGCGGCCGTGGGGTGGGCCGTGACCCGTACCGCCAGGGTGTCGTGCGCCCCGGTCAGCCAGGCCGGCGTCTGCGGCCGGGCGGGGAGGATCCATGTAACGGGGCCCGGCCAGGTATCGCCGATGCGGGCGCTCACCTGCGGCGAATCGAAGTCCACATACGGCTCGAGCTGGTCCCGCTCGGCGGCAATCAGGATCAGGCCCTTGGCGGGGTCGCGCTGTTTCAGCGCCAGTAACCGGGTGACGGCCTGCTCATTCAGCGGATCGCAGCCCAGTCCGAAGACGGCCTCGGTGGGGTAGGCGATCACGCCGCCCTGGGCGATGGCCCGGGCGGCGAGACGCAGCCGGAACGCGGAGGTCGCCATGGGACACTAGGTATTGGCCGTGGTGTTGCGCCGGCTGGCCGTGCTCTTGCCGGCCTTGGCGGAGCCCTTGGACTTGGCTGTTCCGGCCTTGCCGCTCTTGGCCCCGGATTTCCCGCCGGACTTGGAGGCGCTCTTGGCCTTGCCACGGCCCTTTTTGTCCGGCGCGGCGGCGAGCAGCTCCTGGCATTCGGCCAGCGTCAGCTGCTCGGCCTCCTTGTCCTTGGGGATGCGCGCGTTCTTGTTGCCGTCGGTGATATAGGGCCCGAAACGCCCGCGCAGGACCTGCACGTCGGTACCGTCGAAGGCCCGAATGACGCGGTTCGCGTCGCGCTCCTTCTTCTCCTGCACCAGCTCCAGGGCCCGCTCCTTGGTGATGGTATAGGGGTCGTCGTCCTTCTTCAGGGAGGCGAACTTGTTACCGAAGCGCACGTAGGGCCCGAAGCGGCCAATGTTGACCTGCAGCTCCTCGCCTTCCGGCGTCTCGCCCAGGTCTCTCGGCAGCTGGAACAGCGCCAGGGCCTCGTCCAGGGTGATGGTCTCGATGCTCTGGCCGTTGCGCAGGCCGGCGAATTTCGGCTTTTCTTCGTCGTCCTTGGTGCCGATCTGGGCGAAGGGGCCATAGCGGCCCAGCTTGGCGAAGACCTGCCGGCCGCTCTTGGGGTCGACGCCCAGTTCCCGATCCTGGACGACCTCCTTGCGCGAGACGTTGGCCTTCTCCTCCACACGCTGCTTGAACGGGTCCCAGAACTCGCGCAGCACCGGTACCCAGTCCCGCTCGCCGCGGGAGATGGCGTCCAGGTCGTCTTCCAGCCGCGCGGTGAAGTCGTAGTCCACGTAGCGGTCGAAGTGCTCGGTCAGGAACTTGGCCACGACCCGGCCGGTGTCCGTCGGACGGAAGCGCTTGTTCTCCAGGGTGACGTACTTGCGGTTCTGCAGCGTGGAAATGATCGTGGCGTAGGTGGACGGCCGCCCGATCCCGCGCTCCTCCAGGGCCCGCACGAGGCTCGCCTCGCTGAAGCGCGGCGGCGGCTCGGTGAAATGCTGCTCGGGCCGGATCTGCTTGAGCTTGACCGTCTCGCCTTCCTCCAGCGGCGGCAGGACCTTGTCCTTGCCGTCGCTCTTGCTGTCGTCCACGCCCTCCTCGTAGACGGCCAGAAAACCCGGGTCGGCGATGGTGGAGCCGGAGGCGCGGAAATGATTCTCCCCGTCCACCGCCAGATCCACGGACACCGTGTTGATGGTGGCGTGGATCATCTGCGAGGCGATGGCCCGTTTCCAGATGAGGTCGTAAAGCCGGTACTGGTCCTCACTCAGGTAGGCCTTGAGCTTCTCCGGCGCCCGGTCGGCGTCCGTGGGTCGGATCGCCTCGTGGGCCTCCTGGGCGTTCTTGGCCCTGGTGCGGTACTGATGCGGCTTGCCGGGCAGCTTCTCCTGGCCGTAGCGTTGGCCGATGACCTGCCGCATGGCCTGTACGGCCTCGTTGGACAGGTTCACCGAGTCGGTCCGCATGTAGGTGATCAGGCCGATGGCGCCGGATCCGGTATCGATGCCCTCGTAGAGCTGCTGGGCCACGCGCATCGTGCGCTGGGTGCCGAAGCCGAGCTTGCGCGAGGCCTCCTGCTGAAGGGTGGAGGTAATGAACGGCGCGGCCGGGTTGCGCCGGCGCTGTTTCTTTTCGACCTTGGCCACTCGCAGCTCGCCGCCGGCAGCCTTGTCGAGCTTCTCGGTGACCGCCGCCGCGCGCTGCTCGTCGGTGATGGTGAACTGTTCCACCCGCTCGCCATCCAGCGTGTGCAGCTTGGCGGTGAAGTCCTGACCCGCCTTGGCGGTGTCCGCCTCGATGGTCCAGTACTCCTGGGGCTGGAAGGCCTCGATTTCCTGCTCGCGCTCCACGATCATCCGCAAAGCCGGGGTCTGCACCCGGCCCGCGGACAGGCCGCTGGTGATCTTGCGCCACAGCAACGGCGAGAGGTTGAAGCCCACGAGGTAATCCAGGGCGCGGCGCGCCTGCTGGGCGTTGATCAGGTCCTGGGACAGATCCCTGGGGTGCTCCATCGCTTCCTGGATGGCGCGTTTGGTGATCTCGTAGAACACCACCCGGTAGACCGGCTTGTCGGCGATGAGGCCCTTGTCGTCCAGCAGCTCGAACAGGTGCCAGGAGATGGCCTCGCCCTCGCGGTCCGGGTCGGTAGCCAGGTAGACGGCGTCGGCCTTCTGCACCGCCTTGGCGATGGCGTCAACGTGTTTCTGGTTGCGATCGATGGTGGCGTACTTCATCGCGAAGTCGCGGTCCGGGTCCACGGCGCCCTCCTTGGGCACGAGGTCGCGGACATGGCCGTACGACGCCATCACCTGGTATTCACTGCCCAGGTATTTGTTGATGGTCTTCGCCTTGGCCGGCGATTCGACAATGACGAGCTTCTTTCCCATAGCCTGGCCGTATCCCGGGGTTAGGTCGTGTTGCGTACGCCGGGGCCCGGCGCGGTGGGCCCCGGCCGCCATACATCTAATGGATCGGCGGAGCCCGGTAGACCTGAACCCGTCAATTGAGTTCAGTGGCGGAGCCGCGTTCGGCCACGCGGTCCCGGCTCACAGGCGCCTCAGTGTCCGGCATGCGGAAGTATCTCGCAAGCGATGGGGGTGCGTAATTGCCAACGCCGCCGCGGATTGGGCGGTGATCCGGGGTCCGCGACCGATTACGGCACACGTCGAGTGGATTGGGCGCCAGCCGTGGTCCACCCAGGGGGCGCAGGTCTGCCCATGGAACGGAGTCGTCGGCGGCCGACAACCGCCGAGTTCCCTGACCGGCCGCGCCCGATCCGGTCCATGCGGCGAACCATGCCCTATCGGTGGATCACGGCTTGCGCCTAATCCACCCTGCGGCTGTAGGAGCCCGGCTCGGCCGGGCGAATCGGGGCTCGGCCAGTGCGCGGATATTCGCTCAGCGTAGCTGAGCTCCCGCGCGGGCCTGCGTGCTGTTAGCGATACTAGTGGAGGAACTGAGCGGGGCTGTCGAAGACCAGGTTCTCCATCCAGGCATAGGCCTCTTCCTGGCCCGGCTGGCTGAATAGCACCATGAGGATGATCCACTTCAGCGTGTCCAGGTCGATGTCCTCGGCGTCCAGGGCCATGAGCCGGTCGATGACGAGCTCGCGGCTGGCGCCGTTGAGGATGCCGGCCTGCTCCAGGAACATGATGAACCCGCGGCACTCGCGGTCCAGCTTGGTCATTTCCTGGTCGGTGTAAAGCCGGATGGAACCGACGTTGACGCCGTCGGCGGGGAGGTTGCGGGTGTCGGCGAGCCCGTCCAGCCAGTCGAAGGCCTTGCGGATTTCCTTCTGCGTGAACCCGACCTCGAACAGCTCGGACTCCAGGGAATCGCGATCCGGATCGGGCTCCTCCTCGTTGTAGAAGTAGTTCTCGAAGAGGTACATCAGGACGTCAAAAACGTTCTCTTTCATCGCGTTACCGTCAGCCCGCCCGCACGTAGCGCCCGCCTGGACAGGCCGTTACGTGGCCCTCTAGCTCCAATACCAGAAGAATGGAGGAAACGATTTCGGCGGTCAATCCGCTGCGCTCCACCACGACGTCCACCGGGGTGGGGTCATAACCCAGCGCCTCCAGCACCCGTTGCTGTTCGTCGTCCAGTGTGTTCCCCCGCGCCGCCTGGCTCTCCCGCGGTGCCGGTTCCCGGGGTGATTCGGGCGATGTACCCAGCGGCGGCAGTTCCTCGATGATGTCCTGGGCCTGTTCCACGAGCTTGGCGCCCTGCCGGATAAGCGCATGGCAGCCCCGGGCCAGCGGGTTGTGTATGGAGCCGGGGATGGCGAAGACCTCCCGGCCCTGATCCAGCGCGGCGCGGGCGGTGAGCAGTGAACCGCTGCGCAGGCCCGCCTCCACCACCAGCGTGCCGACGCTCAGACCGCTGATGATGCGATTGCGCCTCGGGAAGTTGGCCGGTTGGGCGGTGACGCCGGTGGGGAACTCGGTAATCAGGGCGCCGCTGCCGGCGATGCGGTGGGCGAGCTCGCGGTTGCGGGCGGGGTAGATACGGTCCGGGCCGGTGCCCATGACGGCGAGCGTGATGCCGTCGGCGTCCAGCGCCCCCTCGTGGGCGGTGCTGTCGATGCCCAGGGCCAGGCCGCTGGTGATACCCAGGCCGCGTCCGGCCAGGTAGCGCGTGAATTCCCGGGCATTGTCGCGGCCCCCGGCCGTGGGGTTGCGGCTGCCGACGACCGCCAGTTGCGGATGACGCAGCAGCTCCAGGTCGCCCACGACGAACAGCAGCGGGGGTGCGGCGGCGGTGTCGGCCAGCAGCGGCGGGTAGGCGGTATCGCCGAGGCGCACGATATTGTGGCCGGCCTGCTCGGCCCAGTGCAGATCAGCCTCGGCCCCGGCCCAGTCGGGCTCGCGCAGGCCGGCGATCACGCTGTCGCTGACGTCGAGCTCGCGCCAGGCGGCCGTTCCGGCCCGCAGGGCCGCCTCCGGGTTGCCGAAGCGTTCCAGGGCCCGGGCGAATACGGCGGGACCGATCCCCGGCACGCGCCATAGCGCGAGCCAGGGACCGAGCGGATCAGACACGTTTAATCAGTGGCCGGTTCAGGGGTTGCGCACGGCATCGGCCACGTTCATGGAGCGGGTGGCCTCCATGATCAGGCCGAAGCTCATATCCTTGAACGTGCGGAAGATGATCAGCTCGCCGGCGCGCTCGGGCGGCAGGGTGACGTCTTCGTCTTCGCCGCTCCAGCGGTCGGTGACGGTCCGCCCGCTCTTGAACACCGCCAGCACGTGCCCCTGCTCGAGACCGTCCTCGGCGCCGCGGTTGATCGCCACCACGTTGAACTGGCCGATCTCCGAGACACCGTCCATCACGGCAACGATCTGGCCGTCGACATCGGAGGTGGGCGGCCGTGGGTAATAGCGGCTGCGCAGCGGGTCCTTGCGGGTCTCGAGCAAGCGATCGCCCGGCAGCACCTCGCGATTGCTGGCGACGATGCTCAGCGTCGCGGGGTCCCCGGTGTTCAGCAACTGGGCGTCACCGATGTAGGTGGCCTCGTAGCCCAGGATCTCGTCCGTCTCGGGGTCCACGAACGGGCTGCCCTCGCGAACGATGGCGAAGCCCTGATGCTCCGGATTCTCCAGGCGGCGCGCATAGACCGGGTCGCCCTCCGAGCCCATGACGCGCTCGTCGGCACCGGCGATGATGTAGGGGGCCTGCTCGAAGGTATCGGCGTCCACGACGCGGTTGCCGGACAGGAACGGCCGGATGGCGTCGATGGGAATGGTGTTGATGGCCTCGTCCAGCGACTGTTCGCGGATCTTCGGCGAGAGCTTCACGGTCCCGCCGCCGCGCTCCACCGTCAGCCGCCGCTCGCCGTCAACGGTGGTGAGCTTGATGACGTCGCCGGGGTAAATGAGGTGGGGGTTCTCGATATCCGGGTTTTCGTACCAGATCTCCGGCCAGTACCAGGGATCGCGCAGGAAGCGGTCGGAAATATCCCAGAGGGTGTCGCCCGCCTGCACCGTGTAGCGCTCGGGGTGCCCGTTTCGAAGCGGTCCGTCGTCCTGTGCGGATAGCGCAGTGGCCAGTATCAGTGCGAGAATAGGCCCAAGGAGCTTTACGATACGCATTCAAGGTTCCCTGTCTTCACAGACCGCTTGAGCGGTGGCGTGTTGGATGCGGATTTCGTTATAGTTTCCACCATTAGCGCATTTTAAGGCTAGCAGCGAACGCTCGTTTTCCGCAACGAAATTCACACAATGGCAATCCTCAATATCCTGCATTACCCCGATCCGCGTCTGCGAACCAAGGCACAGCCCGTGGAACGCGTCGACGAGGGCATCCGGCAGCTGATCGACGATCTCCTGGAAACCATGTACGCGGCGCCCGGCATCGGGCTGGCCGCGACCCAGGTGGACGTCCACAAGCGGGTGCTGGTCGTGGACGTCTCCGAGGAGGGGGATGAGCCCATGGCCTTCGTCAACCCGGAGATCGTCCGGGCCGAGGGCTGGGAGGAGATGCAGGAGGGCTGCCTGTCGGTGCCGGAATACTTTGACGTGGTGCAGCGGGCCGAGCGTATCACCGTGCGCGCCCTGGGCCGCGACGGCGAGCCCTTCGAGCTGGAGGCGGACGGGCTGCTGGCCGTGTGCATCCAGCACGAGATGGATCACCTGGCGGGCAAGCTCTTCGTGGATTACCTCTCGGAGCTCAAACGCAAGCGGCTGCGCAAGCGCCTCGAGAAGCAGGCGCGGGTCCAGGGCGCGGCGCCCGAGGCCCGCGCGATCTATTGAGCCGTTCGCCGGCCGGGCCCGGGGTCACGCTGGTTCCCGGACATCCCCCCAGACCAGGACACCGACAGCCATGAACCTGGTTTACGCAGGCACACCCGACTTCGCCGTCCCCGCGCTGCGACGCCTGATCGACGAGGGCTACGACATCGTCGGCGTCTACACCCAGCCCGACCGTGCCGCCGGGCGGGGGCGCAAGCCGCGACCCAGTCCCGTCAAGCAGCTCGCCGAGGCCTGCGGCCTGCCCGTGTTCCAGCCGGAGACGTTCAAGGACGTCAGCGCCCAGGGCGAGCTCGCCGGCCTGGAGCCGGACGTCATGGTCGTCGCGGCCTACGGCCTGTTGTTGCCGCAGCCGGTGCTGGAGATGCCGCGCCACGGCTGCATCAACATTCACGCCTCGCTGTTGCCGCGCTGGCGCGGCGCCGCGCCCATTCAGCGGGCCCTGCTCGCCGGCGAGTCCGAGACGGGCGTTACGCTGATGCAGATGGAGGCCGGCCTGGATACCGGACCCATGCTGGAGTGGCGCGTCTGCGAGATCGGCGAGGACGATACCGCGGGCGATCTGCACGACCGGCTGGCCGAGCTGGGCGCGCAGCTTCTGGCGGAATCGCTGCCCGCGATCCTGGACGGGACCATCAAGCCCACCCCACAGAACGACGCCGATGCGACCTACGCACCCAAGCTCAGCAAGGACGAGGCCGTGGTGGACTGGGCGGAGGACGCCGAAGTCATCTGCCGCCGGGTGCGGGCCTTCAACCCCTGGCCGGTCGCCCAGGCCCGTTTCGGCGGGCAGTGGCTGCGGATCTGGCGCGCGAGTGCGATGGACGGCAACCCCCAGTCCGAGCCGGGTGAAGTGCTCGCCGTCGGCGCGAGCGGCATTGACGTGGCAGCCGGCCGCGGCGTGTTGCGGCTGCTCGAGCTCCAGGCCCCCGGGGGGCGGCGCCTGGCCGCCAGCGACTTCCTCAACGGCCACCCCATCGCCCGCGGCGACCTGTTCAGCTGAGGTCCATGGGCGGGCGGCGGCGACAGGGGCGCGGGCCGGTTCAGTCGACGCCGGCCCTACAGGCCCGCGTCGCCGCGGTCCGCGCCGTGACCGAGGTGCTACGCCAGCGCCGGTCCCTGGCCGAGGCCCTGCCGCGGGCCGCAGGGGATCTCTCGGACAGCAGGGGCCTCGCCCAGGAGCTCGCCTTCGGTGTGCTGCGCTGGCACGGCCGGCTGGATGCCCTCGCCCAGCGGCTCCTGGACAAGCCCCTGCGCGCCCGCGACGCCGACGTCGCGATTCTGCTGGAATCCGGCCTCTACCAGCTTCAGGCCGCCCGCGTTCCTGCCCAGTGGGTGGTCTCGGAGTGCGTCGACACCGCGCGGCTGCTCGGCAAGGACTGGGCGGCCGGGATGCTCAATGCCGTGCTGAGGCGCTTCGGCCGGGAAGCCGACGCCCTGGCGGCGGCGGTGGACGTGGACGCCGCCGCCAGGCTTTCCCATCCCGGCTGGCTGCTGGAGCGGCTGCGCTCGGACTGGCCGGAGCAATGGGCGGCCATCGCCGAGGCCAACAACCAGCGCCCGCCCATGACGCTGCGCGTCAATGCTCGCCGCGAAAGCAGGGCGGCCTACCTGGAACGGCTGGCGGGCGCCGGCCTGGCGGCCGCGCCGCATACGCTGGCCCGGGACGCGCTGACACTGGAGGCGCCCGTGGCGGTGGAGGCGCTG
>JACDUA010000158.1 GCA_013519935.1 Ectothiorhodospiraceae bacterium WFHF3C12 | reverse complement strand
GCCGGCGTGGCCGGCGGGCTGCTGGCCATGTCCAACGAGACCGCCAACTACAACATCTTCAGCACCACGGTGTCGGCCCAGGTGGTGCTGCATACATTTGTTGGCGGTTCCACGGTGTTCTTCGGGCCCATCATCGGTGCTTCGGTGCTGACCCTGTTCACGTTCGTGGCCTCCGGCGCCACCGAGGCCTGGATGCTCTATCAGGGCATCCTCTTCGTGCTGGTGATGCTGTTTGCCCCCCGGGGCATCGGCGGCGTCGTCCATGACCATGTGGTGCAGCGTCACGAGCTGCCCTGGCGACGGCTGGCCGGGCCTTATGCCGCCGCCGCGGCCGGCGGCACCCTGGTGACGCTGGCCGCGGTGTTCGTGATCCAGAGCCTGGAGACGGTCCTGTCGCGGGACTACGCGGCGGCGCTTCGCCGCACCGGCGAGTACGAAGCCTACGCTCAGTTTGGCCTGGAGTGGGACCCGTTCAGCCCTGTCACCTGGGTGTTCCCGCTGCTGCTGTTCGTCCCGGGTGTCTTCGTTCTGCGCAGGGCCTTCGCGCGGATATCGCAACTCTGGTCCGCAGAACCGGACGACGACGCTGGCGCTGAGGGTGCCGGCGGTGGGCTGGCGAAGGGGGAACGAACATGAGCGAAGATCGGAACGTGCTCGCGATTCGCGACCTGCAGAAGAATTTCGGCGGCCTGGAGGTGATTCGCGGTGTGAACGTAGAGCTGACGGACGGCGAGCGTCATGGCCTGGTAGGCCCCAATGGCGCGGGCAAGTCCACGCTGTTCAACCTGATCTCCGGCGATCA
>JACDUA010000157.1 GCA_013519935.1 Ectothiorhodospiraceae bacterium WFHF3C12 | reverse complement strand
CGGATGAAGCAACGCGGTTAATGGCCATTGCGGCGGCACCAGGCACCGCCGTTTTGCTGATACGGCTGAGGTTTTCAACGGCCTGCTCAAGACCTTTTATGGCCATACATCCCCCTTTCAGCGGCGACGGTTAACGGCAGGCGGTACGCCCCGTCCAAGCCAGAGATGACAACTTCCGCCATCATCCGGCGAAACCCGATCTACCCAGAAATTTTCCTCACCGATGGTCAGCGTGTCTCCACGCCGCAGCTGCCGCACCTCATCAGTCCGGACAAACAGGGACGGGCTGGAGCCTTCAACGCGCACGCCCTGTCCGGCATAGCTGATATTTTCAGGGTCATCAAAAACACCACGTATCACCGCACCTGACTGCTCACCGGATGTAATGGTGGCTGACGTTCCCATGTACCCGCGTATCGTTTCATCGGCGCGGGCAATGGCAGCATCGAACAGGTTATCGAAATCAGCCACAGCGCCTCCCGTTATTGCATTCTGGCCAGGCCGCGCTCTGTCATTTCGGCTGCCACACCGGCAGAGACACGAAACGCCGTTCCCGGCAGCACAAATGCCACAGGTTCATCCCGCGTGGCGTGAAGTGCATCAGTATGCAGCTTCACCAGTGCCACGACCGTGACCAGTTCAGACGTATCCAGAATCACGGTATCCGGCTGCGCTGATCCCACCTCATTTTCATGTCCGGTCAGCACATTTTCCCGGCTGAGAGGGGTGTCCTGACCGGCAGTTTCATCCGTGTCATCAAGCTCCTCTTTCAGCTCTGCCACACGGAGCGCCAGTTCTTCTTTCGTCCCCGTCAGGCTGACATCACGGTTCAGTTGTTCACCCAGCGAGCGGAGACGGGCAATCAGTTCATCTTTCGTCATGGACTCCTCCACAGAGAAACAATGGCCCCGAAGGG
>JACDUA010000156.1 GCA_013519935.1 Ectothiorhodospiraceae bacterium WFHF3C12 | reverse complement strand
GCCGGCGACGAGGCTCCCGACGAGCAGCTCGCACCCGCCCCGGGCGCGGAGATCGCCCTGCGCGGCGCCACCTTCGGCAC
This sequence comes from Ectothiorhodospiraceae bacterium WFHF3C12, assembly GCA_013519935.1. Lineage (GTDB taxonomy): Bacteria > Pseudomonadota > Gammaproteobacteria > Nitrococcales > Nitrococcaceae > WFHF3C12. The sequence goes on along the minus strand of JACDUA010000156.1, from coordinate 850 downwards.
GGCGGTGCACGACATGCTGGAGCATGCCGACTTCGGCGCCTGGCCGGCGCCGGACGAGCCGCTGTCCGAGGCGAACCGTCAGCACGTGGAGAAGTACTTGCGCGGGGCCGGCCTGGCCCTGCCCGAGGGTCGCCCCCGAGCCACCCTGCTGGAGCAGGTGGGCGGGCTGATCGGCGCCTGCCTGCACACCGAGCTGCCCGGCATCGGGCCGCTGGCGGCGGTGCCGGCCGAACACCGGGTGGCGGAGATGGAGTTCATGCTGGGCCTGGGCGGACCGCGGCTGGACAGGGTGCTGGCCCTGCTGCGGGATCACGGCTACGCCACGGGCCTGCCGGAGAGCCGTCAGCGGGAGGCCCTGGCCGGGCTCATGAACGGCTATATCGATCTCACCGTGGAGGCGGACGGACGCTACTTCGTCATCGACTACAAGACCAACGACCTGGGCGCCGACCCGGCGGCCTACCGGGGTGAGCGCCTGCAGCGGGCCGTCACCGACGCCCATTATGATCTGCAGTACCTGATCTACTGCGTGGCCCTGCACCGCCACCTGAGGCACCGACTGCCGGGCTACGACCCGGAAACCCATCTCGGCGGCGTGCACTATCTCTTCCTGCGCGGCATGCGCGGCGGGGAGGCGCCCGACGGGGTATTCACCGACCGGCCGCCGGCGGCGCTGATCACCGCCCTGGACGCGACGCTGGGAGGTGAGGCGTGACCCTGGCGGAACGGCTCAGAACGGCCTGCGCCGACGGGCGCCTGCGGGCCGTGGATACCGCGCTGGCGGACTGGGGCCTGCGCCATGGTGCCAGCCCGCCGGTGGCACTGGCGCTCGCCCTGGCCAGCCGCGCCG
>JACDUA010000155.1 GCA_013519935.1 Ectothiorhodospiraceae bacterium WFHF3C12 | reverse complement strand
GGTCGCCGCCGGGCAGCGGGAAGGGCCGCAGCCGGGCGAAGCGGTGGAAGGCGGACCGTTCGGCCACGAGGCATTCGCCGCCCCAGGCCGTGCCGTCATCACCCAGACCGACGCCGTCCCAGGCGACGCCGAGCACCGGTCCCGTCAGGGCATGCTCGGCCATGACCGCCGCTATATGGGCGTGGTGGTGCTGCACCGGACGGATCACGGCCGACGGCCAGCGCTCGGCGATGTCGGAGGAGGGATAGTCCGGATGCAGATCCCGCGCCACCCAGCCTGGCTGAATGTGGTAGAGGCGCAGATGATCCGCCACCGAGGCCTCCAGGGCGTCGCGGGCCTGGGGCGTGTCCAGATCACCGACATGGGCCGCGAGCACCCACTGCCTGCGCGTCGCCACGGCCGGGGCGCTCTTCAGGTAAGCGCCCACTGCCAGGCCGGCCGGCCCCGCCTCATCGCGTGGCAGGGTCACAGGCGCCAGGCCCCGACCCGCCCGCAGGACCATCGGTTGATCCGCCGCGATCTGCATGACCGAGTCTTCCACGGGGCGCTCGATCGGCCGGTCGTGGATCAGGAAGCCGTCGGCGAGACCGGCGAGCCGCTCCAGCGCCTGCGCGTTCTCGGTGCATATGGGCTCGTCGCTGAGATTGCCGCTGGTCGCCACCACGGGACGACCCAGTGCCGCCAGCAACAGGTGATGCAGCGGCGCATAGGCCAGCATCACCCCCAGGCCGGGATTGCCCGGGGCGAGGTCATCCGGCAGGGCGCCCGGACGGCGGGGCAGCAGTACGATGGGGGCAACGGGGCCGGTCAGCAGCCGCGCCTGGGCTTCGGAGACGGTGCAGATCCGCCGGGCCGCGGCCAGGTCGCGAACCATCACCGCCAGGGGTTTGCGGCGGCGGCGCTTGCGCCGGCGCAGCAACCCGACGGCCGACGCCTGGGTG
>JACDUA010000154.1 GCA_013519935.1 Ectothiorhodospiraceae bacterium WFHF3C12 | reverse complement strand
CACGGGGCCCGGCTCATGGTGGACGACGCCCACGGCCTGGGCGTGCTGGGCGCCGCAGGCCGCGGCAGCCTTTATGAGGCCGGGCTTGGCCAGGCCGATGCGCCGATCCTCGTCGGTACCCTTGGCAAGGCCCTGGGGACCAGCGGGGCGTTCGTGGCCGGCAGCGAGGCGCTCATCGAAACCTTGATCCAGCATGCCCGGACTTACGTCTATACCACGGCCATGCCGCCGGCAATGGCCGTGGCTACACGTCACGCCCTGGCCATCGCCGCCGGGGAAGACTGGCGGCGGGAGCGCCTGCGCGCCCTGATCGAGCGGTTCCGCCGCGAGGCAGGGTGCCTCGGGCTGACCCTGATGCCGTCCCGGACGCCCATCCAGCCGGTGGTCGTCGGAGGCGCCGAGGCGGCCCTGGCCGCCGCCCGCGATCTGGAGCGGGCCGGCGTGCTGGTCAGTGCTATCCGGCCGCCCACCGTGCCAGACGGAACGGCGCGGCTGCGGGTCACCCTCAGCGCCGTCCACACGGACAGCCATCTGGACCAGCTCCTGTCGGCGCTGGCGCGGCTGGCGCCCTCCCGGTGAGCGCAAACCTTCAGTTCGACACGCTCGGGGCGGGACCGCCTCTGGTGATGCTGCCGGGCTGGGGCATGAGCTCGACGGTGTGGTCCAACCTGGCCGAGGCGCTGGCTGGGCAGTGGCGTGTCCACCTCATCGATCTGCCGGGGCACGGCATCAATCGGGCGATTCCGTTCGATACCGCCCACGCGGCGGCGCGGGTGGCCGCGGCGGCGCCTCACCACGCCGTCTGGCTCGCGTGGTCGTTGGGCGCCCAGCTCGCTTTGCACGCGGTACTGGACGGTCATCCCGCCGCCGGCCTGGTGCTGGTGGCAGGGACCCCTCGATTCGTTCAGGGGGCGGACTGGCCCGCGGCGATGGCGCCGGAGGCCCTGGCGGACCTGCGCGCTCGCGTCGAGCGGGACCCCGTGCGCGGCTTCAGCCGCT
>JACDUA010000153.1 GCA_013519935.1 Ectothiorhodospiraceae bacterium WFHF3C12 | reverse complement strand
CTGGCCGACGGGCTGGCTCCGGCCGTCGCCGCGCTGCTGGAGGGGCAGACGGCCCATACACCCTACTGGGCGGCCGCGAGCGGGACGGGCCTGGTGCTGGTGCTGGCACTGTACGCGGCGTTCCTGGTGCCGCGCCTGGGGCTCGTCGTGGGCGGGCTACTGTCCCTTCTCCTGCTGCTGGGCATCGTCGGCGCCGAGGCCGGCGCCTATCTCAAGTACGGTATCTGGCTTGGCTTCACCCCGGCACTCGCCCTGCTCGTTGCCGGGCATCCGCTGGCGCTGCTGGCCCGCCTGCCCGGCCGGCGGCTGCACCGGCTGAGCACGGAGCGGGAACACGCCCTGCGACGCCTCGCTGCCTACCAGGTGGATCACGGCGACCACGAGGACGCGTTCAATACGCTGCGCCGCTGCGCGCCGGGCGAAGAGGTGCTGGAGCTGGTATACCGCTGCGGTACGGCGCTGGCCCGCCGGCGCCAGTATGAACAGGCCAAGGCGGTTTTCGAGTGGCTCCAGGCGCGCCGGCCGGGCTATCGGGACGTCAAGAGCCACCTGCAATCCCTGCAGCCGGCGCGCTCCGCGGCCGATCCCGGCCAGACGGTGGTGATCGCCGAGGGCGAGCTGGCCCGCCCGCTGATCGGCCGCTACGAGGTGGTCCGGGAGCTCGGGCGCGGTGCGACCGGTGTCGTTTACCTGGGGCGGGACCCGAAGATCGGCCGCGAGGTGGCCATCAAGACCCTGGCCTTCTCCCAGTTCGACGCCGAGGAGCTGGAGACCTTCAAGACCCGTTTCGCCCGGGAGGCGGAGGCCGCCGGACGGCTCAGCCATCCCAATATCGTCACCGTTTACGACGTGGGCGAGGAGGCGGACCTCGCCTTCATCGCCATGGATTACGCCGCCGGGCGGACCCTGGCGGCCTTCACCGGCCAGCGGGACATGCTGCCGGTAGGCGAGGCCCTGCAGGTGATCGCCGAGGTGGCCGACGCTCTGGACTACGCCCACGGCGAGGGTATCGTCCACCGCGACATCAAGCCCGCCAATATCATCTACGATACCGACAGCGGCCGGGTGAAGGTCACGGACTTCGGCATCGCGCGGGTGATGGACAGCTCCCGGACCCGCACCGGATCCATCGTCGGCACACCCTCGTACATGGCGCCGGAACAGCTCACGGGCGACACCGTCGACGGGCGCAGCGACATCTTCAGCCTGGGCGTGACCCTCTATCAGCTGGTCACCGGCGAAGTGCCGTTCCGCGGGGAGAACCTGGCGGGCATCGCCTACCAGATCACAACGGCCAAGCCCAAGGGCGTGCGTACCGTGCGCCCCGAGCTCCCGGCGGCAGTGGCGCGAATCGTCAACCGCGCGCTGCAGAAGAGCCCGGAGAAACGCTACCACTCCGCCGGCGAGATGGCGGACGCCCTGCGCAAGGCGGCCAGCCGGGCGCGGCGCTCAGAGGCCACGGCGGGCTGAGGCATGACGCGGGGAACGCGCAAGCATGGCTGAGAACCCGGTCCGGACGATCCGAGCCGCCGGCGCCAGCGACGTGGGAAAGCGCCGCGAGCGCAACGAGGATAGCCTGGACTGGTGGGTGGCGCCCGACGGCAGCGCGGCCTTCGCGGTGGTGGCCGACGGCGTCGGCGGTCAGCCCGGCGGAGACCAGGCCAGCGCCCTG
>JACDUA010000152.1 GCA_013519935.1 Ectothiorhodospiraceae bacterium WFHF3C12 | reverse complement strand
CATCCGGACGGCGGGTCGGCCTCCAGCGCTGCGGCGCGCGGCAGCAGAACCGGGGCCTCGGGAATGGCCACCGCCTCGTGCTGCAGATCGCCGTCCAGCAGCAGCAGCCGTGGATCGTCGACGGCCAGCAGCGCCCCCGCCGACGGGTCCACCACCACCCCGGGCCTCCGACGCACGCCAAGCAGTTCTCCCAGTGCCCCGCGCTGCGGCCCCGCCGCGGGCTCGGTCAGCCACAGCAACGCTCCGCCGCGGTCCAGGTAATCGGCCAACGCCGCCCGCTCACCGGCCGAGAGCGGCGACTGCGGGCCGGCGACCACGAGCAGATTGGCATTGTCCGGCACCGGCTGACCGCGACTCAGGCGCCAGGGCTGAATTCGATAGCCCTTGCGCTGGAGCTGGCGGCCGAACTGACCCATATCGAAGTTGGCCAGGCCCAGGAGGTCGCGCTCGCCGTGGCCGGTGACGAAGGCGATGTAGGGATCCGCCTCGAACAACAGCCGCTCCAGGGCGGCGCTGATGCGCGCCTGGGTGGGGGCCATGGCCCGCTCCCGGCGCCCGCGGTATTCCACCACCACCTCTCCGCGCCGGGTCACTGCGAGCTCCCGGACCAGCTCCGGGCGCTGATCCGGATCGACGATATCGAACTGAAGATCCGCCTTGGCCGACCGGTACGTCGACAGCAGCCGCGAGATATGGCCGCGTAACGCCGAGCCCGGATCGACGAAGGCGGTAATCCGCACCGGCTCCTCGAAGTGTGCCAGCAGTCGCCGGCTCGCCTCACCCAGCTCGAGCTCGCCGGCCGCCGCGACGTGGACCTGCAGCGGATAGCGCTGGGACAGCCACCCCAGGGTGACGACGGCGGCCAGCAGGGTCGCGATGCCAAGCCACAGGCGCAGCCGGCGCAACAGGATGCTCACGCTCCCACCCCCCGCAACTGCCTCAGGCGCAACACCGCCAGGACGATGAACAGGCCGGCGGCGAGCAGGAAGTAGACGACATCGGCGCTGCTCAAACGCCCCTCCAGCAGCGGGCGCAGGTGTGCCGTGGCGGACAGGGCGTCGAGCACGCCTCCGGGCACGCCGCTGGTGCGCGCGAAAAGCAGCAGGAACAGCCCGGCGGCGAACCCGCTCATGGCCGCCACCGCCGGGACCTCCGTGCAGGCCGAGGCGAAAAGCACGACGCCCACCAGCACGGCCGCGAACAGCCACAATGCCAGCAACGCCAGTAGTAGCCGCAGCGGATCGATGGCGGTCACCGCCATCAGGGACAGCGGCATCAGCCACCACAGGGTCAGCAGACCCGCAACCACAGCCAGCGTGCCGAGATACTTGCCCAGAACGATGCGCCAGCTCGCCAGCGGGGCACTGAGCAACAGCGCCAGCGTGCCGCCGCGACGCTCGCTGGCCACCGTGCCCATGGCCAGCAGCGCGGCCGCGAGCACCAGCAGCACCAGCAGCGGCATGCCGCCGAGAAACGGCGCAATCACCAGATCGGTCACGCCCAGCGCGCTGTTGCTGGCCACCAGGCGCGGCTGCAGCTCGATGCGGTAGCGGTCGAGCAACACCATGAAATACCAGGCCAGCAGGAACTGGCTGAGCGCCGCCAGCAACCAGGTGGACGGCGCCGCCAGCAGCCCGCGCAGCTCACGGCCTGCGATCAGCCACATGCCCGCTTCCGCTCCCGCCGGTCCCGGGCCGGGCGCCGCTCAGCCACGACCATGGACCCGCTCCAGAAACAGGGTTTCCAGCCGCGAGGCGGCCGGCGCCCACTCCGTCACCCCCCAGCCATGCTCCAGGGCCGCCGCCAGCGTGCGCTCGGCG
>JACDUA010000151.1 GCA_013519935.1 Ectothiorhodospiraceae bacterium WFHF3C12 | reverse complement strand
GGCACGGTGGCCGGCCACGCCGGGCTGCCCGAGTGGCTGCACACCCTGGCCTCCGACGGCGCCGTGCGCGGTGTCTGCAAGAAGGGCCCGGCGGAGGACTGGTTCCGGCCCCAGGATCTCGACGTGGTGCAGGCCCTGGCGCGGCTCCAGCCCCTGGGTCGCCTCGCCGCCCTGCGCGATGCGCTGGCCACGGTGCAGACGGCCGTGCTGGCGCGCAAGCGCGAGCGGCGCCAGTACAGCTTCACCGACATGGTCACCGGGCTGCATGAGGCCATCCATGACGACCACGGCGGCCCGGCCCTGGCCGACGCCCTGCACACCACCTGGCCCTGGGCCCTGGTGGACGAGTTCCAGGACACCGACCCGCTGCAGTACGCCATCCTCCGGCGCATCTACGCCGAGCGCGGGCACGGCGGGCTGTTGATGATCGGCGATCCCAAGCAGGCCATCTACGGCTTTCGCGGCGGCGATGTCTTCGCCTATCTGCAGGCGGCCCGGGACGCCGATGCCCGCTATCACCTGGACACCAACTTCCGCTCCACCAAACCCGTGCTGGACGCCGTGGAGGCCGTGTTCCGCGCCGGCGGCGATGAGGCCTTCGTCATCGACGCCATCCGCTTCCAGCGCGTGAAGGCCGGTCGCCGGGACGGGGACCGCACCCTGCGCCGCGAGGGCCGGGACCTGCCCGCCATGACCCTGTGGCGGCTCGACGACGAGCTGCCCAAGAAGGACGCCGAGCCCCGCCTGATCGACGCCACGGTGCACCAGATCCACGCCCTGCTGGACGGCGCCACCGAGGTGGCGACCGACGACGGCGACAGCCGCGCCCTGGCCCCGGCGGACATCGCGGTGCTTGTGAACACCAACGCCCAGGCCGCGGAGATGCAGCGGGCCCTGAGCCGCCGCGGCATCGCGGCCGTGTGCCTGCACCAGCAGAGCGTCTTCGCCAGCGAGGAGGCGGGCCACGTACTGGGGCTGCTCCAGGCGGCCGCCAGCCCCGCCGACGAGGACCTGCTGCGCGCCGCCCTGGCAACGCCCCTGCTGGGCTACCGCCTCGGCGATCTGATCCGCCTGGCCGGCGACGAGGTCGAGTGGCGCGGGGTCACGGCGCGTTTCCAGCAGCTCCACGAGCGCTGGCGCCGGGCCGGGGTGCTGGCCATGCTGCAGCCCCTATTGCAGGCCGAGGCGCCGCGGCTGCTGGCCCTGGAGGACGGCGAGCGGCGCATGACCAACTACCTGCAGCTGGCCGAGCTGCTGCAGCAGGCAAGCGGCGAGCAGTTCGGCCTGGGCGGGCTGGTGGACTGGCTCAACCGCATGATCGCCGACCCGGCCGCCGACAACACCGACGACGAGCGCCAGCTGCGGCTGGAGTCCGACGACGCCCTCGTGCGCATCGCCACCGTGCACAAGGTCAAGGGCCTGCAGTACGGCGTCGTGTTCCTGCCCTTTGCCCCCGTGCTCGGCGCCGGGGGCAGCGCGGACAAGCCGCCGTTCCTCTACCACGACGACGACGGCCAGGCCTGCCTGGACTTCGTCGCCGCCGACGACGAGGCCGCCGCCCGGGCCATTGCCGAGGACCGGGCGGAGGCCGTGCGGCTGCTCTACGTGGCCCTGACCCGGGCCGAGCAGGCCTGCTACCTGCCCTGGGGCCCCATCAACACCGCCCAGAACGGGGCTCTCGCCTGGCTGCTCCATCAGGCCGACGGTGTCAGCGCCGAGGAACGCGCCGGCAAGGCCCCATGGATGACGGGGGACAGCACCGGCAAACGCCTGGCCGAGCTGGCGGAACGCGCCCCCGGCGCCATCGAGCTGGCCCCGCTGCCGGAGAGC
>JACDUA010000150.1 GCA_013519935.1 Ectothiorhodospiraceae bacterium WFHF3C12 | reverse complement strand
TTATCCGCTCACAATTCCACACAACATACGAGCCGGAAGCATAAAGTGTAAAGCCTGGGGTGCCTAATGAGTGAGCTAACTCACATTAATTGCGTTGCGCTCACTGCCCGCTTTCCAGTCGGGAAACCTGTCGTGCCAGCTGCATTAATGAATCGGCCAACGCGCGGGGAGAGGCGGTTTGCGTATTGGGCGCTCTTCCGCTTCCTCGCTCACTGACTCGCTGCGCTCGGTCGTTCGGCTGCGGCGAGCGGTATCAGCTCACTCAAAGGCGGTAATACGGTTATCCACAGAATCAGGGGATAACGCAGGAAAGAACATGTGAGCAAAAGGCCAGCAAAAGGCCAGGAACCGTAAAAAGGCCGCGTTGCTGGCGTTTTTCCATAGGCTCCGCCCCCCTGACGAGCATCACAAAAATCGACGCTCAAGTCAGAGGTGGCGAAACCCGACAGGACTATAAAGATACCAGGCGTTTCCCCCTGGAAGCTCCCTCGTGCGCTCTCCTGTTCCGACCCTGCCGCTTACCGGATACCTGTCCGCCTTTCTCCCTTCGGGAAGCGTGGCGCTTTCTCATAGCTCACGCTGTAGGTATCTCAGTTCGGTGTAGGTCGTTCGCTCCAAGCTGGGCTGTGTGCACGAACCCCCCGTTCAGCCCGACCGCTGCGCCTTATCCGGTAACTATCGTCTTGAGTCCAACCCGGTAAGACACGACTTATCGCCACTGGCAGCAGCCACTGGTAACAGGATTAGCAGAGCGAGGTATGTAGGCGGTGCTACAGAGTTCTTGAAGTGGTGGCCTAACTACGGCTACACTAGAAGAACAGTATTTGGTATCTGCGCTCTGCTGAAGCCAGTTACCTTCGGAAAAAGAGTTGGTAGCTCTTGATCCGGCAAACAAACCACCGCTGGTAGCGGTGGTTTTTTTGTTTGCAAGCAGCAGATTACGCGCAGAAAAAAAGGATCTCAAGAAGATCCTTTGATCTTTTCTACGGGGTCTGACGCTCAGTGGAACGAAAACTCACGTTAAGGGATTTTGGTCATGAGATTATCAAAAAGGATCTTCACCTAGATCCTTTTAAATTAAAAATGAAGTTTTAAATCAATCTAAAGTATATATGAGTAAACTTGGTCTGACAGTTACCAATGCTTAATCAGTGAGGCACCTATCTCAGCGATCTGTCTATTTCGTTCATCCATAGTTGCCTGACTCCCCGTCGTGTAGATAACTACGATACGGGAGGGCTTACCATCTGGCCCCAGTGCTGCAATGATACCGCGAGACCCACGCTCACCGGCTCCAGATTTATCAGCAATAAACCAGCCAGCCGGAAGGGCCGAGCGCAGAAGTGGTCCTGCAACTTTATCCGCCTCCATCCAGTCTATTAATTGTTGCCGGGAAGCTAGAGTAAGTAGTTCGCCAGTTAATAGTTTGCGCAACGTTGTTGCCATTGCTACAGGCATCGTGGTGTCACGCTCGTCGTTTGGTATGGCTTCATTCAGCTCCGGTTCCCAACGATCAAGGCGAGTTACATGATCCCCCATGTTGTGCAAAAAAGCGGTTAGCTCCTTCGGTCCTCCGATCGTTGTCAGAAGTAAGTTGGCCGCAGTGTTATCACTCATGGTTATGGCAGCACTGCATAATTCTCTTACTGTCATGCCATCCGTAAGATGCTTTTCTGTGACTGGTGAGTACTCAACCAAGTCATTCTGAGAATAGTGTATGCGGCGACCGAGTTGCTCTTGCCCGGCGTCAATACGGGATAATACCGCGCCACATAGCAGAACTTTAAAAGTGCTCATCATTGGAAAACGTTCTTCGGGGCGAAAACTCTCAAGGATCTTACCGCTGTTGAGATCCAGTTCGATGTAACCCACTCGTGCACCCAACTGATCTTCAGCATCCTTTACTTTCACCAGCGTTTCTGGGTGAGCAAAAACAGGAAGGCAAAATGCCGCAAAAAAGGGAATAAGGGCGACACGGAAATGTTGAATACTCATACTCTTCCTTTTTCAATATTATTGAAGCATTTATCAGGGTTATTGTCTCATGAGCGGATACATATTTGAATGTATTTAGAAAAATAAACAAAT
>JACDUA010000015.1 GCA_013519935.1 Ectothiorhodospiraceae bacterium WFHF3C12 | reverse complement strand
CGTGGGCGTCGTCCACCATGAGCCGGGCCCCGTGGCGCCGCGTTGCCGCGGCCAGGCCGGCCAGCGGCGCGACGTCGCCATCCATGCTGAAAACCCCGTCGGTGACCACCAGTCGGCCGTCACCACCGCGACGCGCCATCCGCCGCTCCAGATCTTCGAGGTCGCCGTGGCGGTAGCGCTCCAGCCTCGCCCCGGCCAGGCGGGCGCCGTCCAGCAGCGAGGCGTGGTTGAGCCGGTCCTGGTAGACGGGATCACCACGCCGGCCCAGGGCGTCGATGACCCCGAGGTTGGCCATGTAGCCGGTGGAGAAGAGCAGTGCCCGTTCGCGCCCGAGATAGGCGGCCAGGTCCTGCTCCAGGGCTTCGTGGGGCTCGGCGTGGCCGCTGACGAGGTGGGCGGCGCCGCTGCCGGCACCGTGTCGGCGGGCCGCCTCCGCGAGAGCCGCCGCCACCCGGGAATCGCCGGCCAGCCCCAGGTAATCGTTGCTGCAGAAAACCACCACGCGCCGGCCGTCCACCTCCGCCTCGGCACCGTCGATGCGGCGCACCCGGCGCGGGCGTCGGTACAGACCCGCGGCCCGCCGCGCCTCGAGATCGGCGCGCAGCGCCTCGTCCATGCCGGCAGGACGCCCCGATTCAGGCACGCGCGGCTTCGGCGTCCTCCGGCTTCGGCGGCGTCACGGTCTCGCCTTCGACGGTCTCGAAGCGCAGGCCGAGCCGCTCCAGCAGCCGCCGGTCATGATCGGCGTCGGGGTTCCCGGTGGTCAGCAGCTTGTCGCCGTAGAAGATGCTGTTGGCCCCGGCCATGAAACACAGCGCCTGGGTTTCGTCGCTCATTTCCGTGCGACCGGCAGAGAGCCGGACGTAGGAGCGCGGCATGATGATGCGCGCAACGGCGATGGTGCGGACGAAGTCCAGCGGATCCACCGGGTCCAGACCGTGGAACGGCGTGCCCGGCACCTGGATGAGCTGGTTGATCGGCACGCTGCCCGGATGCTCGGGCAGGTTGGCCAGCACCTGGAGCATGCGCGCCCGGTCCCGGACCGTCTCGCCCATGCCCACGATGCCGCCGCAGCAGGTCTTGAGCCCCGCCTCCCGGACGTTCTCCAGGGTGTCCAGCCGGTCCTCGTAGGTGCGGGTGGTAACAACCTGATCGTAATATTCCGGCGAGGTATCCACGTTGTGGTTGTAGTAATCGAGCCCGGTCTCCTTGAGGGTCTGGGCCTGCTCGGCGGTGAGCATGCCCGCCGTCACGCAGGTCTCCATCCCGAGTGCCTTGACCGCCTCGACCATGCGGCACATGGCCTCCAGGTCCTTGCGCTTGGGCGAGCGCCAGGCCGCACCCATGCAGAAACGCGTCGCCCCCGCGGCGCGGGCACGCTCGGCGGCCCGCACCACTTCGTCCACGTCCATGAGCGATTCCCGCTCCAGGCCGGTGTCGTAACGCACGCTCTGGGGGCAGTACTTGCAGTCCTCCGGACAGGCGCCGGTCTTGACGCTCAGCAGCGTACTGACCTGCACGGCATTGGGATCGAAGTGACGCCGATGTGTCGTCTGCGCCTGGAACAGCAGGTCGTTGAACGGCAGCTCGAACAGCGCCTCGATCTCCTCGAGGCGCCAGTCGTGCCGGGTGACAGTGTCCTGGGGGACGGATTCCATGGTAAATGTTCTCCAGCTTCGTCTCCGGGGCGGCAACGCGATGCAATACCGCAAGGCCGTCACGGTATGGCAATTGGCCAAGGATGGTAACGTGACCCGTACTGCAGTCAACCGCAAGCCCGATAGGGCGCTGCGCCGAGTGATGGACCGCCTGCTGCCGCAGCCGTGCCGTTTCTGCGGCGCCAGCGGCAGTGAACACCGCACCGGTTGTTGTTCCGCCTGCAGGGCCGATCTGCCCTGGGCCGTGCCCGGTTGCCGGCGCTGCGCCCTGCCCCTGCCCGGCGGCGACGTCTGCGGCGAATGCCTCGCCGATCCGCCGGCCTTCACCGCAACGACCGTGGCTTTTCGCTACGCCTGGCCCGTTGACACCCTCGTGAAGCGCTTGAAGTACGAGGGGCGGCTCGCCGATGGCGCTCTGCTGGGCAGCCTGCTGGCCGAGCGGCTGATCGCCGAGGGCGTCCCGGCCCCGGAGTGGATCGTCCCGGTGCCGCTTCACCCGGCACGGCTGCGCCAACGCGGTTTCAACCAGGCCCGGGAGGTGGCCCGCGCGCTGCGCCGCGAGCTGGGGCCGGACATTGCGCCCGGCATGTTGCGCCGCATCCGCCGCACCGACAGCCAGGCCGGGTTATCGGCGCCGGGACGGCGCCGCAACCTGCGGGGCGCCTTCCAGTGCAACGCAAAAGACACGCCGCGCTACGTGGCGCTGGTGGACGACGTGGTCACGACAGCGAGCACCATCCGGGCGGCCGCCGCCTGCCTGCGGCGCGCCGGTGTCGCCCGCGTTGACGTCTGGGCGGTGGCTCGGGCGGCTTAGGATGGGCATCATGCCGGTGCGCGCCGGCCCTCAGCCGGCGCCGTAGGTGTAGTGGAGCACGATGCCCAGGAAAACGATGCCGCCGTAGATATTGTTGTTCATGAACCCGCGGAAGCACGACTCGCGGTCACGGTCCCTGATCAGGTACTGCTGGTAGACGAAGCAAAGCGTTGCCGCACCCAGGGATACGAAGTAATAGGCGCCCATTTGTGCTCTGACACCGATGACGATCAGGATCAGGGTCAGCAGCGCCTGGAGGATGCCGATGATGGGCCGGTCCTGATCGCCGAAAAGCACGGCCGTGGACTTGATGCCTACCTTCAGGTCGTCGTCGCGGTCCACCATGGCGTACATGGTGTCGTAGACCGTCGCCCAGACCACCGCCGCGATGAAAACCAGCCAGGCCAGCGGCGGCACGCTGTCGAGCTCGGCGGCGAAGGCCATCGGTACCGCCCAGCCGAAGGCCGCGCCCAGGTGCACCTGGGGCAGATAAGTGTAGCGCTTCATGAACGGATAGGTTGCGGCCAGAGCCACGGCGACCAGCGACAGCCAGATGGTGAGGGCGTTCATCAGCAGCACCAGCGCGAAAGCCACCAGGCACAGCACCACGAACAGGGTCAGAGCCTCTTTCGCGCTGACCCGTCCGGTTGCCATGGGACGGGACACGGTGCGCTTGACGTGGCCGTCGAAGTTGCGATCGGCGAAGTCGTTGATCACGCAACCCGCCGCGCGCATGACCACGACGCCGGCGACGAACACCCCGAGCACCAGCGGCCGCGGCGGCCCTTCCGCGGCCAGCCAAAGCGCCCAGAGCATGGGCCAGAGCAACAGGAAATTGCCGATGGGCCGGTCGATGCGGGTCAACCGGGCATAGGCGTCGATACGGTCGAGCACCCGGGCCAGCAGCGTATTCATCAATGCGCGCCCTCCTGCTGCAGCCGGCTCACCAGCTCGGGGAGGAAGACCTCGGTCACCAGGATCGGCTTTGTCCCGACGTGAAATACCGAGCGCCGCGCCCAGACCGCGTCGTCCACGCCGGTCAGCGCCCGCGCCCGGTCGTGTAACCGATGCGGCGGCTCCAGCCGGGCCACCGTGAGCGGACCACGACGAATGGTGTCGCGTCCGAACAGCAGACTCCCGAGCGGGCGGCGGCCAAGATGGCGCAGGGCCCGGTAGTGGCCCCGCAGGATGGCCGCGGGCATGACCGTGCGGGCGAAGACCAGCGGCTGCCCGTCGCAGCGCAGCAACACCTCGCGCACCCACCCGGTCGCCGATAGACGCAGCCCCAGCGATAGCGACTCGGAAACCGCCGGGATCCGCCAGCCCTCACGCGCCACACGAACGTTAAAGCCGCCGCCGCAGAGGCCACGCAACCGGCGGGTCAGGGAACCGGGCTCGTCCAGCCAGGGCTTCAGCGGCCGCGGCACGCTCTGCACGCTGGGCGCGCAGCGCGGCTGCCAGGCCGCATCGATACTGGCTCGGGCATGGCCCCGGGCATATTGATCTCGGGTCGAATCGCTCATGTCCGTTTCCGGAAGCGGGATGGACGCCGGGACGCCGGCGCCAGTCGGGCCGTGATTGTCGCACGGGCCCGCGGGCAATTCACACCTGGCTGTAGCGCACACCGTGGCCCACCCAGCGCGCCACCAGGGCCTCGGCATCGGGGCGGTGCGCGCGCAGAAAATCGTCCGCGCTGCGCCGGATGGGCTCCAGCAGGTCCCGGTCGCGCATCAGATCGGCAACGCGGTACTGAAGCGCCCCCGTCTGGCGGGTACCGAGCAGCTCCCCGGGCCCGCGCAGCTCCAGATCCCGCCTGGCGATCAAGAAACCGTCGTTCGTCTCCCGCATCACCGCGAGGCGGGCCCTCGCCGTGTCCGACAACGGCGAGCGGTAGAGCAGCACGCAGCTACTCTCGGCGCTGCCCCGGCCGACCCGGCCGCGGAGCTGGTGCAGCTGGGCAAGGCCGAAACGCTCGGCGTTCTCGATGATCATCAGGCTGGCGTTGGGGACATCCACGCCCACCTCGATGACGGTGGTCGCGACCAGCAGCTGGGTCTCGCCGGCCTCGAAGGCCCGCATGGCCGCTTCCTTGTCGGCGGTCCGCTGCCGGCCGTGAACCAGGCCCACCCGCAGCTCCGGCAGGGACTGCGCAAGCTGCGCCGCCGTGGCCTCGGCCGCGCGGGCCTCCACGGCCTCGGACTCGTCCACCAGCGTGCAGACCCAATAGGCCTGCCGGCCGCTGGCACAGGCGTCCCGGATGCGGGTCATCACTTCCTCTCGCCGGCTGTCCGGGACCACCACGGTGCGTACCGGTTGGCGGCCCGGCGGGAGCTCGTCGATGACGGAGACGTCGAGATCGGCATAGGCCGTCATCGCCAGCGTCCGCGGTATGGGCGTGGCGGTCATGATCATCTGGTGGGGCTGCAGACCGTTGCGGCTGCCTTTCTCCCGCAACGCCAGCCGCTGATGGACCCCGAAGCGATGCTGCTCGTCGACGATCGCCAGCCCCAGTTGCGCGAAGCGAACCTGCTCCTGGAACAGGGCGTGGGTGCCCACGACCAATCCCGCGTCACCGCCGGCAAGGGCATCCAGCACCGCCTGGCGCTCCGCCGCCGGCAGCCGGCCGGAGAGCCACGCCACATCCAGCCCCAGCGGCTCCAGCCAGTGGCGGAAATTGCGCAGGTGCTGCTCGGAAAGCAGCTCCGTGGGCGCCATGACCGCCACCTGCCAGCCCGCCTCGATCAGCCGCAGGGCCGCCATCGCCGCCACCACGGTCTTGCCCGAGCCCACGTCGCCCTGGACCAGACGCATCATGGGGCTGCCCGCGCCCAGGTCCTCGGCGATCTCGGCGTCCACCCGGGTCTGCGCCGCCGTCAACTCGAACGGCAGGCGGGCGCGGAAGCGCTCGATCAGCGCGCCAGCCCCGCTGACCCGGGGCGCCCCCGCGCCGGAGACCAGGCTCTGACGCAGCAGCCTCATGCTCAGATGGTGGCCGAGCAGCTCATCCAGTGCCAGCCGGCGGCAGGCCGGATGGCTGCCGGCGACCAGCGCGTCGATGGGGGCGTCGGCCGGCGGCTCGTGGACGTAGCGCAGGGCCTCGTTCAGACCTGGCAGCTGCAGCTCCCGGGCCAGATCCGCGGGCAGGAGTTCGGACAGGCCGCCGGCAGCCTGCACCCGGTCCACGGCCTGGGCCACCAGCCGGCGCAGGGTCGCCTGGGCCAGGCCCTGGGTGGTGGGATAGACGGGCGTCAAGCCAGCCTCCTCGGCGGGCGCCGCGTCGTCGAATTCCACCTCGGGATGGATCATCACCGGCATGAGGCCGCCGCCGCGGACCTCGCCGAAACAGCGGACCCGCGCACCGGCTCGGTAGCGCTTGGCCTGACTGGGGTAGAAATTGAAGAATTGCAGCGTGAGCTGGCCGGTGTCGTCGGCCAGATCGCAGACGAGCCGCCGCGCGCGCCCTCCACCCACCACCTCGGCCCGCCGGATCTCGCCGGCCACCAGTAGCTGCTGTCCGGGCCGCACCTGATGGATGGGCACGACACGGGTGCGATCCTCGTAGCGCAGCGGCAGGTGGAAGAGGAGGTCCTCGATGCGGGCGATACCGAGCCGCTGAAGACGCTCGGCCACGCGGGACCCGACGCCCTTGAGCGCGGTCAACGGCGCACGGGCCGCGGCTTCTCCCGTCATGGCGGTCCGTCAGTCCGCCAGGGACATGATGCCCTCCATCTCCACGCCGGCTCCCTTGGGCAGGGCGGCGACGCCGACGGCGGCGCGGGCGGGATAGGGCTCCTGGAAATACTCCTGCATGATCTCGTTGACCCTGGCGAAATGGCCCAGGTCGGTGAGATAGATATTGAGCTTGACGATGTGGCCGAGGCTCCCGCCGGCGGCCCGGGTCACGGCGCTCAGGTTGTCGAAGACCTGGCGCGCCTGGGCCTCGATGTCCTCGCCGACCAGCTCCATGGTCTCGGGAACGAGGGGGATCTGGCCGGAGAGATATACCGTGTCACCGGCGCGAACCGCCTGTGAGTAGGGGCCAATGGCGGCCGGGGCCTTGTCCGTGTGGATGGTGTCTCGGGGCATGCTGACTCCTGTCTGGTAAGCCGTGTTCGGGGCGGAGCGGCAAGCGACATCGGACCGCCGGCGGTCAAGCGCACGATCAGCCCCTGATGCGCGTGATGCGCAGGACTGCACCGAGCATCCGCAAGCCGCGGATTACCCGCGCCAGATGCACACGGTCACGCACCGCCACCACCAGGCGGATGGTCGCGATCATGCCCTCCCGCTCGTCCAGGGAGACATTCTCGATATTGGATTCCATGTCCGCAACGGTCGCGGCCACATCGGCGAGAACACCCCGCTTGTTGACGACATCCACGGCGATGGCGGCGGGAAACTCCCCTTCGACACCTTCATCCCACTGGACGTCCAGCCACTTCTCCGGGTGATTGCGGTACTCGCGGATATTGCGGCAATCCTGATGATGGACGACCACGCCGCGGCCGGAGCTCGCGAAGCCGACGATGGGATCACCCGGGATGGGATGACAGCAGCGGCCGAAGGTGACCACGGCGCCCTCGGTGCCTCGGATGGTCAGGCGCTGGGGCGAACGCTCCAGCCTCTCTTCTTCCAGGCCCTGGGAGACGCCGGTGAGCCGCTGGGCCACCAGCCAGGGCATCTGCTGACCGAGGCCCACGTCCTCGAACACCTTCTCCAGGTTCTCGGCCCCGAGGGCGGCACTGGCCTCTTCGATACGATCGGCGCTGATGGTCTCGAGCTTTAACCCCAGCGCCTCCAGCGCCTCTTCCACCAGCCGCCGCCCCAGGTTGACGGCCTCCTGCCCCTTGAGCCGCTTCAACGCATGACGGATGGCGGTCCGGGCCTTGGCGGTAACCACGAAATCCAGCCAGGCCGGGTTCGGCCGGGCCACCGGGGCGGTGATGATCTCCACCGTCTGGCCGGTCTCCAGCTGCGTGCGCAACGGCGTGAGCCGGTGGTCCACCATGGCGGCGATGCAGCTGTCGCCGATATCCGAGTGCACGGCGTAGGCGAAGTCCACCACGGTGGCGCCACGGGGCAGCTCCATGATCTCGCCGCTGGGCGTGAACACGTAGATCTCGTCCGGCAGCAGGTCGATCTTGACGTTCTCGATGAACTCCAGCGAATTGCCGGCGTTCTTCTGCATCTCCAGCAGCCCCCGGACCCACTCCCGGGCACGGGCATGCGCGGCGTTGGTGGCCGCCTCCCCTTCCTTGTAGAGCCAGTGGGCCGCGATGCCCGCCTCGGCCACCCGATCCATTTCGGCGGTCCGGATCTGCACTTCTATCCGGGTGCGCCGCGGGCCAAGCAATGTGGTGTGCAGGGACTGGTAACCGTTCGCCTTGGGGATGGCAATGTAGTCCTTGATACGCCCGGGCATGGGCTTGTAGAGGCTGTGCATCAGGCCCAGGACGCGATAGCAGCTGTCCACGGAGTCAACGATGACCCGGAAGCCGTAGACATCGAAAATGTCGTGGAAGTTATTGTTCTTGGAGCGCATTTTCTGATACACGCTCCACAGATGCTTCTCACGGCCGTGCACGGCGCCTTTAATGCCGGCCTCGTCCAACCTGTCCTGCAACGCCTCGCGCACCTTGCCGACGATCTCGCGGCGATTGCCTCGCTGCCGGCGCAGCTTGTCCTTCAGCACGCGGTAGCGCATGGGATAGAGCGCGGCGAAGCTCAGATCCTCCAGCTCCACCCGCAGGCTGTTGATGCCCAGGCGCTGGGCGATCGGCGCGTAGATCTCCAGGGTTTCCCGGGCGATGCGCCGGCGCTTGTGCGGCGGCATGACCCAGATGGTGCGCATGTTATGGAGACGATCGGCCAGCTTGATGAGAATGACCCGGATATCCCGGGACATGGCCAGCACCATCTTGCGGAAATTCTCCGCCTGGGCCTCGGCCTTGCTGCGGAAATCGATCTGGGTGAGCTTGCTGACCCCGTCCACCAGCTCGGCGACGTCCTCGCCGAACTGCTCGGTGATCTCGGCCTTCGCCGTTGGGGTGTCCTCTATGACGTCATGGAGAATGGCGGCGGCGATGCTCTGATAATCGAGACGCATCTCCGCGAGCACCTTGGCCACGGCGATGGGATGCGTGATGTAGGGTTCGCCGGAGAGGCGTCGCTGCCCTTCGTGGGCGGCGTTGGCGAACTGATAGGCCTGATAGACCTTCTGGACCTGCTTGGGCTCCAGGTAATGCTCGAGCAGCGAACACAGGTCACCGACCCGAATCTCCAGATCGGCGTTACCTTCCTGCTGGGGCGCAGCCAGATCGCCGCTCGCCATACACGCGTTACCTTTATTACTGGGTGTCCGGGTCCGCCTCGTCCCCCGTCTCGATCTCGATGGCCGGCCCCTGCTCGGCATCGGCCTCGTCCGATTGCGCGCCAGGCTCGATGCTCACGAAACCGTCGGCGATCTCACGCAGCGCCACCACGGTGGGTTTGTCGTTCTCCCAGGGAACGAAGGGCTCGGCGCCATTGGCGATCTTGCGGGCGCGCTTGGCCGCCGCCATGACCAGCTCGAAGCGGTTGTTGAGCTGCCCGAGGCAGTCTTCCACCGTCACACGTGCCATCGATTCGGATCCTCACTTCTGATTACGGGAAACTATTGATAGTACAACGATCTGCGAACCGAAGGGAACCGTGCGGCAGAGCAACATCACGGGGGGACACCCTTCACATTCACTGAGACAGACGGATCAGCCCAATAGTTCGTTGAGCTCCCGGGCGAAACGCCGGCTCTGCGCGGACCGTCTCAAGCGCCGCGCGTGAACGATGGCCATCAGGTCGGACAGCGCATGACCGAAGCTGTCGTTGACAATGAGATAGTCGTACTCGGCGTAATGGGACATCTCCTCCACCGCCGCCGCCATGCGGTCGGCGATTACCGCGTCGCTGTCCTGGCCGCGGCCTCGCAGCCGCCGTTCCAGCTCGGCGCGCGACGGCGGCAGCACGAAGATCGAAATGGCCTCGGGCAGGGCCTCGCGCACCTGCTGCGCACCTTGCCAGTCAATCTCGAGCAACACGTCCGTGCCGTGCTCCAGGTTTTCGGTCACGGTACTGCGCGCCGTGCCGTACCAGTTGCCAAAGACCCGAGCGTGCTCCAGGAACTCGCCGCGTTCCACCATCGCGGCAAAATCCGCTTCATCGATGAAATGGTAGTCCACGCCCTCCTCTTCCTTGGGGCGGCGCGACCGCGTGGTGTGCGATACCGAGACGGCGATGTCCGGCACCGTGTCCACCAGCGCCTTGACGAGACTGGTCTTCCCCGCCCCCGACGGGGCCGAAACGATATACAGCGTGCCGATCATCGCGCTGCCCTGCGGCTCACTCAATATTCTGGACCTGTTCGCGCATCTGCTCGATGAGCACCTTCATTTCCACGGCCATCTGCGTGGTATCGCTGTCGGAGGACTTCGACGAGAGCGTGTTCGCCTCGCGGTTGAGCTCCTGCATCAGGAAATCGAGCCGACGGCCGATGGGCTCATCCCGCTCCAGCACGGCCCGGACTTCATCGACGTGCGTCTGCAGCCGGTCCAGCTCCTCGTCCACATCCAGCCGCTGGGCCACCATGGCCATCTCCTGCTCCAGCCGGCCTTCATCGGCCTGGACCGCCAGCTCCGCGAGACGAGCGCGGTAGCGCTCGCGCAGCCGTTCCAGCAGCTGCGGCCGGCGCTCACGCACCGCCTCCCCGAGCTCGCCCAGCCGCTGGGCGCGGCCGGCGATGAGCTCCGCGAGGCGCTCGCCCTCGCGGGCCCTGACCTCGATCAGGCTGTCCAGCGCCTCCTCCAGCAGCGTCGCCGCGGCCTGCCCCACCGGTTCCAGGTCAGGCTCGGTCTCCCGCAACGCCCCGGGCATGCGCAGCACCTCGATGGCGCTGACCGGCGCGGGCTCCGGCAGATAGCCACCCACCCGTTCGGCGGCCTCCGCCAGCCGCTCGACATAGGGCCAGTTCACCTGGACGTCGTTGACCACGCCGGTCGCGGGGCGGTAACGCAGAGTGCATTCGATCTTGCCCCGGGACAGCCGGGCGCCGACCCGTTCGCGCAGCACCGGTTCGACGGCGCGCAGATCCTCGGGCAGGCGCGCGCTGATATCCAGATAGCGGTGATTGACCGTGCGCAGCTCCCAGGTGAGCTTACCCCATTCGCCGGTGGTCTCGGCACGCGCGAACGCGGTCATGCTGCGAACCATTGGAATGATCTCCATCGTCGTTTCCGAGCCGGCCATATTACGCGCTGCGCGGGGAGTGATCTATTGCCGCACGCCGACCCGCCCGGCGGCGCCGAAAGCGCAACCGGACTGTGTTAACCTTCCGCGTCCCATTTCAGCTCCACTGCAACAGGACAACCTATGCGACCCAGCGGACGCGCCAACGACGAGATGCGCGCGGTGCGAATCACTCGCTCCTTCACCAAGCATGCCGAGGGCTCGGTGCTGGTGGAGTTCGGCGACACGAAGGTGCTGTGCACCGCCTCGGTGGAGGAGCGCGTGCCGCCGTGGCTGCGCAATACCGGGCGCGGCTGGGTCACGGCCGAGTACGGCATGCTGCCCCGTTCAACGAACACCCGCAATGATCGCGAGGCCGCCCGCGGCAAACAGCAGGGGCGCACCATCGAGATCCAGCGGCTGATCGGCCGCTCGCTCCGCGCGGTGGTGGACCTGGAGGCCATGGGCGAGCGCCAGGTGGTGGTCGACTGCGACGTGCTTCAGGCCGACGGCGGCACGCGCACCGCGTCCATTACCGGTAGCTACGTGGCCCTGGTGGACGCCATGAACAGCCTGATCCGGCGCAAGGCCATCAAGCGCAGCCCGATTCACGGCCAGCTTGCCTCAGTGTCCGTGGGTATCTACCGCGGCGCGCCCGTCCTGGACCTGGACTACCGCGAGGACGGCGAGGCCGAGACGGACATGAACGTGGTCATGAACGAGGCCGGGGCGTTCATCGAGGTTCAGGGTACCGCCGAGGGCCACGCCTTTCATCGTGCCGAGCTGGACGCCATGCTGGATCTCGCCCAGAAGGGCATTGGCGAGCTGATCGATCACCAGAGCCAGGCCCTGGAACGCTAACCGGTCAGGGAGCAGCCCGATGAGCCAGCGAATCGTCTTCGCCAGCAACAACGCCGGCAAGGTCCGGGAGGTCGCGGCCATCCTGGCCGGCCACTCCTGGACGCTGGTGCCGCAATCGGAGTACGCGGTGCCGTCGGTGGCGGAGACCGGCCTGAGCTTCGTCGAGAACGCCATCCTCAAGGCGCGTCACGCCTGCGGGCACACCGGACTGCCGGCCATTGCCGACGATTCCGGCATCGCCGTCGACGCTCTGGACGGAGCACCGGGGATCTACTCCGCCCGCTTCGCCGGCGAGGACGGCGACGATGACGCCAACAACCGGCGCCTGCTCGACGAGCTCTTCGACGTGCCTGAGGACGAACGCGGCGCCGCCTTTCACTGCGTGATGGTGGCGATGCGTCACGCCGCCGACCCAACGCCGTTGATCTGCCACGGCCGCTGGGACGGCGTCATCATAGACGCACCCCGGGGCGAGAACGGATTCGGCTACGATCCGCTCTTCTTCATCCCCGAGATGGGACGAACCTCAGCGGAGCTGGACCCGCAGACCAAGAATGAGCTCAGCCACCGGGGACAGGCGTTGCGCGCCCTGGCCGCATCCCTGGACGAATTCATGCAAAGCCCCCAGGCTCATCCCAGGGCGGTTTGAACTCTCCCCGGCCGACCCGCGTCTGACGTCACTGAGAGACGCCCCGGATAACCAGTCCATGACCCTGCAAGCCGCCACGTACGCCGACACGCCAGCACCGCCGCTGGGCCTGTACATTCACCTGCCATGGTGCGTGCGCAAGTGCCCGTATTGCGATTTCAACTCCCATGCGCAGCGCGGCGCGCTGCCGGTGGACGATTACGTCGACGCACTGCTGCGCGATTTGCGAATGGCGGCCACGGCCGTGCCGGGGCGGCGGATCGAGAGCGTGTTCATCGGCGGCGGCACACCCAGCCTGTTTCCCGCCGAGGCCGTCGGCCGCGTCCTGGCGGGCGCGGCGGATCTCGTGGGCCTGACGGCGGATGCCGAGATCACCCTGGAGGCCAACCCCGGCACACTGGAACGGGCCCGCTTCGCGGGATACCGGGAGCACGGGGTCAACCGGCTGTCCATCGGCGTGCAGAGCTTCGACAACGACGCACTGGCCGCCCTGGGCCGCATCCATGACGCCGCAGCGGCCGAACAGGCCGTGGACGCCGCGCGGGCAGCCGGTTTCGAGGCACTGAACCTGGACCTGATGTACGCCCTGCCGGATCAGGACGTAACCGGCGCCCTGGCCGACCTGCGCCGGGCCATCGCCTTGCGGCCGGGGCATATTTCGCACTATCAGCTCACCCTGGAGCCGGGGACGGCGTTCTTCGCCCGGCCGCCGGCGCTGCCGGACCCGGATCTAGCCTATACGATGCAGCATGAGTGCCAGGCATTGCTGGCGGAGCACGGCTACCGGCACTACGAGGTCAGCGCGTACGCCGCCGAAGGCAGGCGCTGCCGGCACAACCTCAATTACTGGCGTTTCGGCGACTACCTGGGCATCGGGGCCGGCGCTCATGCCAAGGTGACCGATGCGGCCACCGGCCGCGTCCACCGCGAGGAACGGGTCCGTCATCCCAACGCGTTTATGCAGCGCGCGGGCACCGAGGCGGCGCTTGCCGGACGCCGTGCCGTGGACGCCGGTGAGCTGCCGCTGGAATTCATGATGAACGCGCTACGGCTCAACGAGCCCATAGAGCATCGTCTCTGGGAACAGCGCACCGGCGAGCCCTGGGACACCGTGGGTCCGATGGTGGCGGCGGCCGCGGATCAGGGCCTGCTCACCGACGACGGCACGCGCATAGCCAAGACGGCGCGCGGCGCTCTGTTCCTCGACGACCTGCTCGCCCTGTTCCTGCCCGATCATGCTTGAAGAGATCGTGCTTGCCTGCCCCTACTGCGGCGAATCCTTCGCCACGCTGGTGGACTGCTCCGCCGGGGACCAGCGTTACGTCGAGGACTGCCAGGTCTGCTGCCGGCCCATTGAAATCACCATCAACGTGGCCGAAGACGGCAAGCTGACGGGCGTCGATACGTCACGCGACGACGAATGACACCGACCCTGCGCCCGGAGGGTTCCGCAACGGCCCCGCCTCAGAAGGGCAACACCGACTTGCTATAGGCGGTCTGAACGATATACGCGAACACCGCCAGCCCGCCGATGAACGCCGCCCCGCGAATTGTCTTGCTGCGGCCACGCTTCAGCGCCACGGTGCCCAATACGATGTAGACGAGCAGGGCCACGATCTTGGCCGTGATCCAGCCATGGAAGACCATCGGATAGCGCCAGATGCCAACGGCCATCCACAGCGCGGAAACCAGAAGGATCGTGTCATTGACGTGGGGCAGCACCTTCACCCACCGGCGCTGCAACCGGGGCGAATCCAGCATCATCCATACGCCCCGGAGGACGAAGAGGACCAGCGTGACGGCTACGGTCGTCAGGTGGACATGCTTGAGCAACTGATAGGTGTTCATGTGACGTTCCCGAATGGCGGTCATGGGATGTGTCCGGCCGGGAGTGTAACGACGCAAGTGCCCGTCTTCACCTCCAGTGGCCTCGGACCTTGATTGCGCTGTAAGCTTTGAGCCATGACGGACTACAGGCCGATTCCGTGCGAAACCTACGCTGAGCTGGAGGTTTCCATCCTCCATCAGCTGCGGCTGCGCATCGCGTGGCGGGACCCCGGCGGCGAGCGGCACCTGGAAACATTGACGCCCAAGGACCTCAACACCCGCAATCATGAGGAGTTCCTGCGCGCCGAAGATGGCCGCGGACGCTCGCTGGAGATCCGCCTGGACCGCATTACCCGATTCGAGCCGTTAACGCCCACCCGGCACTCGGCCTGACCGGCCAGCGGCAGGGGAGCAAGAGGAGGCCTGCCATTCCTGACAGCCACGATCTGGAGCTGATGCTCGGCTCCCATGTCCCGTTGGTCATCATCGAATCCCGCGAAGAGAACCGGGCGATGCAGATGCTGCGCAAGGCCAGCCTGCGCGCGAACCGCCCGCTCTACCTGTGGAGCATCACGGAGGGCCTCGGGCGGGCGGACTACGAGGGCCCGGCCCAGCGCCAGACGGCAGACCCGGGGGATGCGCTGCGGCACATCAAGACCCTGACCACGCCATCCGTGTTCGCCATGGCCGACTTCCATCCCTACCTGGAGGACCCGGTCAACACCCGCCTGCTCAAGGAGATCGCCCTCGCACACGGGCAGCTGGGTCACAAGCTGGTGCTGCTGAGCCACGCGCTGGATGTCCCGCAAGAGCTCCGACCCTTCACCGCCCGGTTCGAGCTGACCATGCCCGATCGCGACGCGCTGGAACGGATGGTCCACGACATCGCCACCGCCTGGAGCCGGAACCGCGGCCAGCGGGTGCGCACCGATCGAAAGACGCTGGACAAGCTGATCACCAATCTCGCCGGGCTCAGCCGGGCGGACGCCGAGCGCCTGGCCAAGGGCGCCATCCAGGACGACGGAGCGATTACCGAGGACGATCTGCCACAGGTCATGGAGGCAAAGTACGAGTTGCTCGACCGCACCGGCGCGCTGTCTTTCGAATACGAGACCGCACGGTTTTCGGATGTCGGCGGCCTCAACCGGCTGAAGCAGTGGCTGCGCCGTCGCCGCGAGGTCTTCCTGGCGCCGGATCCGGCTCTGGAACCACCCAAAGGCATTCTGCTGGTTGGCGTCCAGGGGGCGGGCAAGAGCCTTGCGGCCAAGGCGGTGGCCGGCCTTTGGCAACTGCCGCTGCTGCGCCTGGACGTGGGCACGCTTTACAACAAGTACTTCGGCGAGAGCGAACGCAACCTGCGAGAAGCCATCCAGACCGCGGAGCTCATGGCACCGTGCGTGCTGTGGATCGACGAGATCGAGAAGGCCATGGCCGAGGGGGAGAACGACGGCGGCGTTTCGCGGCGCATGCTGGGCACCCTGCTCACCTGGATGGCCGAAAAGCGCAAGCCTGTGTTCCTCGTGGCGACGGCGAACGCCATCGAACGCCTGCCCCCGGAGCTCATCCGCAAGGGGCGGATGGACGAGATATTCTTCGTCGATCTGCCCTCGGCAGACGTGCGCGGGGAGATCTTCGCCATCCATCTGGAACGACGGGGCGTCGAAGCGGAGGACTTCAACCTTGAAGGGCTCGCGGACGCGGCCGAGGGCTTCAGCGGCGCGGAGATCGAACAGGCCGTGGTCGCCGCGCTCTACCTCGCCCGCGAGCGCAAACAACCCCTGGACGAGACCCACGTGCTTGAAGAGCTGCGCGCCACCTCACCCCTGTCGGTGGTCATGGCCGAGAAGATCCAGGCACTGCGGGAGTGGGCGCGGAGTCGCAGCGTACCGGCTGATTGAGCTCTGGGGAAGCGCGCCGTGGGCCTTTCAGGTCCGGCACGGGCGCACGGGGGCCATGCCAGGGCGCGTGCCCGCCATATGGGGCATCCGGCATGCGCTGAGAACCCTTGTGCTATTCTTGATGGGGTACTCAAGCGGAGCGTTGCCATGTCGCCGCAGCCCAGCCGATCGTTCGACTTCGATGAGTGGTCCCGCCTGGCACGGGAGGATCCCAGCGGCTTCGAGGCGTGCCGTTCCCGCGCTATCGAGGACCTGATTAGTCAGGCCCCGGGTCATCGCCAGGCACGCCTCAGAGGCCTGCAATGGCAGATCGATCAGGTCCGGGCCACGTCGGGTACACCGCTGGCTGCCTGTCTGCGAATTTCGAACATGATGTGGGAGTCGGTGACCGGAAGTGACGGCCTCATCGCCCGCATGGAGGCGCTGCGGGGCGAGCGGCGGCTACCGCGCCGGCGGCAAAGCGCGAAGATCCTGAAGTTCGCCAGCCCCCGCAGCCATTGAGCACGAACCGCCGCGACGCTTGCAGGTCTGCCACAAAGACAATGGCTTTCAGGAGAAGGCCGCCATAGTTGCACCGTCGGGTGCTTATCAATATGATATGCGACCTATTTTGGCGTGAGCGCCATTTCCACGCCGCCACCCACGAGCAGGATTGAACATGAAACAGGGCATTCATCCGGAATACAGGCCGGTCGTCTTCCAGGATATCTCGTCGGATTTCGCGGTTCTGACGCGTTCGACGATCAGCACGGACGAGACCATCCAGTGGGAAGACGGCAACGAATACCCGCTGGTGAAGCTCGAGGTGTCCAGCGCCAGCCATCCGTTCTTCACGGGCAAGCAGCGCGTACTGAGCAGCGGTGGTCGCGTCGACCAGTTCCGCAAGCGCTACGGAAAGATGGCGAAGGGCAAGAAGTAAGCTCTCGCAGCGGTCCGAATTCGAGTAAAGGGGTGCTTCAACGGCACCCCTTTTTCTTTGTCCAGCCGGATTCCAGCACGGGGCGGGTCGGGTTGTGTGCGGTGCACAAACCCGCGCTTCCCGGTACCTGCGATTATTGGTAGTATCGCCGGCTGGAAAACACAGCTTAGCCGTTGCTGCGCCGCCAACGGGCTGCGCCAGCTCCCAGACCAGCCGGCACCTTCGGGCGCTTGCGGGTGCCCAGAACAGCGCACCCCTGCCGATTTCGACTCCAGAGCCGCTCCGGGCAGGAGCTGTCCCGGGCAAGCGACTGAATGCCGGTTCATGTGACATGAGGAGACCGTCCATGTCCCAGAAGACCGTGACCATCACCGACAACGCGTCCGGCAAGAGCGTGGAGTACCCGCTCCGCGAACCCGTGCACGGACCGAACGCCGTCGACATCAAGGGGCTCTACGGCGACCTCGGCTACTTCACCTACGACCCGGGCTTCACATCCACGGCGAGCTGTCGCAGCGACATCACCTTCATTGACGGTGACCAGGGCATTCTTCTGTATCGTGGGTACCCCATCGATCAGCTTGCCGAGCAAAGCTCGTTTCTGGAGGTCTGTTACCTGCTGGTCCACGGCGAGCTGCCGTCCAAGCTGGCACTGGAGCGTTTCGAGGGCGCAATCACCGAACACTCGATGGTCAACGAGAGCCTGAAGAACTTCTTCAACGGCTTCCATTACAACGCCCACCCGATGGCGATGCTCACCGGCGTGGTCGGCTCCCTCTCGGCCTTCTATCACGACACCATCGACGTCAATAACAACGAGAACCGGCTCCTCTCCTCCTACCGCATCATCGCCAAGATGCCGACGATCGCGGCCGCGGCCTTCAAGCACATGCAGGGCGAACCCTTCGTGTATCCGCGCAGCGAGCTGAGCTACGCCGGCAACTTCCTGCGCATGCTGTTCGCCCGCCCCTCCGAGGACTACGAAATCAACCCGGTCGCGGAGAAGGCCCTGGACCAGCTGCTCATCCTGCACGCCGATCACGAGCAGAACGCCAGCACCTCCACCGTGCGCCTGGCGGGCAGCACGGGCACCAATCCGTTCGCCGCCATCTCCGCCGGCTGCGCCGCCCTTTGGGGACCGGCTCATGGCGGCGCCAACGAGGCGGTGCTGCGCATGCTCGAGGAAATCGGCCACGTGGACAACGTGCCGAAGTTCATCGAGAAGGCCAAGGACAAGGACGACCCGTTCCGGCTCATGGGGTTCGGACACCGGGTGTACAAGAACTACGACCCGCGGGCGACCATCATCCGCAAGACCTGCCACGAGGTCCTCTCCGAGTTGGGCGTCGCCGACGATCCCCAGCTGGAGCTCGCCATGCGACTCGAGGAGATCGCACTGGCGGACGATTACTTCGTCGAGCGCAAGCTCTACCCGAACGTCGATTTCTACTCCGGCATCATCTACCGGGCGCTGGGCATTCCCACGGAGTTCTTCACGGTGCTGTTCGCCCTGGGCCGCACGCCAGGCTGGATCGCCCAGTGGGCGGAGATGCTCGGCGACCCGGAACAGCGAATCGGACGACCGCGGCAGGTCTACACCGGCGCGGCGAAACGCGACTACGTGCCGCTACACAAGCGCTGATCCCGGCTGGTCTCAGTCAGGACCCAGGCACCCCGGCGCCGCCCACGGCCCCGGGGTGTTTATTCTTGAAGGAGAGGACATCCGCCATCGCTCGGGCGGCGGCATTGGTAGAGCAAGGCTTGCCGGCGTGACCCCTCAGAGATGCTCGCGACCTTCGCCGGGGCGGCTTTTCACGGCTTGGATCCTGGCGAGGCGGCTGCACCTGCCCAGACTGGATACACCGCCGGACGCTGCCCCCCGAAACGGACAATCAGCGTCCATCCGCGTTCATTTGCGGCTAATACACAGTCAGACCGCAGCGCTGTCCTCCGACTCCTCGATCAGGCCCCGCACATCCTCCAGCTTGGCGCGAGCCATGGCAGCACCGTCAACCCGGCTCCGGGGCGCCTCCTTTCTGCCGGACTCGCCGAACACCGTGAGGTCGACGGTCTCGCCGTCGGCCGTGAACCGGTAGACGGTCAGATTGGCGTAGTCATCCTTGCCGAATTTCAGGCGCCGCTCCTGCGTCTCGAACGGGATGTCGTGCTCCATCAGGAACACCGCCACATCCTCCGAGGTATCCGCGAAGACATGGAGGTTGATGTCCGAGTAGGCCCCCGCGCTACCGTCGAGCACCGAACCGACAAGGCGTGGCCTGAACCGTTCGAGGAACTCCATCGCCTCGACGGCGAGACGGCGTAGCCGCTGCAGTCGTTGCGGCTGGCTGTCCGACTGGAAAAGGCGCTGATAGCCAACCAGGGCGTCCTGGATTTCCCGGTTGGTGGGCATGTTGCGGGTATCCGGCGCACCCAGGTGCTGTGCCGCCTTCTTCTTCGCCTGGAGATAGTCCTTGATGCCCTCGTCCGCCATGATGCGGGCGGCCTCATGCATGAGCCGTTCACGCATCCGGGCATCCTTGAGTCCGTTTCGTTTTGCCACGTTTGCATCCCCGCGCGTTGAGCTTCCCGCAAGATGCCGGCAGGTCACCGTCAGAACAGTCCCTGCCCCCCGCTTTCGACGCCTTCCTCCGCCGAGCCGCCGGTGCTGAGCGACGGCCCCGGGTCCGGCAGATTGCCCTCACGAAATGTCTCGAATATCGCGTTGGGGTTGTCGGCACTGGTCAACAAGCCCGATTCGGCGTCCACGCGGACGGTAACCAGCCCCGCGGGCTGTTCCAGAGAGCGCTCCGGCACGCCCTCCAGAGCGACGCGCATATAGTCGATCCACATTGGCAGCGCGGCCCGGGCGCCCGTCTCGCCCCGGCCCAACGGTTGAACCTGATCGAAGCCGACCCAGGCCGTCGCCACGACCGCGTGATTGAAGCCGGAGAACCAGGCGTCGCGCTGGTCATTCGTGGTGCCGGTCTTGCCGGCCAGATCACCTCGGCCCAGCGCTTTTGCACCCTGACCGGTGCCTCGCTGGACGACATCGCGCAGCATGGTGTTCATGAGGTAATTGTTCTGCGCCGTGATTGCCCGGGGCGCATTCTCGCCACCGGACTCCCCGGCGCTGCCGCCGTCACCGCCGTCATCGCCGCCTTCGTCGCCGTTGGCCGCTTCATCGGTCGCGCCCGCCTGGTCCGTCGGTTCGCACGGCTCACAGGCCCGGGCCGGAGCGGCTTCATAGACCACTTCGCCGGCGCCGTCCTCTATGCGCGTGACGAAGTAGGGGCGCACGCGAAAGCCACCATTGGCGAACGCGGCGTACCCCCGCGCGAGCTCCAGGGGCGTGACGCTGGCGCTGCCCAGCGCCAGCGACAGGTTTCGCGGTAACTGCTCCGGGTCGAAGCCGAACCGTGCGGCATGATCCACGGTGTGCGGGATGCCGATGTCGCGCAGAACCCGGATCGAAACCAGGTTGCGCGAGCGGTATAGTGCCTTACGCAGCCGCGTCGGCCCGAAGAACTGTCCACTATAGTTCTCCGGTCGCCAGGTGCTCTCCAGCGCCTCGTCCCGGAAGACCACCGGCGCGTCGTTGACCAGCGTCGCCGGCGTATAGCCCTTGTCAAGCGCGGCGGAGTAGATGAACGGCTTGAACGCGGACCCGGGTTGCCGCCTTGCCTGGGTCACGCGGTTGAAACTGCTCTGGTAGAAGTCGTATCCCCCGACCAGGGCCATGATGGCGCCATCGGCCGGTGCCAGGGAAACCAGAGCGCCGGCGATCTCCGGCACCTGTGCAAGCCGGTAATTGCCGTCGCCGGACACGCGCAAGCGGATCACGTCCCCCACACCCAGCACGTCGGCGATCTTCTCCGGCGCCGCGCCCACGCGTTCCCGCGTCTGGAACGGTTTCGCCCACTCCACCGCGGGCATGCCCAACTCCACGGGCGTTTCCTCGCCCGCCACCAGCACGCGTGCCATTTTCTGCCCCACCTCCAGCACCAGGGCGTTGCGAAGCTCGGCCACGGATTCGTATGCGGCGAGGCGTTCGCGGAGCGTGGCAAGCTCGGGGGCCTCCTTGAGTTCCAGCGAATCCACCGACCCGCGGTAACCATGGCGTTCGTCGTAGGCGTGCAGGGCATCGCGCAGAGCCTGGCGGGCCGCCTTCTGGCGATTCACGTCCAGCGTCGTGTGGACCCGATATCCGTTGGTATAGGCGGCGTTCTCCCCGAAGCGCTCGACCATGTCCTGGCGCACCATCTCCGCCAGGTAGGGCGCGACTGACGAAGCCTGCTCCCCGGCCGCCGCGGTCGTCACCGGCGTCTTCATGGCCTTGGCGTAGGCCTGCTCCTCGATGAACCCCTGCTCCAGCATGCGGCCCAGCACGTAACCACGCCGCTGTCGCGCGCGCTCCGGGTTGGTAAGCGGATTGAGCGATGACGGCGCCTTGGGGAGCCCGGCGATCATGGCGACCTGTGCCAGGTCCAGCTCGCGCACCGGCTTGCCGTAATACACCTTCGCCGCGGCGCCAACGCCATAGGCCCGGTGTCCCAGGTAGATCTTGTTGACGTAGAGCTCCAGAATCTCCCGCTTGGTCAGCTCGCGCTCGATCTTGAGGGCCAGAAGGATCTCGTTGGCCTTGCGCAGGTAGGTCTGCTCACGCGTCAGGAAGAAGTTCCGCGCGACCTGCATCGTGATGGTGCTACCGCCCGGCCCCTTTTCTCCAGTGCGAACTAGGTACCAGATTGCGCGGATCAGGCCTTGGTAATCTACACCCGGATGTTCATAAAAGCGCTGATCCTCGGCGGCGATGAACGCATCCACCATGGCCTGCGGCACTTCCTCGTAGGTCAGGGGCGTGCGCTTCTTCTCGCCGTACTCGGCCAGCAGACCGCCATCGGCGGCATAGACTTTGAGGGGTACTTGCAGCTCTACATCCCTTAGGGCATCGACCGACGGCAGTTTGGGCGCCAGCACTAGATAGCCCACGCCCACGGCGGCGACGCCCAGAAACGCACCAGCCAAACCGAGGCTAAGGAGATAGGCCATGATCTTGGAGAAGGACTTCATTCCCGAATACCTGCGCTGTCACTGGCCCGCGAGTGTACCATCCGGGCAATCTGCGAAACCGTGCACGATCTGGCTTTTTCCGCACTTGATCTAGAGTTAAGCATGGTATTGAATGTGATAGGGCACCTCTTACGCATAACCTGAAAACGTATAAGGAAAATCCCGTGGCATTGCTGGGCAAGAAACCGACCCGCCTGATCGGTGTCGACATCAGTTCGACAGCAGTCAAGCTTCTGGAATTGGGGAAACAGGATACCCGATACAAGGTGCTTGCGTATGCGGTCGAGCCGCTGCCTCCCAACGCTGTGGTCGAGAAGAGCATCGCCAATCCGGAAGCCGTTGCCGACACCATCCGCTCGGCTCTGAAACGCGCCCAGACCAAGACCAAGACCGCAGCCGTCGCCGTGCCGGGATCGGCGGCTATCAGCAAGACACTGATTCTGCCGGCGGACCTCTCCGATGAAGAGATGGAAGCGCAGATCGAGCTCCAGGCCGATCAGTACATCCCCTATCCGCTGGACGAGGTGAATACGGATTTTCAGGTCATCGGCCCCGCAGCGACAAACCCCAACGAGGTGGAGGTGCTGCTGGTCGCTTCTCGCAGCGAGAATGTTGAAGCCAGATTGGACTGCATCTCGTCCGCCGGCCTGACCGCGAAGATCGTCGACGTCGAGAGCTACGCGATGGAAACCGCGTTCGAGCTGGTGGCACCGACACTGCCGTGCCCGCCCGACTCGACTCTTGCCTTGATCGACGTGGGCGCCACCATGACCACGCTGACGGTGCTCGAAGAAGGCCGAATCGTCTACACGAGAGAGCAGGTATTTGGCGGCAAACAGCTCACCGAGGAGATCATGCGTCGCTACGGCCTGTCCTACGAAGAGGCCGGTCGGGCGAAACGCCAGGGCGGGTTGCCGGACAACTACGAGGAAGAAGTGCTGGAGCCGTTCAAGGAGGCCATGGGGCAACAGGTGAGCCGGTCACTGCAGTTCTTCTTCGGCGCGAGCCAGCACAACGCGGTGGAGCACATCGTGCTCTGCGGTGGCTGCGCCAGCATCCCCGGGATTACCGAGATCATCGCGGAGCGCACGGGAACCGAGACCTCGACGGCGAACCCCTTCAATGACATGGCGGTGGCTTCGCGCATACGGCCTCAAATGCTTGCCGAGGATGCGCCGGCGCTGATGATTGCCTGCGGCCTGGCCATGAGGAGCTTCGACTGACAATGGCGACCAAGATCAATCTACTTCCCTGGCGCCAGGAGCTTAGGGAGCAGCGCAAGCGGGAATTCGGCGGGATGCTGGTGCTGGCCCTGGTGGCGGCGGGCGGCGTCTGGTTCGGCGTTCACACCCATCTGAACGGGGAAATCGCGCACCAGGAAAACCGGAACGAGTTTCTGCGTGACGAGATTTCAAAACTGGACAAGCAGATTCTAAAAATCCGGGACCTGGAAGAAACCAAGGAGCAGCTGCTGTCACGAATGCAGGTCATCCAGGAGCTCCAGCAGGGGCGGCCACAGATCGTTCATATATTCGAGCAAATTGTCAGAACGATACCTGATGGCCTCTACCTTACAAAGAT
Organism: Ectothiorhodospiraceae bacterium WFHF3C12; assembly: GCA_013519935.1. Taxonomy (GTDB): domain Bacteria; phylum Pseudomonadota; class Gammaproteobacteria; order Nitrococcales; family Nitrococcaceae; genus WFHF3C12. Next base: position 47,188 of record JACDUA010000015.1, on the reverse strand, counting down.
GGAAGAGAGCGGTGACAGCCTGAGTCTCGAAGGTGTCGCCGAGTCCAACGGTCGAATCTCCAACTACATGGAAAGTCTCGATGCCTCGGCCTGGCTTAGCGACCCGGGGCTGCAGATTATCGAGGTTGAAGAGCAAGGGTCCAGCCGCGTGAGCAGATTCTCGATGTCGGTCAAACAGACCACGCCAGAGGATGACGATAGCGATAAGGAGGGGGCCTCCTGATGGATCTCTCCCAACTCAACGAACTGGACCTGAACAACGCCGGAAACTGGCCTTGGCCGGTTAAACTGATAACAGTGATCCTGGTCTTTATCCTGGCGTTAGGAGCGGCCTGGTACTTCGGCTGGCAGGATCAGCTCGACCGGCTCGAACGCGTTGCGGCGAAGGAAAAGGACCTGCGAGCCGAGTTCGAGAAGAAGCAAAAGCGCGCGGCGAACCTGGAGGCCTACGAGGAGCAGCTTGCAGAAATGCGCCAGTCATTCGGCAGCATGTTGAGGCAATTACCTAGCCGCGCGGAAGTATCCAAGTTGCTGGACGACATAACCCAGACTGGCCTCTCGGCCGGGCTGGAGTTCGAGCTTTTCCAGCCGAAGGGGGAAGCCACCAGGGAATTTTATGCAGAACTGCCCGTATCCATAAGGGTGATTGGCGGTTACCACGAGCTCGCTCGCTTCGTGAGCGGGGTAGCCAACCTGCCCCGCATCGTCACTCTGCACGATATCGTCATTGAACCCGTGAGTGATGGCGATGATTTGAGCATGAGCGTGACCGCCAAGACCTATCGCTATCTGGAAGCGCAGTAACCATGACGGCCTCGACACGAAGAAATCATCGCGCGCCTCTGATCATTGGGCTGTGTGTGACGCTCACGCTGCTGGGCTGTTCACAGGAAATGCAGGATCTGGACAAATACGTGGCCAACGTGAAGTCCAAAAAGCCCAGCCCGATCGAGCCGATTCCGGAGATGAAGCCCTTCGAAAGCTATCAATACCCCGGGACCTCGGAGCTCAGGAACCCCTTCGAGCCGCTTGGATTCGGCCAGGCAGCTGCCCAGGCCGAAACGGGGGGCAAGGACCCCGGTGAAGGTCCTGAGCCTGACCCGACACGTGCCAAGGAAGCGCTCGAGGAGTTTCCGCTGGACGCTCTGAGTTACGTGGGCACTCTTGGCCAGAACCAGAGTAGCTGGGCATTGATAAGAGATCCGGACGGCACAGTTCATCGCGTATCTACCGGGAATTACCTCGGCCAGAATTACGGCGAGATCATTGCGATAACACCACGGGAAATTCGGCTCAGAGAGCTAGTTCGAGAACCGAACGGCGGCTGGCTGGAAAGAATAAATTCGATCGCCCTCAGGGATGGTCAGTCTTAGGAGTCCGCAAGATGAATTGGGAACTGCCAGGTCGAATCGGCATCAACCGTCTACCACGCGTGGGGCGCCGGAGGCACGCCGCATGGTTGAACTTCGCCATCGCGGGCATGCTCCTGCTCATGCAGACACCGTCCGCGCTGGGCCAGACGGCGAATACTCTCCAGCGAGTCGATTTCTCATCCCTGCCGGGGAACAAAGTCCAGATCACGTTCGAATTCAGCGAATCCGTCGCCGAACCATCCCTTTTCAAGACGGAGAATCCAGCCCGCGTGGCCCTGGACTTCATGGACACTCGAAGCGGACTCGACAGTCGTCAGATCGATATCGGCGTGGGGGTTGTGGAAGGCGTCTCGACTGTGGAAGCCGGCAGCCGCACCCGTGCCGTCGTCCGGCTCTCTCGCCTCGTGCCGTTTGATACCCGAACCGAGGGCAACACGCTCGTTCTGACCGTCGAGCCCGGCGCCGCACAGATCAGTGCCGCCGGACGTACGGCCGACAGCAACGATATTTCAGGCCAGGTTGAGAGCACACGCGCGCCGGCGGCGGCGACCGGGCAGCAGATCCAGAACGTTGACTTTGCACGGTCGGAGAAAGGCGCCGGGCAGGTGATCGTGGAGCTTTCCGACCCCACGACGCCCGTCAACGTGGAGCAGGAAGGGGGCCGCATCGTGGCCTATTTCCTCAACGCACGCGTACCGGAAAAGCTGCAACGTCGACTCGACGTAACGGACTTCGCCACGCCTGTGAACTACGTGTCGACGCGTCAGCAGGGTGATCGCGTCAGCGTGGAGATTACCCCGCACGACGACGAGTACGAACAGATCGCCTACCAGGCGGGCTCCACGTTCACCGTGGAGGTTCAGCCAGTCACGCCGGAAGAGCAGGCCAGGGCGGCCCGAGAGGAGCCGCAGTATACCGGAGAGCGGCTGTCTCTTAACTTTCAGGATATCGAGGTTCGGTCGGTATTGCAGCTGATCGCCGATTTCACCGACCTGAACATCGTGGTGAGCGACAGCGTGGACGGTAATATTACGCTGCGACTGCAAAACGTGCCTTGGGATCAGGCCCTCGACATCATTCTCAAGACCAAGGGACTCGACAAGCGCAGGACCGGCAATGTGATCCGCATCGCGCCGGCACAGGAAATCGCCGAACAGGAACGCATCGAGCTGGAGTCTCAGCAACAGCAGCGAGAACTCGCACCGCTCCGGACCGATTTCGTTCAGGTCAACTATGCGAAGGCCACAGACATCGCGTCGTTAATTCAGAGTGAAGGCACGGCCCTCATCTCGGAGCGAGGCTCGGTCACTGTCGATCAACGCACGAACACGCTGATTGTCAAGGACACGGAGCAGAACATCTCGGATATTCGCTCGCTCATTTCGACCTTGGACATCCCCGTACGGCAGGTCCTGATCGAGTCCCGCGTGGTCGTAGCCAACGACGACTTCAGCCGGGAACTCGGCGTGCAATTCGGCTATAGCCGCAACGGCGCCGTCGGAGACATGGTTTACGGAGTTGGCGGCACGCAGCCGGGTGACACCGACTATGGCGGCACAACCGGTTTCGAGGTGCCCGCGGGAAGCGGCAATGAGGGACTCGTGGTAGATCTGCCCACCAGCGCATCCGGATCCAGCCTGGGTCTGGCAGTGGGCAGAATCGGTAGCTACCTTCTCCAACTCGAACTCAGCGCAATGGAAACGGAGAGCCGTGGTGACATTATTTCGAGCCCACGCGTGATCACCGCGAATCAGACGGCAGCCAGCATCGAGCAAGGCGTGGAAATTCCATATGAGGAAGCTTCCTCCTCCGGTGCAACCAGCGTTTCATTCAAGAAGGCTGTGCTCGGACTGACTGTCACCCCGCAGATCACACCGGATGACAGAATCCTCCTGGATTTGGAAGTCAGCAAGGACAGCCGTGGCCAGGAGACCCAGGCGGGGCCTGCGATCAACACCCAGTCCGTGACCACGCGTGTACTGGTCGACAACGGCGAGACCGTTGTCCTGGGCGGTGTATATGAACGAACCCGTACTGATACTATCGATCGGGTCCCATTCTTCGGCGAACTGCCTTTCGTAGGCTGGATGTTCAGGAACAAGTCCAAGATAGACGACAACTCCGAGCTCCTGATCTTCGTCACGCCGAAGATCCTCAAGGAGAGCCTGGCCCTGAACTAGCCGGGCCCGGTTCCCACGAAAAGGGCGCACCTCATGCGCCCTTTTTTTGTTCATGGCCTCGGATGAACGCCGATTAACACGGACTCCGGGACGCATGTCTCATCCCTGCGGAGTGTGGCGATCAGGGCCACGCAGACGCTGAGCAATCCTTGCAGGCGCGTCCTACGACTCGTACGCCGGATCGTGGCGCGGCCCTTTGCTGCGTTGGCGTTCTGGCAAAGGGGTACGGCTGCTACGGCCACTTACCGCGAACGCCGCCTTTCCGGAGCCGCGCTATGAGGCTCATAGGCTCGCGGGCGTATTTCAGCGTCCCCATCGGCGCCGGCACTGGGCCGTCCTGCCGTAGAACAAATCCGTGTCCATCTGTGGCTTGTGCCCAATTGCAGCGCCGCAACATTGGTGGCAATCTCCCGGCGCATGGCAAAGATGCACACCAATATATTCCTCATCGGTCCCATGGGCGCCGGCAAATCAACGGTCGGCAAGCGACTCGCTCGCGCTCTGGGACTGGAGTTCCACGACAGCGACCGGGAGCTGGAAAACCGCACCGGCGTGGACATTCCGGTGATCTTTGAATACGAGGGCGAAGACGGATTTCGCCGCCGCGAAAAGGCCATGATCGAGGAGCTCACGGCCCAGGAAGGCGTCGTGGTAGCCACCGGCGGCGGCGCCGTGCTGGACCCCGAGAACCGCAAGCACCTCGCCGGCCGCGGCACGGTTGTCTACATGCAAACCTCCGTGGACAAACAGTTCGAGCGCACGCGGCACGACTCCAACCGTCCATTGCTTCAGACCGCGAACCCTCGCGAGCGCCTGGCACAGATCGCCGCCGAGCGGGAGCCGCTCTATCGGGAGATCGCTGATATCATTGTCTCCACGGATGATGGCGGCGTTCGCGCCCTCGTCGACGACATCCTTCAGCGGCTGCCGTGATAGAGCCAGCCGCAAACTGCGGCATTCGGACCATGCGTACCGTTCAAGTCGACCTTCAGGATCGCAGTTACCCGATCTACATCGGCACGGGACTCCTCGACCAGCCCGAGTTGCTGCGACGGCACATACCCGGCAACAGCGCGCTGGTGGTGACCAACGAGACCGTGGCGCCGATCTACGGCACGCGATTGGCCGCGGCCCTCGACGGTCTGCGCACCGAGACGGTGGCCATACCGGACGGCGAGCAGTTCAAGAACCTGGAAACCGCCAATCTGGTTTACGACGCGCTGCTGGCCAACCGGATGGATCGCCAGACCACCATCATAGCCCTGGGCGGCGGCGTGGTCGGAGACCTGGCGGGCTTCGTCGCGGCCACCTACCAGCGGGGCGTGCACTTCATTCAGGTACCGACCACCCTGCTCGCGCTGGTGGACTCGTCCGTCGGCGGCAAGACCGCGGTCAATCACCCGCGCGGCAAGAATATGATCGGGGCGTTCCACCAGCCGCGCTGCGTCCTCGCGGACGTGCGGACGCTGGAGTCGCTGCCGGATCGAGAATACCGGGCCGGCATCGCGGAGGTCATCAAGTACGGGCTGATCATGGACTACGGCTTCTTACAGTGGCTGGAGCGCAACATGTCAGCCCTGCTGGCGCGGGAACCGGATGCGATGGTCCATGCCGTCGAGCAGTCCTGCATGAACAAGGCGCGGGTCGTGGCAGCCGATGAACGTGAGACCGGGCAGCGCGCGTTGTTGAATCTGGGGCATACCTTCGGCCACGCCATCGAGACCGCGACCGGCTACAGCGAGTGGCTCCACGGCGAAGCGGTGGCGGCAGGCATGTGCATGGCGGCGCACATGTCGCGGGAGCTGGGCTGGATCAGCGACAGTGCCCTGCGGCGGGCTCGCGCCCTGATCGCCGAGGCCGGACTTCCCGTGGAACCGCCGGCAATGACCGCCGAGCAGTTCATGGCGCTCATGTCGGTGGACAAAAAGGTGGAGCACGGTCGCATCCGCCTCGTACTCCTTCAGGGCCTGGGCAACGCCACCGTTACTGCCGACTTTCCGGTCGAAGCCCTCGAGACCACCCTGACCGCGTTCACCCACCAGGCGGCCTGATCATCGCCCCGCTTCCATGACATTCGCTCCGCGTGACCGTGAAGCGCTCCTGCTGGCCCCCTACGCGGCCTCGTCCGAGTCCACCCGTGGCCGGGCGATGCCCGAGCCGGCACCGACCTACCGCAGCGAGTTCCAGCGCGACCGTGACCGCATTATCCACTCCAAGGCGTTTCGACGGCTCGAGTACAAGACCCAGGTCTTCGTGAATCACGAGGGAGACCTGTTCCGGACGCGTCTCACCCATACCCTGGAAGTGGCCCAGATTGCCCGTACGGTGGGGCGCACCCTTGCCCTGAATGAAGACCTGGTGGAGGCCATCGCCCTGGCCCACGACCTGGGCCACACGCCCTTCGGCCACGCCGGCCAGGACGCGCTGAACCAGTGCATGCGCGAGCACGGCGGCTTCGAGCACAACCTCCAGTCCCTGCGCGTCGTCGACGTCCTGGAACAGCGTTATGCCGATTTCGATGGGCTCAATCTCACCTTCGAGACCCGGGAGGGCATTCTCAAGCGCTGCTCGCGGCGCCAGGCCCGGGCTCTGGGCGAGCTCGGCCGGCGCTTCGTCGAAGGCGGCCAGCCATCGCTGGAGGCACAGCTGACGAACGTCGCCGACGAGATCGCCTACAACAGCCACGACGTGGACGACGGCCTGCGCGCCGGCCTGATCACGGTCGAACAGCTCAACGAGATTCCTTTGATGGCCCGCCTGTTCGCCGAGACCGACGCCCGCCATCCCGACCTTCCGCCGCGGCGCCGAATCTACGAGGTGGTCCGCCACATGATCGGCGTCCAGGTCGCCGATCTGGTGGAGACCAGCGCCGGGCTGATCGCGGAGTCTCCCCCCGCGGATATCACAGCGGTCCGCGAGTCCCAGAGCCCGCTGATCGGTTTCAGCGAGGCCATGCAGGCCGAGCACAGGACCCTGAAATACTTCCTCTTCCACAACCTCTATCGTCATTTCCGGGTCTACCGGATGGCGGAGAAGTCCAAGGGAGTGGTGCGCTATCTATTCGAAGCCTTTTTCGACGAGCCGGCGCTGATGCCGCCACGCCAGTTCGAGCGGGCCACCGCGGCGGAGCGGGAGTCCGGCAAATCCGGCCGCGCGCGCGCAGTCGCCGACTACGTGGCCGGGATGACCGACCGCTACGCCATCACCGAATACCGCCGCCTCAGCGACCCCCTGCACCTGACCTGAGCGGCGCCGCCGCGAATGTGGCATCGCATCAACCTCTTTGCCGCACCGGCGAGTAATCGATATACTGTGCGGCCATTTGCCCAGCGTCCGGGGCCGCGAGCAACCCACCCGGATGGCCGCCGTACGGCGCCGCCATCGTAATGGTCGGGGGCGACGCGCCCGATTCAGGACGGTTTCCCGGCGAGGTGCCGGAAAACCCGATCGGGCCTGGGTTGCCCGCCCGTATGTGCAGAATCCAGAGGCGTATCCCGTGAGGTATCTAGATAAGGACAAGCCGACTCTGTACCGCCCGCAGTTCGAGCGCGACAACTGCGGGTTCGGACTCATCGCCCACATGGACGGCGAGCCCAGTCACTGGGTCGTGGACACGGCCATCAAGTCCCTGGCCCGGCTCACCCACCGCGGCGCGGTCGCCGCCGACGGGAAATCCGGAGACGGCTGCGGGCTGCTCATGAAGCGTCCCACGAGCTTCCTGCAGGCCATCGCCCAGGAATCCGGCATCCAGCTGGCCGAGCACTTCGCCGCCGGCTGCGTCTTCCTCAGTCGCGATGCCAGCACCGCCGAGCACGCCCGCGGCGAGGTGGACAAGGCCCTTCGCGGCGAAGGCCTGGAGGTCGCCGGCTGGCGGCCGGTGCCGACCAACGCCGACGCCTGCGGCGAGCAGGCGCTGGAGACCATGCCCGATGTGGAGCAGGTCTTCGTCAACGCCCCGGAAGACGTCGGGGAAATGGAATTCGAGCGCCGGCTTTTCACGGCCCGGCGCAAGGCCGAGAAGGCCCTGGAGCCGGTGGACGAGGTGTTCTACATCCCCAGCCTGTCCAGCCGCGTGCTCTCCTACAAGGGCCTGGTGATGCCCTCCAACCTGCCGGTGTTCTATCCGGACCTGCGGGACGAGCGCATGACCACCTCGCTGATGGTCTTCCACCAGCGCTTCTCCACCAACACGCTGCCCCAGTGGCGACTGGCCCAGCCGTTCCGGTATCTCGCCCATAACGGCGAGATCAACACGGTTCAGGGCAACCGCAACTGGGCCAACGCCCGCGCGCACAAGTTCTCGACGCCGCATCTGCCGGATATCGAGGAGGTGCTGCCGCTGGTCAACAGCGAGGGCTCGGATTCCTGCAGCCTGGACAACATGCTGGACGTGCTGCTGACCGGCGGCATGGACATTTTCCGCGCGCTGCGGCTGCTGATTCCGCCGGCCTGGCAGAACGTCCAGAGCATGGACGCCGATCTGCGCGCCTTCTACGAGTACCACTCCCAGCACATCGAGCCCTGGGACGGGCCGGCGGGCATCGTGCTCACCGACGGCCGCCATGCCGCCTGCGCCCTGGATCGCAACGGCCTGCGCCCGGCCCGATACGTCATCACCAAGGACCGGCACATCACGCTGGCCTCGGAGATCGGCGTCTACGACTACGAGCCTGACGACGTGGTGAGCAAGGGCCGGCTGCGCCCCGGAGAGATGCTGGCCGCCGACACCGAGACCGGCGAGTTGCTGCTGCCGAAGGACATCGACGACCGGCTCAAGAGCCGCAAACCGTACAAGCGCTGGCTCAAGGAGCACGCGCGCGCCCTCGAAAGCCGTCTGGTGGACGACAACGAGAGCCGCGAGGGCATTCTGCCCAACGCCCTGCCCGTCTACCAGAAGCAGTTCAACGTCAGTTTCGAGGAGCGGGACATCGTCGTCCGGACCACCGCCGAGGGCGGTCAGGAGGCAGTGGGATCAATGGGCGACGACACGCCCATGCCCGTGCTGTCCAAGCGCATCCGGCCGCTGTACGACAGTTTCCGGCAGCAGTTCGCGCAGGTGACGAACCCGGCCATCGATCCGCTGCGCGAGCAGATCGTGATGTCGCTGGAGACCTGTTTCGGCCGGGAGAAGAACCTCTTCGACGAGACCGAGGATCACGCCAAGCGTCTCGTGGTGGATTCGCCGGTGCTCTCCGACGAGAAGTTCGGGGCATTGCTGTCCCAGAACGATCCCGAATATGCCAGCCATCGCATCGACCTGAATTACCCGATGGAGGGTGACCTGCGCACCGCCATCGTGCAGATCTGCGACGAAGCCGAGCAGGCCGTCCGTGACGGCAAGGTCGTCATCGTGCTGTCGGACCGTGACCTGGACCGGGAGAAGGTCCCGGTGCACGCGCTGCTCGCGACCGGTGCCGTCCACCACAGGCTGGTCGCCACCGGCATCCGCTGTGACGGCAATATCGTCGTGGAGACCGGCACCGCCCGGAACTCTCACGAGGTCGCCGCGCTGATCGGCTACGGCGCCACCGCGGTGTACCCCTATCTCGCCTACGAGATCGTGCAGGACATGACCCGCACCGGTCAGATCAAGGGCACGCCGCTGTCAGACCTGCTGCGCAACTACCGCAAGGGGCTGAACAAGGGCCTGTTCAAGATCCTCTCCAAGATGGGCATCTCCACCATCACCAGCTACCGCGGCGCGCAGCTTTTCGAGATCGTCGGTTTCCACGACGAGGTGGTGGATCTGTGCTTCACCGGCACCACCAGCCGCGTCCAGGGCGCCAACCTGGCGGACCTGGAGGTGGACCAGCGCATGCTCCACGAGGAGGCCTGGCGCGCCTCGGTGCCGCTGAACCAGGGCGGGCTGCTGAAGTACGTCCACAACAGCGAATACCACGCCTACAATCCGGAGGTGGTACGGGCCCTGCAGGAGGCTTCCTATACCGGCGACTACGAGCGCTACAGGGAATTCGCCCGGTCGGTGAACGAGCGCCCCGTCGCCACCTTCCGGGACATGTTCAAGGTCAAGGAAGCATCCAGACCCCTGGACATCGACAAGGTCGAGCCGCTGGAAGCCATCCTCAAGCGGTTCGATTCCGCCGGCATGTCCCTGGGCGCGCTCTCCCCCGAGGCCCACGAAGCCCTGGCCATCGCCATGAACCGGCTGGGCGGGCGCTCCAACTCCGGCGAGGGCGGCGAGGACGAAGCGCGCTACGGCAACGAGCGCATGTCCAAGATCAAGCAGGTGGCCTCGGGCCGCTTCGGCGTGACGCCGCACTACCTCGTCAACGCCGAGGTGCTGCAGATCAAGGTGGCCCAGGGCGCGAAGCCCGGCGAGGGCGGGCAGCTGCCGGGGCACAAGGTCAACGAGATGATCGCCAAGCTGCGCTTCTCCAAGCCCGGCGTGGCGCTGATCTCGCCGCCGCCGCACCATGACATCTATTCCATCGAGGACCTGGCGCAGCTGATCTTCGACCTCAAGCAGGTCAACCCGCACGCCCTGGTCTCGGTGAAGCTGGTGGCCGAGCCCGGCGTGGGCACGGTGGCCGCCGGCGTGGCCAAAGCCTATGCGGATCTCATCACCATTGCCGGCTACGATGGCGGCACCGGCGCGAGCCCGCTCACCTCGGTGAAGTACGCCGGCACGCCGTGGGAGCTGGGCCTGACCGAGACCCAGCAGACCCTGCGCGGCAATGATCTGCGGGAGAAGATCCGGCTGCAGACGGACGGCGGCCTGAAGACCGGCCTGGACGTCATCAAGGCGGCCATCCTGGGCGCCGAGAGCTTCGGCTTCGGCACCGCGCCGATGATCGCCATGGGCTGCAAATACCTGCGTGTCTGCCATCTCAACAATTGCCCGACAGGCGTGGCGACCCAGCAGAAGGTACTGCGGCTGAAGCACTTCGTCGGCACACCGGAGCGTGTGGCCAACTACTTCACCTTCGTCGCCCGGGAGACCCGCGAGTGGCTGGCGAAGCTGGGCGTGGCCTCCCTGGAAGAGCTCATCGGCCGGACCGACCTGCTGGAGGTGCTGCCCGGGGAGACGGACCGCCAGCGGCGTCTGGATCTCTCACCGATTCTCTCCGATGGCGGTGTTCCGGCGGACAAGCCCAAGTCGTGCCAGGTCGAGCGCAACGAGCCCTTCGACAAGGGCGAGCTGGCCGAGGAGATGGTCGCCGACTGCCTGCCCGCCATCGAGAAGAAAACCGGCGGCGAGTTCCACTACCGGGTGCAGAACAACAACCGCTCCATCGGCGCGCGGCTGTCGGGCGAAATCGCCAAGCGCCACGGCAATCAGGGCATGGCCGGCGATCCCATCGTGCTCAGGCTGACCGGCACCGCCGGCCAGAGCTTTGGCGTATGGAATGCCGGCGGTCTGCATCTGCACCTGGAAGGCGATGCCAATGACTACGTGGGCAAGGGCATGGCCGGCGGCAAGCTGGTCATCCACCCGCCGCGGGGCAGCGCGTTCCGCAGCAACGAGACCACCATCATCGGCAATACGTGCCTGTACGGCGCCACCGGCGGCAAGCTGTTCGCAGCCGGCCAGGCCGGCGAGCGCTTCGCCGTGCGCAACTCCGGCGCCCACGCGGTGGTGGAAGGCATTGGCGATCACGGCTGCGAGTACATGACCGGGGGCGTGATCTGCGTGCTCGGCGGCACCGGGCTCAACTTCGGCGCCGGCATGACCGGCGGCTTCGCCTTCGTGCTGGATCAGGACAATACCTTCGTGGACCGTTATAACCACGAGCTGATCGATATCCACCGCATCCAGTCCGAAAGCATGGAGGCCCACCGCCACTACCTGCAGGGTCTGATACGCGAGTTCGTCGCGGAGACCGGCAGTGAGTGGGGCGAGGAGATCCTGGAGAACTTCCGCGACTTCGTGGGCAGGTTCTGGCTGGTCAAGCCCAAGGCGGCGGACCTGCAGGATATCCTCGACACGCTGCGGCAGGCGGCCTGAGGCCCCTGCCCGCCGATCAAACGGGAAGACGCAACTAGATGGGTAACAAATTCCAGTTCATCGAGGTGCCTCGCCAGGATCCGCAGAAGGAGTCCGCCGAGGCGCGCGTGCAGAAGTTCGGGGAGATCTACGGCCAGTACGATCCCGGTACGGCGGCGGCCCAGGCCGACCGCTGCGTGGAGTGCGGCAACCCCTACTGCGAGTGGAAGTGCCCGGTGCACAACTACATCCCCAACTGGCTGAAGCTCATCGCCGAGGGGAACCTGTTCGAGGCGGCGGAGCTGTCTCACAAGACCAACTCCCTCCCGGAGGTCTGCGGCCGGGTCTGTCCCCAGGATCGCCTCTGCGAGGGCGCCTGCACGCTCAACGACGGCTTCGGCGCGGTGACCATCGGCTCGGTGGAGAAGTACATCACCGACGAGGCCTTCAAGCAGGGCTGGCGGCCGGACATGTCCGGCGTGGTGAAGACCGACAAGCGGGTGGCCGTCATCGGGGCCGGGCCGGCGGGTCTCGGCGCCGCCGACATCCTGGTGCGTAACGGCGTCCAGCCGGTGGTCTATGATCGCTATCCGGAGATCGGGGGCCTGCTCACATTCGGCATTCCGCCGTTCAAGCTGGAGAAAGAGGTCATCTTCACCCGCCGGAAGATCATGGAAGAGATGGGCGTCGAGTTTCGCCTCGGCGTGGACGTGGGCACGGACATCGCCTTCGATGATCTCTACCAGGAATACGATGCCGTGTTCATGGGTATGGGCACATACACCTACATGCGCGGCGGTTTCCCGGGCGAGGACATGGATGGCGTCTACGAAGCCCTGCCGTTCCTGGTCTCGAACATCAACCGGCTGCTCGGCTACGAGCAGAAACCCGGCGACTTCATCGACATGCGCGGCAAGCGCGTGGTGGTGCTGGGGGGCGGCGATACCGCCATGGACTGTAACCGCACCTCCCTGCGCCAGGGCGCGAAGAGCGTGACCTGCGCCTACCGCCGTGACGAGGCCAACATGCCCGGCTCCCGGCGCGAGGTCTACAACGCCAAGGAGGAAGGCGTGCAGTTCCTCTGGAACCGCCAACCCGTCGAGATCGTCGGCGATGGCCGTGTGGAGGGCGTGAAGGTCATCCAGACCCAGCTCGGCGCGCCGGACGAGCGCGGCCGGCGCCGCCCCGAGCCTGTGCCCGGTACCGAAGAGGTACTGCCCGCCGACCGCGTGCTCATCGCCTTCGGCTTCCGCCCGAACCCGGCGGACTGGTTCGACAAGCACCGGATCGAAGTGGACGAGCGCGACCGCGTGCGCATCGACAAGGACGGTAAGTACCCCTACCAGACCGGCAACGAGAAGATCTTCGCCGGCGGCGACATGACCCGCGGCTCCGACCTGGTCGTCACCGCGGTCTGGGAGGGCCGCGAGGCGGCCAAGGGCATCCTGGCCTATCTGGGCGTGTGAGCCGGCCCCGTAGGAGCCCGGCTCAGCCGGGCGAACACCCGAGGCGGCCCCTGGCCGCCTCTTTTTGTTTTAGCCACAGATGAACACGGATGAACACAGATTCGTGTTGCGTTCAGGCACCTGTAGGAGCGGCGCAAGCCGCGATCCGTTGTGGAGTCGACACCCAACCCTCGCGCCTAGCGGCGCTCCTACGAGAAGGCCCCATCGAAGCCCGCGTGGGAGCGGCGACCGCGCCGCGATTCCTCACAAAACCGTTCGCGGCGGGGTCGCCGCTCCCACGGCGCCCTTCCTGGCCCGCATAGGGCCAAGAACAAGAATCTGTGTCCATCCGTGTTCATCTGTGGCTGATCAACACCTCTCCGACCCCGCCATACCGCGTGATACACTGCACCGCGACATTTCCAAGGCGTCAGGACTCCCGGTGACCGAGCTCAAGAACGACCGTTTGATTCGCGCCCTGCTCCGCCAGCCCGTGGATCGGACGCCGGTGTGGATGATGCGTCAGGCCGGCCGTTACCTGCCCGAGTACCGGGAAATCCGTCAGCAGGCCGGCAGCTTCATGAACCTCTGCCAGGCGCCGGAGCTGGCCTGCGAGGTCACGCTGCAGCCCCTGGAGCGCTTCGACCTGGATGCCGCCATCCTGTTCTCGGACATCCTCACCATCCCCGACGCCATGGGCCTCGGACTGTATTTCGCCGAAGGCGAAGGGCCCAAGTTCGAGCACCCCCTGCGCAACGAGGCGCAGATCAAAGCGCTGAACGTGCCCGATGTCGCCGCCGACCTGGGCTATGTCACCGATGCCGTGAGCCTCATCCGCCGCGAACTGGACGGTCGTGTGCCGCTGATAGGCTTCACGGGCAGCCCCTGGACCCTGGCCACCTACATGGTCGAAGGCGGCAGCAGCCGGAATTTCCCGCGCATCAAGACCCTGCTCTACGACCAGCCCCGGGTACTCCACGCGCTGCTCGACAAGCTGGCCCGCTCCGTGACGGCCTACCTCAACGCCCAGATCGAGGCGGGCGCTCAGGCAGTGATGATGTTCGACACCTGGGGCGGCGCCCTTGCTCATGCGGCCTATCGCGAGTTCTCGCTGGCCTACGCCCGGCAGATCATGGACGGACTGAACCGCCATCGCCCGGACGGCAGCTACGTCCCGGCGGTGTTTTTCACCAAGGGCGGCGGCCTCTGGCTGGAAGCCATGGCGCAATCCGGCGCCGACGGCCTGGGGCTGGACTGGACGGTGCACCTCGGCGAAGCACGCCGGCGGGTGGGCCAGCGCGTCGCGCTGCAGGGCAATCTCGATCCCTGCATCCTCTACGCCCAGCCGGAGGTTATCCGGCGCGAGGTCGGCCACGTGCTGGCGGAATATGGTGCCGGTCCGGGGCACGTCTTCAATCTGGGCCACGGCATCAATCCCGATGTGCCGCCGGACCATGCCCAGGCCATGGTGGAGGCCGTCCACGAGCTCAGCCCCCAGTACCATGCCGGATCAGACACGGGACCGCAGCCCCACTGACCGCCGCCGTCGGCGGCGCTCTGGCATCCGCGTCCGTTCGGCGGGCGTGGCGGTGGTGCGCTGGGAAGGCGGACAATGGCGCTATCTGCTTCTGCGGGCGTTCCAGTACTGGGATTTCCCCAAGGGCCAGGTGGAATCCGGTGAAACCTGGCTCGAGGCGGCCCGCCGCGAGGTCCGGGAAGAAACCGGCATCACCGACCTGCGCTTTCACTGGGGAGAAGACTACGTTGAGACCGGACCCTATGCGCGAGGCAAGCTAGCCCGCTACTATCTGGCCGAGACTGACCAGACCGACGTGGTTCTGGGCATCGCGCCCGAGCTCGGCCGCCCGGAACACCAGGAGTACCGCTGGGTCGACTACGACCAGGCACTGGCGCTGACCGCACCCCGCGTGCAGCGCGTCCTCGAATGGACGGTGGAACGCCTCAACAGGGCCTGACCCTGGCAGAAAATGCAGGTCCATGGAGCGAGTCGCGGAGGCCACCGATCACCGCCACTATCAGCCCGTGGCCGGCGTGGGAGTGGGGCTGACCGCCCGCTATGCCCGCTTGTGCGAAGCGCCCGGGCGCCCCGCGGTGAGGGCAGCCACCCACGTGCGGCCTGGGACAGGCCGAATTCATCCGATACGCGCCCTCAGGAAAGGGCCCCGCCACAGCTGCTCCCCTGCCCCGCGGTGCAGCCAAAGCAATGATCGGCAATGGCGATGGGCGCGCCATCGACGTCCCTGTTGAGCAGCTCTCGGAGATGGGTACGGGGCTTGGCGCCAGCGCCCAGCGGCAGGTTCAGCATCTGATTGAAATCACAATCGTAGAGATATCCCTGCCAGTCGATGCTCACCAGGTCCTTGCACATGACCTGCTCCAGGTTCTCGGGCCGGTAAGCGGACTTCAGCAGGTCCATGTACCCGTCCAGCTGGCCGTCCCGGCGCAGCGCGTGGGCGAATCGCTCAATGGGCATATTGGCGATCACGAACAGATTGTTGAACTCGATGCCGTATTCATCGCGCAGATGCCGCTTGTAGTCCGCCTCCAGCGACGCCTGGTCCGGCGGCAGCGAGGGACCGCCCGGGTTGTAGACCAGGTTCAGCACCAGGCCGCTGCCCGGCTGGCCGTAGCCGAGCCGGTTGAGCGCCTGCAACGCGTCGATGCTGCGCCCGAACACGCCCTTGCCCCGTTGGGCATCCACGCGGTCCTCGGTGTAGCAGGGCAGGGAGGCCACGGCCTCGACCCGCTGCTCCGCGAGGAACGGGCCCACCCACTCGTAACCGGGCTCATTCATGATGGTCGGGTTGAGCCGGTCCATGACGTGCACGCCCCGCCCGCGACAGGCCCGGACCAGGTCCCGGAAATGGGGGTTCATCTCGGGGGAGCCGCCAGTGAGGTCCACGGTGCCGATACCATGGCGGTCGATGACCTCCAGGGCGGTATCAATGGTCTCGCGGCTCATGAGCTCGGTGCGTTTCGGGCCCGCCGATACGTGGCAGTGCACGCAGGCGATATTGCACAGATAGCCCAGATTCATCTGCAGCGTCGTCAAACGCCGGCGGTGGATCGCCGGAAACTCGGTGGTTAGCTGGCGCTGCGTCGTCTCTTGCATCGTAAAACCTCGCGTGTCATTGCATGGAGGGAGCGGCCGGTCGCTTCCCTACGGCAACAGGCGGTTGATCCACCGCACCAGGCGTTTGGTCCCGGGGCTGAACAGCTTGGCCCCGTAATGGGTATTCACCGCCCGCCGGTGGATCTGGGCGAGCGTCGGGTAGGCGTGCACCGCGGCGCTGATCTCGCCGATCTTCACCCCGGCCTGCATGGCCAGCACGATCTCGTGCAGCAGCTCACCGGCGTGGGCGCCGAGGATGGTCGCGCCTAGAATCCGGCCACGGTGGACCACCAGGTTTATGCGGCCATGGGGTTCGCTCTCGGCCAGTGCCCGATCGACATCCTCGAAGGCGAAGGTAAGCACGTCGGGCTCGATGCCCTGCTGCCGCGCCTGATCGGCGGTCAGTCCCACCCGGGCAAGCTCCGGGTCGGCGTACGTCACCCAGGGCACGACCCGGTAGTCCGCCTTTTTCGGAAACCGGAACACGGCATTGCTGATGACGATGCCGGCCTGGTATTCGGCCATGTGCGTGAACGGAAACAGGCCCGTACAGTCCCCCACCGCATAGATATGGCGCTGGCTGGTGCGCATGCGCCGGTCCACGACGATGCCGCCGCGATCAACGCGCACGCCGGCCGCGTCCAGGTCCAGGGCTTCAACGTTCGGGGCACGGCCCGCGGCCACCAGAATCTCATCGACGTCCAGGGGCAGGTAGTCATCCCCCTGTTTGCATATGAGCCGCTTGCCGGGGCCGTCGCCGGATTCCACATGCTCCACCCGCGTACCGAGCCGGATATCCACGCCTTCCGCCTCGAGCAACCCGCGCAGCTCCGCGGCAATCTGCGGATCCTCCCGCGGCAGTATTTCCGGGGCGATTTCGATGACACTGACCTCGCTTCCCAGCCGGCGGAAGGCCTGGGAGAGCTCGATACCGATCGGCCCGGCGCCCAGCACGGCCAGCCGCCCGGGCAGTTGCCGCTGGTCGAATACCGTCTCGTTGGTCAGGTAACCGGCCTCCGGGAGGCCCTCCACCGGGGGCACCGCGGGCCGGGAGCCGGTGGCGATCACAAAACGGCGGGCACTGAAGCGCTCCCCCTTCACCTCGACCTCGTTGGTGGAGACGAAGCGCGCCTCGCCGAACATCACGTCGACGCCGTAGCCGCGGAAGCGGTCTGGATCGTCGTGTTCCTGGATGTGCTCGATGACGCCACGCACCCGGTCCGTGACCTTTCCCAGGTCGACGTCCGGATCCACCGCCGGCAACCCGTAGCGGGCGCCGTCGCGCATGAGGTGAGCAACGCGGGCGGACTTGATCAGGCTCTTGCTGGGCACGCAGCCGTAGTGCAGGCAATCTCCGCCCAGGGCCGGCTCCCGTTCTATCAGGGCCACGTCGAGTCCCAGCTGGCCAGCCACGCTGGCGGTCACCAGACCGCCGACGCCGCCGCCGATCACCATCAGGTCAAAGCGCTTCATGGGCTACTTTCCTGCTCCTCTCCCGGGATCGGTCGCTTGCGCAGCCGTTTGACCAGCCGCGGCAGGAACATGACGGCGGCGAAAACACCGATTGCGATGAAAATGTTCTGAATGGTGCCCCGCAAATCCTGGGCCTGCCCCTCCTGGGCCACGCCGCTCGCCACCTGGGCCAGTGCATCACCCAGGTAAGCATACGCAAAGGCACCGGGGGCCATGCATACCAGGCTGGCCAGGACATAGTGCACCACGGGGATCCGCGTCAGGCCGAGGGCATAATTGAGCAGATTGAACGGGAATACCGGAACCAGCCGGGTAAAAGCCACGAAACGCCAGCCTTCGGCCTCGACCCCGTCAATGATTCGCCGCAGGCGCCCACCGGTCTTCGCCGCCACCCAGTCCGCGGCGACATAACGCGCCACCAGGAACGCCAGTGTCGCGCCGACGGTGGCCGCGCCGAGGCTGTACGCGGTTCCCTCCCAGACTCCGAACAGGGCGCCGCCCGCCAGAGTGAACAGTGAGCCGGGTAGAAACAGCACCGTGGCGGCCATATAGGCCAACATGAACACCACGGGGGCCCAGATGCCGAATCCCTCGATAAAGGCCTGGATACCGGCCCGGCTCAGACTGTCGCGGTACAGGTAACCGAATACGGCCGCGGCGACGATCAGCACCACCAGCACCAGGCGAATCACGTTGGATGATTTCATTGCATTCTCTCTGCTTGCCGGTCCCCATTGTTCCCGACACGGCACAGGGCTTGTATCAGTAATAACCGAAACGCCCGGCCGGCAGGGCCGCCAAAGTCATCGCGCCCGGTGTTTCACGCCAGAATGACCGTCACGCGGCCGATCCCGTCAAGCAGATTCATAGCTGCCTCCCGACCGGCCCATTGGACCCTCGAATAGCGTATTGTGGGCGTCCACCAACAGGTAGCCGACGGGCGCGGCGCCGGGCGGAGTCCGTTCCCGGACGCGGCCCCGATTTGGGGCGGTTCGCGGCGAATGGGCATAATAGCGGTTCTCGAACCCAACCGGAGGCCGAGCACTGTGAGCGTACGCCAGACCATAGCGGCCAGCTATCCCGCGAGCCGTCCCCGCCGGATGCGCAAGGACGATTTTTCCCGGCGGCTGATGCGCGAGCACACCCTGACCGTGGACGACCTCATCTATCCGGTATTCGTTCACGAAGGCGAGAATCACCGGGCGGCCGTGCCGTCCATGCCGGGCATCGAACGGCTCAGCATCGACCTGCTTCTGCACGAGGGTGAGGCACTGCTGGAGCTGGGCGTACCGGCACTCGCGCTGTTTCCGGTGACACCGCCGGAGCTCAAGACCGCCGACGGCCGCGAGGCCTACAACCCCAGAGCCATCGCGCCGCGGGCCATCAGTGCCCTGAAGGAGCGGCTTCCGGAACTGGGGGTAATCGTCGACGCCGCGCTCGACCCGTATACCAGCCACGGCCAGGACGGGGTGCTGGACGCGTCCGGGTACGTGCTCAACGACGAGACCGTGGAGATTCTCGTACGGCAGGCCCTTTGCTACGCCGAGGCCGGCGCCGACGTCATAGCCCCGTCGGACATGATGGATGGGCGGGTCGGAGCCATCCGCGACGGCCTCGAATCCGCCGGTCATCGCAACGTGCGCATCATGGCCTACTCGGCAAAGTACGCCTCCAGCTTCTACGGCCCGTTCCGGGACGCGGTGGGCTCGGCGGCGAACCTGGGCGGCGGCGGCAAGCACACCTACCAGATGGACCCGGGCAACAGCGACGAGGCGCTGCGGGAAGTCGCCATGGACCTGCAGGAAGGCGCCGACATGGTCATGGTCAAGCCCGGCATGCCCTATCTGGACGTGGTCCAGCGGGTGAAGAGCCAGTTCGGCGTGCCCACCTTCGTCTACCAGGTCAGCGGCGAATACGCCATGCTGCAGGCCGCCGCGGAAAAGGGCTGGCTCGACGGCCGCGCCTGCGCCCTGGAGTCACTCCTGGGCATGAAACGCGCCGGCGCCGACGGGGTGCTGACCTACTTCGCCAAACAGGTGGCCGGTTGGTTGCAGGAATGAGCTTAGCCACAGATGAACACGGATGGACACAGATGATTCTGAGGAATCGCCACCATGGTCCGCTCCTGCCGGGGATCAGCGGCACCTTTAGGAGCGGCACGAGCCGCGACCTGCCCGGTCCGGCTCAATCGGGGATCATGCCTCGCCGAGGTCCCGCGAGATGCGCTCGACCAAGAGATACTATCTATGTTCATCCGTGTTCATCTGTGGCTGGATTCTAGGGTTTTTGATGGACCGTTACGCCGTCATGGGCAACCCGATTGCCCACAGCAAATCGCCGGAGATTCATACCCACTTCGCCCAGCAGACCCGGCAGGATCTGTTCTACGAGAAGATCCTGGTGCCCGAGGACGGCCTCGACGGGGCTATTCGTGCCTTCATCGAGTCGGGCGGCAAGGGGCTGAACATTACCGTGCCGTTCAAGGAACAGGCCTGGCGGCTGGTGACGCGCCGTTCGGAGCGGGCCGAACGCGCCGGCGCGGTGAACACCATCGTTATCGGCCCCTCGGGCACTTTCGGCGATAACACCGACGGCGTCGGCCTGGTGCGGGATCTGCACGACAACCACGGCGTGGTCCTGGCCGACCGCCGCATCCTCCTGCTGGGCGCGGGGGGTGCGGCCCGGGGCGTGCTCCCTACCTTGCTGGCCGCGACACCTGCCGAAATCGTCGTGGCCAACCGGACCGAGGACAGGGCCCATGGGCTGGCCGAGGCCTTCGGGGATCTCGGTGCCATTCGCGGCTGCGGCTTCGACGACCTGCCGGGTCAGCGCTTCCAGCTGGTCATCAACGCCACGTCCGCCGGCATTGACGGCCGGCTTCCGCCACTACCCGATGACCTGCTGGCGGACGGGGCCGCATGCATGGACATGTTCTACGCGAGCGAGCCCACGGCCTTCGTGCGCTGGGCCATGGACCACGGCGCCGCCAAGGCCGTCGACGGGCTCGGCATGCTGGTTGAGCAGGCCGCTGAAGCCTTTTACCTCTGGCGCGGCGTCCGCCCGGAGACGGCGCCGGTCATCGAGGGGCTGCGGCAGCTGGAGTAAGGGATCACCAACCGGCTCTCTTGATCTGGCTCGGCATCCGATGCCGCGCCGGGAGCTATCCTGCGCTGATCATGGAACTGGCCGACATCAACGTAGTCCTGGTGCTCCTGGTGGGTGCGACCACCACGGCGGCGATGCTGCTCAAGGCCGCCCTGGAACCACTGGGCGTGCCGCCGCTGGTGGGTTACGTGCTGCTCGGTTACGCGCTACGGGCCGCTGATCCGGGTGGCGTCTGGCTCCAGGAGCCGGCGATGTACATGTTCGAGCTACTGGCCAGCCTGGGCATTGTCGCCCTGCTGTTCCGGGTCGGCGTCGGCAGTCATCCCCACCGCCTGTGGCGCAAGCTGCCGGATGCCAGCCTGATCTGGGTCGGCAACGTGGCGGTGTCGGGCCTGCTGGGCTTCGCCGCCGCCTACTACCTGCTGGCCCTCGAACTGATCCCCTCCCTGATCGCGGCGACGGCCTTGACCGCCACCAGCATCGGCGTGGCCGTGCCGGTCTGGGAAGAGGCCGGCAAGCTCGCCACCGATGACGGCGCGCTCACCGTCGACGTCGCGGAGCTGGACGACGTCTCGGGGATACTCGCCATGGCCCTGCTCTTCGCGGTGATTCCGGTGCTCGCCTCCGGCAACGGCGGTTTCTGGGCCGCTTTCTCCGGCGCGGCGGTGGGACTGATCCTGAAGCTCGGTGCCTTTCTGGTTGGCTGTTACCTCTTCGCCCATTACCTTGAACCGCGGCTGGCCGAGGCGCTGGCACGGCTGGAGAAACCACCGGCGCGCATGCTCACGGTGGCCGGCGTGGGCACGATGATTGCCGCGCTGGCCGGCTGGCTGGGGTTCTCGCTGGCCATAGGCGCCCTGTTCGCCGGCCTGACGTTCAGCCGCAACCCGCGCACTATCTGGAGCGATCGTTCCTATCAGATCCTCTACGACTTTCTGGCGCCGTTCTTCTTCATCGGCATCGGTCTCAAGCTGGATCCGGGCGTCGGTATCCCGGCCCTGACCATGGGCGCGGTACTGCTGGTGGCCGCGGTGGCGGGCAAGCTCGCCGGTGCCTTTCTCCCGGCCCTGCTGGCCACCTCGGCGGCAGGCGCGATGGCCATCGGCGTGAGCATGGTCCCGCGCGCCGAGATCGCCATGGTGATCATGGACCAGGCCCACGATCTGGGCGCCTGGGCGGTGAGCGACGCACTCTACGGCGCCATGACGCTGGTCACCCTGGGCACCTGCACGGTGACCCCGCCCCTCCTGGCCGCCCTGCTACGCAGGCGCAACGGCTGAGCATTCACGCCGCCAGCTCGCCCGCCAGGCGCCCGAGCTTTCCCACGCCCGCCCGCACGGCCGCTGAACAGGGGTTGCCCACGTTGACGCGGATGCAGTCGTCGAACTCGCCGCCGCTGGAGAACACCGTACCGGGAAAGATGTGCACGCCGGCCTCCACGGCCGCCTCGAAAAGCCGCTCCGCACCAACACCCGCGGGCAGGCGTACCCATAGCACGCAGCCGCCGCTGGGCATCTCGACCGCCGTTCCCTCCGGGAACGCGTCGAGTATGGCCTCGCCGGTCTCTCGTGCCTGGCGTTCCAGACAGCCACGCAGCTCGATCAGGTGCTGCTCATAGGCGCCGCTTTCCAGCAGCCTGGCCAGGGCGATCTGTTGCGGGGAGGGCGAGGTGATGCTGGTCAGGAGCTTGATCTCCTGGAAACGGCGCAGGAATCGGCCGGGTAGTGCCCAGCCGACCCGAAACCCGGGCACCAGCGTCTTGGAAAACGAGTTGCAGTAGATCACCAGCCCCGCACTGTCGTAGGCCTTCGCCGGCGTAGCCAGGCCGGGATCGTAGACCGTGTCGCCCCAGATATCGTTCTCGATCAACGGAATGCCATAGCGCGCCGAGAGCGCGACGATACGCCGTTTGGCGGTATCGCTCATGGTGAATCCCAACGGATTCTGGGCGTTGGCCGAAAACAGGCAACCCGCGACGGTACCGCGTGCGAAGGCCCGCTCCAGAGTGTCCAGGCAGATGCCGTCATGCTGGCTGGCCGGGATTTCCACCACCCGGCGCTTGTGCGCCTCCAGCATCAGCAGCGTTCCGTAATAGGCGGGCGATTCCACGGCGATGGCATCCCCGGGCCGGGAAATGCAGCGCACGGCAATGGACATGGCCTCCATGCAACCACTGGTGACGAACACCTCCTCGGGCGACAGCGGCGCCTCGTGAGTGAGGCTGCGCCGCGCCAACAGATGGCGCAGGGCCTCGTGGCCGTGGGGGTGCATGTAATCCCAGGCATCCATGGACCGATGACGGCTCACGTCGGCCAGCGTGCGCATGATGCGCTGGACCGGCTGAACATCGATGGCGGGCAGGGCGATACCCAGGCGCAACAGGCTGGGCTCGCGATGCAGCGCCATGCGCTCCAGAACCCGTTCGCTGAGCCCCACCTCCGTCGGCAACAGGTCCGGTCCCGACGGCGCGGCGGGAACCGCGGCCGGCTCCCGGCTGCGCACGAAAAAGCCGGACTGCGGCCGGGCCTCCACGTAGCCGTCCGCCTCCAGCTTGCGGTAACACTGCATGACCGTTGTCACGCTGACGCCGAACAGCCGGCTCATGCGCCGCAGCGACGGCAGCTGCTCGCCCGGAGCGTAAGTCCCGCCGGATATCTGTCCTTCCAGGCGCTGGCAGATTCGCTCGTAAAGATAGTTCGGCCGCCCGTCCTCGGCGAGCGCGGCCATCTCCTCCACGTTCCTGTTCATCGCAGCTGCACCGCCTGTTACCGGGAAACCTTCGGCGTCTCCCATGTCTGTTATCAACGGGGCCGTCCCGCGGCAATCGATGCAGTCCCTGCTTGTCGAAGGCGTGGTGAATCCGGACCTGGTTCGCGCGGCGAGGCCAACTGTTCTAGTTCGATCGGGGCCGACTGCTACTTCCCAGTTCCCTACACGCCTTCTAAGAATGTAACAACGGTGTACGGCCGTGGCGAGATGCAGCATGACTTAACGGTCACTCAATGCCGCACCGCCCGGCACGTGAACCGCCAATCGGCGGGCAGGCAGCCTGCCAACACAAGAAAAGACGCTCAGGGAAGGGCGCGACGCAGGAGGAGCATCATGACAGCGACCACGCCGGCGCTACGGCGCCTGATAGCGACCGCGTTTATCTCCCTGCCGATACTGGCGGGCTGTGGCGGTGACAACGACGACGATAACGACCAGGCCACCAACGATGGCGGCACCCAGGTGCCGGCCAGCGAGTCCTTCCCGGTCCAGATCGGCGACATTGGTCCCATCGCCGAGGACAACCTGCGCCAGCAACCCTTCGGCTGCCAGACCTACCAGACGGCCCTGGGCCAGCCGAGCATCGATAACCAGGACGGCGTCGGCTACCCGGTCACCGACGAGGGCGGCCCGGCGCCCGGCGATCACGGCGCCATAGACCCCGCCGACATCGACGGCTACAGCGCCGACTGCGGCGCCCCGACCATGGTCCAGTACTGGTACCGCTCCACCGGCGGCGGCGGCCTGCAGCCGCTGGAGGACCCGCAGAATCCGCCGGCGGATCTCGCCACCGTCGACATCAACGGGCAGACGGTGGACTACATCGTCCGGCAGGAGCTCGGCACCATTAACCGCTTCATCTACTCGATCTTCATGATCGAGCCGGACCCGGGCAGCGACCCGGCCGAGCCGGATCTCTCCGCCTGGAACAACAAGCTCGTCTACCACTTCGGCGGCGGCGTCGGCGTGGGCCACTCCCAGTCCAACGGCTTCATCAACAGCTATGTGGACCAGCCGGACGGACGCGGTCTCAACGTGCCTATCCTGGAAGCCGGCTATGCCGTGGTCAGCTCCACCGGCACCGGCACCAACACCAGCTACAACCTGCAGCTGATGGGCGAGACGGCGACCATGGTCAAGCACCAGTTCGTCACCGCCTACGGCGAGCCGGACTACACCTTCGGCGTCGGCGGCTCCGGCGGGGCCATCCAGCAGCTGATCTACGAGCAGAATCACCCTGACCTGCTGGACGGCCTGGTGCCGGTGGAGAACTACGGCGACATGATCACCCAGATCAACCCGGTGGGTGACTGCGAGCTGCTGGAGCATTACTTCGACGTGGTGGACGCCCAGGTCAACGGCACCGGCTCGGTGAACCCCAAATGGACCGACTGGGAAAACCGCCAGCTCATCGAGGGACTGAATGCCATCAACGGTGCTGAGACAGACTGGGACGACGGCAGCGGTAGCCCCGTCGGCTCTTCCGCCGACCCCGGCACCACGGAATGCATCGAGGGCTGGCGAGGGCTCAGCGCGCTGACCATGAACCCGAACTTCGTGGACGGCGACACCTACGAGATGATGCGCCAGACCCAGCCGGCGGTATTCGCCAACACCCGCTTCAGCTACTTCGAGGACCTCAAGCATATCTTCGGCACCGACCCGGCCACGGGCTTCGCCCGGCTGACCTATGACAACGTCGGCGTGCAGTACGGCCTGCAGGCGCTCAAGAATGGCGACATCTCGGTAGACGAGTTCCTGCTGCTCAACGCCCACGTGGGCGGCTGGAAGAAACCCTACCAGATGGAAGAAGAAGGCTATCCCTACAGCGGCGATCCGGCCGACGGCCTTGACCCCTGGAGCAGCCGCAACGCGACGGCACAGGACCACATGACCCCGGGCGACGTCGCACCGCGCACGCGGGGCGACATCGAGGCCATGCGGGCGGCCTGGGAGCATGGCCTGGTCTACCGCGGCGGCATCGAAGACCCGATGATCCTCATCGACAACTACCTGGAGCCGGAGCTCGACATGCACCACTCCCGGGAGAAGTTCGAGATCCGGGAGCGGATGCTCGCCCACGACGGCGATGCCAGCAACCTGGTGCTCTGGACCCTGGACGGTGACGCCGACGAGCCGCTGGCCGCCCTGCTGCTGGAGGCCTTCGGCCTGCTGGAGCAGTGGAACGACGACGGCATGAAGCCGGTGGCGGCCGCCGACGCCTGCTTCGAGGCCAACGGTGACGAGATCGCCCGCGGCCCCGACGTCTGGGACGGCATACTCACCGAAACACCGGACGACGACGGCGCCTGCGCCACACCCCAGTTCGAGATCTTCGGCAGCCCGCGCACCGTGGCCGGGGAAAGCCTCCGCGGGTGGGTGTTCAAGTGCCACACCAAGCCCGTTCAGACGGCGCTCACCGACGGCACCTACGACGGCGTGACGTTCACGCCGGACCAGGTGGACCGTCTCGTCGAGATCTTCGGCGAAACCGGCGTCTGCGATTACAGCCTCGGCGACGCAGCACGGCCGTCCGGCCTGTAGGCCTCTCCCCCACGCGGGGCGCGGCGTGCCCGCGCCCCGTCCATCAAGAAAAACGCACCGGACCCCGGGCCGTCGAGGCCGGGGTAACGGTGCATGAAGGAGCACCATGAGATTCGGAATTCCCGCATTGGCCGCGGCCGGCGCGGACCCCCACGAGTCGCCTCGGGACACGGTCTCGGCACGACAGCAGAAATCGGACTTCCTGCGCAGCGACGGCGCGGTCACCGACGTCTGCGGCGCCACGCCCTGCTACACCCACGACTACACGGGACTGTCGCGGTTCGATTGAGGCGAACAGCCGGCCCAGGGACGGGCCGGCGCCGGACGAGCCCCAAAAGCTTCGCCGCGAGGACGCGCCTCCCACAGGCGCCGATTCACCGTGAAGGACGTCGAAGCCCTGTGGGAGCGGCGTCCCCGCCGCGATAATCAGCTCCACTCAGCACCTAGGGAGACGCGCAAGCGCCACCATCACAAGCACGATTCACCCCACCCATCCGTGTGCATCCGCGTTCATCCGCGGCAAAAGAGAGGCTTCTCTAGACGATAGGCGGCTCGCCCTGCCACCCCTCCTCCTCGTACAGATTGCGGTTGAACTCCTCCACGTCCCGGGCCACCTTGCCCGCGGCGTCGAAGCGCGCGATGTGGAACAGCGCCTCGCCTTCGTGAACCAGAGGGAGGTTGTTCCGGCCGATGACAATGCCACCGAACGGCGCGTCCACCGTGATCTCCCGCTCGCCGAACGGATCCGACACATAGCCCAGCAGCTGACCCTTGCGCACGTGAGCGCCCAGCGGCACCACGGCCCGGAAGATGCCGTCCTGCTCGGCGCGGGTCCAGCTGCTGGAGTTGGCCGCATAGTTGGATTCCTTGGCGGGCTTGCGGGACCGGCTCCTGGGGATCATTTCCAGGTGCCGCATCACCCGGATGATGCCGCTGACGCCGGCCTTGATGGCCCCCTCCTGGAACCGCAGCGCCTCGCCCGCTTCGTAGGTGATGGCGGGAACCCCGGCCTTGTCCATGGTGTGGCGCAGGCTGCCCTCGATCAGCGGCGTGTTGATCATGACCGGCGTACCGAAAGCCCGGGCCATGGCCTCGACCACGGGATCGTCCAGGTTGGCACGAATCTGCGGCAGGTTGTCGCGGTGAATGGCCGCCGTGTGCAGATCGATGATATGGCTCGCGTGATCCAGCACCTCGGTCTTGAACAGGTTGGCGATCCGGCCGGCCAGCGAGCCCCGCTCCGATCCCGGGAACGAGCGGTTCAGGTCCCGCCGGTCCGGCAGATAACGGGAGCGGTCGGTGAAGCCGAAGACATTGACGATGGGCACGGCGAGCAGCACGCCGGAAAGGCGGCGCAGCGCCGGCATCTGCAGCAGCCGGCGAATGATCTCCACGCCGTTGATCTCGTCGCCGTGGATGGCCGCGCAGACCACCAGGGAGGGCCCGTCGCGCCGGCCATTGACGACGTGCACCGGCAACGTCATGGGGTTGTGGGTGTACATCAGCGCCGCGGGGATATCCACGGTCTGGCGCTGCCCCGGCGCCACCTTCACGCCGGCGATCTCGACCACCGAATTCGCCATGCTTCAGCCTTTCTCGTGGCGCTGTTTGAGCCGCACGTAGTGACGTGCGGAATAGACCAGGTATTCTTTCTCGCTGTCCGTCAGCGCCCTGGCCTGCTTCACGGGACTGCCGACGTACAGGTACCCGGACTCCAGGGTCTTGTTGGGCGGAACCAGGGCGTTGGCACCCAGAATGACGTCCGACTCCACCGTCGCCCCGTCCATCACCGTCGCCCCCATGCCGATGAGGATGCGGTCCCCCAGCGTGCAGGCGTGGATGATGGCCTTGTGGCCGATGGTCACGTCCTCGCCAATGACCGTCGGGATGCCGCCTTCCGGGGTGTAGGGCCCGGCATGGGTGACATGGACCACGGTGCCGTCCTGGACGTTACTGCGCGCGCCAACGCGGATGTAGTTCACGTCGCCGCGCAGCACGGCGGCGGGCCATATGGAGACGTCCTCGGCCAGGGCCACGTCGCCGATGACCACCGCGGACTCGTCCACGTAGGCGCTGTCGGCGATGGATGGTGTGTATTGCTCGAATCTGCGGATCATGTGGCTTTCTCCTTCGCGGCCAGGGGCCGGGCTCCTGCGCTGATTCCCCCGGCACCTGTAGGAGCGCCGCAAGGCGCGATCAGGCGCCCCTGGCCGACCAGTCAAATCCCGCCTCGCGGCGCTCCTACAGGTGCCCCGGCTCAACCACGAACCGATTCGGGACATCGCCGCGGGGACGCGCTTCCCACAAACCACAATCAACCTCGGTGCCGGACGAAACCATGGGGCGCGACGACCTCGCCGCGATTCCGGGCCGGGGTACCCGCACCAGCGATCTGCCGCAGGCCACCCACTCGAATGGCCGCTGATATCCGTGTCCATCCGTGTTCATCTGTGGCTGGTTATCCCATGGTTACCAGCTCTTCGGCGGCCGTGGGATGAATGGCCACGGTGTCGTCGAAGTCCGCCTTCGTGGCGCCCATGCGCACGGCCACGGCGAAGCCCTGGAGCATCTCGTCGGAGCCGACGCCGAACAGGTGCACCCCCACGATGCGTTCCTCATCGCCCACCGTCACCAGCTTCATGGCGCTGCGGTACTTGGTCTCGCCCAGGGCGAAATCCATGGGCACGAAGCGGGCCTCGTGGGTCCGCACCGCCTCGCCGTATTCGTCTCGGGCCTCGTCTTCGGTCAGGCCCACGGTGCCGATGGGCGGATGGGTGAAGACCACCGAGGGGATGTTCCGGTACTCCAGATACCGCTCCGGCTTGCCGCCGAACAGTCGGTCGGACAGACGCCGGCCGGCGGCGATGGCCACGGGCGTGAGCTGAAACCGGCCGGTGATGTCGCCTATGGCGTAGACCCCCTCCACGGCCGTGCACTGCCACTGGTCCACGGGGATATGCCCGTTGTGGTCCCGATGCAGGTCGATGTCCTCCAGCCCCAGGCTGTCCACGTTGGCCTCGCGGCCGATGGCCCAGATTACGGTGTCCAGCCCCTCCAGCCGCCGGTCGTCGCCCACGTGCAGGGTCAGCCGTCCATCCGCGCCGCGCTCCAGTGACTCGGGCCGGGCGTGGGTCACCACCTCCAGGCCCGAGACCTGCGTCGACGCCATGTAAGCCTCGCGGATGATGGGGTCGAAGCTGCGCAGCGGCTCCTCGTGGCGAATCACCAGACGGGTGTCGCTGCCCAGCTGGTGCAGCAGCCCGGCCAGCTCCACGGCAATGTAACCGGCGCCCACCACCGCCACCCTGCCCGGCTGCTCTGTTAGCTCGAAGAAGCCGTCGGAATCTATACCGAGCTCGGCCCCCGGGATGCGTGGCCAGACCGGCCGTCCACCCGTCGCGATAACCACGTGGTCGGCGGCAATCCGCTCACCGTCCACCTCCAGCGTCCGGCATTCCACGAACCGGGCTTGACCGCGATAGAGATCCACGCCGGACTTGTCCAGATTGGTGCCGTAGATGCCGTTGAGCCGCTCGATATAGGCCGCCCGGCGTTCCCGAAGCGTGGACCAGTCCAGCGCCACCGGGCCGGTCTCGAATCCGAAGTCGCCGGCCCGCTCCATGAGCTCCGCGGTATGAGCGGCGTTCCACATCACCTTCTTGGGCACGCAGCCCACGTTCACACAGGTGCCGCCCAGGCGGGACTGCTCGATAACCGCCACTTTCGCGCCGTAACCGGCCGCTCGACGGGCCGTGGCGATGCCGCCGCTGCCGCCGCCGATACAAATGAGATCGTAATGCTGGGCCATAGTCGGGAAGCCTTGTCAGGTGGGAGGATTGGCTACATAAAGTGAGTTAGATTAACCATTCCCCTGCCGACGGAGCAAAGAACACAGCGCCATGACCAACCCGCTACTCGACACCCGGGGCCTGCCGCCCTTCTCCGCGGTCCGCCCCGAGCACGTGGAGCCGGCCATCGACACCATCCTGGCCGAGAACCGGGCGGCCATCCAACGGTTACTGGCCGAGACCGAATCATTCACCTGGGACAGCCTGATGCAGCCACTGGAGGACCTCGAGGACCGTCTCTCCCGGGCCTGGTCGCCGGTGCGGCATCTGAACTCGGTCATGAACACCGAGGCCCTGCGCGAGGCCTACAACGCCTGCCTGCCAAAGCTCAGCGAATACACGACAGAGCTGGCGCAGAACGAGGACCTTTACCGGGCCGTGAAGGCCGTGCGCGAGCGCGACGACTTCACCCGGCTACCCGCGGCGAAACGCAAGGCCGTGGACAACGCCCTGCGCGATTTCAGGCTTGGCGGCGTAGCCCTGGACCCGGAAAAGAAGGCACGCTTCAAGGCCATCAGCCAGGAGCTTTCCGCACTGTCGGCGAAATTCGAGGAAAACCTGCTGGACGCGACCAACGCCTGGTCGAAGCACGTCACGGATGAATCCGAGCTGGCCGGCGTCCCGGCGTCGACGCTCCATGTCATGGCCGAGGCGGCGGCCGGCAAGGGCCTGGAGGGCTGGCTGATCACCCTGGACTTTCCGGTGTTCTTCGGCGTGATCGCCTACTGCGACAACCGGCCCCTGCGCCGGGAGCTCTACGAGGCCTTCACCACCCGCGCCTCGGATACCGGCCCCCATGCCGGGCGCTGGGACAACAGCGAGGTCATGGAACGGATCCTCGCCCTGCGCCACGAGGAGGCGCGGCTGCTGGGCTTCGACAACTACGCGGAGCTGTCTCTGGAACCGAAGATGGCCGATTCCACAGCGCAGGTGATGGAGTTCCTGGACGAGCTCGCTGCCCGGGCCAGACCGGCCGCCGAAGGGGAGTTCGCCGAGCTGCAGGCCTTCGCCCGCGATACCGACCGGGTTGACCCGCTGGAGGCCTGGGACGTGCCCTATTACACGGAAAAACTGCGCCAGCAGCGCCACCAGCTATCCGCCGAGGACCTGCGCCCCTACTTCCCCGCGGACCGGGTGATCCAGGGTCTGTTCCGGGTGGTGGAGCGGCTCTATGGCATTGCCATCCAGGAGCGCACGGGCGATGCCGAGACCTGGCATCCGGACGTGCAGTTCTTCGAGATCCGCGACGGCGACGGCAGCCTGCGCGGCCAGTTCTACACCGACCTCTACGCCCGCGGCCACAAGCGCGGCGGCGCCTGGATGGACGTCTGCCGCATGCGCCGGGCCGGCGCCGAGGGCCTGCAGATCCCCGTCGCGTATCTGACCTGCAATTTCACGCCGCCCGCCGGCGGGACAGTGGCCCGTCTGACCCACGACGAGGTCCTGACGCTGTTCCACGAGTTCGGCCACGGCCTGCACCACATGCTCACCCGGATCGACGTGCCCGCCGTCTCGGGCATCGCCGGCGTGCCCTGGGACGCCGTGGAGCTGCCCAGCCAGTTCCTGGAGAACTGGTGCTGGGAGCGGGAGGCGCTGGATCTGTTCGCCGCCCACCACGAAACCGGCGCCCCGATACCCGATGAGCTCTATCAGCGGATGATCGCGGCGCGCAATTTCCAGTCGGCCATGCAGATGGTGCGCCAGCTCGAGTTCTCCCTGTTCGACTTCCGGCTGCACATGGAATATCAACCTGAGCAGGGGGCGCGGATCATGGAGCTACTGGACGAGGTCCGCGACGCGGTAGCGGTGGTCAGGCCACCGGCGTTCAACCGCTTTCCCCACAGCTTCGGACACATCTTCGCCGGCGGCTACGCGGCCGGCTACTACAGCTACAAATGGGCCGAGGTGCTGTCCGCGGATGCCTACGCCCGCTTCGAGGAGGAAGGCGTTTTCAACCAGGACACCGGCCGCAGCTTCCTGGAGAACATCCTGGAAAAGGGCGGCTCGGAGGACCTTATGGACCTGTTCGTGGCCTTCCGCGGCCGCAAGCCGAGCATCGAGGCGCTGCTGAGGCAAAGCGGGCTGGTGGCTTGATGGGGGTTTCCCCCTCTCCCCGGCCCCTCGCCCGCCAGGGGAGAGGGGCTCAAGCTGCCACTCCCCGATCTCACGGGGAAGAGCGGCTCGTAACAGCGACCCTGTTTCCTGGCGGAAATCAGGTTGGCAGCGGTCACGCCCCTCTCCCCTCGCGGGAGAGGGGCCGGGGGAGAGGGGGCGCCCGGAATCTGCAACCCGTTATGGCTCTGGCACCGAACCGGTAAATTCCATGACCGATACCGTCCACCTGTCCCTGGAAGAGGTCCACGCCCTCGCCCGCGACGCCCTCCGCCGCCTGGGCTGCTCCGAGCCCCAGGCCGGCGCCATCGCCGACACGGTTACCGCCGCCGAGCGGGACGAGTGCCAGTCCCACGGCCTGTTCCGCATCCCCTTCTACGCCAGGGTGATCGCGACCGGCCGACCCGACCCCCGGGCCGAGCCCGAGATCTCCGAGCTGGCGCCGGCCGTCGCCCGGGTGGACGGTCGTATGGGCTTCGCGCCGCTGGCGCTGCAACGCGGCGCCGCACCCCTGGCCGAACGGGCGCGCAGCCAGGGCATCGCCGCCTTGTCGGTGAACAACGTCTTCCACATCGCCGCGTTGTGGCCGGAGGTGGAACGATTGGCCGAGCAGGGCCTGGTGGCCTTCGCCTTTACCGGCGCCATCAACTACGTGGCGCCCGCGGGCGGCACACGGCCCCTGTTCGGCACCAACCCCATGGCCTTTGCCTGGCCCCGGGAGAACGGGCCGCCGGTGGTCTTCGACCAGGCCTCCAGCGTCAGCGCGCGGGGCGAGATCCAGATCCGCCGCCGTGACGGCGTGTCGCTCCCCGCCGGCTGGGCCGTCGGCCCGGACGGGGCGCCCACCACCGACCCCGACATCGCCCTGAAGGGCGCCCAGCTGCCCTTCGGCGGCCACAAGGGCTCGGCCATCGCCATGATGGTGGAGCTACTGGCCGGCGCGCTGATCGGCGACCTGTTCAGCTACGAGGCCGGCGAACGCGACGCCGACGGTACCGGCGCTCCCCAGGGCGGGGAGCTCATGATCGCCATCGATCCGGCCCGCTGCACCGCCGGAGGCGAGGCAACGGCATCACTCGGCCACGCCGAGCAGCTATTCAGCCGCATCCTGGAGCAGGAAGGTACACGCCTGCCGTCCCAGCGCCGCGTCGATGCGCGGCGGCGGACACTGACCGCGGGTGTGGAAGTGCCCCGCTCGCTGGTGGAAAGAATCGGGGCATTGGGCTGAGCAGACTAGCCCCATGGCGGCTCAACGCCCTTGACGGCATATTCGCGCCGCAGCGCGCGGTACAGGTTGATGCACGAGAAAGCCAGAATCACCGCCACGGGCAGGCCGGCGGTAACGGATGCCGTCTGAAGGCTGTTCAGGGCCTCCTCGCCACCGACGATGAGCAGGGTGGCCGCGACCACGCCCTCGCCGATACCCCAGATCACCCGCTGCCGCCGCGGCGAGTAGCGGCTGCCCCGGGAGATCAGCTTGTCCACCACGTGGGTTCCCGAATCCGAAGAGGTGACGAAGTAGGTGGCGATGAGCAGCGTCACGGCGATGGAGGTCACCGTGCTCAACGGAATCCGTTCCAGGGTGACATAAAGGGCGACGGTGGTGTCCTGCGCCACGGCCGCCGCAATGCCGCTGCCCGCATCGAAGAGCTCCATGTGCAGCGCCGTGCCGCCGAGAGCGGCCATCCAGACCAGCACGAACAGCGTCGGCATCAGCAACACGCCGACGATGAACTCCCGGATGGTTCGGCCGCGGGATATCTGGGCGATGAAAATGCCCACGAACGGGGACCAGGCGATCCACCAGCCCCAGTAGAAGATCGTCCATTCCTTGTGCCAGGCCCCGCCGGACAGCGCTCCGGTGGACAGACTCAGCTCCACGAGCTGCTGAAGATAGCCCCCGGTGGCGTCCAGCAGAAACTGGATGATGAACAGCGTCGGCCCCAGCAGGAGAACGAAGGCCAGCACCAGCAGCGCCAGCACCAGATTGAACACGCTCAGCCATTTCAAGCCGCGCTCCAGTCCCGAGATCACCGACAGCACCGCGATGGTGGTGATGCTGGCGATCAGCCCGACCTGGCTCCACTGGGAGACCGGCAGACCGACGAGGGTATTCAGACCCGTGTTCAGCTGCATGGCACCGAACCCCAGCGAGGTCGCCAGGCCGAAGACCGTGCCGAAAACGGCCAGGATGTCGATGCAGTGTCCAATGGGGCCATAGATCCGATCGCCCAGGGTCGGATAGAAAATGGATCGGATGGTCAGCGGCAGGCGGTGCCGGTAACTGAAGTACGCGATCGACAGGCCCAGGACGACGTAGACCGCCCATGCATGCAGTCCCCAGTGGAAGAACGTGTAGATCATCGCCTGACGGGCGGCGGCCGCCGTACCGCCATCGCCGGTGGGCGGGTTCTGGTAATGCAGCACCGGCTCGGCAACGCTCCAGTACACCAGACCGATGCCCATGCCGGTGCTGAACAGCATGGCGAACCAGGCCAGCAGCCCGAACCTGGGTTGTTCCCCGGGCTGTCCCAGCCGGATGCGGCCGTAACGGCTGAACACCAGCCAGATCAGGAAAGCCAGAAACACCGACACGGCCAGCAGGTAGGTCCAGCCGAGGTAATCGGTGATGAAGGCGTGCAGCGTCTCGAACAGACGGCTGGCGGTGTCGGGCAGAGTCACGCCGAACAGCACGAAACCGCTGACGATGAGAGCCGAGACAATGAAGACCGTCGGGTTGACGGTGGAGAAGAACGCCCGGGGATTGGCGGGCAGCTCATTGACCGCCATCAGGGGGACGCCCCGTCCGTACCGGCTTCGGACGCGTCCATGAAGCCGGTCAGCTCCGCCCGCGCCAGGACGTGGCCCGAGACGGCATGCTCGAAAGCCCCGCGGTTGGCACCGCGGGGCAGCGACGGCGCCATATCAAGCGCAAGCAACACGAAGCGAATGCGATGCCGCCCCTCGGGCGGCGTTGGTCCCCGGTAGCCGACCTTGCCGAAGCTGTTGGTCCCCAGCCGGCAGCCCTGCGGCAGGTGCACCGCGTCCAGTTGCCGGGTCTGCGGCGGGATATTCCAGGCCAGCCAATGGGTCACGTCGCCCAGAGGAGAATCCGGATCCTCCACGACTATGGCGAGGCTGCGCGTGCCCGGCGGCACATCCGCCACGCATAGCGGCGGCAGCTCGTTACGGCCTCGGGCGGAGTAACGCCGGTCGATGCGCTCGCCCTCGCCGATGACCGGGCTTGATAGTCGCATGGTGAAGACCTCTGACCGCAACAACGGGCTTGGCGCAAACCGCTGTGCGGTACCGTGCGCCTATACCGCCCCGTCGAGGATGTCGTCCACCCAGCTCATCACCGCCACGGCCCTGGGGAAGCCCAGGGTCGTGACCCCGAGCAGCGCCACATGACGGATCGCCTCCGCCTCGATACCCTCGTCTCGGGCCCGCCGGACATGGGAGTGCACGGCGCCTTCCAGGCCAGCCCCGGCCGCCAGAGCCACCTTCACCAGACGCGCTTCCCGGCCGTCCAGTGGCCCGGCGTCGCTGCCGGCTTCGCCGAGGCGCGTGTAGGCCTCCCAGAGCTCCGGATAGTCGCGAGCGATACGGCGCGCACCACTTGGCAATTCATTCGTCATCGAAGATCCTCCTCTTCAAGCGAGCTTCGCAGCTCGGATTTCACCACCTTTCCGTATGCGTTCTTGGGCAGCGTATCGAGGAACCGGTACTCACGCGGCCGCTTGAACCGGGCGATCCGCTCCAGGCAGAACGCGTCCAGGGTCTGCGGCGCCGGGGCGGACGCACCCGACGGCACCACGAACGCGATGACCTCCTCGCCCCATTCGCGGCTGCGTCGCCCGACCACCGCGACTTCCGCGACACCCTCGTGCAGCAACAGCACCTCCTCGATCTCACGGGGATAGATGTTGGTGCCGCCGCTGATAATGAGATCCTTGGTGCGATCCTTGAGGGTGAGGTACCCCGCCGCGTCGAAACAGCCCGTATCCCCCGTGTGCAGCCAGCCATCGCGCAGGGTCGCCGCCGTCGCTTCCGGGGCGTTCCAATAGCCCTTCATGACGACGTCGCCACGCACGAGCACCTCCCCGACCGTGCCGTCGGGCACCGGATTGCCGTGCTCGTCGGCCACCCGCACCTGAACCAGCGCCTGGGGCAACCCCACGGAAGCCAGGCGCTCCTCGTTCCCGTCGCGCAGCGCCTCGTGATGAAGGCGGCGGCTCATGGCGGTGATGGTCATGGGGCTCTCCCCCTGGCCGTAGATCTGCGCCAGCCTGGGGCCAAAGGTCGCCATGGCATCCTTCAGATCCTCCAGGTACATGGGGCCACCACCGTAGACGATGGTCTTCAGGTTCGCCGTATCCGCCCCACTGCGCCGCGCCTCGTCGGTCAGCCGGCGCACCATGGTCGGCGCCGCGAACAGGGAGGTCCCCGGATACCGCCCGATCAGATCCAGCACCTCGCCCGGGTCGAAACCGCCGCTGGATGGCACGACCTGCACCGCCGCGGCCGCCACGTGAGGCAGGATATAGAGCCCGGATCCGTGGGACATGGGTGCCGCGTGAACGATGGCGTCGTTGGCGGCGATGGCATCCACGTCAGTGAAGTACCCGGCGCTCATCATGGCCAGGTTGCGGTGGGTCAGCATGGCGCCCTTCGGCGTGCCGGTGGTGCCGCTGGTGTAGAACAGCCATGCGACGTCATCCGGCTCGGCGGGGGCCGGAGGCATGGGTTCCCCGGCGAAGAGGTCCTCGTAGGCGTGGCCGCCAGCCGGAATGACCTGCTCCACCACCGGTGCCTCGGCGACCGCCGCGCCGACACTGTCCGCCAGGTCGTCTGTTATCAGGCATACCCGCGACCCGCTGTGGCGAAGTATGAAAGCGAGCTCGCCGGGGGCCAGCTTGGCGTTGACCGGCACGGCGATGAGCCCCGCATACCAGGCCGCGAACAGCGCCTCGATGTACGCGGGGCTGTTCTTCATGATCAGGGCCACCCGGTCCCCGGCCTGGCAGCCCAGAGTCTCGCGCAGGCCGCCGGCCAGGCGTCCCACCCGGGCAGCCAGGCCCGCGTAGTCCATCACCGGCTCCGCACCCAGCGCCACCGCCGGGCGATCGGGAAAGCTGCGTCCGGATCTGACAAGCAGGTTGGCTACGTTCACGATGGCGCACTCCGTGCCAAGGGCTTTTCGGTCATTCTGGCACGATCGACGGCCCACGGGGCGAACGCGCTGGGGCGTCACGTTGCCGACGGGCGAGCCATTGCTTAATGTGACTGCCTCACTGCGCTGGGATGATCACCGATGAAGCTCGCCTCCTGGAACGTCAACTCACTCAACGTCCGCCTGCCGCACGTCCTGGACTGGCTGGAAACGGCCCGACCCGACATCCTGGGCCTCCAGGAAACCAAGCTCACCGACGAGCGCTTCCCCGCCCAGGCCATCGCCGAAGCCGGCTACCAGGTGGTCTACTCCGGGCAGAAGACCTATAACGGCGTGGCGGTTCTGGCCCGGGCGCCCCTGTCCGACGCGGTCGTCGACATCCCGGGACTGGAGGATCCCCAGCGCCGGGTGCTGGCCGTTACCGTCGGCGACGTTCGCTTCATCAACCTGTACGTACCCAACGGCAAGGCCGTGGGCTCGGAGAAGTACGAGTACAAGCTGGACTGGCTGGGTCGGCTCCACCAGTGGCTGAAGAGCGAGCTGACCGAGCACGCCAACGTGGCGGTGGTCGGCGATTTCAACGTCGCGCCGGAGGACCGGGACGTCCACGACCCGGAGGAGTGGCATGAGCAGATCCTGTGCAGCACACCGGAGCGCGAGGCCGTGCAGCGGCTGACCGCCGAGGGGCTGACCGACACCTTCCGGCTGTTCGAGCAGGCCGAGCAGACCTTCTCCTGGTGGGACTACCGGATGAACAACTTCCGCCGCAACCGCGGCCTGCGTATCGACCTGATCCTGACCAGCCCGGCCCTGACCGAACGCTGCACGGCCAGCTACGTGGACGTGGACCCGCGCCGCTGGGAACGCCCGTCCGACCACGCGCCGGTGGTGGCGGAATTCAATCTGTAGACGATAGCCACGGATGAACACAGATAAACACAGATTGTGCGGCTCGGATCTGGGCACCGGGCCGGGTGAACACGCGGGAACGATGACAGCGCTGCGATTTGCCGGCCTTGGACACCGGAATGCCAGGCGCCGGGGTCTACGTTTCCACAGGAAGCAACCCACATCTGTGTTCATCTGTGGCTGAACCATTCCGTGTCCATCTGTGGCTAACGAAACATGCAATACAAAGACCTGCGGGATTTCATCGCCAAGCTCGAGGCCGACGGCGAGCTCAAGCGCGTCAGCACCGAGGTGGACCCCAATCTGGAGGTCACCGAGATCTGCGACCGCACGCTCCGGGCGGGTGGCCCGGCGCTGTTGTTCGAAAACCCCAGGGGCGGCGGCATGCCGCTGCTCGGCAACCTCTTCGGCACGCCGCGGCGGGTGGCCCTGGGCATGGGCGCCGACGATACCGAAGCGCTGCGGGAGATCGGCCGGCTGCTCGCCTTCCTCAAGGAGCCAGACCCGCCCAAGGGCCTGCGCGAGGCCTGGAAGAGCCTGCCCGTATTCAAGAAGGTGCTGGACATGGCGCCCAAGCGGGTGCGCAGCGCCGCCGCCCAGGACAACGTCATCGAGGGCGGCGACGTGGACCTGTCACGACTACCCATCCAGACCTGCTGGCCCGGCGATGCCGGCCCGCTGATCACCTGGGGCCTGGTGATTACCCGCGGCCCGGAGCGGGAGCGGCAGAACATGGGCATTTACCGCCAGCAGGTCATCGACCGCAACCGCGTGATCATGCGCTGGCTCTCGCACCGTGGCGGGGCGCTGGATTTCCGGGACTGGCAACAGGCCCGGCCGGGGGAACCCTTCCCCATAGCCGTGGCCCTGGGGGCGGACCCGGCGACGACGCTGGCGGCGGTAACCCCGGTGCCGGACACCCTTTCGGAACATGCCTTCGCCGGGCTACTGCGCGGCAGCCGCACGGAGCTGGTCAAGTGCATCGGCTCGGATCTGCAGGTGCCGGCCACCGCCGAGATCATCCTGGAAGGCCACATCCATCCCGGCGACACCGCACCGGAAGGGCCGTTCGGCGACCACACCGGCTACTACAACGAGGTTGAGCACTTCCCGGTCTTCACCATCGACCGGATCACCCACCGTGACCGGCCCATGTACCACAGCACCTACACGGGCCGCCCGCCGGACGAGCCCGCGGTGCTCGGCGTGGCGTTGAACGAGGTGTTCGTACCCATTCTGCAGAAGCAGTTTCCGGAGATCGTCGACTTCTACCTCCCGCCGGAGGGCTGCAGCTACCGGGTAGCCGTGGTGACCATGAACAAACAGTACCCGGGCCACGCCAAGCGCGTGATGATGGGCGTGTGGTCGTTCCTGCGCCAGTTCATGTACACCAAGTTCGTCATAGTAACCGACGCCGACGTGGACGCCCGGGACTGGCGGGACGTGATCTGGGCCATGACCACCCGCATGGATCCGGCCCGGGACACGGTCATGGTCGAGAACACGCCCATCGACTACCTGGATTTCGCATCGCCCGTATCGGGCCTGGGCTCGAAAATCGGCTTCGACGCCACCAACAAATGGAAGGGAGAGACGCAACGGGAATGGGGGCGGCCCATCATCATGGACCCGGCCGTGAAACAGCGTGTGGACGCCATCTGGGACGATCTCGGCATCGATTCAGGTCACTAGCATGAGCTATACGGTCACCATCGAACCGAGCAAGCACAGTTTCCAGGTCCAGGAAAACGAAAGCGTGCTGGACGCCGCGCTTCGCCAGGGCCTGATCCTGCCCTACAGCTGCCGGGGCGGCACCTGCGGCACCTGCGCCGGCAAGATCGTGGAGGGCGACGTGCGCTATCCCCACGGACGCCCGGAGGCGCTCAGCGAGACCGAAGAGGCCATCGGCCAGGCCCTGTTCTGCCAGGCCCAGCCCACCGGGGACCTGGTCATCGAGGTCCGGGAGGTCCGCGACGCCGGCGACATTCGCCCCCGACGGCTGCCGTGCCGGGTGGAGGCCATCGAGGACCTGGCGCATGACGTGCGGCGGCTGTGGCTGCGTCCCCCGGGCAATGACCGGTTGCAGTTCCTGGCCGGGCAATACATCGACATCCTGCTGCAGGGCCAACGCCGCCGCGGCTTCTCACTGGCCAATGCGCCCCATGACGACGAGCTCCTGGAGCTCCACGTCCGCCGTGTCGACGGCGGCGAGTTCACGGGCCATGTCTTCGAGGCACTGCAGGAGAAGGCGCTGCTGCGC
The DNA here is from genome assembly GCA_013519935.1 of Ectothiorhodospiraceae bacterium WFHF3C12. Taxonomy (GTDB): domain Bacteria; phylum Pseudomonadota; class Gammaproteobacteria; order Nitrococcales; family Nitrococcaceae; genus WFHF3C12. The sequence goes on along the minus strand of JACDUA010000015.1, from coordinate 6,919 downwards.
TTCGAGGGCCCCTTCGGCAACTTCTTCCTGCGCGAGGATTCGCCGCGGCCGATTCTGCTCGTTGGCGGCGGGACCGGCTTCGCACCGCTGAAGAGCATCATCGAGCATGCCTTTTTCCTCGGCATACAACGGCCGATACACCTGTACTGGGGCGTGCGTGCCCGCCGGGATCTCTACCTCGACGCGCTGCCGCGGCGCTGGGCCGCGGACCACGAGAATTTCCGCTACACCCCGGTGTTATCGGAGCCGCTGCCGGGGGATGAATGGGACGGCCACATAGGCCTGGTGCACAACATCGTGCTGCAGGACCATCCGGACCTGAGCGACTACGATATCTATATGAGCGGGCCGCCGGGCATGATCGAGTCGGCCCGGCGCGACTTCGCGAACCACGGCATGGACCCGGCGCATCTTTACTTTGATTCGTTCGACTATGCCGCAGATTCTCGGCCCGGGGCAGAGGTAACCTGAAGCTTCGGATTACGCACCCCGCCCACCGGGCCACCAGGACCGGTTGAGGCGTTGCCGCTGGCGGTGCAGACGGGAAGGAGCCCGGTACGAAGCCATGACACAGCGCAAGCAGACCATGCGCAGTCCCCGGCTGGACGAGCTGCGCGAGTTCATACCGGCGCTGGGCGCCCTGACCCTGGGCGTGGCGCTGACGCTATTGATCAGCGTGCTGCTCGCCCAGTACGAGCGCGAACGCTGGGATCAAGCCTACGACCATCGCTCCGAGCGCTGGGCCGAGGATTTCCGCGACGCGCTGAGCGCCTACGACCGCATGGGGCGGTTGACCGCGGCGTTCGCGGGCCAGCAGCAGCCCGTGGGCGGCGCGGTCTTCGAACGGTTCACAACCGCGTTGATGCGCAACGCCCCACCGCTTGGAGCCATCGCCTGGCATCCGGCCGTGGCGCGGGACGGCGAGCCGGCCGTGGAGACGTCCCAGGGGCGTCAGCCGGTGACGGAGGCCGGCGAAACCGGCGGCACGAACCGGCTCTATCCCCTGCGGCTGGCCAGCCCGGCCGGACCTTACCGCTACGGCTACAGCCCCAGCGGCGTGGACGACCCGCGGGCTACCGCCCTGGCCCGGGCGGTGGAGAGCGGCGAAGCGGTCACGGCCCATGGGGTCCCCGTGCCGGGGGAACCCAGCGCCGCCAGCGGCATCGTGACCTTCTACCCCGTCGCCTCCGCCGACGGGGCGGCCCGGCCCGCCGGCGTTGTCAGCATCGGCTTCAGGCCGGAGCAGCTCATCGCCAGCATCAGCAACGGCAAACCGGGGCTATGGATCAACGTGACCGACCCCTCGCGCGCCCTGCCGCCAAGAGCCCTCTATCAGGGCAACAGCGCCGGCACGTGGACGACACGACTGGACGCCTCCGAAGTGCCCGAGGCCACGGTGCGTTCGTTCGATGCCCAGCTGGCCAACCTGCCGCTGCAGATCACGCTCTCGCCCAGCGGGGCACTGCTCGCCGAGCGCGAAACCTGGCTGCCGTGGCTCACCCTGCTTGCCGGCCTGATCGGCACCGCCCTGGCGACGGTTTTCCTGGCCACTCAGGCCCGCCGCTCCCAGAGCATCGAGCGCCAGGTTTCCCAGGGCACCCGGGCACTGCTGGAGGCGCAGTCGGATCTGGTGCGTAACGCCGAGGCACGCGAGCGCACGCTGCAGGCGCTCAGCGAGAGCGAGGCCCGCTACCGGCTGCTGGCGGACAACGCCACGGACGTGATCTCCCGGCTGGCACCCGACGGCACCCTGCTGTACGTCTCGCCGGCCGTGCGCAGCATCCTCGGCTACGAGCCGGAGGAGCTGGTCGGCCGCTCGGTCTACGAGCTGCTGCCCGCCTTCGATATTCCGGAGGTCCGGCGTGGCGTCGAGGAGGCCCTGAGCCGACCCGGCGTCTACACGGTGGCCTATCGCCTGCAGCACGCCCAGGGCCATATCGTCTGGCTGGAGGTGACCCACCGCATCCTCACGGACCCCAACACCGGCCAACCCAGCGAGATCGTATCGGTCTCCCGTGACATCTCGGCACGCCGCGACGCCGAGCGGGCCCTGCGCGAGAGCGAGGCGCTGTTCCGCACTGTCTTCGAGGAGGCACGCGTGGGCATGGCCCTGTTGTCACCGGCCAACGGCCGTTTTCTGCGGGTTAACCGGGCGCTGTGCGAGATGCTTGGCTACAGCCGCTCGGAGCTGGAGGAGAAGACCGTCGCCGAGGTAACCCATCCGGCGGATCAACACATCTCACCGAGCGAGATCCAACAGGTGTTGAGCGGGGAAAAGGACAGTTTTTTCGAAGAAAAGCGTTATCTCAACCGCAGCGGCGGCACGGTCTGGGCACTCGGCAACATCAATCTGATGCGGGACAGCGACGGCGAGCCTCGCTACCTCATCGCGCAGATCCAGGACATCTCCGACCGCAAGCGCGCCGAGGAGCAGCTCACCCAGATCTCCCATCAGCACGATCTCATCCTCAACGCCGCCGCCGAAGGCATTTACGGGGTGGACATGGACGGCTACACCACCTTCGTCAACGAAGCCGCCGCGCGGATACTGGGCTATGAGGCCGAGGAGCTGGTCGGCATCCGCATGCACACGGTCGTCCAGCCCGGCGATCGCCGGCACCAGGCCGGGCGCTGGGAGGACAGCCGCGTATACGCCAGCATCGAGGATCAGCGCACGTACCATGTGGAGAATGACTACTTTCACGATCGCCGGGGCAAGCCGCTGAACGTGCAGTACGTGGTCTCGCCGATCATCGAGAACGGCCGCAGCACGGGCGCCGTGGTGGTCTTCTCGCCGGTGGAGGAATGGCGCCGGCCCGCGGCCTCAGCCACCGGCGGCGAATGAGGCCCGTTTGGTGAACACCGCCAGGTAGAAGCCTTCCATGACACCGTCGGGCAGTATTCGCGCCGTGCACCGCAGGCTCGGGTGGAGGGTGGTCCCACGCCATACCGTCAGGCCGGGACTGGAACTGGTCACCGGGATATCCGCGGGCAGCAGCGAGACGGCGCCGTCGAACTGCGAGAGGACGCCGGCCACCACCGCCTCGTTCTCCTCCGGGGCGAATGTGCAGGTCGAGTAGACCAGTCGCCCGCCCGGGCGCAGGGCTTCGAGGCCCGAGCTCAACAGCCGCCGCTGCAGCCCCGCCAGCCGGCGGATCTTCTTCTCGCTCCAGTCGGCGGCGCTCGCCGGATCCGAGGCGTCGATACGCGCCTCCGACGAGCAGGGCGCGTCAACCAGGACCCGGTCGAAGCGCTCGGCGGTGAGTCGGCCCACCATCGTGCCGTCCTTGAGATACAGACGCACGCAGTCGGCGCCGGCACGCCGGCAGTTGGCCCGGAGCTTGTGGAAACGCGGCCGCGAACGCTCCACCGCCGCCAGCCGGCCCTCGTTGGCCATCATCGCGGCCATCTGCAGGGTCTTGCTGCCCGGGGCCGCGGCCAGGTCCAGGACCTCCATGCCTGGCTCCGGTGCCAGACAATACGGTGGCAGCATGCTGGAGAGGTTCTGCAGATAGACCCGGCCCGCCGCCACCGCCTGCGATCGCGTCAATGCCTCGCGCTGGGCCGGGGGTACCGTGAAGGCCTCCGACAGCCAGGGCACCCGTTCCAGGTCGAATCCATCCGCCCGCAATTCGTCGTGGACCGCCGGCACCTCGGTCAGCAGCGTGTTGACGCGGCCGGCCACCGGGGCCGGCCTGGCGCCGGCCTGCCAGGCCCGCAGGCCGTCGGCGCCGAGTATCTCCGCGAGGCGCTCGAGCAGCGCGGGCGGTACGGCCTCCGGCCTGGTCCGGGATTGTCTCTTGCGCCGGGACAATACGTTTCAACACTCATCGCTTTCGGCTGCACGTCGGCGGTGATTATACTCCCAGGCTCCCGGCGCGGACGCAGTGAGATGCCATACGCAAGCAACGGTGAAACGCGGCTGTATTACGAGGCCCACGGCGACGGCCCGCCCCTGGCGTTGGTGATGGGGCTGGGTGGGAGCATCCAGGCCTGGGGCATGCAGATCCCGAAGCTGTCCCAGCGTTATCGGGTCATCGCCATGGACAATCGCGGTGCCGGACGGTCGGACAAGCCGGACGTGCCCTACAGCATCGCGGGCATGGCCGGGGATCTCGCCTGCGTGCTCGACGCCGCCGGCGTGGACTCGGCCCACGTCATGGGTGCCTCCATGGGCGGATTTATCGCCCAGGCTTTCTATCACGCCTATCCCGGGCGCACGCGCAGCCTGATACTGGCCTGCACGGGAGCGAGCCTGTACGACCCGGAGGGCGAGCCACCGGATCAGACGGCCATGGAGATCATCACCCGGGACCGGCACGGCAGTACGCTGCGCGAGAACATGGCGGCGGTGGCCGAGGTCTTCTATCACCCGGCATTTCGACGGCGGGTACCGGACCTGGTGGATCGGCTGACGCGCTTCGAGGAACAGCTGCCCCAGCCGCCGCATGCCTACCACAGGCAGCTGGAAGCGGTCCGGGCCTTCGATCCGGCGCCCGACTTCCAGCGCGGAATCCTTGCCCCGACGCTGGTGCTGCACGGTGCCGATGACCGGGCCTGGCCGCCCGGCAACGCACGGCTGCTCGCCAGGCGCATACCCGGTGCGGAGCTGGTAATTCTGGACAACGCCGCCCACATGCTCATGGTGGAGCGCCCTCAGGCTTTCAACGACGCGGTCATGGATTTTCTCGACCGTCACAGAGAGAATAACGCCGGCGCCACCGGTGAGTACGGGCGCCGCCACGAGCGAGAAGGATAGCCAAGGCCGTGAGACGGACATTGATTCGACTGCTGGGCCCGCTGCTGATCGCGCTGGTGGCCAGCGGCTGCGCCCAGACCCCGCAACGCCCCGGCGAGATCTACGACCCCTGGGAGCCGGCCAACCGCGGCGTCTACGAATTCAACGACACCCTGGACGACTATGTCGTCGGTCCGGTCGCCCGGGGGTACTCTGCCGTCACGCCGGCGTTCTTCAGGCGCGGCGTGGACAACTTCTTCTCCAACCTGGCCTACCCGGGCGTGGCCCTCAACGACTTCCTCCAGGGCAAGGTACGCCAGGGCTTCCAGGACATCCTGCGCTTCGGCGTCAACTCGACCCTGGGGATTGCCGGCGTGTTTGACGCCGCCTCCACCATGGGCCTGCCCGCCAACAACGAAGACTTCGGCCAGACCCTTGGCGCGTGGGGCGCAGAGCCGGGCGCCTACCTGGTGCTGCCCGCCTTCGGTTCCTCCAATGCCCGGGACGTCACCAGCTATCCGGTGAGCTGGTACACCAACGTCACGACATACGTCGGCGACCCGGTGACCGTCACGGCGCTTTACGTCGTCAACTACATCAACAAGCGCGCCCTGCTGGACAAGGCCGTGCGTATTCGCGAGGAAGCGGCCCTGGACCCCTACGCGTTCACCCGCTCGGCCTACATGCAGTACCGGCGCAACCTGGTCTACGACGGCAATCCGCCCATGGAGTACGACAGCGACGACTTTTTCGAGCAGATGCAGCAGGACAGCGGCGGCGGCTAGCTCTTCTGACGGGAGCGGCGACCCTGCCGCCAATGGATCCCGGGCCCGTGAGCGACGCGCCCACTGGACCCAACGGGGAGACCGCCTGGCGAATCGCGACGTGGACGTCGCTCCCACAACCCATGACCAACCGCTGGGCTGACCGAGGCCCTGTGTGAGCCCCGGCCCCGGGACGATCGATCCGCTACAGACTCCTAGCGGCGCGATATTGAATCGATCGCCCAAGATCCCACGGCGGCACCCGTAGGAGCGGCGCAAGCCGCGACGGACGGGAGCGGTTCATCGAGCCGGATCGCGGCTTGCGCCGCTCCTGCGGGTGCCGTGGTTCGCATCATCTCCTGGCGCTACTGACCCAATTCCGCCAGCAGCCTGTCGATGAGCCTGGCCGCCGAGGCGCGATAGCCGCCGCCGAACAGGTTCAGGTGATTGAGCACGTGGTAGAGCTGATAGAGATCACGGCGCACCGGGTAGCCTTCGTCCAGCGGCCAGGCGTCAGCGTAGGCGTCGTAGAAGGCCTCGGGGAAACGGCCGAACAGCTCGGTCATGGCGATGTCGCTTTCCCGGTCACCGAAGTAGACCGCCGGGTCGTAGATCACCGGCGCCCCGCCGGCGTCGAAATCGGCGTTGCCGGACCACAGATCGCCGTGCAGCAGCGAAGGCACGGGATCGTAGCCCTGAAAGAACCCCCGTAGGCCGTCGGCAAGCCGCTGCCCGCGTTCCAGCCAGCCCCCGCCGTGGCCGTTGTCCGCCGCCAGCCGGAGCTGGAAACCCAGGCGGTTTTCCCGGAAGAACGCCGCCCAATCGCTGGACCATGTATTGGGCTGGCGGGTGGTACCGATGGTGTTGTCCCGGTCCCAGCCATAGCGCGTCGCGGCGCTGGCATGGATCGCGGCCAGACCGGCACCCATGCGCGCCCAGCCGTCGGCGCCCGGACGGCCCATGGGTATGTATTCCAGCACCAGGTAGGCCGTGTCGCCGGCGCTGCCGTGACAGACCGGTTCGGGTACCCGCACCCCCTCGGGCCGGCGGAGCAGGTCCAGGCCGGCCGCCTCGGCCTCGAACATGGGCAGGCGGTTCGAGCCATTGGTCTTCACGAAGTAGCTGCGCCGGCCATCGCTGAGACTGCGCGCCTCGTTGATGCAGCCGCCGCCGACGGCCTGGGGCGGTTCGGGATGGAACGGCTCGCCCGTGGCCGACTCGATAGCTTCGGTGATCTCAGACCAAAGCGTCATGGAACCATCCGATCGTTCGCCTGTGATTGCCGGTCACTATCTGAACATAGCTCTTCCCCGGCGTGCACGGTATGAAGGGCATTGGCCTGCGACGAGCGGGCGGCGACGGGGGCTGCGGGACGCGCTGCCCAACGTGCGGATGCTTCGCCGTTCGCGGCCATGGG
>JACDUA010000149.1 GCA_013519935.1 Ectothiorhodospiraceae bacterium WFHF3C12 | reverse complement strand
TCCGGCGGATGTCCGCCGGCTGGCACGCGCCGGCGCCCTGCGCATCGGGCTGGCGCGCACACAAGCGCGGTGATCGTTGGCAGCCCGTGCGGCGGTCAGTATCCTACGCGGCAACGGCGCGCACCGCGCGATACCAGCGAACGCCCAGGGTGTCATGTTTCTGGAACGCAATCCCCGCTTCGTCAGCCGGCTGACCCGCGACAGCCTGGCCCTGATTCTCGCCGGCGGCCGCGGCGGCCGGCTCGCCAACCTCACCGACTGGCGAACGAAGCCGGCGGTGCCGTTCGGCGGCAAGTTCCGGCTGATCGACTTTCCTCTGTCGAATTGCATCAATTCCGGCATCCGCCGCATCGAGGTCATCACCCAGTACAAGGCCCATTCGCTGATCCAGCACATCCAGCGGGGCTGGGGCTTCCTGCGCGGTGAGTTTGGCGAGTTCGTCGAGCTGGTGCCGGCCCAGCAGCGTCTCGACAAGCCGTTGTGGTTCGCCGGCACCGCGGACGCGGTGCATCAGAATATCGACATCATAAAGGCCCACAACCCCAGCTACGTCCTCGTCCTGGCCGGTGATCATGTCTACAAGATGGACTACGGCGCCATGATCGCCCGCCACGTGGAAAGCGGCGCGGACATGACCGTGGCCTGCGTCCAGACCCCGCGGGAGCGGGCAAAGGCCTTCGGCGTGATGACCGTGGACGAGTCCGGCCGGGTGCTGCGCTTCACCGAGAAGCCGGAGGACCCCGAGCCCATGCCCGGGGACGCGGAGCGGGCGTTGGTCTCGATGGGCATCTATGTCTTCAACCGCGATTATCTGTTCGAGAAGCTGCGCGAGGATGCCCAGAACATCGATTCGACCCGGGATTTCGGCCGGGACGTCATCCCGGCGGCGATCGCCGAGGACCACGTGGCCGCCTTTCCCTTCGCCGACCCGCGTACGGGTCAGCAACCCTACTGGCGGGATGTGGGCACCGTGGACGCCTTCTTCGAGGCCAACCTGGAGCTCATTGGCCGCGATCCGGAGCTGGACATCTACGACGACGCCTGGCCGATCTGGACCTACCAGGCCCAGCTGCCTCCGGCGAAGTTCATCGATGCCGCCGGGCGCAGCGGCCGCGCCGAGGACTCCATGGTCTCCGGCGGCAACATCATCGAAGGCGCGGAGGTGCGCCATTCGCTGTTGTTCTCCCAGGTGGTGGTCCGCCCCGGTGCGGAGGTCCGCGACGCCGTGATACTGCCCGACGTGGTTGTGGGGGAGGGCTGCCGGATCAATCGCTGCGTGATCGACGAAGGCTGCCGGATACCGCCGAACACGGTCATCGGCGAGGACGCCGGCGCGGACCGTCAGCGCTTCTTCGTCTCGCCGGGCGGCGTGGTGCTGGTGACCGCGGAAATGCTGGGTCAGGAGGTGACCCACGTCCGATAGACCGGTCTCGAGCTGGTGCCGGGAGCGAGACTCGAACTCGCACTCCCTCGCGGGAACCGGATTTTGAGTCCGGCGCGTCTACCAATTCCGCCATCCCGGCATCCGGGCGGGCAGTATACAAGCGCTCTCAATCCAAAGGAAACGGGCATTTTTCCGGGACGAGGCCTCGGTGAAGGCCCGGTGCCGAGCACAGACAAGGCCATGAATGCAGGTTAGCGATTTCCATTTCGAGCTCCCCGAGGCGCTGATCGCCGATCGGCCCCTGACCGAGCGCACGGCCAGCCGGCTGCTGTGCCTGGACGGCGCCACCGGTGAGGTGGCCGATCGCATGTTCGGCGACCTCGAGTCGCTGCTGCGGCCCGGTGACCTGCTGGTGCTCAACGACACCCGGGTGATACCGGCCCGGCTCCACGGGCGGAAGTCGACCGGCGGCCGTGTCGAAGTGCTGGTCGAGCGCCTGCTGGACGCGCATCGGGCGCTGGCCCACGTCCGTGCCAGCAAGTCGCCGGGCGCGGGGACCCGGCTGAACCTCGAGGGCGGCATTGCCGCGGACGTGATCGGGCGCGACGGTGCCTTGTTCGAGCTGCGTTTCCAGGGCGATATCCCGGTGCTGGAGCTGCTGGAGGCCCACGGCCACATGCCCTTGCCGCCGTATATCCGCCGTGAAGACACCGCCGACGACCGGGACCGCTACCAGACGGTCTTCGCCCGCGCGCCCGGGGCCGTGGCCGCGCCCACGGCCGGGCTGCACTTCGACGAGGCCATGCTCCAGCGCCTGCGCGACAAGGGGGTGGAGACGACCTGCGTCACGCTCCATGTCGGCGCCGGGACCTTCCAGCCGGTGCGCACCGAGCGGGTCGAGGACCATCACATGCATCGGGAGTACATCGTCGTGGGCGAGGACACGGTGGCGGCGTTGGGGCGCGCACGGGCCGGCGGCGGTCGCGTGGTGGCGGTGGGCACCACGGTGGTGCGCGCTCTGGAG
>JACDUA010000148.1 GCA_013519935.1 Ectothiorhodospiraceae bacterium WFHF3C12 | reverse complement strand
GCCCGGGCGCTGGCGCGGACGGGGCGCATCGGCGTGCGCATCGCCAAGTACGGCGCCATACCGGCCACCATCGTCCTGGCGGTGACCCACCCCACCGCGATCACGGGTTTGCTCCACGACGCGGCCACGGCCATGGGCGTTTCCCCCACGCTGGCGGTGGTGGGTGGCTGGACGCTGCTCCTGCTGCCCCTGGTCTTCGTCGGATTGACCCTTCTCAGGTGGCTGATCCGGCCGGCCATCGCGCTGCTTCGCGGGCTGCGCGACGCGCTGCGCTGGGTGGAACGCGGCGGCTGGCGGCAGCGGAACATCTTTTCGGAAGACTGAGCCCAATGCGCGCGGCCATCGCGCGTGCGCCGAGTGCGGCGCGAAGGTAGCTCTCCCCCTCTCCCCAAACCCCTCTCCCGCCAGGGAGAGGTGCTGTACCGGACACAGGGTGAATTAGGCGAAGCCATAATCCACCGATCTGGCGACCTCCGCGACGGTCCGGTTCGCGCTTGCCCGGGAAGCACTTCCACGCCAATCGCACAAAAAAGGCGGGCCGGGGCCCGCCTTGTCTGCTGCCGGGGCGTCCGCCGGCCACTCAGGAAGCGGGCGCCTCCCAGTACTTGTACTCGGGGGAGATCGCGGTGGCCGGTGCATTCTCGAGGACGCCGTCCACGCGCAGGGTGGGCGCCTCGATCAGGCCGGACTCGACCAGGTAGCCCGTGGCCGGGTCCAGGCCGCCCACCTCGGCGCGGTTGACCACCTCGGCACCCGAGGTATCGGCACTGATCAGGTGATTGTCCTTGAGGTACCGGGTGACGGGGTCCTCGGCGGCGACGGCCGAGCCGGCACCCAGGATCGCGGCGGAAACGATAAGGCTGCTGATAATCTTCATGGTGAATCTCCTTGCGGTTGCTGTCTGTTCGGCGTGGGCCAGTGCCCATCGCTTGGTGATCAGTATCCACTTCACCGCCGGGTGCCGGTATTCGGCGGATTACGCATGGGCATAGGGGGTTTCCCGTATTGGTCACCCGCAAATGGGGGCGCGGGACCGTCCGGCGCAGTGCGTTCTTCGTTGATGCAGGTCTAAAGCGGCAGCGGGCCGTGGAGGCGGGCCAGGCCGCCGGGCAGGAGGAGAGAAACGCAGCCCACCAGGAACAGCAATTCAGCCCAGAAGAACAGTCTCCACGCCCTCCAGCCGGTCGTCCGCCTGGGCCAGGGCCTCGGTGGCCAGGCCGCTGTCGAGGCAGGCGGCCTCCCACATGCGGGCCGTGGCGGCGGCGGGATAGCCGGCCGCGGCGGCATCGCTGAGGCTGTCGGCCATGGCGTTGGCCAGGCGCACCACGGCGGCCACCGGCGGGACTGGAGGCTGGGCGGGATCGCGGTGGTGATGCTCGGCGGCGGCCACCAGCGGTTGGGGCAGGTCCCAGTGTCGCAGCAATGCGGCACCGGCCATGGCGTGGTCGAAGCCGATGATGTCGCGCTCCACGGCGTCCAGGGGGAGCTCGCTGCGCTCGGACTCGGCGATGCACTGGGCGGCCCATTCCGGCAGGCGCTGGTAGATCAGCAACGCGCCGATGTCATGCAGCAGCCCGGCCACGAACAGATTGCCCTGGAAGCTCACCCACCCGAGCCGGCCCAACACGGCGGCGAGGAGTCCCGTGTACACGCTGTGTCGCCAGAACCGCTGCATGTCCACCACGTTGCCGGGCATGGTGGCAAAGGCGGAGACGGCGAAGCTCGCGGTTGCCAGGGTCTGGATTTCGCCGGTCCCCACCAGGGTGACCGCGCGGTAGAGATCGGTGAGCTCGCCCCCGGCCCGGCTGCGGTACAGCGGGCTGTTGACCAGGCGCAGGACCCGCGCCGCCAGGGCCGGTTCCGTTTCCACCAGGCGGGCGACGTCCTCCATGGTTGTGGACGGCCGGCTCAGCAGTTGCTGAAGCTGCGTCAGGACGGGCGGGAACGCCGGCAGATCCACCGTTTCGTGGAACAGATCCTCCAGCGTGTATCCCTCCTCAAGCGATAGCATGACGCGCTCCGTGGTCCCGGTGGAACACCAGAGTATTGCCGATCGGGCATTCGCGGGTGTGACACACCTCTCGGCTTGCGGGTCGCATGGATTGCGCGGGTTTGGAATCGGACGCGCGCAAAAGAATGTGACCGAAACCCCAAAAAGCGAATGGGTCCACCCCATCAGCTACCTCTTTAGTGGTAGCTTCCCCGGCCGATACTGGCCGGAGTACCGGTCGACTCTGGTCACTTGTGCGATTTTCCCAGGCAGGTCATTCCGGCGGCGCTCCCGCCGGCGTTTTGGAGGCTCAATGCGCGTCAATCTCCCGGTCACCGATCGCGAGGAAGTCGTTCGCGAGGGCGAGCGGCTGATCAGCACCACCAACCTGAAAGGCGTCATCCAGAGCGCCAACGACGCCTTCGTACGCGTCTCGGGTTTCAGTGAGGACGAGCTCAGGGGCAAGGCCCACAACATCGTCCGCCACCCCGACATGCCCGAGGCCGTCTACCAGAATTTCTGGGACACGCTGAAGGCCGGCAAACCCTGGATGGGCGTGGTCAAGAACCGCTGCAAGAACGGCGACTACTACTGGGTCAGCGCCTACGTGGCGCCGGTGTTCGAGGATGGCAAACAGGTCGGCTACCAGTCCGTGCGCACCCGCGCCACCGAGGCCCAGAAGCGTCGGGCGGCCCGCGTCTACGCGCGAATGCGCGCCGGCAAGGCGCCCGCCGGGGTCTGGGCGCGCCTGAGCATTCGCCAGCGCACGCTG
>JACDUA010000147.1 GCA_013519935.1 Ectothiorhodospiraceae bacterium WFHF3C12 | reverse complement strand
GTGGGAGATTCTATGTTTCCGCGCAAGCGTTGTGAGCGAGTTTGGGTGCGTAGTTGGTTTGGTATTTCATCAGGCTGAAGGCGATCCGTGCGAGCTTGCGGCCGAGAGCGACGAAGGCCTGGATGGGGCTCATTCCTCGGGCGAGATAGCGCTGGTAGACGGGCTGCCAGGTGGCCGATCGGGATGCGGTCATGGCGGCGAGGTAGAGTAAGCGCCGCAGCTCGGGATCGCCTTGTTTGGTGAGCTTGCGCTTGCCCTTGGAACGGCCTGAGTCGCGCACCCGCACGTCCATGCCGATGAAGGCGATGAAGGCATCGGCGCTGACGAACGCGCCGCGGTTGTAGCTCATGGTCAGCGCCGCGGCGGTGATCTCGCCGATGCCCTCAACGGCCTGGCAGCGGCGGGCGTCGGCGAGCCAGCCGTGTTCGGTCAGTGCCTGACGCAGGCGTTTCTGGATCAGGGCATCGAGGCGGTTGAGTTGGCGCAGCACCGCTTGGGCAGAGCTCTTGAGCTCGGGCAGCTCCTTGAGGCTCTGTGAGAGCGTGGTCTTGACCTGCACCAATCGGGCACGACGGCGCAGTAGTTGCCGCAGGCGGGTGTAGCCCTTCCCCGGCGGGCTCCAGGGGCGCAGCTGGTCGTGCTCGCGCTGGAGATAACGCGCTAGCAGCCGGGCATCCGAGGTATCGGTCTTCGCCCGCCCACCGACCCCCTCGCGGTAGCGGCTGAGCCGATAGCCGTCGATAACATAGACCCGGTGGCCGAGGCGGTACGCCTCCTCGACCAAGGCCAGGTGGTAGGTGTTGGTGGCCTCCACGGCGACCCAGGCCGGGCCGGCGAGAGCCTTGAGGTAGCGCCGGATCGCCCTGCGCTCATTGGCCAAAGTGATGAGCCGGGACTGACCCTGCTCACTGATCACCAACTCCGCCTTGGCGACGTCCACGCCAACGATAAAAGACTCCACCTGCATTGCCATCGCTGTGCCCCCTGGCTACTGTGAAGGTTGCTTGTCGGGGGCTCACCGAGGCGCTGGCTTGCCATCAATCGTCGGTCGTGCGGCTACACGCCGATAGATTCCTTATGGGCGCTAAGGTGAGGGCGGGACGATTTCTCCCACTGTCTGTGCCTTCGGCCAGATGCGGCGTCAGTCCCTCCACCCCCGGCAAGTCCTTTCTGACCCACCGGGGATCAACATACAAGCGGCGTCCCCGCCGCGATTGACAGGTCGTAGGTCGTAGGTCGGATGGGCTTGCCATCCGACAACCCGCCGCTGATTGTCGGCGCCGGCTTCGCCGGTGCCGACCTACGAACTGCGAAGGTCCCACCTGTAGGAGCGCCGCAAGGCGCGATGGCCGGGTGCGAACTCCGGACCGGATCGCGGCTCGCGCCGCTCCTACAGGTGCCTGGGACCGGGCCATCGCGATGTAGGAGCGGCCCCTGGCCGCGAACCGACGGCGCACCCATCGCCGCGGGGACGCGCCTCCCACGGGCCCTTCCCATGCCACGGGTCAGTCAGAGCGTTGTGGGAGCGGCGTCCCCGCCGCGAATGACAGTGGCGCGGCCGCGCCCCGGGCTACTCGCCCCGTTCCCGCAACGCCCGCCGACTGCCCAACACAACCGAGTTCATGGCGGCGCCGCCGTCGATGAGGATATCCACGCCGTTGATGTAGCCCGCTACGTCCGAGCAGAGGAAGGCGATCAGGTGGGCCACCTCGGCCGGATCGCCCGGCCGCCCGGTGGGCGACTGGCTCACGGCCTGGTCGAAGATCTCCTTCGGCATGGCCATGACCTTTTCGGTGCCGATCATGCCCGGCAGGACCGCGTTGCAGGTCACGCCGCGGCCGGCATACTCCACGGTGACGTTCCTCGTTAAGCCCAGCAGGCCCGCTTTGGTGGACGCATACCCCACCTGGCTGTGGAGCCCGCCCCGGGCGGCGGCGGAGGAGACGTTGACGATGCGCCCCCAGCCCCGCTCGGCCATGCCGCCAACGACGGCCTGGATGGTGTTGAACGCGCCGGTGAGGTTCACCCCCAGCTCCAGCTGCCATTTCTCCGGGCTCATGCGGTCCAGGGGCGCGATATTGGTGGTGATGCCGGCGTTGTTCACCAGGGCGTCGACGGGCCCGAGCTCCGCCTCCACGCCGGCCACGGCGTCGGCGACCGCGCCGTGGTCGGCAACGTCCACCAGATGGTGGACCGCGTTCCGGCCCAGGTGCCGCACCTGCTCCGCCGTCTCGGCCACGGCCTCGTTGCGGTCGAACAGGGCGACGTCGGCGCCCAGCTCCGCCATGACCGTCGCGGTCACGCGGCCGATGCCCCGGGCGGCGCCGGTAATCAGGACCCGCCTGCCGTCGAATTTCATTGGTCGTTCCTCGCCTTGTCGTGGAGGTGGCGCATGCCGGCCAGCCATCCCTCCAGGTCGTCCGCCTTGCCGCGCACGTAGTCCAGGATCTTCAGGTGCGGGACGATGAGGAAGCGTTCCTCGCGCAGGCCGTCCACCACGGAGGCCGCCACTTCCTCCGGCGTCATCCGGCCGGCGCCGCCGGCCATCAGCGCCTGGCGCGCCTCGGACTGGGCCTGGAACATGGGCGTCTCCACCGCGCCGGGGCACAGGCAGCTGACGCCGATGCCGCGGCTGCCGTAGGTGATGGTCAGCCATTCGGAGAAGGCCACGGCGGCGTGCTTGGTCACGGCATAGGGGGCGTCGAACTGGGAGAGCAGCCCGGCCGCCGATGCCGTCTGCAGCAGGTAGCCGCCGCCGCGTTCCAGCATCCGGGGCAGCAGCACGCGCGCGGCGCGGACGTGGGCCATGACGTTGACGTCCCAGCTGTTCTGCCACACCGCGTCCGCTGCTTCGGGTCCGCCGGCGCCGGCCACGCCGGCGTTGGAACAGAACAGGTCGACCGGCCCGTATCGGGTCTCCACGTCGTCCACCAGCGCCTCCAGGTGGTCCTGCCGGCCCACGTCCACCTCGGCGCCGTGAC
>JACDUA010000146.1 GCA_013519935.1 Ectothiorhodospiraceae bacterium WFHF3C12 | reverse complement strand
GGCGGTCGCCGTCGAGCGGCTTCGTGCCGCCTTCGATGGGTTGCCCGGCGCCGCGTCCGCGTCGCTTTCGCTGACCGGGCCGCCGGTCATCGCGCTGGAGAGCCGGCGCATCATCAAGGCCGAGGTGCAGCGGCTGTCCATTCTGGCCACGGTGCTGGCCCTCGGTCTGCTGCTGGTGGTTACGCGGACCTGGCGTTTCGTGCTGCTGGGCGTCATGCCCATGGCCGCCGCCGTGGCGGCCGGGATTGCAGCCGTCGTGGGGCTGTTGGGTAGCATCCACGGCATCACCATTGCCTTCGGCGCGACGCTGGTGGGCGTCGCCCTGGATTACCCCATCCACCTGTTCCTGCATCGCCGCGCCGGAGAGACGCCGAAGGCGGCCATGGTGCGCATCCGCCGGCCGCTCTGGCTGGGTGTGGCGACGACCGCCCTGGGCTTCGCGGCCCTGTGCCTGTCGGGTGTCTCCGGGCTGCTGCAGCTCGGCGTATTCGCCATTGCCGGCGTCATCGCGGCGGCGCTCACGACCCACGAGGTGCTGCCCGGGCTGATGGGCGAGGCGGTGCCCCGGCGGATTCCGGTGCCGGCTCCGGGCGGGCGGTGGCCGCGCTTCACGGCGGCGGCCCTGCTGTGCACGGCCGCCGCCGTGATCCTGGTTCTGCCGCCGGACTGGGAGACGGACCTGGAGCGGCTCAGCCCGGTGCCGGACACGTTGAAGCGTCTCGACAACCGCCTCCGGGCCGCCGCCGGCCTCGCCGAGCCCCGCGACATGCTGGTGGTGTCGGGTAGGGATCGGCAGCAGGCCCTGGCCCGCACCGAGCAGGTGGTGGCCGATCTGCGCGGGCGCGACCTCGCCACGGCCCTGCCGCTGACCGACTGGCTCGCCAGTGTCGAGCGTCAGCGCCGGCGTGCTCAAGGGCTGCCGGGCGAGGACGGGTTGCGGCAGTCCGTACGGCAGGCGCTCGCCGAGCTGCCCCTGCGCCCGGAGGCGTTCGAACCGTTCATCGGCGACGTGGTGGCCAGCCGCGGCATGGAGCCGTTGCGGCCCGCGGCGCTGGACGGCGGCCTTGCCGCCCTGGCCGGGCAGCGGCTGATCGAAGCCCGGGGACAGTGGTGGTCCCTGGTGCCGCTGCGGGACGTGGCGGATCGCCAAGGCCTGGCGGCCCTCGCCGCGGCACACGCGGGCGCGCATTTCCTGGATCTCAAGACGGAAACCAGCGCCCTGGTGGCCGGCTACCGGGATCGTGCGCTGTGGCATTTCGCCATCGGCGCGGCGCTGATCGGGCTGTGCCTGCTCTCTCTGGTGGGGCGGTCCCGGCCTACGCTGCGGGTGGCGGTGGTCGCCTTTGGCGGGGCGCTGCTCGCCGTGGCGGCATTGTCGCTGGCCGGTGTGCCGTTGTCGCTGTTCTCGCTGGTGAGTCTGCTGCTGGTGGTTGGCCTGGGACTGGACTACGGATTGTTCACCAACACCGGCGCCGCCACCGGCCACGCCATGGCCTCGGCCACGGTTTGCGCGGCCTCGACTGTGTTAGCCTTTGCCGTATTGGCAAGCGCCGAGGTCGTCGTACTCGCCGATATCGGCCGCACGGTTGCCGCGGGGGCGTTCGCGGCCTGGCTGTTGGCCTGGCTGCTGATGCCCCGGGAGGCGCGGCCGCCGTCTTGAATGGCACCCGATCGGGCCCGCCGTGAAGGGGGCCGGGGCGCACGGTGCCCCGCTTCACAGACCAGATACCTTGAGATAACGACAGTATGACTCCGCTGGTACTGACCCGCTGCACCGCGGTCAACGCCCTTGGCTGTGGCATGGAGGCGACCCGCGAGGCGCTGGCCGCCCAACGCAGCGGTCTGCGCCCGAACGATTTTCATCCCGTCGAGGTCGAGGCCTACATCGGTCGCGTGGACGGCCTGGAGACCTTCCCGGTCGCCGAAGGGCTGGCCGACTACGATTGCCGCAACAACCGCCTGGCGGAGCTGTGTCTGCAACAGGACGATTTCGAGTCGGCGGTGGTCTCCCTGCGCGAGCGCTACGCGCCCGAGCGTATCGGCGTGTTCCTGGGGACCAGCACCTCCGGCATTCTGGAAACGGAGCTGGCTTACGCCCATCTCGATGCCTTCGACGGCCGCCTGCCGGACGACTTCCACTACCGCGAGCGCCACAACTTCTACTCGGTGGCCGACTACGTGCGCCGGCGCCTGGGCCTGACCGGCCCGGCGGAGGTCATCTCGACGGCCTGCTCGTCCAGCGCCAAGGTCTTTGCCACGGCTCACCGTTTCATTCAGGCCGGCTTCTGCGACGCGGCCCTGGTGGGCGGCGTGGACAGCCTTTGTCTGACGACTCTGTACGGTTTCAACGCCCTGGAGCTGGTCTCCCCGGAGCCGTGCCGGCCCGCCGACGCCAACCGCCGGGGCCTGTCCCTGGGCGAGGCGGCGGGGCTCGCCATCCTGGAGACCCCCGACCGGGCGCGGGAGGGCGACGTGGTGCTGCTCGGCTATGGCGAGAGCTCCGACGCCCACCATATGTCGACGCCGCACCCCGAAGGCCGCGGCGCCGCGCAGGCCATGAGCGCGGCGCTGGGGCGGGCAGGTATCGAGCCGCCGGCCGTCGATTACATCAATCTTCACGGCACGGCCACGCCCATCAATGATCGGACCGAGGACATCGCCGTGGCCGGCGTCTTCGGCACGGAGGTGCCCTGTAGCTCCACCAAGGGCTGGACCGGCCATACCCTGGGCGCGGCGGGTATCACGGAGGCGCTGATCACCGCGCTTTGCCTGCAGGACGGGCTGATCCCCGCCAGCCTCAACACGCGGGAGGTCGATCCCGAGTTTCGCTCCCACGTCGTCACCGACAACGAGCTGGCCGCTCTGCGCGTGGTGGCGAGCAATTCCTTCGGTTTCGGCGGCAGCAACTGCTGCCTGATCTTCGGGAGGCGGATGTGATGGAGCTCGAGATCCGCGGTGTCGGCCTGGTGGCGCCCGGACTGGCGGACTGGGCGGAGGCCGGGCCCGTGTTGC
>JACDUA010000145.1 GCA_013519935.1 Ectothiorhodospiraceae bacterium WFHF3C12 | reverse complement strand
CTCATGGCCGCGCTCGTGGCGGTTCTGGGCTGGGTGATCGTGCGCTTCTCGGCGCGCTACCTGGAAGGCGAGCCGGGCCAGCGCCGCTACGCCGCCGCGCTGATGACCACCCTGGGCGCCGTGGCCGTGGTGGTGCTCACCGATCACCTGGGCATACTGCTCGCCACCTGGGCCCTGAGCAGCCTGGCGCTGCATCACCTGCTCACCTTCCATCCCGAGCGCGCGGCGGCCCGGGTCGTGGCCCACAAGAAGTTCATAGCCAGCCGGCTGGCGGAGCTGAGCCTGCTCGGCGCGATTGGGCTCGTCTATCTGGAGACCGCCACCCTGTCCATGACCGGTCTCGCCGCGTACGTCGCGGCCCTGGACGCCCTGCCGGGGACGCTGCAGGCCGCGGCCGTTCTGATCGCGGCGGCGGTGATCCTGAAGTCCGCCCAGCTGCCCCTGCACGGCTGGCTGATCAAGGTCATGGAGGCGCCGACACCGGTCTCGGCCCTGCTTCACGCGGGGGTGGTGAATATCGGCGGCTTCGTGCTGATTCGCATGGCGGAGCTGCTGTCGGCGGCGCCGGCCGCCCAGACATTGCTGGTCGTCATGGGCAGCGTCACCGCCGTGGTGGCCGGGCTGGCCATGATGACCAGCGTCAGCGTCAAGGAGCGGCTCGCCTGGTCCACCTGCGCCCAGATGGGCTTCATGCTGGTGGAATGCGGACTCGGGCTCTACGAGCTGGCCCTGCTCCACCTCATCGCCCACTCCCTGTACAAGGCCCATGCCTTCCTCACCGCCGGCGAGACGGTCAACGTGGCCCGGCAGCGGGATCTGGCCCCGGCCGCCTCCGCCCCGAGCC
The DNA here is from genome assembly GCA_013519935.1 of Ectothiorhodospiraceae bacterium WFHF3C12. Taxonomy (GTDB): domain Bacteria; phylum Pseudomonadota; class Gammaproteobacteria; order Nitrococcales; family Nitrococcaceae; genus WFHF3C12. The sequence continues at coordinate 2,236 of JACDUA010000145.1, read as the reverse complement.
TGGGTTGGCGGCTCGCCGCCGCGCCGCTGAGCCTGGCCCTGGTGGGTGGAATGCTCGGCGCCTGGTCGATGGCCGTGCCCGGCCTGGCAATGCCTGGTGTCGCCTTCGTGATCCTCGGCCTGGGAGTCGCGCCGCTGCTCTGGACCAGCGGCACCGGCATCTGGCGGGGCATGGTGTCATTGGCCGCACTGACCCATCTATACGGCCTCTGGCACCTGGCCTTCGGCGCCGTGGCACCCGCGGCGGGCCACGCGCCCCTGGCGCTGGCCGTCTGGGCCGGGCTGAGTCTGTTCGTCCTCTATACCCTGCAGACCTGGGCCGTCACCCGCCCGGCAGGCCGGCTGGCCAACGCGCTGCGTCCCTGGTCCAGCGCCGGCTACCACCTGGACGAGCGCTTCAGCGCCGCGCTCTTCCGGCTGTGGCCGGTGCACCGGCCGGCCGGGAACGCGGGGATCACACACCACAAGCCTGACAGCCTCGCCGGAGAGCAAGCATGAACCTGGCAGTAACCCATGACCCGGTCACCCGCGCATCGCTGAGTGACGCCATCGACGAGGCCTGCGGCCGGATAGCCCCTGCCTGGCCCCTGGACCGCGCCATCGCCGTGAACCCCTATTGGGGATGGCTGGAGCAACGCTTCGAGGACGTGGACGCCAGGCTGGGCCCGCTGGCCGGCACCACGCTCTGGATGCCCCCGGGCTACTACCGCGCGGCCTGGGCCAGTGGCGATATCGGGCCGGATCACCTGCGGCGCGCGCTCGCCGAAGCCGGATCCACGGACAGCGAGGGGGCGCTGGTGGCGGCGCTGGACGCCGATCAGCCCGCCACAACGGCGCTACCGCTGCTGTCGGACTTCGCGCGGGGCTTTCCCACCGGGGCCGGGCAAGGGGGCTGGGCGGAGACCATACTCGACCAGATCTCCCGGTTCTGCGCCGGTCATTTCGACGCCGACCAGGCCGACTGGCGGGCGCCGGGAACGGACGGACTCTACGAACAGTGGCGGCGCACCTTCATCGCCGATCACGGCGCCACCCTGCCCGACCACACCGGTGCACTGCAGGCACGCGCCCGCGCGCTGCCGGCCGGCGATTCCCGGGCGGCCATCGCGGCGGTGGCCGAGCGGCTCGGGTTCGAGGGCGACGAGCTGGTGACGCTCATGGAAACGGCCCTGCTGCGGGTAAGCGGCTGGGCCAGCTGGTGTGCCTACCGGCGCTGGAATGCCCGGCTGGCCGGCACGGACGACGACGCCATCGAGGGACTGCTGGCCATCCGCCTGGCCTGGGAGACGTTGCTCGACGACGGTGCGCGGGGCACCGGCAGCAACTGGGCGCGCTGGCGCACCGCCTGGCGCGGGCCCGCGGACGAGACGGCCCTCGCCCAGCGCCGGCGGATGGCCGTGTGGCATCGCGCCCTGGAAATCGCCTATCAGCAGCCGCTGACCGAGGCCCTGGCCCGGCCCGCACCGGCAGCCGAGCCCGTCCCGGCCGTGCAGGCGGTGTTCTGCATCGACGTGCGCTCGGAGGTTTTCCGCCGGGCACTGGAAGATGTCGCCCCGGGCATTCAGACCCGCGGCTTCGCCGGCTTCTTCGGCCTGCCGGTGAGCTACGCGCCGCTGGGCGCCGCGGCCGAACGCCCGCAGCTGCCCGGCCTGCTGGCCCCGGCCCTGCGCGTTAGCGACAGCTGCGGCGATACGCAAGCGGATGGCGCCATGGCGGCACGACGTCGGCAGCGCCTGGCGCGGGCGTCTTCCTGGCGGCATTTCACCAGCCTGCCCGCCTCGGCGTTTTCCCTGGTGGAAACCCTGGGACTGGGCTATCTCGGCAAGCTGGTCAGGAACAGCCTCAGCGGCGCGCCGCTGCCGGAGGGCTGGGGCCGGGCGGGCCTATCCGGCGATGAAACGAGCCGGCTAAGGCCGGCGCTGGAGCTGCCGGGCGAGGACGCGGCCGGTGCAGGCACCGACATCGCCGAGCGCGTGCTCGGCGCCATGGGCCTGACCGGCAACGTCGCCGGGCTGGTGCTGCTGGTCGGCCATGGGAGCACCAGCAGCAACAACCCCCAGGCCGCGGCGCTGGACTGCGGCGCCTGCTGCGGCCAGACCGGCGAGGTCAATGCCCGCGCCCTGGCGGCACTGCTCAACGACCCGGCGGTACGGCGGGGACTCGCCGAACGGGGCATGGAGATTCCGGCGTCCACGCATTTCCTGGCGGCCCTGCACAACACCACCACGGACGAGGTG
>JACDUA010000144.1 GCA_013519935.1 Ectothiorhodospiraceae bacterium WFHF3C12 | reverse complement strand
CGCGGAGGCCGGCTCGTGAACGCGCCAACGGCACGCGCGGCGGCTCCGGCGGCGCGTCCGGGCCTGGCGGCCAGCCTCCGGCAGACCCTGTCGCTCGCCTGGCGCACGCTGCTGCAGATCCGCCACAACCCCTGGGAGCTGGGCGATTTCAGCATCCAGCCGATTCTGTTCCTGCTGCTGTTCCTGTACGTCTTCGGCGGCGCCATCGCCGGGTCCACCGAGGCCTACATCAGCTACATGCTGCCCGGCATCGTGGTAATGAACATGACCTTCGTGACCGTCTACGTGGGCCACGGCCTGAACACGGATCTCACCAAAGGGTTCTTCGACCGGCTGCGGGCCATGCCCATCGCGCCGTGGACGCCGCTTGCCGGACGCATCATTGCCGATCTGGTCAAACAGGCCTGGGCCATCTGCCTGATGCTGTTCGTGGGCTACCTGCTGGGCTTTCGCATCGGCACGTCCATCGCCTATCTGCCGCTGCTCTTCGCCCTGGTGCTGACGTTCGCGCTGGCCATGTCCTGGGTGATGGTGCTGGTGGGCGTCATCGCGAAGGACCCGGAACACGTCCAGCTCTTCGGCTTCACGGCGCTGTTCCCGGTGACCTTCGTCAGCAACGTGTTCGTGCCGCAGGACACCATGCCGGACTGGCTGCAGGTGATCGTCCAGGCGAATCCCATCTCCAACCTGGCCGATGCCTCCCGCGGTCTGCTGGTAAGCGGCGAGGTGCTGGATCCGGCGCTGCGGGTGCTCGCCTGGTCGGCGGCCATCACGGCCGTCTTCGCTCCGCTGTCGGTCAGGGCGCTGAATCGCAGGCTGGCCGGACGTTAGCTCGTTCGCGGCCATGGGCCGCTCCTACGCCCGGGCATCCACGGCACCTTTAGAAGCGGCGCAAGCCGCGACCCGGCCTCGAGTCGGCGAGAAGCCATCGCGCCTTGCGGCGCTCCTACACCGGCCAGGTGCCACACGCCATTGTGGGAGGCGCGTCCCCGCGGCGAACGGCGCACGGCCGGTTCGCGCCCGGGGGCCGCTCCTACGCCGGGCTCCACGGCACCCGTAGGCGCGGCGCAGGCCGCGATGGGGTATCAAGTCGGCCCCGCGTCCTAGCGCCTCGCGACGCTCCCGCAGACGTAGGTCGGCATCGCCGCAGGCGACGCCGACACGACTAGGCGGCCCTTGAGGAATGATGTCGGATGCCAGGCGCATCCGACCTACGCCCGAGGCCGCTCGAGAGCCCCTATCCCCGGGGAAGAGGGGTTTGGGGAGAAGGGGAAGGCCCGAATCGCGGCGAGGACGCCGGTCACACAATCGAGTGCCCATCGGTTGCCATGGACCCACTGTAGGCGCGGCCCATGGCCGCGAACACCGAACCGGCTCAGAGGTGGCGGTCCAGAAACGCCTCCAGACCGGACAGATACTGCTCCCGGCTCATCAGGAAACCGCTGTTGTGATCCCCCTCCAGCGCCAGAAACTCCTTCGGCTCGGGCGCGGCCTCGTAGACCCGCCGGCCATGGCTGAACGGCACGATTTCGTCCCCCCGGCTGTGGATCACCAGCACCGGCGCATTGACCCGCCGCACGGCGGCCAGCGTGTCGTACCGGTGCCGGACCAGCAGGTGGGCCGGTATGAACGGATACTGACGCATCGCCATGTCGGCGACGGAGGTGAAGGCGGATTCCAGGACAAGCACACCCACCCGATGCTCCACGGCGAGCCGGGCGGCGACGGCGGCGCCCAGGGAGCGGCCGGCGAGAATGACACGCTCCGTCCCGACCTTGCGTGCCTCACGCAGGTAATCCAGGGCCGCCGTCCCATCCCGGTACAGGCCGGCCTCACCGGGAGTGCCGGTGCTCTCGCCGTAGCCGCGATAGTCGATGATCAGCACGCTCAGATCGAGCTGGTGAAACAGCGCCAGCGTCTCCAGCCGGTGGGAGATGTTTCCGGCATTGCCATGCAGGAACAGCATCACGCCCCGGGGTTCTGAAGCCGGAACGAACCAGCCGTGGAGGCGTTCCCCGTCGGCGGTGTCGATCTGTACCGTCTCGAAGGCCAGGCCCACGTCCGCCGGGGTACCCGCCAGATCCCGCCCGGGCACACCCGGCAGATGGATGAGCCGGCCCTGGAGGAGCCAGAGAAAGACCAGGAACGCCGCGTAGGCCACGGCGGCCACGAGCGCTATGCGGATTAGGGTCTGCATGGGTGGATCCCCGGATCTCCGCCGTTTACGGCAAGCCGTCGTGTCCGGGATTGTAGACCCTCGCGGGTCTGCCGGTTGGCGTCTATGGTCCTCCGGCTACCGCGCGGGCGGTGGTGAGGCGTATCCCTTCGCGGCGAGGACGCCGCTCCCACAACGGAACACCCGCCGGGTGCCACGAACCCGCTGTGGGAGGCGCGTCCTCGCGGCGACGGGTGGGCTACCGGTTCGCGGCCAGGGGGCCGCTCCTACGGGGGTGTGTCCACGGCATCTGTAGGAGCGGCGCAAGCCGCGATCCAGGAATTGGCAGGTTCACGGAACATCGCGCCTCGCGGCGCTCCTACACCTGTAGGTCGGCACCGGCGCAGCCGGCGCCGACGTTCCGCGGCCGGATGCCGGATGGCAAGTCCATCCAACCGACGACTTCGCGGCGAGGACGCCGCTCCCGCAGCGGAACACCCGCCGGGTGCCACGAACCCGCTGTGGGAGGCGCGTCCCCGCGGCGACGGGTGGGCTACCGGTTCGCGGCCAGGGGCCGCTCCTACGGGGGGGTGTCCACGGCATCTGTAGGAGCGGCGCAAGCCGCGATGCCGATCAACCGCTCCGGGAATTCCCGGCGAGCCCGGTCTCCAGCCAAGCCACCTGTTCCCTGATCTCGGCAGCGGATGCGCTGCCGGCCGCCTCCATCAGGGTCCGGCGCTCGCGCTCCTCGGCCGGTAGGGGCTGCGACGAATCGATGTAACCCTGTTCCCTGAGCCACTGATCGAGCTCGTCGGTCTTGCTGCTCTGGAACCGCGACACGCGGCCCTCGCGCAGCGCGGCAATCAGGGCCTCACCCTCGCCATCGACTTCCGCGGCCACCTCGGCGACGCGGTCGATGAAGGTCTCGCTGACCGCGCCGGAGGCCTCCAGGGCGATACGGTCCACGGGCCG
>JACDUA010000143.1 GCA_013519935.1 Ectothiorhodospiraceae bacterium WFHF3C12 | reverse complement strand
CTGGACGACGAGGCTCCGCCGGCGCTGCCCGGCGAAGCGGCGTTCTGCAGCACGGCCGATCTGCACCAGGCGCTGACCGAGAGCGCGCTGGTCGGCGAACCCGGCGCGTCCCGGCCGCTGGTCCTGGATGGCGAACGGCTCTATCTCCATCGCTACTGGCAGTACGAGGCCCGCCTGGCCGCCCGACTGCGGGAGCTCATTGCCACCCCGCCGGCGGCCGTGGACACCACGCCGCTGCAGCGCGGCGGCGCGCTGTTCGATTATGACTGGGTCGGGGACGGGGAAACCCACTGGCAGGCGGTGGCCGCCGCCACGGCCCTGCGCCAGCGGTTCACGGTGATCTCCGGCGGGCCGGGTACCGGCAAGACCTACACCGTGCTGCGGCTGGTGAAGCTGCTGATGGACGACGCCCTGGCGCGCCAGGCCCCGGAACCGGCCATCGCTCTCGCCGCCCCCACGGGCAAGGCCGCCGCAAGGATGATGGAGTCCATGCGCGCCGGGCTGGCGGAGCTGCCCGACGGCGAGGCCCTGCGACCGCGCCTGCCCGAGGACGCCGCCACCCTGCACCGGCTGCTGGGCCTGCGCGGCGACACCACCCGGCCCCGTCACGACCGCGACAACCCCCTGACCGCCGACGTGGTGATCGTCGACGAGGCCTCCATGGTGGACCTGCCCATGATGGCGAAGCTCGCCGACGCCATACCCGGCCACGGCCGGCTGATCCTGCTCGGCGACCGCTACCAGCTGGCCTCGGTGGAATCCGGGGCGGTGCTCGCCGAGCTCTGCCGGGCCGCCGGCGTGAACGCCTTCAGTGCGCAGCAGCGGGCCGCGTTCGGGCCACTGCTCCAGGCCGGCGTGGAGGCCGGCGAACCGCTGCCGCCCCTGGCCGACCACGTGGTGACCCTCCAGACCAGCCACCGATTTACCGCCGACAGCGCCATCGGCCGGCTGGCCGCCGCCGTCAACGCGGGCGATGCCGGGGGCGCCATGTCAGTCCTCGGCGACGGGGACGGGGCCATCGAGGCCCGGCTGGACGACGACGGGGCGATCGACGATCTCGTGGAGACCCTCGCCCGGGCCCACGCGCCGCTGGTCTCGGCGGCCGATCCGGACGGGGCGCTGGAGGACCTGTCGAAGGTCCAGCTGCTCACCGCCACCCGCGTCGGCCCCGCCGGCAGCGACACCCTCAACCACCGCGTCCACGAGGCGGTGTGCCGCCGGGCGGGCCTGGACCCCGCCGAGCACTGGTACCCGGGCCGGCCCATCATCGTCCAGCACAACGACTACCGGGCCGGGCTGTTCAACGGCGACATCGGCATCTGCCTGGCCGACGAGGCCGGCCGGCTACGGGTGTGGTTCCGCACCACCGAGGGCCTGCGCGCCTACCTGCCCACGGCCCTGCCCCAGCACGACAGCGTCTACGCCATGACCGTGCACAAGAGCCAGGGCTCGGAGTTCGACCACGTCCACCTGCTGCTGCCGGACGTGGAGAGCCCCGTCGTGACCCGGGAGCTGCTCTATACCGGGATCACCCGGGCGCGGTCGGCGTTGACGGTTTACGGCGCCAGCGAAGCGCTGCGGGCGGCGATAGGGCGGCGGGTCCACCGGCACTCGGGCCTGGCGGCGCGGCTGGCGGGGTGAGCCCCGACGGCTGCGCCGTCCTCCCCCTCTCCCCTGACCCCTCTCCCGCGAGGGGAGAGGGGAACAGGACGGCAGGGCGGGCTTTCGTGGGAGCGGCGCCTGGCCGCGAACCGGGACATCGCTGTCGCCGCGGGGACGCGCCTCCCACAGTCAACGGCGGCAGTTGGTTGGCATTGCCAGTAGGTCGGCACCGGCGCAGCCGGCGCCGACGTTTCCCACCCAAGTGTCGGATGGCAAGTCCATCCGACGTACGCCTGACAACGCGGTTGGCGGAATAGACCCGGACGGCTTTGCCGTCCGCCACCTCTCCCCTGGCGGGAGAGGGGCTTGCCCGGGCCACCAGGCCTGCGTAGGAGCGCCGCGAGGCGCGATGGTCTGGTGCCGGTTCAAAAACGAATCGCGGCTTGCGCCGCTCCTACAGGTGCCTTCAATCCGGTGTAGGAGCGGCCCCTGGCCGCGAACCGGGACACCGCTGTCGCCGCGGGGACGCGCCTTCTCTAAAGCGGCCCCGGATGTCAACCGCCCGGATTGTGTAGAAGGGACTGCGGCTTAAGGGTCTTCAGGCTTCTCTACGCGGTCGCTGTGCGCCGCAAGATGGGTTCGGAGCACGCGGCCAGGATCTCCCACACGGGGTCGTCTGCCCCAAGGCGCGTTCTTGGTCCGCGTGACCGAACCCTTAAACCGCTCCCGCTTGGAACTCGGCTATCGGCTTAGCCAGCCATGGGCTCTGTCGCGATGGCAGCTCAGCTCGCCGTCGCCAGGCCGCGCTGCGTGTCGAATCGCTCCCCGCTCAACCACAGCCGATAGAGCAGCATCGCCAGCTTGCGCGCCACGGCCACCTTGGCCTTGGCCCCACCCTTGCGCTGGCGAAGGGCTTCGCCCCAGCGCTTGAGTGCGCAGTCCGGCCCCCGGTTGAGCAGCGAATGGGCGGCCTCCACCAAGTGCCAGCGCAGCAGCTCATCGCCTTCCTTGGTGATCCGCCCACGGTATTCAGTCTCACCCGTCTGGTGCACGCTCGGCGACAGCCCCAGGTAATCCGGCACCGCCTCGGCCCGGTGAAAGCGCCGCGGATCATCGACCGTCGCCACGTACGCCCGGCTGACCAGCGGGCCTACCCCCGGCACGCTCTGCAGCTGCTCGGCCACCGCCTCGTGCTCGGGCTCGACACGGGCGCGCTGCATCGAGCGCTTCAGCGCCTTGGCCTGCTCGCCGGCCCGCGCCCAGAGCTCGAGCAGCGCCTCCAGGCTCTCCAGCAGCTGCGGCACCTCGGCACCGGCGAGCTCACGCACCCGCTGGGCAAACTCACCCTCGGCCACCCGGCCTACGCGCACCCCGTGCGCCTTGAGCAGCCCCCGGATCTGGGCGGCCATCGCCTTCTGCGTGCGCACCAGACCCTGGCGCGCCTGCAACCGACTGCGCATCACCCGCGCCGAGGCCGACTTGCGGTGAACCTCCACATACCAGCCACTCTGACCAAGCCGCGCCAACGTGTAGGCATCCCGCGCATCGGTCTTCTTCTTCGAGTTCACCAAATGCCGCGCCGCCCGGGCATCGATGATCACCGTTTCGTGACCGCAGCGCTCGGCCACCGAGGCCACCCACTCCGCCAGCGGCGACGACTCAATGATCACCCGCGAGAGCGGCCACCGAGCCAGCTCCTCGGCCAGCGCCGAGGCCTGGGTCGCGCACTCGCACTGCCCGAGCTGCTCGCCGTGCTCATCGACCACGCACATCGCACTTGCCCGGTCCGCTACATCGATGCCAACGTTGTTCATGGTCAACCTCCCAGGGTCTGCTTTTGAGGCGCTTGCGCGACCTCGTGTTGAAAATACCCGGGAGGTTGACCTCTCACTTCCGTATCCTTCAACCGCGCCGCTTTATCTCATCTCCCACA
>JACDUA010000142.1 GCA_013519935.1 Ectothiorhodospiraceae bacterium WFHF3C12 | reverse complement strand
AGCTGGGCACCGCCACCGTTACCGCCGCCGAACTGCGCCGGGCGGTGAGCGGCCATGTCGCGGGCGGCCGCGGCGTGGTCAGCGAGGCGGCGCTGCTGGAACTGGTCCACGACGCCCGCGCCCAGGGCGAGCGCGTGGTGATGACCAACGGCTGCTTCGACATCCTGCACGCCGGACACGTGGCCTATCTGGAGCAGGCGCGTGCCCGGGGGGACAGGCTCATCGTGGCCGTGAACGACGACGATTCCGTGCGCCGGCTGAAGGGCCCGACGCGGCCGCTCAATACCCTGGAGCAGCGCATGGCGGTGCTCAGCGCCCTGGCCGCCGTGGACTGGGTAGTGGCCTTTTCCGAGGACACGCCGGAGCGGTTGATCTGCGATCTGCGTCCCCACGTGCTGGTCAAGGGCGGCGACTACCAGGTCGAGGAGATAGCCGGCAGCCAGTGCGTACGCAACGCCGGTGGCGAGGTGGTGATTCTGGACTACGTGGAGGGCTGTTCCACCACCGGGCTGATCAGGCGCATCAGCGGCGACGACAGCGGCGACGCCAGCGCCTGAGCCGGCGTTGGCGTCACGGCCTTGCCCGGTAACCGGACATCAGCGCGTCCCAGTCGGCTTCGCCAAAATGGAGACGAGAATCGCGTTCACGAAGCCGCTCCAGGGAGCGTCGCAGCCGGCGGAGATTGGCATGTTGCCAGCGTGGCCGCGGGTTGCGCAGTTGCCCCTTGTCCCAGTCGATGACGTGACACCCGCCCGCCGTGTCCATCAGGATGTTCATGGCGTTGAGGTCCGCGTGGTAAGCGCCGGCTTCGTGGAACCGCCGCAGCGTGGCGCCGATCGTGCGCCACTGCGATTCCGGAAGCGATGCGATCTTCAGCCGCTGCGCCAGGGACTCGGTGCCCGGCAGCCGCAGGGTCATGATGTCGCCCCGGTAGAGGAGCCCACGGCGCAGCACCCGTGCCGCGACGGGCCTGGGCACCGGCAGCCCGCGCTCGTGCAGGGCACGCAGCAGATGCCATTCCCGAAAGATGCGGGAGCGCTGCAGACCGGTCCAGACGAAAGTGTCGTCGCGCAGCCGCCCGAGCAGTCCGCCGCGCCGGAAGTGGCGCAGCACCACTTCCAGGCCGTTCAGCTCCAGCACCTGAACCTGGCCGCGGCCGCTCATGGTGGCTATCACGCGTTCCCGGTTCTCCGGCCGCTCGGGATCGAACGCCTCCACCTCCGTGGGTGGCAGCAGCTCGGGGTCGTATAATACGCCGCCCCCTGGGAGTCGGATCAGCTCATGTTTGCCCATAAGAACAGGTTTCTGCCGCTAACGGCGCCTCCCGAGAGTATCTGCCTGCTTCGTCTGTCGGCCATCGGTGACTGCTGCAATCTGGTGCCGGTGGTGCGCGCGTTGCAGGACACCTGGCCGGAGACCCGGATCAGCTGGGTGATCGGCCGCATCGAGTCCCGGCTGCTCGGGGACATACCCGGCGTCGAGTTCATCCCTTTCGACAAGTCCGCCGGCCCGGCGGCCATGTTCGGGCTCAGGCGGCAGCTGCGCGGCCGGCGCTTCGACGTGCTGCTGCATCTGCAGTCCGCCATACGCGCCTCGCTGACCAGCCTCGCCGTGCCCGCGCGCGTCCGGCTGGGCTACGACCTGGGCCGGGCGCGGGAGCAGCAGTGGTTGTTCACGAATGCGCGCACGACGGCCAATCCCCGGCGTCACGTAGTGGACGGCTACTTCGACCAGCTTCGGGCGCTGGGCATCGAGCCGGGCCCCCTGCGCTGGGATATACCCATTCCCGACGCCGCCCGCGAGCGGGTTGACGGGTTACTGCCGGACGGTCCGGTTCTCGCCATCAGCCCGTGCTCCAGCCTTCGCGCGAACAACTACCGCAACTGGCGCATGGAGCGCTACGCCGCGATCGCCGATTATGCCGTTGAACGCCATGGTCTGCATGTGGTGCTCACGGGCGGGCCCACCGATTTCGAGCGGGAGGCCGCCCGAGCGGTATCCGAAGCGGCAAGCCATCCGGTGACCGATCTGGTCGGCCGGACCAGCCTCAAGGAGTTGCTGGCACTGCTCGAGCGCAGCGTCGCCGTCGTCTGCCCCGACTCAGGCCCGGCCCACATGGCCACGGCGGTGGGCACGCCGGTCCTCGGTCTGTTCGCCACCTCCAATCCGGAGCGCACGGGCCCCTACGTGGGCCGCGAATGGATCGTCAACCGCTATCCGGAAGCGGTCGAGCGCTATCTCGATTCCACCGTGGACGCCGTGCGTTGGGGCCGGCGCGTCCGCGACCCACGGGCCATGGACCTGATTACCGTGGACGACGTCCGCCAGCGCCTGGATGCGGTCATGGGGGCGCAGTGATGCCGGCGGACAAGGATACGCCGGAGCTGCGCCGCGGCAGTCGCTGGGCCCGGGGGCATTGAGCCATGCCGCGGACACTCTACAGCCTGCTCGTTTACCTGGCCGTGCCGGCGGCCCTGGTCTGGTTCGCCTACCGCGGCCGGCGTGATTCCCGGTATCGGCGTCGCTGGGGGGAGCGGCTGGGATTTGCCCGTTTTCCGCGCGCCGACTACTGGCTGCACGCGGCGTCCGTGGGCGAAGTGCAGGCGGCCGTTCCCGTGCTGCGCGGGCTTCTGGCGGCGGTGCCAGGGGCGCGAATACTCGTGACGACCACCACGCCCACCGGCGCCGAGCGCCTGGATTCAGTCATGGGGGATGCGGTGATGCACCGCTATCTGCCCCTGGACCTGCCCGGCGCCGCGAGGCGTTTCCTCGATACCGTCCAACCCCGCGCCGGTATCATCATGGAAGTCGAGCTCTGGCCCAATCTGCTGGCACGGACCCGCGACAGGGGCGTGCCCATGGTACTGGCCAACGCCCGGCTGTCCGCGCGCTCGGCGGCTCGCTACGCCAGGCTTGGCCGGCTGGCGCGCGAAGCCCTGGCGGGGTTCATGGCGGTGGCCGCCCAGAGCGAGGCCGACGCGGAGCGCTTTCGGGTCCTGGCACCGGACGCGCCGGTGCGCAACACCGGCAACGTCAAGTTCGACATGGCGGCCGGCGCGGACATCGAGCCGCTACGGCAGCAGTTGCTGGCCATGGTGGATGGCGGCCAGCGGCCGGTCTGGGTGGCCGGCAGCACGCGGGAGGGCGAGGAGGCGTTGTTGCTCGCGGCCCACCGGAAGTTGCTGGAGCGCCTGCCCGCGGCGGTGCTGGTGTTGGTGCCGCGGCATCCGGAGCGGTTCGACGCTGTCGCGGCTGCGTGCGCCGAGGCAGGCTTGCCAGCGGCGCGGCGCAGCGCGGGACAGCCGCTCGGCGAGGCGCGCTCGGTGCTGCTCGGCGACAGCATGGGCGAGATGAGCGCCTACTACGCGGCAGGCCGGGCGGCCTTCGTGGGCGGGACCCTGGTGCCCATTGGCGGGCATAACGTGCTGGAACCCGCCGCCCTGGAGCGACCCGTGCTGGTGGGCCCGTATACCGGCAACGTGGCGGCGGCGGTGGATGCGCTGGAGTCGGCCGGCGGACTGCGGCGGGTGACGGCAGACGCAGCCGCGCTGGCAGAGGCGGTGGTGGCGTGGCTGGGT
>JACDUA010000141.1 GCA_013519935.1 Ectothiorhodospiraceae bacterium WFHF3C12 | reverse complement strand
GCGCGGCTGCTCGGCGAGTTCATCGAGGGCCTGGACGGCGGCGCGCTGGAGCGCGGCCACTGGCCGGAGCGGGTCTACTGCTTCGGCCTGGGCAACCTGCCGCCGGATTACCTGCGCCTGCTCTACGCCCTGGGCCGGGCGGTGGACGTGCACTTTCTGCTGCCCAACCCCAGCGCCGCGTACTGGGGCGATATCGACAGCCACAAGGTCTCCCTGGCCCTCGACATTAGCGCCGAGCCGCCGCCCGGCGAGGACGACGTGGCCACCGGTCATCCCCTGCTCGCCAGCCTGGGCCGGCCGGCGCGGGATTTCCTGCGGGTGCTGTATTCCGATGAGCTCTCCGCCATCCATGAGCCGGAGCTGGGCGAGGCCCTGGCCTACCAGCCGCCGGCCGGCGACGGCCTGCTGCACCGGCTGCAGCGGGGCCTCATCAACATGGACGCTGCCGCCGACGCCGGCGATGACGCCGAATGCGACCCGTCCCTGCAGATCCACGCCTGCCATGGCCCCCTTCGGGAGGTGCAGGTGCTGCACGACCAGATCCTGGACCGGCTGTCCGCGGACCCGGACCTGCAGCCCCGCGACATCCTGGTGATGCTGCCGGACGTGACCCGCTACGCGCCGGCCATCCACGCGGTGTTCGGCGCCGGGGACGGCCCGGGGAGCCTGCCCTACACGGTCTCGGACCAGGCGCGTCTGTCGGCCCATCCCATCGCCGGCAGCTTCCACGCCCTGCTGGAGCTGCCGCTCTCCCGCTGGACGGCCAGCGAGGTGATGGCCCTGGCGGCGGTGCCCGCCGTGATGCGCCGCTTCGGCCTGGACGGCTCCGACCTCGCCAGCCTCACGGACTGGATCGCCTCGGCCGGCGTGCGCTGGGGCCTGGACGCGGAGACCCGCCGCGAGGCCGGTGCCGGCGACTGGGCGCAGAACAGCTGGCGCTTCGGCCTGGACCGGCTGCTGCTGGGCCTGGCCCAGGCCGACGACCAGACGCTCACCGATGGCGTCGCGCCCTGGAGCGAGCTGGAAGGCGGCGGCACCGAGGCCCTGGGCCGGCTGTGGTGGCTGCTGGAGCGCCTGCGCCACTGGCGCGACGCCCTGGCCGAGCCGGCGACGCCCCGGGCCTGGCGGGAGCGGCTCAACGCCATGGTGGCCGATCTCTTCCAGGTGGACCCGGAGGACCGGGACGAGGCCGCGGCCCTGGCGGCCGTCCACGACGCCCTGGGCGAGCTGGACACGGCCGCGGCGAACCTGGGCGAGAACACCGAGCTCTCCTGGGAGGCGGTGCGCGAGGCCCTGGGCCGGGCCCTGGACGACAGCGGCGAGCGCCAGCCCTTCCTGGGCGGGGGCATCACCTTCTGCGGCATGGTGCCCCTGCGGGCCGTGCCGTTCCGCATGGTGGCCATCCTGGGCATGAACGACGGCGACTTCCCCCGCCAGGACCGTAACCGCAGCTTCAACCTCATCCGGCGATTCCCGGCCCTGGGCGACCAGAGCGCCCGGGACGACGACCGGCTATTGTTCCTGCAGGCGCTGATGGCCGCCCGGGACACCTTCTACGTCTCCTACACCGGCCAGGACGTGCGCAGCGGCGAGGCCCTGGAGCCCTCGCCGGCGGTGGGCGAGTTGCTGGACTTCCTCCACGGCCACTACCTGCGCGCCCTGGACCGCAAGGCCGCCCACCGGCGGCTGATCACCCACCAGCCCATGCAGCCCTTCAGCCGCCGCTATTTCGAACCGGACGAGGAAGCGCGGGTGTTCACCTTCCAGGGCGAGTGGCTTGCCGGGACCCGCGCCCAGTTCGGCGAGCGTGTCACCGAACCGGGTTTCGTCGACGACAGCCGCGCCGAGCCGCCCCGGGAGGAGGCGGTGGCCCTGGCGGACCTCGCCCGGTTCCTGGACCACCCGCCGAAGTTCTTCTTCCGGGAGTGCCTGCACCTGGCCCTGGACAGCGGCGAGGACATACTGGCCGACGAGGAGCCCCGCGCCCTGGACGGCCTCACCTCGCATCAATTGAGGCAGGAGCTGTTCCGCCAGGCCCGCGAGCACGGCGCGCTGGACACCGAGCCGGACGCCCTGATCCGCGCCCGGGGCGTGCTGCCCCCGCCGCCGCTGGACCGGCCCGAGTACCGTGGCCTGGCGGAGGACGTGAACGCCCTGCTGCCCGCCTGGCGGGCCTGGCACGCCGGCGGGGAAACACCGGAGAACGTGGAGATCGACCTGCGCCTGGGCGCCCACCGCCTGCGCGGCGTCGTGCGGGAGGCGTTCACGGACGGGCTGCGCCGGGTGCACGTGGGCCGGCTCAGCACCCGCCACCAGCTCGCCTTCTGGGTGGAGTATCTCGCCCTGCGCGCGGCCGGGCATCCGGGTCGTTTGCAATGCGCCGGCCTGGAGGACGACGCCCTGGCCGTGAAGGCGGCCGAGGTGGAGACCGACGAGGCGCGAGCCTACCTGGAGCGATTGCTGGATCTCTACGCGGAAGGGCTGACCCACCCATTGCCGTTCCTGCCCAGCCTGGGCGGGAAGTTCGCGGAGGACATGGGCCCCGGCGCCAAGAAGGCCAAGACCGCCGACGAGGCCCTGGAATCCCGCAACGGGTATCTCGCCAACAGCTGGCACCCGGCCTGGGAGTGGGGCGACCCCTGGTTCCGGCCGGTGCTGGGCCCGGCGCCGGACTTTCTCGGCGCTGAGGCGGCGGAGAGCGACTTCTGCCGCGTCGCCGAGGCCATCTGCGGCCCGCTGGTGAGCCACCTGCTCCCGGCGCACGCGCCGCTGCCCGGCGAGGGGGACGAGGCATGAGCGGCGGGGATCATCACTGGGAGCGCTTCGACGCCGAGACCATCCCCCTGGAGGGGCTGCGGCTCATCGAGGCCAGCGCCGGCACCGGCAAGACCTTCAGCCTGGCCGGGCTGTACTTGCGCCTGCTGCTGGAGCACTGGCTGTCGGTGCGGGACGTGCTGGTGATGACCTTCACCCGGGCCGCCACCCAGGAGCTGCGCGAGCGCATCCGCGCCCGGCTGGGCCAAGCCGCCCGGCTGGCCCGAGACCCAGCAACCGCCGACCCGGATCACCCGGAAGAGCAGTTCGCCCTGACCATCATCGAGCGCGCCGCCGCCGAGCGCGGCCGCGAGGCGGTCATCCGCCACCTGCGCGAGTCCGCGGCGCGTATGGACGAGGCCACCATCAGCACCATCCACGGCTTCGCCCAGCAGGCGGCGGCGGAGAACGCCTTCGACAGCGCCCTGCCATTCGACCGCGGCGAGCAGGTGGACGACCGGCCGCTGTTCGCCGAAGCGGCGGCCGATTACTGGCGCGGCCAGACGGTGGGCCAGCCCACGGACCGCGCCCTGGCCTGCCTGCAGCTCTGGCCGGATCCTGAGAGGCTGCGCAAGGACCTGGACCCCGCTCTGCAGAAACCCCACGTGCGGCTCACCGGCCCGGACCAGGCGGCGATCGACCAGGCCCACGAGACGGCCCGCCGGCTCTGGGACAAGGAGGGCGCGTCGCTTACCGAGCTGCTCCAGCGCTTCGCGGCCGAGGCGGCCTTCCTCAAGGGCAAGGCCCTGCACAAGGCGCTGGAGCGGGCCGGCGGCG
>JACDUA010000140.1 GCA_013519935.1 Ectothiorhodospiraceae bacterium WFHF3C12 | reverse complement strand
CGGCGGGCGGGCGGCCGGGGATGCCGTGGCGTTCCACGACGGGCGTGCGGTCAGCGTGGCGCTGTTCGCCGCCCATGTGCGTGACCTGGCCGCGCGGTTGCCCGATACCACCGAGGTCATCAACCTCTGCGAGGATCGCTACCTCTTCACGGTGGGTTTCGCGGCCGCTCTGTCCGTCGGCGCGACGACCCTGCTGCCGTCCGGGCGGAATAACGCGGCGGTTCATGACCTCAAGCAGGCCCACGCCGGGGCGCCCGCCGTGGGGGACCGCCTGGACGCGTTCGTCGACGTGGCCGTCGGCGCGGTGCCCGGTTCCGAAGCCGGTAGCCCGACCCTGGCCTATCCCGCCGCGCTGCGCGCAGCCGTGCTACACACCTCCGGGAGCACCGGGGTGCCCACCAGCCACGCCAAATGCTGGGGCTCGCTGGTGCAGGGCGCGCGAATCGCCGCCCAGCGCTTTCGCCCCAGCCCGGGCAGCACGCTGGTGGCCACGGTGCCGCCCCAGCACATGTACGGGCTGGAGGCCTCCATCATGCTGGCTCTGCAGAGCGGGTGCGTAATGGCGTCGGGCCAGCCGATGTTCCCGGACGACGTCCGCCGCGCGCTGGAAGCGGTGCCGGGCCCGCGGGTCCTGGTGACCACGCCGGTGCACCTGCGCGCCATCATGGAGTCAGCGGTGGCCTTCCCGGCCGTGGACTGGGTGTTGTCGTCGACGGCGCCGCTGGATGCGGGGCTGGCCGAGCGTTCCGAGGCCCGTTTCGACGCGCCGGTGTACGAGATCTATGGCTCCACCGAGACCGGTGCCATGGCGACGCGCCGCACGGCCCGGGAGGCGCGTTGGCACCCGTTGCCCGGATTCGTCTTCGAGCAGCACGATGGCCGCTGGTGGGCGAGCGCGCCGCACCTGGACCAGGCCATGCCGCTGGGCGACCTGCTGGAAATGAACGACGACGGCAGCTTCGCCCTGGCCGGGCGGCAGGCCGAGCTGATCAAGATCGCCGGCAAGCGGGCCGCGCTGGGTGAGCTCAACCGCCGGCTGCTGGCCGTGGACGGTGTCGTGGACGGGGTCTTCTACGCGGCCGATCCGGGCGAGTCCGGTTCGGTCCGGCGGCTGGCCGCGTTCGTGGTGGCCCCGGAGCGCACCGAGCGCGAGATCATCGAGGCCCTGCGACGTGAGCTGGACCCTGTGTTCCTGCCGCGGCCGCTGGTACGCTTGCCGTCGCTGCCTCGAAACGAGGCAGGCAAGCTGCCGCGGCGCGAGCTGGATGCGCTGGCGGCGAAGCACCTGAGCAGGCGCTGACCGGTCCCCACCGCGCATTCAAAGGACAATATCAAGGCATGCCGCGAGAGCTGCAGTTCAGCGACGATCACCCGGCCCTGGCGGGGCATTTCCCGGGCAACCCGCTGGTACCGGGCGTGGTGCTCCTGGACCGCGTGATGGTGGAAGCAGGGGGCCATCTCGCGGAGCGTGACGGGGGCCATTGGCGCATAACCCAGGCGCCGGCGGTCAAGTTCATGCGCCCGCTGCGCCCCGGTGAAGCGGTGACGGTGTCCTTTGACGGCAGCGCCGAGAAGCTGCGTTTCCGGGCGACGCTGACCGATGACCCGGATACGATCATAGCAACGGGGACCCTGGCCGGCATCCGCGAATGACCGCCCGCTGGACCCGCAAGCGCAGCCGCGGCAGCCTCGCGCTGATGCGGCTCATGGTCTGGATCGCCCTGCGTCTGGGGCGCTGGCCGGCCCGGCTGATCCTGCACGGCATAACCACCTATTTCCTGCTGTTCTCGCTGGAAGGTCGGCGTGCCTCGCGCGCCTATCTTGCCCGGGTGCTCGACCGGCGGCCGGGCCTTGGCGATATCTATCGCCACTATTTCACCTTCGCCTGCACACTGCTGGACCGGGTCTACCTGCTGGCCGGCCGCGGCGACGTCCTGAGCGTCGACTTCCATGGCCGCGATCTTCTGCCGCGCTCCGGCTGCCTGCTTATCGGCGCCCACCTGGGCAGCTTCGACGTGATGCGGGTGCTCGCCGAGCACGATCCCAACGTGGACGTGCGCGTGCTCATGCATCTGCGCCCGGATTCCAAGATCGAGCGAATCTTCGACGAGCTCAACCCGGCGCTCAAGGAAGGGGTCATCCCCATCGGCGGCATCGCCACCATGCTGCGGCTCAAGGAGGCGGTGGAGGGCGGCGCCCAGGTCGCCCTTCTGGCGGACCGTTTCGTCGCCGAGGACCGCTCGGTATCCTGCCGTTTCCTGGGCGAGACCGTGTCGCTGCCGGCGGGCCCTTTCCATGTCGCCGCCACGCTGGGCGTGCCCATGTACACCTGTTTCGGACTGCACCGTGGCTGGGGGCGTTACCAGGTGGTCATCGAGCCGTTCGCCGAGGGCATTGATGCCGATCGCACCAACCGAGACGAGGTGGTGGCACAATACGCCCAGGCCTTCGCCGACCGCCTCGCGTACTGGTGCCGGCAGGCCCCCTATAACTGGTTCAATTTCTACGATTTCTGGTCCGATGCCCCCTCGAAATAGCGTTGCCGTTGCCGTGTTGTGCCTGCTCCTGGTGGCCGCTTGGCGCGTTGCCGCCCAGGATTTCACGCTGAACGACCTCATGACCCGCCTGGCAGGGGCCGGCGCCATTGAGGCGCGGTACTCGGAGCTGCGCGACAGCCCGCTGCTCGCCGAGCCCGTCGAGCTTCACGGGCGCATTCGCGTTGACCCCCGGGGCAGCTTCGTCAAGACCACCGAGGGTGACGACCCAAGCACCCTGCGCATGGAGGGCGACACGGTCACCATGATCCGGGGCGGGGAAACGCGGGAAATGCGGGTGGACGCCTACCCCGCCATGGCGCTTCTAGCCGAGGGTCTGTTCGCGTTGGCCCGCGGCGATACCGGGACGCTGACCGAGCGCTTCAATACCGGGCTCACGGGCGGCCCCGACGACTGGCGTCTCAGCCTGGAGCCGCGCATGCGGTTGAACATGGACGACCCCAGCGATACCAATCCCACCGGCCTGGTGCGGCTGGTTGTGGAGGGGGCCGGGGCGCGCTTCCGGCGCATGGTGCTGGAGCAGTCCGCCGGCCAGCGCACGGTGATGACCTTCCGGCCCCTCGAGGGCCAATGACCGCGGCGCTCCGGCTGGCCGTCTGGGCCATGCTCATGGCCCTGGCCGTCGCCTTCATCCTCCAGCGCGGCGGCATGCGCACGGACCTCACCCTGTTCCTGCCGCCGGCGGCGACCCCGGTGCAGCACCTGGTGCTGGATCAGCTCCGGGAAGGTCCGGCCGCCAGGGTGATACTGGCCGCCGTGGACGGCGGCGACGCGGACGCCAGTGCCCGACTGACTCGCGCCCTGGGGCGCGCCCTTCGCCGCGACCCGGCTTTCCAGGCCGTCTACACCGGGGAAGCCGGTGCCGCCACCGCCGGCGTGGCCGCGCTTGACCGCCACCGTTACCTGCTCAGTGCCCGCATGGACGACGCCGAAGCCTTCGATCCGGCCCGGCTGCGTGAGCATTTCCGGGCCATTCACGCGCAGCTCACCGGCGCCGTTCCCGCCGACCCGGCGCGCCTGCAGCGCGACCCTACCGGGGAGCTGCGTTACCTGCTTGGCCAGATCGGGCCGTCGGGGCCGGGCGCCGGGGAGGGGCCGTGGATGACCGCCGACGGCCGCGGCCTGCT
>JACDUA010000014.1 GCA_013519935.1 Ectothiorhodospiraceae bacterium WFHF3C12 | reverse complement strand
GGGTTCTGCCCCGATTTCACGGACACATCCATTAAGGCCCATACTGGGCGAGGAGGTGTCCGATGGCAAAGCGCAAGCGCTACACACAGGAGTTCAAGCAGGAGGCGGTGCGGCTGGCCCGCTCGAGCTCGGACTCGGTGAGCAAGATCGCCCGGGATCTGGGGCTGAACCCAAACATGTTGAGCCGCTGGTGCCGGGAGCTGGAGGCCGACGGGGCCAAGGCCTTCCGCGGTCAGGGCAATGCTCGGGATGAGGAGGTGGCACGGCTGCGCCGGGAGCTCGCCCAGGTCAAGCAGGAACGGGATTTTTTAAAGGACGCGGCAGCGTACTTCGCCAAAGAGTCGAAGTAAGGTACGGCGTGATAGCACGCTGCCGCGAGCAGTATCCGATCAAGCTGATGTGCCGGTGTCTGAACGTCTCCCGCAGCGGCTACTACGCCTGGCAGCGGCGCGGTCCCTCGCGCCGGGCCCGGGCCAATGCCCGGTTGCTGGAGCAGATCCAGGACAAGCACGACGACAGCGACCAGGTCCTGGGGGCAGCGGGCATTCGCGATGCGCTGTGCTACGAGGGCGAGCGGTGCAGCGTTAACCGTGTTGCACGGCTAATGCGCCAGGCGGGACTGCGCGGCATCCCGGCGAAGCGGCGCTGGCGCTCAAAGTCCAGCGGTCAACGCCCCGATGGGATCGACAACGAGCTCGAACGGGACTTTCTGGCCGAGGCGCCGAACACCAAGTGGGTCACCGATATCACCTATCTGCGCACCGCTGAAGGCTGGTTGTACCTGTGTGCCGTGCTCGATCTGTGGCAAGGGTTGGTGGTCGGCTGGTCGATGAGCCACCGTCAGGACAGTCACCTAGTGCTCCAGGCCGTGCTGATGGCGCTGTGGCAGCGTGAGCACAAGGCGCCGGTGATTTTGCACTCCGACCGTGGCACGCAGTTCACCAGCGACGAATACCAGCAGTTCCTCAGCGACCATGACCTGGTATGCAGCATGAGCGCGGTCGGCAGCTGTGCCGACAACGCCGCCGCCGAAGGCTTCTTCGGCATGCTCAAGCGTGAGCGGGTCAACCGCCGCCGGTATCAGACCCGGGCCGAGGCACGCACGGATGTGTTCGACTACATCGAGCGCTTCTACAATCCGAGAATACGTCGGCGGCTACAAATACAGGATCAACAGCAGGCGCAACCCTTAACCCAACCGTCCGTGGAAACGGGGTAGAACCCGTATCATCCGACCGAGCGGACAAGGCGTCTACGCCGTCTTCGCCTCTCCCCAGTCTGTCGACCGTGCCGTCCGGGTCATGGACGGCCTGATCAACGCGTGCATAGCGTTACAGATCAAGGTCAGCCTAAACCCATCGGGCCCAGTTGAAACAGTGCTGACCGTCGAAGGCGAGCGATTCAGCCTCAAGCTTGATGAGCGTGTTAGCCGGCACGAGCGAGAACTCACCGCGGCCGAGAAGCGTGAACGCGCCACGAAGGAGTATTTCTACTTTCGGGATCGCTACCGATATGAGCCCACTGGCGAACTGGTCTTGCGCGTGGTTGACGCGCCTTACGGGATGCGCAGTCAGTGGCGCGACGGCAAGCGCAAGCGCCTGGAGGACTGCCTCGGTGAGGCCATTCAGTCACTGACTGCGATGGCGGCGGAGAGGAAGGCACGAAAGGCTGAACGTGAGGAACGCGAGCGCCAGTGGCAGGAGGCGCAACGCCGCCGAGAAGAACTACGTCGGGAGGTCGAGGCTGAACAGCGACGGGTGGACGCATTGCTGGCGGAGTCCGCTGCCTGGGAGAAGAGTCAGCAACTTCGCGATTACATTGCTGCCGTGCGCGGTATACGCCTCAACAGCGATGGGATCAATGGGGTGACAGAACAGTGGCTCGATTGGGCTGAACAACAAGCGGACCGCCTTGATCCAACGGTCGAGAGCCCACCTTCGATACTGGATCGGGCGAAGGACTTGGCTGGGTACCGGTAGATCCGGAACCGACCTGGCGACAGGAGCTAAGGAAGCTTCACGGCCATCACGACGTTGTATGGGCCCCCAGCTTTCACGTATCCGAAGCGCTGCTTTGCCCAGAAGAGTCCGCCATCACCCTGGCGACCTCTGCGGACACGTCTTTGGCCTTTTCCAGTTCGTTCACACGCAGCCAAGCTCGCCAAACGTACTCCGCATCGAGATTGCTACCTGGTAAACCCTTCAGCACGTAGGCGCGGCCTGTTCGGGTCTCGACAACACCTCTCTCTGGATCGAAGCTTCGTATCGCACTGCTGACGCGGCCTTCTCCGTTCTCAACGCAGTATCCCAGAAGGTGCCGGTCCCCATCAGGCAGTTGCATGACCCGCCATGGCCGGAGCGTCAATGTCGGCTGACGTGAAACCGGCTCAGTCTCCCAAATCGGCATGGCGAACCCTCCGCAAATTGACGGCCTCAACGCGTTGGTAGGTGTTGACGCCTGTTCCGAGAGCCATTAACAACCCGCGCGCGCCAGTTCGTACATGGCGATGAGCAGGCGCACATCGTCCGCCGCCCTGTGCAACCGAAGCCCCCGATTCTCGAGGAGCGCGGCACTCCGCAGGTGTTCGCGCCAGAGGAGCGACACCTCCCTCCGATCAGTTGGCTGGATAACGTCCTCGACGTCACGGAGTTCGAAAGCGGGCGACCGGTCCACGACCTCAAAGAGCGTAGCTAGCCACATCCGATCGTAGGTGACGGCGTCGCAGTAGACCACGCAACCGCGCAGCGCGTCGTCCAGTCGGGCACAGACCTCGGCGGCGGGCTGACCCTCGTGCATGACGCGTTCATGGGAGATGCCGTGCATAGCCTCTGCATTGGCGTCCCAGGGAAGGTCCAGCCAATCCTCCTCGGGACGGATCAGGCAGGACTCCACCTCGCCGGCCGCGTCTGACCAGGCCACTTCGATCGGATAGCTGTCCGGGTGAAGTCCAGTTGCTTCGAAGTCGAGGAAACGTGGCAGGACATCTTCTGTTCCAGTAGCGTCTCTCATCGACCAAACCCTCTATAGCCTCGATCGTGCCTGAAACCGTGTCCACGAGTTGCTCGCGCGCGACCGCGACCTCGCCTGTGTCCAGCACCTTGCCAAGGCGGGTGGTAGGTTACCTGCACCAATCGAGACTAGGCACCCGAGATCTATGCCGCTTACGTCGGGGCAATTCCAGCAAACCGGTTCGCTAATCACTACTAGCCGCTGAAAGGAGGCGGCATGCGTAGGCCTCCTCGCCCCACCCAGCAGCAAACGTATCCGTTACTGTGTGCCAATTTGCCCCTGGGTGTCTGCTACCATGGTTACGGCCTTTGCACGAACACTCGCAGTGAAAGCCCTTAGCGCGCCAACAGGCGGGGGCGCACTTTTGCATCTCGCGGTGCGCTTGGACCACATAAACTCGCCCGTAGCGTTTAAGCGCGCGCTCAATCAGCCCATCAAACCAACTGGCCGGCAACTGCCAACAGGACCAACGGGGTTGCCAGACCGGGCACCGATGACGATCGCCGCGCAGCCATGTGTAGGCGGACTTCCCGTCGGGCAGCCGCGCGAGAGTCGTTCTTGGCAGTAACTGAAGATATATCAGGGGTATGTCTCGCTGGCGCCATACTTCAGCTAATCGTCGAGCGTCATTGGTCATTTCAAATCACCTTCGTACCGATCTGAATTCAGCGATACGCCATGCACCTCGACGGCATACATGAGCACAAGCGCGTACAGAGGATGTCTGATCTTGGAGGTGTTGCCGTCCTTCAAGGTTGTCCAGACCAAGTCAGGCATTGAGCGTTGCCTGAAGACGTTCGATTCGCCCTGATACCACTCGAACAGTTCCCCGAGCGCCGCCGCCCCCACCGCCTTTTCAATGCGCCCTAACACCCGCTGGGTTAGTGCTCGATGATTTGGCGATAGGCGCTCTGGCAACCCCATCGAATAGAGTAGCTTGGGAACGTTCTTCTCAACCGAGCCAGGGCGCTCTCGCCGGAAACGCTCGAATTTGGCGTGAAGCCACAAGTCCCAACTGCTCGGAGCTTCCGTTTGCGCTCTCACTCCACAGGTACACATATCGCTCGGCAGGAGGAAGTCGTTGAGAGTGGGCAACGGCCCCCGGCAGCGGTCGCATCGGGTTAGCAGCGCTTCTTCGTGAACGGTGCACGTAGTGAGCCCCGGTAGCTGGTGGACGGTGTGCCAGTAGGCCAAGCCATACCGTTGAGAATCGGCCTCGATACACCCCCTGCAGTAGCGCCAATCGCGCTCGTGGCGCAGCATCCGGTAGCTCATTGGCTGTGGCAGCGGGCCCGGCGTATGGCCTTGCCAGTACCTTTCCCACGCTAGGTAGGCTCGCTGACTCATCGCCTCGCGGTACAAGGGGACAAGCGTGTGTTCGCGAAGCAGTTGCGGCACGGAGATCGAAACCGCATGCGCCGTCGCGAGAAGCACGCTGCGAAAGGGCGAAACAAACGGATCCTGCGCCTTCATCGGACCATTCTGAATCTCGAATCGCCCGATGGTATCGGCTGGATGACGGTTGCCGCTGAGCCGGTGGCACCTAGCCATTACGCTGAACAAGTGCTCATCTGGCAGGGGGGATGGATAAAACGGAACCGGCGCCGAATGCGTTGGGCTACTGCGCATCGCTAAGCCCCGGCTCGCCCGTCAGCCCAAGGCTCCTCCACAATTTCCTCAGCCGACCCTTTTGTTGGGTATTGAGGTTGGCCTCCAGGAAGGCGTCTTCGATACGGCGCCGCAACTCGGTGATTTCGGCCGCGCCTAGCTTTGCAGCATTGGCGCGACTGAAGATTTGGTGCAAGGAGCCCCGTGAACCGCCGGTGTCGAACCACTCTCCAACGCTCATCAGATCCTCGTAGCGGCCCTGGTCTCCCTTGCGCAGCGCACTGAGCGCAGGACGCATTAGCCCGAACTGCTTACGGTAGACTGCCTTTAGGCACTGCGCGTTAATGCGCTCCGAACCTTCGCTTATGGCCGCGTGATTTGCGAGTGCGACCAAGCGGTACAGGACCGCTGGTAGACCCTGGCTCAGCGTATAGAGCGTCTTGTCGAGCGACTTGGTGAGAGGGGTTGGATTTTTCACCCACTGCCCGCGCCAGGCGACTTCCACCAAGAATTGCCAATCCTCGCTTCCGTGTACAGGTCGCTCCAACTCGACGACTCCGGCGGTGCCAGCACGGCGCGCTGCACGAAAGCGGTTTCCAAACACTCTAAGCGCAGCTGGCGTACCCACTTGCATGATCGGCACGCGCGCGCGATTGGTTAAAGTATCAAAGAGGTTCAGCAGCGCCTCTTGCCCGCCTGCATTTTGCACATTGATGTTCTGGAGCTCGTCCAAGACCAATATCCCGACACCATAGGCGGTGCAGGCCGTGCAGATGGCGGTCTCCAGATCACCCAGGCGTGTATGCGGCTTCCGGTATTGCGTGCCGTAGTTCGTGTCGAGCGCGCTGTCTATCGCGTCAAGGATGCTCAAGCAGAAGGCGCGCCGGGAGGCATCCGGCGGCACGTCCACGCGCAGATAGACCAGTTGCGACCGCTGTAGAGGCTCGCCCGAGTATCTTGTGTGCCGAATGACCTGAGGGAAACAGGACAAGACGCTTTCGACGAGCGTCGATTTGCCACTTCCGGAGAGGCCGGTCAGTAACAACGTCGGTGAACTCGTCGCCTCCCTAATCACTGCATTACGAGCGAGATCGCTGTGCCAACGCACAAAGCGCGGGTCCACCGGATTTCGACCAACGAGCCCCGACAGGATGGTGCTGTAGATCGCTTCATAGATCTCTGGATATTGTGACGTAGGAACGACACATCGCCGAAGCCGCTCTGTAGCGGCCCGCCGCTCAATGGCGTGCATATGGCGCTCCCCCTCCGTGCATTTGGGGAAGCGTCGCACCCCTTTGAGAAAATCTCGCAGGGGGAGCGGTCGAGGTAGGGCCTCCGCGAAGGGGTTTCCCGCCAATTCAGAGAGACGGGCCGGCCGATATTCGGCGTCAGTGACTGTCGTCTTCATCAGGTTCCTCTAAGATCTCGGACATTGTTTGGTAGAACCCGCTGGGCGTCGAAACCGCCGTCCGATCAGGTTGGGTTTGCTGGTCGGTATGGGCGCAATCCTCGGCAGGTGCTGTCTTCACTGATTCGTGAAACTCTGCCTCGACATAGCGCTCGTAGCGCTCGCGCTCAGCAGCAATCTCCGCCCCCCTCTCAAGATCGCGATATTGCTGATCGGTTGAGCGGCGTTTGCGCTCCTGCGCCGACATCGGAGCCTGCTCACGTTGCGCGGCTTTGACCATGGCCTCAGTTTCGGCGTTTACGTTCGCAACCGCTTGTCGCCTCGCGTTCTCGCGTCTTGCTGTGGCGCTTCTTTCCTCCTCAAGCTGGATCTCCACTTCGTCGAACGACAATTTCTCGAAACGGTCGGATTTCTTGGTCAATAGGGCCACCGCAGTCTGCCCGCCTGGAAGACAGATCAGAATGAACCGCGCGCTATGGCGCATGAACCGTATTTCCAGAACAGGTGACTTATGACCCGTCGGCAGTTTGTCTTGCAGGCCCAATTGCCGCACTTCAGCGCAACGGTACTTACATCCCTTGAAGTAGATGCCGTCAGGACGAGCTGTCGCCTCACCCTTCTCCAAGAGAGAGAGATAGAGCTCACGATCATCCAGAATTCGACGATGAGAGGGACGGTACCGGACCCCCCATTCCCAAATATCCGTTGGGTATGGCTCCACACCTACTTGCGCCATTTCAGGGCTAAGATAGCTGTAATCGACTTCTTCCCGATTATTTGCGTTGATAGCTCGCCGAACGATGTGTGCGGTGACCATCTGCAAGGTCAACACCGCATCCCGCTTGCCGTCTATGCGCTGCCCCGTGTTTTTGTCCTTACGACGATAACCTGGCAGGTTCCGCAACCACTCGTTGATTAGCTTCAGCCGATACTCAACTAATCCTTTATCGTCGCCCCGGCGGACACGGGCATAGACAACCTTTGTTCCGACATCGCGGGGTATCGTCTCGGCAAGTTTCGATGCAATTTCGGCGTTGTCTACAAGCAGTACCCGCGGCGCTCCGTCCATACACCATTCCTGGTCGGTTGGCGGCTTCATCCCAAGCTCTTCAAAATACTTCGAATCTTTCCGTCGCAACGCCATGAACAACGCAACTCGGGCGGCCTCCCAAGACGGAGGGCCAATGCACGTGTAAACACCAACGTAAGCGCCAGAGTAAGTGTCGATTACCGTGTAGATAGTCGCGCGGCCGACGATCCCTTTTCGCTCGGGGCAAAACCGCGAAACGAGGTCGGCGTCCATCGGCGTTGCGTCGAGCTGGTACACATCGCCAGGTCCTACGGGCCTCGGCGCATCGCCAGAGCGTCCCTTGTAGTCCTTGGCAATGTTGGTTCTAGAAATACCGAGGTACTGCCTTTTCAGTCCTAACTCCTCGAAGCGCTTTTTCACGTAGTACCTGAACTGGACCAACGTCGGTCGTTCACCCACGGGAACCGGTACCCTCTCAACCGGACCAGTTGGCGACACCCGCCGATCCTCCACGTATATTTTTTCGACAAGCTCCTCGTCGTAAGTGGCCTTTATGCTTTTCGTGTTGGTCTTGATGAATTTCTGAAACAGGAATTCGAAGTTCTTCTTATCTCGCTCGGTCGCATTGCTTCCAAGCGGAACACCATATTTCGGTCGGGCGCCGACCTTGGCACTCTCTTCGTTCGGAGCTTGTCGGCCAACGTCTTGGTAATTGGGCAAAAGTGCATTCTTCGTCTGACCACCGCGGAAGTATTCATTGAGGTATCTGTAGATGGACGCACGCCCACAGCCGACCTCCAGTCGGCGGCTTTCCACGATCTTCGCGCCGTAGGTCCCCAGCAAGAAGTCCTCGAGCTGATCAGTGACGATCGGCTCTATGATCGCCATGCGTTTATCCCGAATGCGGCGGGCCGCCGGCGAGTGCTGGCTGTCCGGTCTCAGCCGCCACTCATCGACCAAAAAGGGGCGGCAGCGCACCAGACCTTGGTCGATCCAGGTCCTTACCGCACTCAAGGAGTAGGGGTCTGGCTTACGCGACTTGGTGCTCTCGGAGACGCCGTACAGGCGGTCCTTGGATGAGCAGATAAATGCGACCACCATGGTCTCAGCGATTGGCGCGTGGTCGTAGAGAGGTTCAAGAACACTGTTAACACTGATCATGGAAGGTGAGCCCGCTTTCCAGTACCACCAGGTCGAGTTCATAGGGCCTTGTCTGCAGCGAGATCCGACCAACCCATTGGAGGTAGTAGTAGATCTGGACTGACTCGTGATAGGTCAGCCCGAGGTCTACTGCCGTAGCCTCGACGACGTCCGCCAGTTGCGCATCTTTCGTCTTATTGGATTCGGCCTTGAAGGCCTCGAACCAATCCAACGAATGCGCCGCCAGCTTGAGGTTCAGGCGCCCAAAACTGTGGAGGAAGGCGATATTCTCTGAGCGCTCGATTCTCAACTCGACGTCGGTGAGCGCTTGCCACGGCACCCCCCTGCGGCGCCAGTACTCCTCCTCAATAGAAAGCTTCTGCTTAGTACGGTCATTTTCGAGTGCATGGGCCGACTTCACTGCGTAGGCCCGTTGGCCCCCGTCGGTTAGGTCAACCAGGAAGTCCGTTGTCATACACACATCAGTTCGTGTTCCCGGGTATCGCGGATGGCGAATACCCAGTTCGCAGGCGATCGCAACGGTCTCGTCCACCTCGAGCAACGGGTACTGTTCCCAGATGGCCCGGACTATCTCGTCGTGTTCCAGTAGACAGAACAGTAGGTACTCGTTGTGCGAAAGGGTATGGTGCTCCCTTCCCCCGGATTTGATACCTGGCACGCGAGCTCGGTTGCCCCCTGATGGCGCACGCTCCGTCCGGATGAAAGGTTGGTACCGACCAGCGTCGCGTCGCTCGCGCCAGTCGGCGATATGGCGATCTCTCAGATCAGGCGAGATGGGTTGACCTTTCTTCATTCGCTCAGGGCTCCTGTCCACTTCCCGGTTTGGACCCACTCATAAGCAGAGACTCCGGCGTGACCGCGGCCATTGAGGAACTCGATTGGTGAGATGTCACCGAGCGAGTCGTGGGGACGCATGGTGTTGTATACGGCTAGCCAACGCTCAGACTCTTCGCGGACATGCGTGAAGTCGATGAACATCCAGGCGTCGAGCACGCATTGGCGGTCGCTGCCGTTGAGCCGCTCTACGAATGAAGGGCTCCTCCAGGGCCGCGGCTACATTGAATGACATCACGTGATGTGTCCGGCCCGCGGTGACTCCGCGAATCCGGACACGATTGCCGGATGACGGGATGTCTTCCGTCCGCAGGAATGGCCGGTAACGGCCTTCTGTGAGCGCGCGCTTCCACTGAGCAATCCAGCGATCACGAAGCGCGGGTGTGATGCCCCTTCGCCTCTTCATCGGCTGCCGCCTTCGAAACCACCCTTACCGACACCCTGGCCCGGGAGTGGGATATTCAGACGAATCCCGACGCGGGCGCACCAGTCCGAGAGCGGATCGATAGCCATGGGGCATCCGTCATCCAACTCGAGATAACGCGGCGCACCTCTCGATCGACTGAGGCTTTCAAGCGCGACGATGAGGCGGTCTACGGCGGGCAGCACGTCGACTTGGACGGCCACGGCGGCGCGTGTGCCATGCTCTATTACATAGAATGCGTACCAAGACGGCGGGCCGAGAGCCAAGCGTGTGGGCACGATGGTTGCCGACCACTCGGGCGGGCATTGAGTCGCCTCGGGGGCAGCAGGTAAGAGGCTGCGACGCAGCCGCAATTTTTCATCTTCTTCTGCGGCGTCGTCCATCGCGCGGAGCAGCCGCTCGAGCGATCCACTGTCGCCCTGATGATCTGCGGCTTCCCTGCTATGCCGGTTCAGCCCGTCCTTAGTGCCGCGCGCTTGCCCCCTGCCGGCACCAGGGGGCTTTCCGCTCACCTGAGTTGAAGTAGGTAAAGAACCGTCCAGTCCCGAGCATCGCCTAGCCTGATACGCCGTGGCGGCAGGGTGGAACGAACAGGCGTCGGGTACTGTGTCGTCCTGGCCCTGTGTAGCGAAGCGTCCTACCAAGTCTTTCGCATGGGCAGTTTGTAGCGCACGATCCGACGCGCTATGCTTTGCCTTTCGATCGCTCCCCTTTCTTCGCATCACCCACCTCTTTCGAGCCTGATTTAAGTAGCAAAATCGCTTGAGAACAGAACGCTTTTGTAGAACACAGAGCGCCCTGCTGCAAGTGTCAAAAGTGACACTCACGGAGTACGTAACAAATTGTTTTAACTAAAATTAATTGCTTACCAGCGGTAGCTCGTACTTGCTTTCTTACCGCCTTATATTTCTGATTAATTATTTAGCCCGAAGCGAACCTGTTGAAACGCGTTGTATTACTGGAAGACCACCTCCACACGAGCCATTTATCCGTAAATAAATTCTGTCTTTCTCTTCACCCCTCCGGGTCCTTTCGTGCTGCACGGAGAATCGATCCTGATGAGACTAGCGGGCCGACAAACGGCAAGCTTTCGAACTCGAAGGACGCAACTCTCCTGTTGAGGCCACGGCTTTCGTGGACCCTTAACCGGGCATTTGGCCGTACGGTTCCGTCGGCTGCCCTATCGGGCACCGGTGTTAGGTGTTACAGAAGAGGCGGGGCTTCCGCTAGACGGGTATCTCTCGCCGCTTCATAGAACCCGATTGGGTTGCGGCTGGCGTGGTTCGAGGGCTCGGGCCACTCCGGGCAACTTGCCGGTGACCCATCGGCCTGGAAACGGTACTGGTCATACGTTGCGTCGAACCTGTTGCGTGACGACAATCACATATGATAGTGAGCGAATGCCTCTTTGTCAAGATGAGCTATTGACGTGCGCGGCATTCTGTGAGTCTAAATATCCCGATTGAGCCGGTGATGACTCGCAACACACGGATTTTATTGATTTATGGTCCCACTGCGCACTCTGCCTCTTGAGGGCTATCGTTGCGCTCACTTCGGCAATAGCCCACGAACTTTTAGCCTGGCCGAGCCAACAGCCGGGGGTGGCTAAGCGACCCGTGCATCCCTGCCGCGCGTGCGCCTACACTGGCCCAATGGACGTCTCGGACACCACCCCGAAGCTGTCGAAGCAAGAGGCGGCTGAATTGCGGCGGCTCATTGATAACGTCCTCGCAGCGCCAACGCAGAGAGACGCGAAGTGGCCGATAATGCAGCTCGAAGGTGCCGCGAACCGCATCAGGCGAGAGCTTGGTAGTAGAGCGAGCACCAAACTCGGCCAAGTTGTCGGCGCAACGCGTCGTGCGGCCGGCGCCATCGCGAATAAGGATCGCGCGTGTTTGGCGGTCGAACGGGAATGGCGGGGCTTCGCGGGTGTGGCCATTGAGCGAGACTGAGTGTGGCTGCGGTCTCGGCAAGGGTCTTGAACTCGCTGACCCGTTAAGCCGCAATCTCTTCGGACACCTCGAGAAAGCGGCAGAAGGCATTGGCCAACTGGATCTGCCGCGGCGTCCTGCAATCCGCCTCGAACACCTGGGGTGAGGCCACGAGGACAGCCAGGCACTTCGCCCGAGATATCGCGACGTTGAAGCGGTTCGCGCTATATAGGAACTCCATCCCGCGCGGCGCATCGGCGTGACTTGAAGTTGCCATGGAATAGATCGCGACCGGAGCCTCCTGCCCCTGGAACTTGTCGACGGTGCCTACGCGCGCACCCGGCAGGCGTTGCTGTATCTCGAAGACCTGGGCGTTGTAGGGGGTGATGATAACAATGTCGTCGAGCGTCAGCGATCGCTCCGCGCCATCGCGGTCTGTCCAGTGGGGATCGCCCTCCAGGATCGCGTGAACGGCCCGCTCGACGGCGGAAGCCTCTTCGATCGATGAGCTCTTGTTCCCCTCATGGGCCACGGGGAGATAGCGCAGACCGCTGCCACTGAGAGGCCCGCTCGCCCTGATGACTTGCTGTTCGCATCCCTCTTGGGCAACTAGCTTGTGATCGTAGAAGAGTTCGGAGTCGAACTCGCAGATTTCGGGGTGCAGCCGGAAGGTCCGCTCAAGGAACAAGCCTCGATCCTTAGAGATCGTATGGTACTCGCCGAGGATGTGCTCCAGGCAGGAGACGCCTGTGCCGTCGGGGTGTGTTCCCTGCATCGGCTGGTCCAGTTGCTGGGGATCCCCGAGCAGGATCAGCGTCCGTGCGGCCTGCGAAACCGCCACGACATTCGCCAGTGACATCTGTGCCGCCTCGTCTACGACTAGAACATCGAGTGTTTCCTCGGCCTCGGCTCGCGACCAGAGAAAGCTGGTTCCGCCGGCGACCTGGCATTGACCCTCGTTGAGCGCGCCGAACAGCTCCTTGTTGTCCTTCGTCAGGATTATTCGATCCTGGTCTGGCTCCTTCTCGCTGATCTTGTGGGTGCACTGGACCGCCAGACCCATCTCGTCCGACGCTTCCAGAACCTTCTCGATCAGGTTCCGGATCACCTTGTGGCTGTTTGCCGTGATGCCGACTTTCTTGCCCTGCTCGACCAGTCGGCAGATCATTCTTGCGCCCGTAAAGGACTTCCCCGTACCAGGCGGACCCTGAATCGGATAAACCCCGCCTTCGAGCACACCGGCGGCACGCAAGGCGGCATCGAGCGCCACCTCATCGGGCTCGCGGATCGGCTGGCCACCAAGTGGTGGTGGCTCCCTGAGCAGCAGGGCGCGGGCAGCGCGATAAGGGCCCTCTCCCTCAATGCCGTGCTCCGCTACGTACTCCCCGATTCGGAACAACGCGCCCGCTTGCTCTTTGCTGTTGAACACCGTGTGCGCGTACACGGCTTCCGGATGGGTGTCCGCCGTTGCCTTCTGTTTCTTGATGTCGATGGTGCGGTCATCTATGGATACGCGAACCGCTTGGCCAATTGCTTCCCCACCCACGGCCCTAAGCTTCTCCTCTCCACGTAGGTCCGTGTCCTGGGCCTCGAAGCGATAGCGGTGTGTGGGGATGCCGGTCTTCGTCTGGTCGACGGTTTCGAGCAAGGTGAGATGCGCCAGCGCCGCTCGCTCATCCACGAGCTCATCCGTGGTCAGGCCGGCGAGCCGGAAGTGCTCCCACCAGGTGGCCTTTTCCTCGCGCCGGTGCCACTCCAGTAGGTAGGCGAGAATCCACCGTGCCTGTTGCTCCGCGGTCCGCTCTTCGACGTCGACCGGAATATCCGCAGTAAGACGGTCGATCAATGCCTGGACCTGCGCCTCGCGCTCCGTTAGCTCCTCACTCGCTTCGTGCCCCGGCTCGGGCCGCGGCACGGCCGTCCCGGATTCGATAAGTTCGCTTCGGCGTGCCTCAAGCCAGTCACGAAGGCCCGCCGTCGAAGCACAGTCATCGGCGTTGTAGCGCTGAACGACGGCGCGCTCCTCATCACCGATCGACGCCCCATCGGCAAGTTCCAGGCCCGCCTGGACGCTCGCAAGCGCCTTGTTCGCCTCGGTCAACTCCGTTTCCCGGTGGAAGCCGTAGAGTGGCTCCAGCTTCTTGATTGAATAGCTCTCGACACCCGCGCGCAGCCCATTCCGCACGACGCTGTAAAGGTCGACGAAGACCTTCCCGCGGAGCAGGTCATCAATCTCCCGCTCCCGTGAGGCGTAGCGGCCCATCAGTCGCTTCAAGGCTCCCGGTTCGTAGGGCGCGAAGTGATAGATGTGCAGGTCCGGATAACGCTCGCGGCGTTCTGTCACGAAATCGATGAAGCGCTCGAAGATGGCCTTCTCGCTCTCGCGGTCCAGCGCCCAATCCGCAACGTACTTGGGCGAGCCGTCCTCTCCGTCGTACTGGTAGCCGAACAGGTACTCCAAGCCGTGCTCACCGACAAAGGGGTCACCTTCGATGTCAAAGAAGATGTCACCGTCCGACGGCTCCGGCAGGAGCCCAAGACCGGCTTCTGGTTGAACGGGCAACAACAGTTCAAAGCGAAGCTCTCTGGCCTTGTCGGACTCGACCTGGATGCGCGCTTGCTCGCGGGCCTTTTCATAAGAGATCGGCGAGCCCCGCTGCGGCTTCCATGGCATTGGTAACGGCATCGCAGCGAGCTCAGTGCGGGTGTTTATGCCGTTCGCTTGAAGCTCATTGATCTGGTTCTTGGTGATTCCCGCCACCAGGCAAAGGTGATCGTCATCCCGTCGGCGTTGCTCACAGCGCTCACGCCAGCGGCAGACGTCGCAATGCTCTTTCGGGTCCGGATAGACGTCGGGGATTTCGGGTCCGTCGGTCGCGATCTCCGTAGCGCGCTTCGCGCGCCGGTAGTAAGCGCTATAGTCCGCGACCCGGAATGCCTGGGGTTCGTAGTCTGACCATGGCGCGACGACATAGACGTAGTCGGGTACTCGCCCCTGTATATGCTCCAGCAAATCCGCATACAGACAGAGCTGGAGCACCGTGCCCGCCTTGGTCTCGCGAGCGAGCTTGGTATCAATGATTTCGTAGGACCAGTCCCCGAGGTCGCTCGGTACTTCGACCCGACGCAGGACGTCTGCCCTTCCCAACCAGCGCCCGTCCTGGAGCGCTGCCTGACAGATGACATCGTGGCACTGCGCCATAGCGTCACGCGTTTGCGCAACGGCATCAGCGGTCACGTCAACGCCATCGATTTTCGAGACAGAAATGCCAGCGTCACGCAGGTGCTCTACAAAGGCTTCCTCATGCCGTCGGCCGCGCTCGCGCAAGATCTCAAGCACGGGATCCCAATGAGCGGGCGGGGACAATAGGCCTCTTGCGGCCTGAAAATCGAGGGCCGTCAGGTGACCACAGTTGAGGTGGCCAACGAGATCAGATGCACTCAGGGCTATGACTTCACCGGACGGGTTCATGGCGAAGCGCTTTGCCCCGTAGCATCCGCAAGGCGTTCACGTATCGCCTTGCTCACGCGCTTCACTCCGCACGCAGCCGCCATTTCTCGCAGGAGATTCTCACCCGAATGACCCTGCTGACTGAGATGGCTCGACAGCACGACAAGCTCCTCCATCGGGATGTCTTCCACGGACCGCGCGTCGCCTACGTCTGGCGCACGAAACCAGCGCCACGGCTCAGAAAGCCCCTCTGGCCAGTAAAAGGTGCCAACATCCTCTTCCGTTGTAACGGCCTTTTGACGAGCGATAGAGAGCACTCGTTTCCTGATTCGTTGCCCCGCACGCTGGAATCCGTGGGCCCGGGCAATTCGGCGCACGAGCAACTCATCTCTGATCGGCCCCTCCTCGGCAACGACTACCGCCACAAGCTTCGACAATACCGGTGTATAGGAGGACTCGTAGAACTGGTCGGGATCGATGATTCCCAGGTAGGTTCCAAGTGCACACTGCCGGTAGGTCGTGACCTTGCTGTCCCCAGCCTCTCCCCGCGCAGTCGAGAGAGATTCACCTTCATGTGCCGCCGGTGCCCTTGCGTATCTCTCTGCGACTTGCGTCTCCTCCATGTCGACTGAAGGGCTGTCGTTCGCAGGCGCTGACGCAGGCGGCGCGATCACTTGAGCGGATCCGGCGCCACCATCGTCGATGTCGGCAACTTCATCTTGCGCAGCACGAACCGCTTGCGTCGAATCCTGGCTTGCTGCGCGTGCTGCCCGAGAGGCCTCTAGCAGTTCATTGAGTCGACCGTCCAGCTTGTCCATTGCACCAGGTGAGTCCACCCACCAATCCGTCGACCAAACCCGAAGGATCTCCCAGCCGAGCCCTCTGAGCACGCCTTCGCGGAGCTTGTCCCGATCTCGGGCGGTGGCTGCCCGGTGGTAGGTCGCCCCGTCACATTCAACGCCGGCTAGGTAGACGCCAGGCGCGTCCGGGTGCACGACACCGAGATCGACGCGAAAGCCCGACACGCCCACCTGTGGGTGTATCTGCCAACCCCGCTCAGTCAGGGCAGACGCCACGGCCTGTTCGAAAGGCGAGTCGAAATCCGCCGTTCCAGCATAAGTGGCTTCTGCGAGAGCACGTGGGCCGCGCTCCGCGAACTCCAGAAAGTGCTTGAAGTCCCGGACGCCGACAGCCTGGGTGCGGGCCAGGTTGATCTGCTCCGCCTTCAGCGCCGCGAATACTCGCAGCGCATGACGAGCACGGGTGATGGCGACGTTGAGGCGGCGCTCGCCACCATCGCGGTTCAGCGGACCGAAGTTCATTGAAACCCGCCCGTGCTGATCCGGACCGTAGGTGACCGAGAAGTAGATGATGTCGCGTTCGTCACCCTGAACGCTCTCAAGGTTCTTCACCATGATCGGCTCGAGCGCATCGTCGTCGAACCAGGGCTCGATGCTCGGGTCGTTGCGGCGCTCGGAGTCGAATAGGTCCTCAATCAAGCGTTGCTGCTCGGTGTTGAACGTTACAACACCGATGGACAAGCCGGCATTTGCGAACTCCGGGTCCTTGATGCGGCCGATAATGTCCGCGACGAGTGCTTTCGCTTCCTCGGGGTTCGTGCGGGCCCCACCTTTCTGATACTCGCCATCAGGGACATGGTGATAGCTGACTGCCCGGTCTTCGGTTACGGGCGCTGGGAAGGTGACCAGACCGCCCCCGTAATAGCGCTGATTGGAGAACGCGATGAGACTCTCGTGACGGCTGCGGTAATGCCAGTTCAGGCGCTCCAACGGGACGTTGGCGCCCATGCATTCATCGAGGATGCTCTCCAGGTCGCGCTCGACATCCTCATCTTCGTAATCTTCGTCCTCAGTCCGCTCGAAGAAGCTGGTAGGCGGTAGCTGCTTGGGATCGCCTACGATCACCGCCTGGCGCCCACGAGCGATCGCACCGACTGCGTCCCATACGGGGATCTGAGAGGCCTCATCGAATATGACCACGTCAAACTGGGCCTGCTCCGGTGACAGATACTGCGCTATCGATAGGGGACTCATCAGCAAACAAGGCGTGAGCTTCGTCAGCGCCGTTGGCATTTCCTCAACCAACTGACGAAGGGGTTTGTGGCGACGCTTCTTTTCCAGTTCACGCTTGAGCACTCCCCATTCGGAGCTGCGCTTCACTTCGTCCTTCGCTGGGAGAAAACCGCAGAGCTTCGCCCGGATATAGGAGCGCGTAAGCTTCGTGAACTCATCGTCGAGCCGTGCGAACTCCGCGATTCGACGCTCGTGCTCTGCGGGCACGAAGCCCCGTAATACCTCATCACCATCGACGACGGCGTCGATCCACCATCGGCAATAGTTGACCTCGAATGCCTCCCGCACTCGTCCCGTTTCAATACTGCCGTTCTCGACAGCTTCGACCAGGGGAGAGAGACCGCGTCCCATTGCCTCGTCACGTACTCGCCGCCAAGCGCACCATGTGCGCAGTCGGTTTTCTTCCTGAATCCAACGACCAAGCTTTTTCTCCAACGCTTCGGGCCAGTCCTGAACATC
Organism: Ectothiorhodospiraceae bacterium WFHF3C12; assembly: GCA_013519935.1. Taxonomy (GTDB): domain Bacteria; phylum Pseudomonadota; class Gammaproteobacteria; order Nitrococcales; family Nitrococcaceae; genus WFHF3C12. The sequence continues at coordinate 54,783 of JACDUA010000014.1, read as the reverse complement.
TCCGGCGAGAAGGTGTTCGGCGGGATTGCGAGTAAGCGCAGTAAGCGTCTCGAGCCGTTCGTTCAAAGCTTGGTCGGATTCGCGATACGACTTGGCAGCCCGGCCCACAGTAGCTTCCTCGGAGAGCAAAGCATTGCCGTCGCTTAGCAAACGGCGGACTGCGGCCTGGGTGTCGATGAGCGTATCCGGAGCTTGAGCCAGTGAGCCGATTGCCGCCCGGATGCGCCCGGTGATATCCACTGCGGCTCTCACCTTTTCTGCGTCGGTACCGAGTCCATCCCAGAGACCAGCCGTCCCGGCTTTCAAGTAGTCATACTTGTCGAGCTCGGAGTCGAGCCTCCTGATCTCACTGAGCTGGGGAAGGTCAACGTCCGCATTCGGTTTCCTTCGGGCGTGGACCGCGTTCCGGAGCGTCTTGCGGACTCGGCGCCTAAGGATTGCCTTGCGTGGCCACCAGGTCGATTCTGCCTCCGCCCAGAGTTCGTTCAGCTCCCCTATCGGCAGGTCGGACAACGCATCCGGCCTGTACTCAACCGACAGTTGGGCCAGCGTGCTACGACGCTGCTCAAGCAGCTCCAGACCTTGCTTGAGTTCGGAAATCGTTTGAGGCCCCTGAGGCTCGAGGGCGAAGGCATAGTTCCGGCCGTAGGCCCAAGGCAATACCTTGGCCAATGAGGAGAGGCTCCTGAGGCGGTCCCGTGTCAAAGGCGCGGAAGGCAGACCACAGGACTCTTCAAGAGCTCGTGCGTGGTCGGCAAACGTCCGGAGGACTGGCATAGCCCGCTTCGCGGCATCAATCAGATCGTGCTGCCAACTCGGTGACCAATCAGGTTCAGCAACGCCGGTGAAGGCGCTCTCCGCGACGCTACCAAGCTCCGCGCTATTGATGTCGATACGCTCGGCAATATCACGCAGCTCCTGCAACGCATCCGCGTCATGCGTCTCCGGCGAGTTCCAGCCAACATTGACCCGCGGCACATCACGGCCACCGATCACCTTACCGATCGCGTAGTGCGGCGTTAGTGCGTTCGGATAGCGGTGGTGGAGATGAGTGACGAAAGCATTCAGCTCCTGGCGCAGCGACGCCAACCGTTTCGCCTCGCGCTCCCACTGCTCGGCGTCAAGATCCGCCTGCGAGTCCCAAGCGGATCGAAGTTGTTCAAGGACGTCAAGCTTGCGTGCTTTGCTCGAGTGGAGTTCCAGGCAGAACTCGCCAAGACCGACATCGCGGAGCCGGCGATACACCACATCGAGGGCGGCCGTCTTTTCCGAGACGAACAACACGGTCCGCCCTTCCGCTAGGCATTGGGCGATCATGTTGGAGATCGTCTGCGACTTGCCCGTACCTGGCGGCCCCTCCAGAACAAAGTCCTTGCCCGCGGCCGCCGCCATAACCGCAGACAACTGAGAGGAGTCCGCGGGCAATGGTGTGAAGGTCTGCTCCGGCGGATAGTCGTAGTCCAATCGCCGCGGATCCGGGAAGGTGACTTCCGAGCGATAGACCTCCTTCGGAGTATCGATGAGGTGCCGAACGACCGCGTTATCCTTGAGAACATCGGTGCGGTCAACCAGGTCTTTCCACATGAGGTACTTGGAGAAGGAAAACGTTGACAGGACTACGTCCTCGGTCACTTCCCAGCCTTCCTGGTCCCGAATCGCGCGGGTCATGGCGTTCCAGATGCCTTGGACATCGAGACCGTGTTCATCGGTCGGGATCGGCCCCAATAACTCTGGGACGCGCAGGGCGAAATCCTGCTCGAGCATCTGCAGAAGAGTGGGGTTGACCCGCGCCTCGTCATCGTGGAGGACAAGCTTCATGCCCGAGCGCACGCTGCGGCGCTCAAGCTGCACGGGCACCAGGATCAGCGGTGCGCGATAACGCCTATCCGATTTTCCGTCACCCTTCGTCCAAACCAGGAAGCCAAAGGCGAGGAAGAGTGTATTGGCGCCGCCTTCCTGGAGCGCAGCGCGTGCGGCTCGATACAACTCGACCAGCCGTCTATCCAGCTCGTCGGGCGGCAAATCGACGATGACCTCGTTGCGGCGTAGCGCATCAAGCGCGTAGCCCTCGTCCGCATCCTCGCCATGCTGGCGACGGTAAAGGTCGGCCGAGCGCCCGCTCTCCTCGTCCATCATCCGCGGCGAAGGCATGACCTGGATCTTCATACCGTCGGCTAGACGGTCCTCCAGCTGGCCCGGATCGGGACATTGAATTGCGATGGCGCGTTTCGATGGCTTGAAGTTGAGCAGTCGGTTCCGCAGAGACAGGTCCAGAAGCTTTCGTTGCCAGCGATCCAGGCGGCTCTTCGGCGACTCCGCGACCTCCTGTTCAACCGTCGTCGCGTCGCTCGGGATCTGGTCCAGTCCCTCTAACTCGACCGCCGGCTCTGAAGCTGCATCAGCCACCGGCTCGCTCGCTTTGGGCTCCGGCTCGCGCCCTGTGGGAATCGGGCGGATGCGCTGCATGCGGGCACGATGGACATCGATCGCGAGCTCGAATTGTTCGTCGTTCTCCTCGGCGAGCGCCTCGCCAGCATGCTTCATCGCAAACTTGAACTTCGGCCTCGGCTCCTGTGTGACAAACGTGGTCTCGAAGAAGAGCGCCTCCTTTAGCTGGATCCGCTTTCGAAGGCTGGTAACGTCGTCAACGGTAACGGAGGAAAACTGCTCGTCCTGCAACCAGCAGCCGACGAAGCTGTGTCCGCGCGTGAACACGATAATCGGGTGCAAGCCGGCCTGCTCAAGGCAGCTCGCGAAGAGCAGTGTGAGGTCGAGGCAGGTCGCCAACCCACCCTCGACGATGTGCGAGGGTGTGCGGACCTTCTGCCCGCTGCGCTCGAAGCTGGCCGGCGGGGTCGCGTAGCTCAACCCAACTCCGCAAACACTGGACCAGATCGCGGCGACGATATGTGCCGCGCGCTGGGGGCTTTCCGTTTGGTACCCGTCGAGCGAAGTGTTCAGGCCCGCCTTCCCGAGTGCCTGCGATGCGTCCTTGAGGAGCCGGTCAATCGCCGGGTCGTTCGGTGTGACGAACGCCGCGATCATTTCAGGCATGTAACTGGCACCGCCCCATTCGTTGCGCGCCAGCAATTCCACCGACTGGTCAACGCTCTGGAGCACCGTATCGCCGTCAGTAACCCGGATATGGACTGTTGCGGTGATTGCCTCCGACAGCTGCCAGAGAACACCCGGGTCAAGAGAGACACGCCGGTCATCAATATGAAGCGTGTCCCCGGCGCCCAGGCGATCAACGTGCCAGGTTCGTGCCTTCAAAAAGGCAGGGTCCGATGAGATCTCCAGAGTGAGTCCATTGAGCTGATCCCCGCCCCGGTTCTGGAGAACCAGATCCCGCAGGAGGGGTACATCGTTTTGCTGACAAGCGAAGTTGACTCGCTCGGCTAGCGTCACCTCGAGTCCGAGCGCTTCGCCCTCTTGATCGGAATCCATGCCACCCCCGCGATAGTGCAGATTCTTATGCGACCACAATGGTCTTTGCCGGTGCGCGACTGCAACAGCTCTGATGATCCCCCGGAAGCTTAGTCCGGCAGCGATTGGATTAACAATAAGTGGCCAATGCTCTAGGCACCCCTAGGAGCACCTCATCGCCGTTCTCAATCATTTTCGCCAGCAATGAAGAGCCTAAACACGTGAGACAGCATCTCTCGAGTTCATGCCACTAAATGCGTGGTCTTCTCAATCAAGAATAGTGCGGTGGTTGGCTCTTATTTAACGCGGTACAAAGTTGTGGCAACTTGTCGCTAGGCAAACGTAGGAGTACCCACATTGACCGATCTGACGAAGTACACCGTGCCGCAGCTTCACCAGCTGAAGAAGGACATCGACAAGGAGATCAAGTCCCGCCGAAAGGAGGACGCCAAGCGGGCTCAGAGCGAGATGAAAGAAGTGGCGGCCAAGTACGGTCTGACGCTCGAGGAAATCGTCGGTGGCAAGACGACCGCCTCGGGGAAGTCTAAAGCTACCGTGAAGTTCCGCCACCCCACCGACCCGAAGAAGACGTGGAGCGGAAAAGGGCGCAAGCCGGCGTGGCTCCGCGAGTGGGAGGAGGCAGGGAAGTCACTCGATGACCTACGCGTCAATTAGGCTGCACTGCGCGTACGATAGGCACGGTAGCAGCCGATCAGTTGGACCCTGGCCTCCTACCGCCGGACGCGTGGAGGCCAGACCGCTCCTATCTATTTCCTGGAGATGTGATCGGCCCACATCTCTTCACCAATAATAAGGATCTCCCTGCCTTTCTCTTTGTGATCCAAAGCTGCCTCGATCTTGCGACCGTGACTGGTATGCGCCCAGTCCCGGCTGGCCAAAGCGCCGATGACGAGGTAGTCGATAGCCTTGGTGACCCGCGGCGCAACCTCACCGCCCAGCGAGACAACCGCATCCTCGCACTTTCTCCGCGGCCCGAAAATGAACTTGCCGGTGAAACAGAAGGTGCTGCCGTCGACTTCAACCGCCTCTGCATCGTCGAGTGGCAGACTCGTAGCGTTCCCAGATACGACACCCTCGTCAAACCCGCCGCCAAGGATCTGCTCCAGCGTTTGCTGGAGGTCTTCGGATTCCTCCGTCGAAACCACTCCATCCGCCATTACCTGCCTGACGCGCTCGGCAATGACGCTGCCTGGCCACTGGTGCTCTACGATTTCGTTCTCGCGTAGCCATGTGTCCAAGAAGACGATCTCTTCGGCTGATAGCCTCTGGTCCGCGAGCAGGCCTCGACAAAGACCGAGCAGCGACTCCGTAGCCTTGGTCAGGTTCCTTCGGTAATTGATCGCAGGGTGCGGCTGGCCATGCTCGTCTAGTTCCGGCATGTCGTGCTCCTGTCTCTTTAGTGCTCATCCGTGAGGATAGGTCGGATCGCATGTCGGGTCACGCGAGAGCCTTCTACTCGGCGCGCGCCGATCGCGGGTCAACCAGCTCCGGGACGCATTCCGTTGTGAGACGCAGAGATTTGACGGACCGCGACCGGCTAGTAGCGGCCATTCAATAAGCTGGCGTGTGTTGAAAGGTTAGGCGCGATCCCGAATTCCTCGACCCCAGAATACCGTGGACGTGAACCGAGAGTGAACGCCTCTTGCGCGAAACCAGTTCCAACACGACCTCCTGTTTGAACGGAACCAGGGCCGGCTGGTGGACGTTGAAGCCGTGGCCAGCCATGTCCGCGACGACTATGACCGAGTTCGCTCCCGTGGCTTGGCCTGCGTTGCCCCTCAGTCTGACGTGGTGCGGTCCCGCGCCTTCATCGACCGCTAGCTGGGCGAGGTGCTGATGGAACTCAGTGGCCTAGGGACGTAGGCCGGGCGGTCGGGTGATCAGTATCACCTGCCTTCGGCGCAGCTAACCGCCGAGGGCCGTTCTCGACCAAAATAAGGTTCGGCAGGCTCGGTTGTCTTCTTGCGCGCTTTCGCGCATCGTACAAGTGGGGTTCGGTGGGGATAGGATTAGGGTTGTGGCAGCTGACTACGAGCCATTGTTGGACGCTGGGATTCACCCGATGTCGGTGCCCGATATGAAGGAAATGCTTGTCGATGCGTTCAACGACGGCAAAGAGCACAGAGAGTACCTGTACTCTAGGCTGCACGTCTTCCTTGAGAACCTAGCTCAACTAATCGGCAGGCCGTTCAGAGTCTGGATAGACGGCTCATTTCTATCAAACAAGCCTGAACCTGCCGATGTTGACCTAGTCGTAATAGCGGAAGCTCGTTGCCTCAACGCGCTTGGTGAGCAGGAGAAGGAAGCGCTGCGCCAGATCTTTGGTACCGAGCGACAAACCGTGAAACAGAGGTTCAGCTGCGATGTCTATCTGATGCTGGAGGGTGACGCCGATCAGGAGCGCTATTGGCGGAACCTCTTCGGACATGACAGAGATGGCCGCCCCAAGGGCATCGTCGAGGTGGGGCTATAAAGATGATTGACATAGGTCGCACTGAGAGCCTACTCGAAAGCGCTACCGAGCAACTTGAGGCTCTTGAGTCCCAGCACGAGCAAGCGCCTAACGACTTTGCACAAGAACTGGCCGTTGCGTCCATGCGTGCGCACGTTGACGAGCTTCAGCAACAGTTGGCGCAGGAGAAGGCTCAGCGCGGGGTCGAAGTAGTGGAATTGCGGCTTTCCGGAGAGAACGCCCAGCATGGAACTTTGCCGCTGGATCTACTGGGCGGCCTCGCCACCCATATAGCGAGGTTTTTATACGCCGCCGCAAGCAGACATGAGCGCGGGTTAGAAGCTAGGGGGCCATTTCGGGAAGAACTCAAAGAAGCGCTTGGATTGCGGTTCGGTGGGCTGGCGGCTGGCTCGACTCGCGTATTCATCACGGGCAAGACGAATCCTGATCTGCTCGGTCACAGCCTTCTCGAAGAGACATTGGAGACTACCTTTTCGTTGCTCGCCGACTTCCAACGTGAAGATGCCTTGATGGAAAAAGTGCATGCTGTAGGAGACCGTGGCACTAAAAGATTGGTGAACTTGATTGACGCTCTAAAAAAGGCTCAGCTTGAGGCCTCGGTCACGTGGCGTGCCCCCAATGACTCGAAGTATGAGTGGATGGGAGACACAAAGACGATCGCTGCATTATCGGAGCGGCTGCATCAGATTTCAGCTCAAACACAAGACATTGTTCAGATCGAGGGTGTGGTCCATCTGATAGGGCGCAATGGACGAATAGAGATAGACTCCGACCAAGGCAATGTGATTCGCGCTACTTTCCCGCAGTCAATGTTCTCACAAGTGCAGCGCCTTCACGTCGGTGAACGAGTGAGCGCCCAGTTCAACCGCACGACAGTGACAAATTTGGCTACCGGTGCCGGTAAGGATTACTACGACTTGCGCGGAATTGATTATCCGAACATACCCCAGCTTGAATCGTAACGGAGGTTTCATTGTTGGTGCAGCGGTGTTCTCCGCCAGACGGTGACTGAATTCCCTACGGTTCTTCGCCTCACCGTGTTATAGGCTACGCGCGACGTCGACTAAGTTCATTGGGCTCGACAGCGATCGCAGCATGTCCTGATATACTCGCCGACACTACAGCAAGTGCAGTCCAGCGATGCCGCTAAAGCGCGGAACGATCTAGCGGTGCGATCCTGCATCCGTTACAACCCTACTCATTCAAATACAGTTCGGACAATCCATCCAACCGCATCTTGACGTCTTCCCAGTTCGGCATGGCCTGCTTGAGCAGCCGGTAGAAACCGGCGCTGTGGTTATGTTCCTTGAGGTGACAGAGCTCGTGGAGGATGACGTAATCAATGCAACCGGTCGGGGTCTTGACCAAATGCGGGTTAAGAATGATCGCTCCGGATGGTGAGCAGCTACCCCATTGAGTTTTCATCACCCGGATCGACCAGGACGGCAACCCTTCCACCCATGACAGACGATCACTCACCGCCTGTAGCCGCCGCAGAAACACCTCTCTCCCGCGCTCCCGATACCAACCGGTGAGCCTTGCCTTGACGACCGCCGGCGCGGTGTCCCGCGTGGTAACGCGCACCTGCCCCCGAAGCATCTTCACGTGTTGCTCGGCACTTGAGGGAATGACCTTCAACGTATACCGGCGGCCCAGATAGAAGACGGTCTCGCCACTGACGTACTGGCGCTCCAGCACTGCCGCCCGGCGCGCCTCGATGTCGCTAAGGTGCCGGGTCACCCAGCGGGCACGTTTGAGCAGCGCCTCCTTGGCCTCAGCCAGAGTGGTTTCCTGGGGCGTCTCCACTTCCACTAAGCCATTCGGATAGACGTGAATTCTCGCCTTGTGCCGGTCCGCGTCTCGTGCGCGCCAGTAGAACTCCAGCTGCCGTTCGCCGTATTGCACCGCATAGGTCTTGCCGTGCGGCCGCTGGATATCACTCACGTCTCAACCCGACTCTCACGATGTGGACGATCTGGTCCAGGATCCGGTTGGCGTTGTCCAAACCGAAGCGCTTGAACAAATCCGGCAGCAGCATCTTACGAATGCCGGCATCGATACCACCAGGATTCAGTGTGTTCTCCGCCACCACGTCGGCCACGGTCTCGTCGATCGTCAGCGCCAGTTGGATCAATTCGCCGGCGTCCTCCTCCATCCGTGTGTCGATCTCCTCATCGCCCATCACCAAGCGAAAGACACCAAAGTAAGCCTTGGCGTGGGGCTTGTTGGCCAACTCCTCTGGGATACCCGGCGTGCGCCGCTCGGTTACCTGCTCCTCGAACTCCCGGAACAGGGCATATTGCTTGACCGGGTGATCGAACAGCGCATCGGCCTCCTCGATGGCCTTCTTCAACAGCTCGGAGAACACCTTCTGGGCATAGGGATCATCCTGCAGATCCTGCTCGATGGTCTTCCGGGTCCGGGTGCGGATGGTATCCGCCTCGTTGCGGGTCTTCTGGTCGTCCCACTCTTCCGGGTCTTGCCCGAGCCGATCCACCTCGTAGGCGCCCTCGCCCTCCTTGACCTTCAGCCCCATCACGTCTCGATCCACGAGCTTGCGGATCTGCTTCTCGTAGGCGCTGTAGTCCACCGTCTCCTGGGCGTCCTGGCGCGCGATCTGGCGGAGTTCGGTAAAGAATTTGAGGTCCCGCTTGTAGGTGTTGAGCATCGCCTCGGTAAAGGAGTTGTCCTCAAAGAACGAGTGAGATGAGCGGGCCACCTGCAGGCACACGCCGAATTTCGTAAGCGCCTCATAGAAGTCCTCACGCAGCTTCTGACGCGCGTCGTACTCGACGCCCTCGCTGTCGGTCTCGTAACGCGGCATCAGCACCTGCCGGAACGCCTGTTGATCGTAGGTGTTCTCCACGCCCTGGAAGAAGGACCAGAGATTCTCGTGCAGCTCGGGCAGGCGCTTGTACTCCGTGCTCACACTCCGGTAGAGACCGTCGATGTCGTCGATGTCATAGCCGCCCTGGGTGTGTTCCTCCAGGTTCTGGTAATCCTTTATGGCCGTATCCAGCTCGGCGAGGATGCCCCGATAGTCGATCAACAGACCGTAGGCCTTTTCCTCGTGCAACCGGTTCACCCGCGCTATGGCCTGGATCAGGTTGTGCCCCTTTAGCGGCTTGTCGATGTACAAAACCGCGTTGAGCGGCTCGTCGAACCCCGTGAGCAGCTTGTCCACCACGATCAATAGATCGGGGTCGCCCTCCATACCAAAGTGCTCGATGGCCTGGCGCTCGTATTCGTAGGGGTCACCCTGGACGTTGTTCGCCCACCACTGCTGCACCTCCGGCAGCTCGGCCTCATCCACCTCACTGTGCCCCTCGCGGGTGTCCGGCGGCGAGATCACCACGCGGGAAGTGACCAACTCCGTTTCGTCCAGGAACTTCTTCAAGCGGATGGCGGAAAGCTTGCTGTCGCAAGCAACCTGGCCCTTCAGGCTTTTGCCCAGCTTCTTGAAGTGCTCATTGAAATGAATCGCGATGTCCCACGCGATCAGCCGGATGCGGTTCTCGGCGCCGTAGATGGCACCGCGCTTGGCGTACTTCCGTTTCAGGTCAGCCTTCTGGTCGTCGCTCAGCCCCTGGGTAATCGTCTCGAACCAGTTGTCGATGGCCTCCTGGTTCACGTCCAACGTCGGGTGGCGTTCCTCGTACAGCAGCGGCGCCACCGTTTTGTCCTCCACGGCCCGGCGCATCGTGTAGGCGTGGACGATGGGCCCGAAGGTATCGACCGTCTCTTGACGGTCCTTCTTGAGCAATGGAGTTCCGGTGAAGGCGATATAACCCGCCCGGGGCAGCGCCTTGCGCATGCGCTGGTGGTTCTCACCACCGTGGCTGCGGTGGCCCTCATCCACCAGCACCAGCAGATTCTCGCTTGGGTTGTAGCACTCCTTGTACTTGATCGCGGACATGAACTTCTGCACCAGCGTGAAGATCACGCGCTGGTTGCCCTTGCCGATCTGCCAGGCCAGCTCGCGACCGGAGCCCACCCGGGCATTGCCAGCCTCACCGCTACTCACCGAGGTCAAACCCAATGCGCCCGCGGCGGCGAAGGTGCGCGAGAGCTGCTTCTCCAAATCTACCCGGTCGGTGACCACCACCACGCGGCACTGCTTGAGGGACTCGTGCAGCACTAGCAGCTTGCTGAGAAACACCATGGTGAAGGACTTGCCGGAGCCGGTGGTATGCCAGATCACCCCACCCTGGCGGGAACTCTTGGCGTCCACGTGACTGACCTTCTCCAGCAGTTCCTCAATACCGAAGAACTGCTGATAGCGGGCAATGATCTTCTCGTTCTTGTAGAACAGGATGTAGTAGCGCAGCAGCTTCAGCAGCCGCGCCGGGCTGAGAATGCCGATAAGCAGCTCGTCCTGTTCCGTAGGCAGAACAGTTTTCGACCAGAGCTGCTCGAAGTGCTTACGGACGCGCGGGGCACGGTCGGTAAATAGCGCGTCGACTTGGTCGTCGCTGAGCGGCCGGTTCACAATCGTCTCGCGCTCGGCCTCGGTGATCTGGTCCTCCTGCCAGAGAGACCAGAACTTCCTCGGCGTGCGGGCGGTGCCGTAACGTCCCTGGGTCTGACTGACCGCCACCAGCACCTGGGCGAAGGCGAACAGGTAGGGGATCTCCCGCACCCCCTGGTTGCGCAGCATCTGGCTGACGCTCTCGTCGATCATGGACTTGTTGGGGTTGCCGGATGCGGCCCGCTTGGCTTCGATCACCACCACCGGAATGCCGTTGAGAAAGCCTACGACGTCCGGCCGACGATGGCCGGTAGCGGAGGCGTTCTGTACCTCCATTTCCTCGGTAACCAGGAAGCTGTTCCGCTCGATATCGTCCCAATCAACCAACGGCACGGTGACCGCGTGCCGCTTACCATCGGGCATGAACTCATTGACGGTGATGCCCAGGGTGAGCATGTCGTGCACCGACTCGTTGGCGGACATCAGCCCCTCAGCCAGTCCCGGCGTGGCCAGAGTCGTGAGCACCTGCTGGATGCCCTCACTGGAGAGCGGATAGGTGTCGCCCTTGTACTCGAAGCGGTGCTGACGCAAAAATTCGATCAGCACCGGGCGCAGCAGTACCTCGCGCGTGGAGTCTCCGCGCTGCTCCATCACTTTCGCTGGCGAGCGGTACTCCCAACCCAGCTTCATCAGCGTGATCAGGGCCGGAATATGGGAGGCGTAAAGCTCGCTGGTGTTGGGGGTCACTTTCTCCGACAAGGTGCTCTCCGGCTCCTGGTCATGCTCGGTCTCAGGCGGTGGCCTGTTCGGCCTCGTCCACTTTGACGCGGCGCCTTCCAGTAAGGAGCTGCTGCATCAGGGCTTTCTTCTCTTGCTTCAGCAGTGACAAATCCCTTTCAATCTCCAAGACCTCTTGCTCAGCTGAACCGATGACTTCGGCTATTCTCCGCTGCTCTTCAATTGGAGGGAGCGGTATCTTCAAAGAGAAGAAGTCAGATGGCTTCACGTTCAGAAGACCGTGCGCCCGACCACCTTCATTCGCCACTTTGCTTAAACCATGATTAAGGAGTCCCGCTTCAAAGAAGTATTCGAAGAAATCCCTGTCGGCCTGGCCTTCGTCCGCCACGTCGAAGCAAATATATAGTGTCGATACGACCGCTTCGTCATAACGGTTTAGGCGCTTAATGGCACCCATGGGGTATCCGTTCGAATAACTCTTGCTGTACGCAAACTCCCCTTTCTTCAGCAAGACGTAGCCATCCAGAGTTTCTGACGCCACTGATTTCTTGAAGAACTCTTCTTGCCGAATGAGTCCTCGACGTCCTGAGATAGTTACAACGTTGTGACTCCGACCTCCATTCCTTCTTGTTACCCGGCGAAACACGTCTCCCACCTGAACATAGGTCCACTTTCCCTCAAATCCCGGCAACCGCTTCTTGCCCGTCAGCAACTGCTGCATCAGGGCGCTTTTCTGCTGCTCGCTGTTGGCCAGAAGCTGCTCTGTCGTAGTAATGGCTTCGTCCCAGGTGGAGAGGATCTTAGCGATCTTCTTCTGCTCTACTAGGGGGGGAAGGTTAACCGGGTATTCTTTGATCAACTGAGTATCCAGCCGCCCGGTTCCATGGCCGGCTGTCGTCACTAACTGCCTAATTCGATGCTGCTCGCCAGCCAAGAGAAAAGAAAGAAATAGGCCATCAACACTGGTTGACGGTATCAATGCCTTAAGGTCTTGGTTAAATGCAACTTCTCTGAGAGTGTATCCTACGGGGAATTCCTTTAAGAGCGTCATTCCTCGGACGAGAATGAGAGTGGCCCCGGCGGGAGCCCGCTTAGCACGCTTAAAACCTTTAATTGTTAACTGATCTACGCTTCTATCAAGATAATGGTTCTTGAGATCCTTTCCGGAAATCCAGGGGTCGCTGCCACCCCAGTAAGACGGCTCCGCCTTCCCAGGCGTACCCCCAGAGCGAAACGTAGCCAGTTCGGCAATCTGTGTAGCTACCCACCCCTCAGGAACCATAACCCAGCTCCTTCAGATAGCCATCCATCTCCTGTTCCAGCGCCGCCAGCTTCTCCTTGAGCTGCTCGCGCTCGGTCCGCACCGCTATGAGGTCGATTTCTTTCTCTTCCTCGAAGGTATCCACGTAGCGGGGGATGTTCAGATTGAAATCGTTCTCTGCGATCTCTTTCGGCGTGGCGAGGTGAGCATATTTGTCCACATCGGTGCGGGCGGCGTACGTCTCGACGATCTTGCGGATGTTCTCTTCGGATAGGGCGTTCTGGTTCTTGCCCGCCCGGAATTCCCGGCTGGCGTCTACAAATAGCACGTTCTCGTCGGTCTTGTCTTGGCGGAACACCAGAATCGCCGCCGGTATGCCGGTGCCGTAGAAGAGTTTCTCCGGCAAGCCGATCACGGCATCCAGCAGGTTCTCCTCGACCAACTGTTTGCGGATCTTGCCCTCACTGGAACCTCGGAAAAGCACGCCATGTGGGACGACCACGCCCATCCGTCCGGTGCCGGGCTTAAGGGTTTCGATCATGTGCAGGATAAAGCCGTAATCGCCCTTGGTTTTCGGCGGTACGCCACGGCGGAAGCGGCCGTAGGGGTCGTCGCCGGCGCCTTCATGGCCCCACTTGTCTAATGAGAAAGGCGGATTGGCAGCTACCACATCGAACAGCTTCAGCCGGCCCTTCTCGTCCAACAGCTTGGGATTGCGCAGGGAATCCCCCCACTCGATCTTGTGGTTGTCCACCCCGTGCAGAAACATGTTCATCTTCGCCAGCGCCCAGGTGCTGCCGATGGCCTCCTGGCCGTACAGGGCAAAGCGTTTCGAGCCGTTGAAGGCGTTCTTGATCTGGTTGGCGCATTTCAGCAGCAGCGAGCCCGAGCCGCAGGCCGGGTCGCAGATCTCGTCGCCTTCCTTCGGGGCCAGTACCTCGGCGATCAGCTCGGAAACCTCCGCCGGCGTGTAAAACTCGCCGGCCTTCTTGCCGGACGTCGCAGCGAACTGGGCGATTAGGTACTCGTAGGCGTTGCCGATAATATCCAGCCGGCCGATGCGGCTGGGGCGCAGGTTCAGTTCCGGTCGATGAAAATCCTCCAGCAGCGCCCTGAGGATCTCGTTCTTGTGCTTCTCGTCGCCCAGTTTGGTGGAGTTGAAGCTGATGTCCTGGAAGACGTCATTCAGCTTCTGGCTGTTGTTTTCTTCGATGGCATGCAGCGCCTTATCGATACGCTCGCCGTTACCCGGCTCATGGCGACGCTTGTACAGGTCGTAGAAGTTGGCGCCCTCCGGCAGCACGAAGCGCTCGTTCTTCATCAACTCCTGGATCAGCTCCGGGTGGTCGCCATGCTCTTGCTGATACTGCTCCCAGTGGTCCTGCCAGACGTCCGACAGGTACTTCACGAACAGCATCGTGAGCACGTAGTCCTTGTAGATGCTCGGGTCCACAGTGCCGCGGAAGGTGTCGCAGGCGCGCCATACGGCCTTGTTGATCTGGTCCTGGTTGATCGTGTTGCTCATTCCACTGCTCCGGTAAGTAACCGCTGAAACATGCCTTGCACCATGGTCTCTCCGTTCTCAATGAGTGCCTCCGACAGGCGCCGCTCTTCTTCCCAGAGGGCATTCAGTCGGAGGAGCTTGTTCTGGGTCTCACGCGGTGGCAGCGACACCGTGAAGATTTGAAGAGCCTTCTTGCTTATGGAGAAGATACTGGTTCCCGACTGAAGCTCGGCCAGCCGCCTCTGGGTTTCTTTGTAGTTCAAGGTCCAGCACAGGAACTCCGGCGAGATAGGTCCGCTATTCCGCACCCTCAGCACGAGGAACTGGTTCGACGGCACGACCTGACTTTCCTCGTCGCGAAATACTGCGGCGCGGTTGTAACTACCCTTCGCCGCAAACACCACGTCCCCCGGTTCAAGCACTGGCGGCCGCCCCTCACTTTGCCACTCGATGGCCGACAGCCGCGATGGGTCGACAACGCTGGTTTCCCGAATATCGCCAATGTGAAGGCCCAGCAGCCCGTTCGCGTCCGACTCCGATGTAGCCCGCCGGAACGTGTACCCGCTGCGCACCTCCGCGATATCCCCAATTGATACGCTCTGTGACATTCGCCCCTCTTTAGGTTGGGCGCCTTCCATGGCGCCAAGCACATCACGCCGCCCGGCGTTCCAGCAGGTCCTTCAAGGCACGGGAAGCCCCATCACGCAAGTTGGCCCATGCAGCCTCGCCAGAGAGCCGTGTCACCAGAATCCCATCGTCGGGGTCGATCGCGCCCTTCAAATAGTCCCGAACCTGGGACGCAGTCTGGGTGGTCTCGATAACCCAAGTGGACTCCAGCGGCCGACACCAGGCGGAGTAGCTTTTGAGCCTGTCGTAGAGGGCCTGATAGTTCCGCTGCTTACGCAGGTCGTAGTCGATTTGATAGACTGCCATCGCTTTAGCTCCATTCAGAGACGATTGCGTGTTGAAGCACTGCGGCAGGCCGCCACCTGCCGCACCCTTTCACCCTGACCCAGCGCTTCGAGAAGCTCTACTGTACTGCCAGAGCTTGGGTAAAGATATGCTAGTAGCGGTTGTGTGTCAACGCCTGATGCACAGTAGCGTCTCTATCGTTCCTGAAACTCCAACCAAAAAAGGGGTGAAAGCCCATTCTCGGAAGCCCTGGGCTGAGTTGGCGGGTATCCTCAGCGGGGTCGCGCTCTTGCTCGGAAGTTATCGGTGGACGACGAGGGTCGGCGCTCACATTCCGGCATTCGGGACGTCACCTAGCGCTTCAGGCGGGAGGCGATTCCGGCAAACCGGGCCACGAAGTATGTCGGACGAGCGGGAAAACGCATGCCTGTTATCAGGCAGTGTTGCACATCAATCACGGCCTCAGTGATCCACTGTTACCACTGAGGATCTGGACCAAGTCGCCTTAAGCCCATTCCAACCGACTGTCCTGAGCTTCATGCCCTCTGGGAATTGCTAATAGAAATCCGTCGGCCTCAGGCGGCCCGCTCAAGAACCAGTGAAGCGAGCGAATGCCTGCAGTCAGGTTCACGTGGTCCGTAGCGCGTGTCCGTCTCAAACCTATTCCAAAACATAGGCTGGACTGTCTCAAACTCATTCCAACCGTCTCAAACTTAATTCCCTCGATCCAGCAAAGCAGGGGCCGGACGGCGGCTCACTCCACCGTCACGGACTTGGCGAGATTACGCGGCTTGTCCACGTCCGTGCCCTTGAGCACTGCCACGTGATAGGCGAGCAGCTGTAGCGGGATGACGTCCACGATGGGTGCCGTTACCGTGCTGGTGGCCGGGACCTGGACGACGGTGTAGCCATCTTCGCCGCGCAGCTTCACGTTGGGGTGGGCGAAGACGTAGAGCTCGCCGCCCCGGGCGCGGACCTCCTGGAGGTTGGATTTCAGCTTCTCCACCAGCTCGTCCCCGGGGGCGACGGTGACCACGGGCATTTCGCTGTCCACCAGCGCCAGGGGGCCGTGTTTGAGCTCGCCGGCGGGATATGCCTCGGCGTGGATGTAGGAGATTTCCTTAAGTTTGAGCGCCCCTTCCATGGCAATGGGGAAATGCATGCCCCGGCCCAGGAACAGGGTGTGGCGTTTCTCGATGAAGTCCTCCGCCAGTTGGGCGATGTCTTCGTCCAGCTCGAGGGCGGCCTCGATTTGACCGGGCAGGTGACGCAGCGCATCCACCAGCTCCGCCTCGAGCTTCGTGGACAGGTCCTGGTGGCGGCCGGCGGCGATGACCAGCAGGAGCAGGGCGGCGAGCTGGGTCGTGAAGGCCTTGGTGGAGGCGACGCCGATCTCGGGTCCGGCGCGGGTCATCAACACCAGGTCCGATTCCCGCACCAGGGACGACTCCGGCACGTTGCAGATGCCCAGGGTCGCCGCGTAGCCCATCTGCTTGGCCTCCCGCAGGGCGGCCAGGGTGTCGGCGGTCTCACCGGACTGGGAGATGGTGACGAACAGGGTGTTCGCCGGGACCACGTGACGGCGGTAGCGGAATTCGCTGGCCACCTCCACGTCACAGGGCAGCCCGGCGTAGGTCTCGAACCAGTACCGGGCGACCAGGCCGGCATGGTAACTGGTGCCGCAGGCGACGATCTGCACGCGCTGGGTCTCGTCCAGGATCTTCGCGGCGTCGTTGCCCAGGGCGGCCTCGAGCACACGGGTCTCGGAGATCCGGCCCTCCAGGGTTTCGGCCACGGCGCGCGGTTGCTCGAAGATCTCCTTGAGCATGAAGTGGCGGTACTCACCGCGCTCGACGGCGTCAGCGGTGAGCTGGCTCTTCTTGATGGGTCGCTCGACCTGGTTGCCATCCCGGTCGTAGACCGTGACGCCCTCGCGGCGGACGTCCGCGATGTCGCCTTCCTCCAGGAAGATGAATTGTTGAGTCACCGGGAGCAGCGCTGCCACGTCCGAGGCGATGAAGTTCTCGCCGATGCCGATACCGATGACCAGCGGGCTGCCGAGCCGGGCGGCGATGATCCGGCCCTCGCCGCCAGCGGTCATCACGCCCAGGGCGTAGGCGCCGTGCAGGTCGCTGACAGACAGGCGGACGGCCTCCAGCAGATCGCCTGTGCGGGCGAGATACCGGTGGACCTGGTTGGCGACGGCCTCGGTGTCGGTTTCCGACGTGAAGTCGTAGCCGTCGGCCACCTGGTCCTGACGAAGGGCTTCGAAGTTCTCGATAATGCCGTTGTGCACCACGGCCACGCTGTCGCGGCAGACGTGGGGGTGGGCATTGGCGTCGGAGGGGGCGCCGTGGGTGGCCCAGCGGGTGTGGGCGATGCCGGTGGTGCCGCGGGGGCTGTCCCCGTCCAGCGCCGCGGTGAGCTGCTCCACCTTCCCCACGGTGCGTTGGCGCTGGATGGCACCCCGGTCGTTCAGCACCGCGATCCCGGCGGAATCGTAGCCGCGGTACTCGAGCCGCCGCAGGCCTTCCAGGAGTATGGGCGTGACCTGCCGTTCAGCGACGGCCCCTACAATTCCGCACATTGGCGTCTTCCCTCGCGTATTGGAGTAACTACAAAAGGCGCGGCGGCGTCGCGAGCTTGCCGCGTTCGGCGTTAGCTTAAGGCAGATGCGCGGCACAGCAAACAGGGGCGCGCCGGTGGCACTCGCGCGAGACCGTTCGCGGCCACGGGCCGCTCCTACGGTTCGGCGCAGCCCGCGTGGGAGCGGCGTCCTCGCCGCGAATTGTCCCAGTTCGGCAAACAGGGGCGTTCGAGCCGGGTCGGCGCTCCCACGGTGCTCGCTTTGAGCCGTGGGGCCGGCCTCTGTTGGAGCGGCACCGCGGATCGCGTGGTTGCGATGCCTCGAGCGAATTGCGCCTTGCGGCGCTCCTACCCGGGGGCATTCACCAACCGTGAGAAAGCGGCCGCCGGGCGTCCCTAGTCCTTCTTCGGCCGCTCCCAGTCCGGGATGCTGGTCTGGCGCGAACGGCTGAGGGTGAGCTGGTTGTCGGGCGCATCGGCGACGATGGTGGAGCCGGCGCCGATGGTCGCGCCCCGGCCCACCTTCACCGGGGCGACCAGCTGGGTGTCGGAGCCAATGAAGGCGCCGTCGCCGATGACCGTCTTGTGCTTGTTGGCGCCGTCGTAGTTGCAGGTGATGGTGCCGGCGCCGATGTTCACGTCCCGGCCCACTTCGGCGTCGCCCACGTAGGCCAGGTGGTTGATCTTGGAGCCGGGCCCCACCTGTGCGTTCTTGGTCTCGACGAAGTTGCCTACGCGGGCCCCTGCGTCGAGACGCGTCCCGGGACGGATGCGGGCGAACGGTCCGACATTGCAGTCGGCGGCGATTTCGGCGCCGTCGATGATGCTGTGGGGCTCCACAGTGACGCCGTCGGCGAGTCGAGCGTCACGGATGACGCAATGGGCGCCCACGCTGACGCCGCTGCCAACCGTCACCTCACCCTCGAAGACGCAGCCCACGTCGATCACGGTATCGGCGCCGCAGGCCAGGGTCCCTCGAACGTCCAGCCGCGCGGGGTCCATCAGCGTGACCCCCTCGGTCATGAGGGCATCCGCCAGGCGGCGCTGGCAAGCGCGCTCCACCAGCGCGAGGTGCTGGCGATTGTTGATGCCCTGCACCTCCATGGGATCCCGGGTTTCCGCCGTGATGACTGGGAGATCCTCCGCCACGGCCAGCGCGATGGCGTCGGTCAGGTAGTACTCGCCCTGGGCGTTGTCATTGCCCGTAGCGCCCATCCAGCGGCGGAACCGCGCCGCCGTCGCGCAGAGGACGCCCGTGTTGATCTCCCGGATCGCCTTTTCCGCGTCGGTGGCGTCTTTCTGCTCGACGACACGCTGGACCTGGCCGGCCGCGTCGCGAACGATCCGGCCGTAGCCCGTGGGATCGTCCAGGGTGATGGTGAGCAGGGCCAGTCCAATACCACCCTGCTCGATAAGCGGTGCCAGCGTGGGGGAACGGACCAGCGGCACGTCGCCGCAGAGTACCAGGACCCGATGATCGTCGGGGATGGCGGGCAGGGCCTGCATCAGCGCGTGCCCGGTTCCGAGCTGTTCGGCCTGCTCGACCCAGGCCAGATCCTCGGCGTCCAGGGCCTCCCGCACCTGCTCACCACCATGGCCATGAACCACGTAGATCCCGTGGGGCGAGAGGCTCCGTGCGGTGTCCAGCACGTGGGCCAGCATGGGGCGGCCGGCCACCGGATGGAGGACCTTCGGCAGGGTGGAGCGCATCCGGGTGCCTTGCCCGGCGGCCAGGATGACGATACTCAATGGGGCAGCGGACACCATGCTCCCTCCGTTATTTTGCCGGGCGGGGGCTGCCTGCCCAGGCTACTAAAACGAAAGGCGCAGCCGAAGCTACGCCTTTGCCGATCACCAGCGCTGCACCAGTACCCCGCCCAGCGGGGCATGGCGCCGATCAAGTCCGCTTGCGCAGCTTCTGGATAGCCCGCAACTGGGCGGCCGCCTCGGCGAGCTCCGCCTGGGCGCGGGCATAGTCCATTTCCGTCGTGCGATCGCGCAATGCCTCTTCGGCCCGGCGCTTGGCCTCCGCCGCGGCCGCCTCGTCTAGGTCCTTGGCGCGGACGGCCGTGTCGGCGAGGACGGTGACCACGTGGGGCTGGACTTCCATCATCCCGCCGGAGACGTAGTAGAACTGCTCTTCACCACCCTGAGCGCGCACCTGCACCTCCCCGGGCTGAAGCTGCACCAGCATGGGGACGTGCCGCGGCAGGATGCCCACCTCGCCCTCGGAGGCACGGGCCACCACGAATTCCGCGGTACCCGAATAGATGGACTCCTCAGCGCTCACGATGTCGACGTGCATGGTCATGGCCATAGTGCTACCTAGTCTGAGCCGTTAGCGTGAACCGGCGATGCCTCAGAGGTCCTTCGCCTTCTCGGCGGCCTCTTCGATGGTGCCGACCATGTAGAAGGCCTGCTCCGGCAGCTCGTCGTACTCGCCGTCCAGGATGCCCTTGAAGCCACGGATGGTGTCTTTCAGCGAGCAGTACTTGCCGCTCATGCCGGTGAACACCTCGGCGACGAAGAACGGCTGGGACAGGAATCGCTGGATCTTGCGCGCCCGGGCCACCACCAGCTTGTCGTCTTCGGAGAGCTCGTCCATGCCGAGAATGGCGATAATGTCCTTGAGCTCCTTGTAGCGCTGGAGCACCGTCTGCACCCCGCGGGCCACGTCGTAGTGCTCCTGGCCCAGCACCTGCGGGTCCAGCTGCCGGGAGGTGGAGTCAAGCGGGTCCACTGCCGGATAGATACCCAGCGAGGCGATGTCGCGGGACAACACGACCGTGGCGTCCAGGTGGGCGAACGTCGTCGCCGGGGAGGGGTCGGTCAGGTCGTCCGCGGGCACGTAGACGGCCTGCACGGAGGTGATGGAGCCCGTCTTGGTGGAGGTGATGCGCTCCTGGAG
The DNA here is from genome assembly GCA_013519935.1 of Ectothiorhodospiraceae bacterium WFHF3C12. GTDB lineage: Bacteria > Pseudomonadota > Gammaproteobacteria > Nitrococcales > Nitrococcaceae > WFHF3C12. The sequence goes on along the minus strand of JACDUA010000014.1, from coordinate 34,486 downwards.
CACACCCATCTCCTCCGCCAGGGTCGGCTGGTAGCCCACCGCGGAGGGCATCCGGCCGAGCAGGGCCGAAACCTCGGTACCAGCCAGGGTGTAACGGTAGATGTTGTCGATGAACATCAGCACGTCACGGCCCTCGTCGCGGAAGTACTCCGCCATGGTCAGACCCGTCAGGGCCACCCGCAGGCGGTTGCCCGGCGGCTCGTTCATCTGGCCGTAGACCATCGCTACCTTGTCGAGGACGTTGGAGTCCTTCATCTCGTGGTAGAAGTCGTTGCCCTCACGGGTACGCTCCCCCACGCCGGCGAACACCGACAGGCCCTCGTGCGCCTTGGCGATGTTGTTGATCAGCTCCATCATGTTGACGGTCTTACCGACACCGGCGCCCCCGAACAGGCCCACCTTGCCGCCCTTGGCGAAGGGGCAGAGCAGGTCGATGACCTTGATACCGGTCTCCAGCAGCTCCGTGGAGCCGGCCTGCTCGTCGTAGCTGGGGGACTTGCGGTGGATGCCCCAGCGTTCTTTCTCGCCGATCTCGCCGGCATCATCGATGGGCCGGCCCAGGACATCCATGATGCGGCCCAGGGTCTTCTCGCCCACCGGCACGGAGATGGCGGCGCCGGTGTTCTTAACCGCCAGGCCGCGGGCGAGACCGTCGGTGGTACCCATGGCGATGCAGCGGACCGTCCCGTCACCGATCTGTTGCTGGACCTCGAGGACCAGCTCCTCGGTCTCCAGCTGCAGCGCATCGTAGACCTTCGGCACGCTGTCGCGCGGGAATTCCACGTCCACGACTGCGCCGATGATCTGCACTATCTTTCCTGAACTCATAACCCAGTTTCCTCTTTGCGAATCCTCGATATCCGGATCCCAGGACAACTCAACGCTGCGCTCTGGCCCTAGACGGCGGCGGCGCCGGACACGATCTCGGAGAGCTCCTGCGTGATCGCGGCCTGGCGGGCCTTGTTGTAGGCGAGCTGCAGATCGTCGATGAGGTTGCCCGCGTTGTCCGACGCGGCCTTCATGGCGATCATGCGTGCGGCCTGCTCACAGGCGATATTCTCGGCCACGGACTGATAGACCAGGGCCTCGACGTAACGCACCAGCAGCAGATCCAGGGCTTCCACGGGGGAAGGCTCGTAGATGTAATCCCAGCCGTGCTTCTGATCCTCCTGCTGCTCGGCGGGCGGCAGCGGCAACAGGGTCTCCAGGGTCGGCTGCTGGGTCATGGTGTTGACGAACGTGTTGTAGCAAAGCACCAGCTGGTCCAGCTCGCCCTGCTCGTATTTGTCCATCATTACCTTGACGGTGCCCACCAGCTCCTGGAGATGGGGGGTATCCCCCAGCCCGGAGGTCTCGGCCACCACGCTGGAACCGAGCCGTGCAAAGAAGTGCACGGCCTTGGTGCCGATGGTGCAGACGTCGATCTCGCGGCCGGCCTCGTGGTGCTCGCGCATCTCCCCGAGGATCTTGCGGAAGAGATTGTTGTTGAGGCCGCCACACAATCCGCGGTCGCTGGAGATGATGATGTAGCCGACCCGTTTGACCTCGCGCTCCTCCAGGAACGGATGCTTGTACTCCGGGTTGGCCAGCGCCAGGTGGTTGATCACCTGACGGATCTTCTGACCGTACGGCCGAGAGTGCTCCATGCGCTGCTGTGCGTTGCGCATCTTGGAGGCGGCCACCATCTCCATGGCCGATGTGATCTTCCGCGTATTCTGGATACTGTGTATCTGAGTGCGGATTTCTTTAGCGCCGGACATGGGAACCCCGCCGTTCGATTACCAGGTACCGTGGGCCTTGAAGTCCTCGACGGCCTTCTTGAACGCCTGCTCGTACTCGTCGTTCCAGTCGCCGGACTCGTTGATCTGCTTGATCAGGTCGGCGTTATTGGACTGGAAGTGCTCGTGCAGGCCGTGCTCGAAATCGCCGATCTTCTCCAGCTCCACGTCGTCCAGGTGGCCCTCGTTGAGCGCAAAGAGGGACAGACCCATCAACGCGATCGACAGCGGCGAATACTGCTTCTGCTTGAGCAGCTCCATGGCCCGCTGACCGCGCTCCAGCTGCTTCCGCGTCGCCTCGTCCAGGTCGGAGGCGAACTGGGCGAACGCCGCCAGCTCGCGATACTGGGCGAGGTTCACGCGGATGGCACCGGAGAGCTTCTTCATGACCTTGGTCTGGGCCGAACCGCCCACGCGGGAAACCGATATACCGGCGTTGATCGCCGGCCGGATGCCCGAGTTGAACAGGTCCGTCTCCAGGAAGATCTGACCGTCGGTGATGGAGATGACGTTGGTCGGAACGAAGGCGGACACGTCGCCGGCCTGGGTCTCGATGATCGGCAGCGCCGTCAGCGAGCCGGTCTGGCCCTTGACCTCACCGTTGGTGCGCTTCTCCACCTCATCGGCGTTGATGCGCGCGGCGCGCTCCAGCAGCCGGGAATGGAGATAGAAGACGTCGCCGGGATAGGCCTCGCGGCCCGGGGGGCGGCGCAGCAGCAGGGAGACCTGGCGATAGGCCCAGGCCTGCTTGGTCAGATCGTCGTAGATGATCAGGGCGTCTTCACCGCGGTCGCGGAAGTACTCGCCCATGGCGCAGCCCGCATAAGGGGCGATGAACTGCATCGCCGCGGACTCGGCGGCGGTCGCGGCGACCACGATGGTGTGCTCGAGCGCGCCCTCCGCCTCCAGCCGGCTGACCACGTTGGCCACCGAGGAGGCCTTCTGGCCGACAGCGACGTAGATGCACTTAATGTCGCTGTCCTTCTGGTTGATGATGGCGTCCACGGCCACGGCGGTCTTGCCGGTCTGGCGGTCGCCGATGATCAGCTCACGCTGACCGCGGCCCACCGGCACCATGGAGTCGATGGCCTTGAGACCCGTCTGCACCGGCTCGTCCACCGACTGACGCGCGATAACACCGGGGGCCACCTTTTCCACCGGGGAGTTGGCGTTGGCGTTGATCGGACCCTTGCCGTCCAGGGGGTTACCCAGGGAGTCGACCACGCGGCCGAGCAGCTCGGGACCCACGGGAACCTCCAGGATGCGCCCGGTGCACTTGACCCGGTCACCCTCGGAGAGATGCTCGTAGTCGCCGATGATCACGGCACCCACCGAATCGCGCTCCAGGTTCAGCGCCATGCCGTAGGTGTTGTTCGGGAACTCCAGCATCTCACCCTGCAGGGCATCGGAGAGACCGTGAATCCGCACGATGCCGTCCTGCACGGAGACGATCGTGCCTTCGGAGCGGGCTTCGGCGACCGCCTCGAAGTTCTCGATGCGCTGCTTGATGATGTCGCTGATTTCCGACGGATTGAGTTGCATAAACGTCGTCCTCTTATCGGCTCATGGCGTCGGCCAGGCGTTCAAGCCGACCGCGGGCCGATCCATCGATAACCAAATCCCCGGCGCGGATCACGGCACCACCGAGCAGGCTCGGGTCGGTTTCCGTGCTGAGCGCCACCTTGCGATTGAGCCTCTGGCCCAGGGCCTTGGCCACCTGATCCTGCGTCGCCTGATCCACGTCCTGGGCGGCGATCAGTGTGGCCTGGAGAGTGCCTTCCGCCTCGCCGCGCAAAAGCTCGAACTGCTCGCGGATCTGCGGCAGCAACCCCAGCCGACGGTTGTCCGCCAGCAGCCGGATCAGGTTCTTGCCCTGATCGTCGAGGCTCTTCCCGCAGACTTCGATAAACAGCTCGGCCAGCTCGGTGCGATTGACGAGCGACGTATTCAGCAGCGGCGCCAGGCTCTCCACCTGCGACGCCTCAGCAGCCACGGACATCATATTCGACCACTGCTGCAGATTCCCGGCGGCCTTGGCCACCTCGAATACGCCCTGCGCATAGGGCCTGGCGATGGTGCTCAGTTCCGCCATCGTCTCCTGCCTTTACAGTTGCTTGGCCAGATCGTCGATCAGCCCCTTGTGGGCCTTGGCGTCGACTTCGCGCTCAAGGATCTTGCTGGCGGCACTGATGGCGAGCTCCGTGACCTGCCCGCGCAGCTCCTCGCGGGCCTTCTGCAGCTCCTGATCCATCTGTGCACGCTGATTGGCGACGATGCGCTCGGCTTCCTGCTGAGCGTTGGTCTTGGCTTCCTCGACGATGTCGTTGCCACGCTTGTTGGCCTGATCGACGATTTCGGCCGCCTGCTCGCGCGCCTCCTTGAGGACTTCCGTCGCCCGCTTCTGGGCCAGTTCCAGCTCGTGCTCACCCCGCTCGGCGGACTGGAGGCCTTCGGCGATCTTCTTCTGCCGCTCCTCCATGGCCCGGGTGATCGGGGGCCACACGAACTTCATCGTGAACCAGACCAGGAACGCGAAGACGATGATCTGGCCGATCAGTGTGGCGTTGATACTCACAGCGGACTCCTCTCGGTACTGCGCCTGTCTGCGCTTCGCTCGATGCTATCTGCGGCTTTCGCTTAGCCGCCGACAGCCTGCTGCACGGAGCCCAGCAGCGGGTTGGCGAAGGTGTAGAACAGGGCGATACCGACACCGATCATGGACACCGCGTCGAGCAGACCGGCGACGATGAACATCCGGACCTGCAGGTCGGGGATCATCTCGGGCTGACGGGCCGCGCCCTCGAGGAACTTGCCGCCGAGGATACCGAAGCCGATGGCGGTGCCCAGGGCGCCGAAACCGATCAGGATGGCCACCGCGATGACGGTGCTGCTCTGTACTTGCGCAATAAGACTTGCCAGTTCCATTGTTCCTCCCAACGCGTTACTGGTGGTCTATGGGTGATGGTGAATAGTCAGGGAAAACCTAGTGATCCTCGTGAGCCATGCTCAGATAGATGATCGTCAGCACCATGAAGATGAATGCCTGGAGCGTGATGATCAGGATATGGAAGATGGCCCAGCCGATCCCCAGCAACAGCTGGGTGATGAACAGTGCGGTATCGCCCAGACCCCAGCCGTCGGCCGTGGCGTTGAGCGAGAACAGCGCGATGAGGATGAAGATCAGCTCACCGACGTACAGGTTGCCGAACAGACGAAGCGCCAGCGAGATGGGCTTGGCCAGATCCTCGACGATGCGCAACAGGACGTTGGCCGGGAACAGCCACTTGCCGAAGGGCTTCGTGAAGACCTCCTTGCCGAAGCCGGCGAGGCCCTTCACCTTGATGCTGTAGAAGATGATCAGGAACAGCACGCTGATGGACAGCGCGAAGGTGGCGTTGAGGTCCGTGGACGGCACCACCTTGAGATAGTCGATACCGATGAACGTGGCCGCCCAGGGCAACAGGTCCACCGGGATGAGGTCCATGAAGTTCCACAGGAAGACCCAGACGAAGATGGTCAGGGCCAGCGGCGCGATCAGCTGACTGCGGCCGTGGAAGCTGTCCTTGACCTGCTGGTCGACGAATTCCACCAGGATTTCGCAGAAGTTCTGGATGCCCGTGGGCACACCGGCGGTGGAGCGCTTCGCGGCGAAACGGAAGATGCCGATGAAGATCAGGCCCAGGACAAGGGAGAAGAACAGGGTATCGAGATGGAAGGTCCAGAAACCGCCGTCTTCCGTCTGATGCAGCAGACGGTCCGTGGTCAGCGGGGTCAGGTGGTGAATGATGTAGTCGGTCGCGTTACCTGAGTTTCCAGCCATTGTCGTCAACCGTTGTTGTGTCCCGTACCGCGTCCGGCCGTCATCAGCAGCGCGGCAAAGTAGACCATCAGTGTCGCGATGAACGCCACGAACAGCGGCGCGGGTGAGAGCGTCAGCCAGTTGAGCGCAAGCGCCAACAGGGCCACGACCACCAGTATCTTCACCGCTTCCCCCAGGTAGAAGGCGTTGGCCACGCGGTTGGCGTCACCGGCCGTTCGCGGGGAGAAGCTGATCCGCACCTGATAATAAGTGCCGATCGTGTTCACGCCGCCCCCGATCAGGGCGGACAGGGCTGCCATGCCGCCGAGCGCCGCGCCGAACAGGGCCGCGGTGACGCCCGTGACCGCGAGCTGCGCTGCCACCAGGCGGTACGCCATGCGCCTGGCGCGCTGCACTGTCAGCTTCTGCACGCGGCGGATCTCCGTTCGCGGCTCGAATTGACGGAACCCCCGGTCGCCGGCGATCGGTGCGCGACCTTCCCGCAGGAAGTCGCCGCAAAGAAACCCCTGTGGCGGCCAGCGCAGGAGTATAGAGATAAGCCCTTGCAGGTTCAACAAGAAGTTGGGATTTGGCTGCTGAGGTGCGTCCGCACCCGCACTACCATCCGGAGAAGGTCAAAAGGCGTGGCCGTGAATGAACGCGAATGAACGCCGATTGCTCCGTCAAGCCGAAGACTGGGGCGGGCAATCCTCCCCTGGGGCTAACTTGCCCGCACCGCAAGTCCGCGGTTCGAGAATATTTGCGTGTATTCGCGTTGATTCGCGGCCAACGGCTTTAGGCGGCCGAGGGGGCGTCCGCCCATCCTGCACCCATCACTGGATGTGCTCGAGGATGCCGTCGAGCTCGTCCAGGCTGTTGTAGTTGATGACGAGCTTGCCCTTGCCCTTGTTGCCGTGCTGGATGCGCACGTCGGCCCCCAGACGGCTGGCCAGGTCGCTCTGCAGGGCACGGATGTTCGGGTCCTCTCTCGGGGGCTGCTTGGCCTTGCCCTGTCCCTTGCCCTCCAGCAGCTGGCGCACCAGGTACTCGGTCTCGCGCACGGACAGTCCCTTCTGCACCACCTTGGCGGCCAGCTGGGCCTGCTGGGAATGGCTCAGCGCGGCGAGCGCGCGGGCGTGACCCATCTCCAGCTCCCGGGCGGAGATATGGGCCTTCACCTCGGGGGCCAGGTCCAGCAGCCGCATCAGGTTGCTCACGCTGGCCCGGGAGCGGCCCACGGCGTCGGCAACCGCCTGATGGGTCATACCGAACTCCTCCACCAGGCGCTTCAGCGCACCGGCCTCCTCGAGGGGATTGAGGTCCTCCCGCTGGATGTTCTCGATGAGCGCGACGGCGATGGCGGCTTCGTCGGGGATATCCCGGACGATGGCCGGGATTTCCTCGAGCTCGGCGAGCTGCGCGGCCCGCCAGCGGCGCTCGCCGGCGACGATCTCGTAGCTGCCCGTGGCCAGCGGCCGGACCACGATGGGCTGGACCACGCCCTGAGCGCGGATGGAATCCGCCAACTCCTGCAGGGCGCCCTCGTCGAAATCGTTCCTCGGCTGGTAGCGGCCCCGCTGGAGCTGATCCACCGGCAGCTTGCGCAGCTCACCGCGATCGCGGGCTTCCTCCGCCATGTCTTCCGGGTTGCCCAGAAGCGCGTCCAGTCCACGCCCCAATCCTCGACGTCGGTTCGACATGGCCTTCCTCAGCTCGCCCGGGCTGCCGTGGCGGAGCGTTGCCGGCGCAGGATCTCGCTGGCCAGCGCCATGTAGGCGATGGCCCCGCGGGAACTGCGGTCGTACTGCAGCGCCGGCTTGCCGTGACTCGGCGCCTCGGCGAGACGCACGTTGCGCGGAATCATGGTGCGGTAGACCTTGTCGTCGAAGTGCTGAATGAGCTGCGCGCCCACCTGGTTGGCCAGGTTATTGCGCGGGTCGAACATGGTCCGCACCAGTCCCTCGATCTCCAGATCCGGGTTCGCGGTCTGCTGCACCCGGCGGATGGTGTTGAGCAGGGCGGTCAGGCCCTCCAGCGCGTAGTACTCGCACTGGATGGGGATCATCACCCGATGGGCGGCCACCAGGGCGTTGACCGTGAGGATATTCAGCGACGGCGGGCAGTCCAGCAGGATGTAGTCATAGCCGGTATCCACTCCGGCGAGCAACCGCCGCAGCAGCTGCTCGCGGCCCTTGGCTTCCATCATCGCCACCTCGGCGGCGGTCAGGTCGCCGTTGGCCGGCAGCAGATCATAGCCCGCGGACTCCACGCCGACCGTGGCCTCGCGGATGCTGCACTCGCCCATCAACACATCGTAATTGTTCGGCTGCAGCTCGTCCTTGTCGAAGCCGCTGCCCACCGTGGCGTTCCCCTGAGGGTCCATGTCGATGAGGAGCACGCGCTGCTTGCTGGCGGCCAGGGAGGCGGCCAGATTGACGCAGGTGGTGGTTTTGCCGACCCCGCCCTTCTGGTTCGCCACTGCAATGATGTTTGCCATAAGACTCACCCCATGCCCGTTGGGCTGTGCTCCGGGTCCATGATGATTACGTGCCGTTCGGCCTCCAGGCCGGGGACGGTCAGACGGTGGCTCCGAAAGGTTACCTCATCGTCCGCCAACTCCGCTATTTCCGATTGCGGCAGCCGGCCCTTCATCGCCACCAGGCGGCCACCCGGCGCGCACAACGGCGCGGTCTGGCGATAGAACAGCCGCAGCGAGCCGTAGGCCCGGCTGATCACGGTGTCGAAGGCCCCCAGGGCGGCGAAGCGCTCCACCCGGGCCTGCTCCGGGTGGATGTTGTCGATGCCGAGCTCCAGCCGGGCCTGGCGGAGAAAGGTCACCTTCTTGGCGTTGCTGTCGAGCAGCGTGAGCTGCCAGTCCGGCCGCGCCAGCGCCAGGACCAGCCCCGGAAGCCCGGCGCCGGTGCCCACGTCCAGGACGCGGGGGCCGGCCACGTGGGGCAGCACCGCCAGGCTGTCGAGGATGTGCCGGGTGACCATCTCCTCGGGGTCGCGGATGGCCGACAGATTGTAGGCCCGGTTCCAGCGGCTGAGCAGCCCCAGATAGGCCAGCAGCCGGCGCGGCAAACCCGCCGGCAGCTCGAGATCCAGTGCTTCCAGGCCCGAGGCGAGCCGGGCGGCGACGGCGGGGACGGATTCGGCCATGTCAGGCACTGCGACGCAGCCCGCCCTCCTTTTTCAGATGCACCAGCAGCAGGGAAATGGCCGCCGGCGTCACACCGGGGATGCGCCCGGCCTGACCAACGGTCGCCGGCCTGTGGCGGGCAAGCTTCTCGCGCACCTCGCTGGACAGCCCTTGCACCTGCGCATAGTCCAGTGAATCGGGCAGGGTTACCGATTCATAGCGGCTGGCCCGTTCGACCTCCTGGTGCTGTCGCTGCAGGTAACCCTCGTACTTGGCCTGGATCTCCACCTGCTGGGCCACGGCCGGGTCAGTGACGCCGTCGCCGGCGCCCGGGAGACTCATCAGCGCCGCGTAGCTCACTTCCGGGCGGCGCAACAGCTCGAAGAGCCGCTGCTCCTTCTTCAGCGGGGCACCCAGCACCCGCTCGGCGTCAGCCACCGGCAGGTGCTCCGGGCGCACCAGGGTATCCGCAAGACGCCGGCGCTCACGCTCGATGGCCTCGCGCTTGACCTCGAAGGCCCGCCATTGCTCGTCGCCGAGCAGCCCGTAGTCCCGGGCAATGGGCGCGAGGCGCAGATCGGCATTGTCCTCGCGCAGTTGCAGCCGGTATTCGGCACGGCTGGTGAACATCCGGTAGGGCTCCAGGGTGCCCTGGGTGATCAGATCGTCGATGAGCACGCCTATGTAGGCCTGATCCCGGCGCGGGCAGAACGGCTCGCGCCCGGCCACCTGCGCTGCGGCGTTAATGCCCGCCACCAGACCCTGGGCGGCCGCCTCTTCATAACCGGTGGTGCCGTTGATCTGGCCGGCGAAGAACAGCCCGGGCAGGTATCGCGTCTCCAGACTCGGTCGCAGGTCCCGGGGATCGAAGAAATCGTACTCGATGGCATAGCCGGGCCGGGTGATGTGAGCGTTCTCGAAACCGGGAATGCTCCGCACCAGCGCGTGCTGGACGTCGAACGGCAGGCTTGTGGAGATGCCGTTGGGATAGACCTCGTGGGTCTGCAGGCCCTCGGGTTCGACGAAGATCTGGTGACTCGTTTTGTCGGCGAAGCGGACGACCTTGTCCTCGATGGAGGGACAGTAACGCGGTCCCACGCCCTCGATGGTGCCCGAGTACATGGGCGAGCGATCCAGGGCCCCGCGGATCAGCTCGTGGGTCTGCTCCGTCGTATAGGCAATGTGGCAGGGCAGCTGCCGGGGCAGCGGATGCGTCCGTCCCCAATACGAGAACGCCGGGGCAGGATCGTCGCCGGGCTGCTCGGCCAGTCGGCCATAGTCGATACTGCGGCCATCGATGCGCGGCGGTGTGCCGGTCTTGAGTCGATCCACGTGGAACGGCAGGGCGCGCAACCGCTCGGCCAGCGCATTGGCCGGTGCATCGCCGGCGCGGCCGCCACCGTAGTTGGACTCGCCTATATGGATCCGCCCGCCCAGGAAGGTGCCCACGGTCAGTACCACGGCCTCGGCCCTGAAACGCAGCCCCATCTGGGTGACCACGCCGCGCACACGGCCGTCTTCCACGATGAGATCGTCGACGGACTGCTGGAACAGTGACAGGTTGGGCTGGGTCTCCACGGCCTCGCGTACCGCCTGCCGATACAGCGAGCGATCCGCCTGGGCGCGGGTGGCACGGACGGCCGGCCCCTTGCGGCTGTTGAGCGTGCGGAACTGGATGCCGCCGCGATCGATGGCACGGCCCATGACGCCGCCCATGGCGTCGACCTCGCGGACCAGGTGGCCCTTGCCGATGCCGCCGATGGCGGGATTGCAGCTCATCTGGCCGATGGTCTCGATGTTCTGGGTCAGCAGCAGCGTTGACGCGCCCATCCGCGCGGCCGCGGCCGCCGCCTCGGTACCGGCATGACCACCGCCGACGACGATGACATCGAAGCGTTCTGCGTAATCCACTGGGCTCACCGATGAGAGGGGGCATGTTTCGGACAGCCCGACAGTTTATGAGACGGCGGCGAGGGTGACAAGCAACGGCGTCGGCGCCAGAATGGGGCGGACAGCCGGCGCAGACCGGATAAGCATAAGCCGTGAGAGAAGGAAGGCCGGCCGTGGCCGGCGCGGCCGCCAAAACCAAGAGGGACCTATGGCCGTCAAGATCACGCCGTTCTGGCACCGCATTCCGCATTTCTTCCAGTATCCGTTCCGCAAGCCGTCGCTGTGGGTGCTGCTCGGCGGCACAGGGCTCGGTGTGGTTTTCTCCATGATCCCCATCCTGGGGCCGCTGGCCATGCTGGCACTGAGCCTCGGCATCATGAAGTACGCCTACGAGGTCCTCGCCGAGACGGCCGAGGGCTACATGGATCCGCCGGAGATCAGCAGCGATCGTTCGGGCACGGGCATCGTCATTCCGCTGAAGCAGTTCGCCATCTATTTCCTGCTGGGTCTGCTGGTGGTGCTCATCGCCCAGGGCTTCGGCGCCGTGGCCGCCCTGCTGTTCGCCATCGTCGCGCTCATCCTGCTGCCGGCGAGCATTATCACGCTGGCCACCACGGCAAGCCTGACAGCGGCCATCAACCCCCTGTTGCTGGGCCAGATGATCCAGCGAATCGGTGCGCCCTACGCCGCCCTCTACGGCATGCTGGTGCTGCTCTACGTCGGCAGCGGTGCCGTGGGGGCGCTGCTCGCGGGGTCGGTGCCAGCCCTGCTGCTGTACGTGGTCTCGCTGTTCGCCGGCTACTACTTCACGTTCGTGATGTTCCACCTGATGGGCTACGTGGTGTACCAGTTCCACGTGGAACTGGATTTTCTGCCGGAGGCCGTAATCGAGGCCGGAGACGGCCAGTCCATGGATGACGAACTGCAGCTCTTCGAGCAGTTCCTGGCCGAGGAGAAATACGGTGCGGCCAAGGCCGAGCTGCTGGCGGTCATCGCCCGTCATCCGGAGCGGCTGGAGCTCAAGCAGCGGCTTCATCGCATCGCCCAGCTTTCCGGCGACCGGCCACTGCTGGCGAGAAATGGCCGGCAGCTGATCAGCGAATATCTGGATGCCCAGCGTCTGCGCGATGCCGTGAACGTCCATCTCGACTGCGTACGGGACGATCCCGCCTTCCGCCCGGGGCGCGGAGAGGATTACGCCCCGCTGGCCCAGGCCCTGCGCGAGCGCGGCGACGGCAAGCTGGCAGTGCAGCTGGTGAACGGTTTCCACAAGCGCTATCCGGAACACCCGGCCACGCCGTCACTGTACGTGCTCGCGGCGCGGGTATTCTCGGAAGACCTGGAACGGGACGATCAGGCCAGGGTCATCCTGGACTACGTGGTGAAGCACTTCCCCCGCAATCCGGACACGCGCCAGGCCAAGGCCCTCATCAGCGCCCTAAACGGGTGACCGCGTGCGGAACCCGCTGTTCAGGGCGCGATCCGCGCCCGGCGCATGGAGGCGGGCTTTGTCACGCCGGCGCCGGCGTCTCGCTCATTCCTCGCGCCGCCGGGCTGTCAGCTGGGCCGCCTCGCGGTATTTGCCGACATTCAGGCGCCGATCCGCCGCTACCCCTGCCAACGCCCGGGACGGCCACAGCCCGGGCCGGGTGTGCATGAGGTGGCCGACCCGGCGCCACCGGCTATCCTGAAGGGCAGGACGTCACTTTCGCCTTCAGGAGACGCGTCATGGAGTCGTTTCTCGAACTGGTGCGCGCGCGCCCCGATTTCTGGCTGAGCGCGGCGGTGATTCTTTTCATGCTCGGCATGGCCGGTTTCTTCATCGGTTTCTTTATTCGCCATATCCGTGACGAGGAGAAACGCCACTAGCGATGCCCGAACCGCTTCCGGCGGGCGCGCCGGAGTTCCCAGGCGCGATCGATGGAGTGAAGGGGGCTTCGGTCCGCGGCCCCGGGCTCCCTTGCCCGGCGCCGTTATTTGCCGATGCAGAAGCTGGAGAAGATCCTGCCGAGCAGCTCATCGGAGCTGATGCGGCCGGTGATCTCGCCGAGCGCGTCCTGCGCCAGGCGCAGCTCCTCCGCCAGGAGCTCGCCGGCGCCCGCACCAAGCTGCGCGGCGGCAGCATCCAGATGGCCCGCGGCGCGCTCCAGGGCGTCCAGGTGCCGGCGCCGGGCGATGATGCCGTGCTCCTCGCCGGTATAGCCCATCAGGGCCTTGAGGTGGCCGCGCAACGCATCGAGGCCCGCGCCCGTGGCGGCACTGACTCGGACCGCTGCACGCCCGTCCAGCGTCGCCGCACCCGGTTCGCCGCCGGTGAGATCGATCTTGTTCAACACCACCGTCATCGGCAAGGCGGCTGACAGCTCCGCCAGGATGTCGCGCTCCGCCGCTCCCAGGCCACGGGCGTCATCCACGACCAGTAACACGGCATCCGCGCTCTCGATGGCGGCCCGGGCCCGTCGCACGCCCTCGCGCTCGATAACATCCTCGGTCTCGCGCAGTCCGGCCGTGTCCACCACGTGCAGCGGCATGCCGTCGATCTGGATGCGCTCGCGCAGGGTATCCCGCGTGGTCCCCGCGATGTCCGTGACGATGGCCGCGTCGAAGCCGGCGAGCCGGTTCAGGAGGCTGGACTTGCCCGCGTTGGGGACACCGGCGATGGCCAGGTTCATGCCATCCCGCAGCAGCTGGCCCTGGCGGGCGCTGTGGCGGACCCGGCGCAGCTCATCGGTGATGGCCGCGAGGCGCTCGCCCACGTCGGAATCGGCCAGGAAATCGATCTCCTCGTCCGGGAAATCGATGGCGGCTTCCACGTAGACCCGAAGGGCCGTGACCATTTCCACCAGGGCATGGACGCTCTCCGAGAACTCACCCTGCAGGGAATGCAGGGCCGCCCGGGCGCCGGCTGCCGTGCCGGCATCGATGAGATCGGCAATGGCCTCGGCCTGGGCCAGATCCAGCTTGCCATTGAGGAAAGCCCGCTCGGAGAACTCACCCGGCCGTGCCGGTCGCGCGCCGAGCTCGGTCAGGCGCGCCATCAGGGCGTCCAGGACCACGGGGCCGCCGTGACCCTGGAGCTCGAGGACGTCCTCGCCGGTGAAGGAGTGGGGGGCGGGAAAATACAGCGCGATGCCGTAATCCAGGGCCTCGCCCCGCGCGTCCCGGAATCCGGCGTAATGGGCGTGGCGCGGCCGGGGCGGCGTGCCCAGCACCGCCCTAGCGATGGAAGCGGTAGCCGGGCCCGACAGGCGCACCACCCCGATACCGCCGCGCCCCGCCGGTGTGGCGATGGCGCAGATGGTATCGGCCGCCGGCGTCATGGCCGGCCTACTTCGTACCCTGGGCTTCCATCCGGCGGTTGATGAGCCACTGCTGGAGGATCGACAGGCTGTTGTTGACCACCCAGTACAGGACCAGACCGGCGGGGAACCACAGGAAGAAGAAACCGAACACGACCGGCAGGGCCATCATGACCTTCTGCTGAATCGGATCCATGGGCGCCGGGCTGATGCGCTGCTGGATGAACATGCTCAGTGCCATCAGCAGCGGCAGCACGAAATAGGGATCGCGCACGGACAGGTCATCGATCCACAGGATCCAGGGCGCGGCACGCAGCTCCGCGCTCTCCAGCAGCACCCAGTACAGGGCAATGAATACCGGGATCTGGATCAGGATGGGCAGGCAGCCGGCCAGGGGATTGATCTTCTCCTTCTGGTAGAGCTGCATCAGCTCCTGGTTCATCTTCTGCTTGTCGTCGCCGAAGCGCTCCTTGAGCTGCTGCATCTTCGGCTGCAGCTTGCGCATCTTGGCCATGGAGCGGTAGCTGGTCTCGGACAGCGGATAGAAAACGATCTTGATACCCAGGGTCAGCAGCACGATGGCCCAGCCCCAGTTGCCTACCACGCCGTGGATGAGGTTCAGCAACCAGAACAGCGGTCCGGAAATGAACGTCAGCACGCCGTAGTCGACGGTGAGCTCCAGCCCCTGCGCCACCTGCTCCAGCCGGTCCTGCTCCTTGGGACCGACGAAGAGCTTCTCGTTGAACACGGTGCTGCCGCCCGGCTGGACGGTCTGCCAGGGCGAGGACAGACCGATGATGTACTGGCTATTCGCGGCCGCGCGGGTATAGAACCGCGTGGTGGTGTCTCGCGGGGGTATCCAGGCGGCGAGGAAATAATGCTGGATCATGGCCACCCAGCCGTTGCGCACGTCCCGGTTGAGGGCCGTTTCCGCCATGTCGTCGAAACCGAACTTCTCGTACTTCTCCTCCGGGGAGTAAATAACGCCGCCGGTATAGGAACGCGCGCCGATCAGGAGGATGTTGCCCTCCTCCTCGGGCGGCGTCCGGCGCAGCTGAGCGTACTGATAGCCCTGCCACGGGGTTCCGCTCTCGTTGGCGACCCGGTGTTCCAGGTCAACCTCGTAGCTGTCGCGGTGGAAGATGTAGCGCTTGGTGACGGTCAGCCCGTCGCCGGAGCTCCAGCGCAGGGCCACGACGACCTCGTCATCGCCTTCCTGGAGCCGATAGTCCGTGCGCTCGGCGCTGTAAACCGCCTGGTGGTCCGGCGCCGGGCGGTCCCGGCCCAGCAGGCCCGACTGGGCGACGAACAGGTCGCCGTTACGGTGCAGCAGGGGGAATGGCTCGGGATTGTCGTTGGAGACAGGGTGCTTGCGCAGCCTGGCGCTGACGATGGTGCCCCCCTCGGTGCTGATAGTTACGTCCAGCAAATCCGTGAGAACGCGAACGTCCCGCGCCTCGGCCGCGGTATCGGTGGTGGCGTCGCCCTCGCCAGCCCCGGAACCCGGCGCGGCAGTCGAAGGCGTGCTTTCCGCGGGCGCCGCCGCCCCGGGTGCGGCCGGGCTGGCCCCGTCATCGGCGCTACCGGCCGGGGCCTGCTCAGTGGTCGACTGAGGCGGCGGCGTGCCGTAATCCTGCTGCCAGGCGCTCCAGATCAGCATCAGGACGACGCCGAGGGCGAGGAAGAGCACCAGCCGTAGGTTCTCCATCAGGAATCCTTTGCGCTTTTGGGCTCGGGGACCGGGTCGATCCCGCCGGGATTGAGTGGATGGCAGCGCAGTACCCTGCGCGCGGCCAGATAACTGCCGTAGCCTGCCCCATGACGCTCCAGCGCCTCCAGGGCATAGTCGGAACAGGACGGAAAAAAGCGGCAGCGCGGACCCAGCAGCGGGCTCAGCGTGAGCTGATAGCCGCGGATCAGCGTTCGCAGCGTTGCGCCGGGGATGCCTGAATACGTTGCCATTGCCGTTCCAGAGCCTGTGTCAGCTCACGGTTGCTCGCCTTGGCGGCCGGTGGCTTGGCGATCACC
This sequence comes from Ectothiorhodospiraceae bacterium WFHF3C12, assembly GCA_013519935.1. Classification (GTDB taxonomy): domain Bacteria; phylum Pseudomonadota; class Gammaproteobacteria; order Nitrococcales; family Nitrococcaceae; genus WFHF3C12. The sequence continues at coordinate 18,550 of JACDUA010000014.1, read as the reverse complement.
ACGAAGTCCCGGGATGGGATTGCCGCCAAGTGATGCCGGAATGACTCGCGCACCAGCCGCTTGATTCTGTTACGGACCACGGCCCGCCCGGAAACCTTCTTCGAGACCGCCAGCCCAAGGCGGGCGAGGGTCTCGTCGTTGGGCTTTGCCAGGATGGTGAAATAGCGGTCGCCGTATCGCTGGGCCCCGCGGAAAACCCGCTGGAATTGCGCGGGGCGGGTCAGCCGCGCGCGTCGCGGATAGCCACGGCCGCCCTCGCTGTCCCCCGGCTGCCCCAAGTTACGGCGTCAGCTGCGCACGACCCTTGGCACGGCGACGCTTGAGCACCTGCCGGCCATTCTTGGTTGCCATGCGCGCGCGGAAGCCGTGGATGCGCTTCCGGCGGATCACGCTCGGTTGAAACGTCCTCTTCATGACCGTACCCGTTCTCGTTTTCCCGGCCTACCCAGCCGGATGCAAGGGGGGCGCCGCCCGGATGGGCGGGCGAAACTGAGCCGGCGAATTTACTTTGATTGCCGCCCCGCTGTCAATTTGCACGCGCCGAGCCGGTCCTGTGGATAACTCCGCTCACGGGGTATAGACTGCCGAACCTATTCCTCGCATTTTCAGTCAGGAGTCCGGTAGTGGCCGAGTCCCTATGGCAAGGGTGCCTGCAGCGCCTGGAGCGCGAGCTCCCGGATCAGCAGATGAACACCTGGATCCGGCCGTTGCAGGCGGAAGAGGATGGCGAGGCCCTGCGGCTGTTCGCACCCAACCGGTTCGTCCTGGACTGGGTGAAGGAGCATTTCGCCGGTCGTATCGAGACATACCTGGAGCAGCTGCGGCCCCAGGACCCACCGCGGTTGACGCTCGAGATCGGTAACAGCGCCGGTGCGCCGAAGCCCGCGGCCGCCGTCAAGCCCCGCAGCGAGGCGCCGGCAAAGGCCGCGAACAAACCGTCGGCGAGCTCCCTCAATCCCAACTTCACCTTCGACACCTTCGTGGAGGGCAAATCCAACCAGCTGGCACGGGCGGCCAGCACCCAGGTGGTCGCCAACCCCGGCGGAGCCTACAACCCGCTGTTCATCTACGGCGGCGTGGGGCTGGGCAAGACCCATCTCATGCACGCCATCGGCAACCGGCTGGTCCAGGGCAAGCCCGACGCGCAGGTGCTGTACCTGCACTCCGAGCGATTCGTCGCGGACATGGTCAAGGCGCTGCAGCACAACGCCATCAACGAGTTCAAGCGCTACTACCGGGGAGTGGACGCACTGCTCATCGACGACATCCAGTTCTTCGCCGGCAAGGAGCGCTCGCAGGAAGAATTCTTCCACACCTTCAATGCCCTGCTTGAAGGGCAGCAGCAGGTGGTCATGACCTGTGACCGCTACCCCAAAGAGGTCAGCGGGCTGGAGGAGCGGCTGAAGTCGCGCTTCGGCTGGGGGCTCACGGTGGCCATCGAGCCGCCGGAGCTCGAGACGCGCGTAGCCATCCTCATGAGCAAGGCGAGCCAGGAGGGGGTGGACCTGCCGGACGAGGTGGCGTTCTTTATCGCCAAGCGCATTCGATCCAATATCCGCGAGCTGGAAGGGGCACTGCGGCGGGTCATCGCCAATGCCCAGTTCACCGGCCAGAGCATTACGGTGGATTTCACCAAGAACGCCCTGCGCGATCTGCTGGCGCTGCAGGACAAGCTGGTGACCATCGAGAATATCCAGAAAACGGTGGCCGAGTACTACAAGATGCGTGTCGCGGATCTGCTCTCGAAACGGCGCAGCCGTTCGATTACGCGCCCGCGACAGATGGCCATGGCCCTGGCGAAAGAGCTGACGAACCATAGCCTCCCGGAGATCGGGGACGCGTTCGGCGGGCGCGACCACACCACGGTGCTCCACGCCTGCCGAAAGGTCGCCGAGCTCATGGAGGCGGATACGCGTATGTCGGAGGATTACGCCATCCTGTTGAGAACCCTGTCGAGTTAGCTGTGGAAAACCTGTCCTCAAACGGTGGCCGCTCCGGCTGGCCGGGATTCGTCCACAGGCTGTCCTCAGCGAGCACACCTGTCGCTACGGGTTACGGTAACAGGATGGGGATGTCGTAAGATTCTGAATGTTCCGGGCTAACAGGAGTTATCCCCACTGGGGGCCGCGCCCCAATAAGGGATAACAGGGTATTTAAAAGATTAAATCTAAAACCAGGCATAGGAGCCTCGTGGAGCCATGCGATTCGAACTGGAACGCCAGGCGCTACTGAAACCGCTGCAGGCAGTGATCGGGGTGGTGGAACGCCGTCAGACCCTGCCGGTTCTGTCCAACGTGCTGCTGGACGTGGACGGGGACCATCTCAACATCACCGCTACGGACCTGGAGGTGGAGCTGCGCGCGGGGACACCGGTCGAGGGTGCGGAGGCCGGGCAGATCACCGTGCCGGCACGGAAGCTGGTGGATATCGTCCGCAACCTGCCCGACACCGCCCGGGTGGAGCTTACCGTTCAGGGTGACCGCGCGGTGGTCAGGGCAGCTCAGAGCCGATTCACGCTGGCTACGCTTCCGGCCGGGGATTTCCCGACGGTGGAGGAGATCGGCGACGTGCACGGTCTGGAGCTTTCCCAGTCCGCGCTACGCCGCCTCATCGACAAGACGCATTTCTCCATGGCGTTGCAGGACGTGCGTTACTACCTCAACGGATTGTTGCTGGAGCTGGAGCCCACGGGATTGCGTGCCGTCGCGACGGATGGTCACCGGCTGGCATTGTCGACGATGCAGCAGTCGCTGGACATGAGTGAGCCGAAGCAGGTGATCGTGCCCCGCAAGGGCGTGCAGGAGCTGCTGCGCCTGCTGGATCACAGTGACGACAGCGTCCACGTGGAGCTGGGCGAGAATCACGTGCGGGTTGCCCTGCCGGAGCTGCGATTCACCTCGAAGCTGATTGACGGCCGGTTTCCGGATTACCAGCGGGTTATTCCCGAAGAGGGGGGGTACGTGGTGGCTCTCGATCGGGAAACGTTGCGCCAGGCGCTGGTACGCGCGTCCATCTTGTCCAACGAGAAGTACCGGGGCGTTCGGTTCGTGGTGGATGAGAACCGGTTGATCATCCAGTCCAACAATCCGGAACAGGAAGAGGCGGAAGAAGAAGTCAGCGCCGGCTATGACGGTCCGGCCCTGGAGGTGGGTTTCAACGCCAGCTACATGCTCGACGCGTTGGCAGCGGTGGACGAGGAGCAGGTGGACGTGGCGCTGACGGACGCCAACAGCAGCGCGCTGATCCGCGGGAGGGGGAATACCGCTGACAAGTATGTCGTTATGCCCATGCGGCTGTAGGAGCATGCCGGTCGGGGACCGTGGGATCGTGAATGGAGCTGGTTGAGCTGAGGGCGGAGGCGTTCCGGAATCTGCAGGCTTTCCGGATCAAGCCCGGCGCCGGGATCAACGTGGTTTTCGGGGAGAACGGTGCGGGGAAGACGAGCCTGCTGGAGGCGGTCCACTTTCTGGCGCGGGCAAAGTCCTTCCGCACGGCGAAGGGTGACAAGCTGATTGCCCTGGGGGCGGATCGCTGCTGGGTGTTTGGCGTTGGGGGAGCGGAGCAGGCGGCATCGCGTTTCGGTGTCGAGAGGGAGCGCGGGCGTACTCGGGTTCGGCGGGACGGACAGGACGTCCACAGCCTGTCCGAATGGGCGGCCCACTGGCCGGTGGAGGTGGTCAATAGCGAGGCGCAGCGGTTCGTGGTGGATGGACCGGCGACTCGACGCAGCTTCCTCAACTGGGGCGTGTTCCACGTGGAACACGACTATGGTGACCACTGGCAGCGCTTTCGTCGTGCGCTGGAACAATGCAACGCTGCGCTTCGCAATGGCGACGCGAGACAGGCCGCGGCCTGGGAGGCGGGCGTCGCTGAGGCCGGGGAGGCGCTCGACGTTCGGCGTGCAGCGTTCGCGCAGCGGCTTGCCGCCATCGCCCAACCGCTGTTCGACGCCTGGCTCCCGGATCATCAGGTGACAGTGCGTTATCGGCGGGGCTGGCGGGCTGAGTTTGCCCTGCACGACGCCCTCGCTGAAGGGCGTGAGGCTGCGCTGCGGCTCGGACACGTGCTCCACGGTCCCCAACGGGCCGATCTCCAGCTGCTGAGTGACGGTGAGGACGCGCAGCATAGGCTTTCGCGCGGGCAGCAGAAAATCGCGGTCGTGGCACTGAGCCTCGGCAAGGCAAAGCTCATTGCGGAGGCGGCAGGCATGCGCCCGCTTCTGCTCGTGGATGATCTCCCGGCGGAGCTGGATGCTCGCCGTCGGGCGCAGGTTTTGAATGCGCTGGAAGCGGCTGACGCCCAGGTCTTCGTCACCTGTATCGAGAAGGAAACCATGTCCGCCCTGGAACGGGAACCCCAGTGGTTCCACGTGGAACATGGGCGGGTCGACTCAGTGATATAATGCGGGCTCAAACGCCAAGGTCCAGTTTATGAGTGCCCAAACCGAATACGATTCCCACAGTATCAAGGTCCTGCGCGGCCTGGACGCCGTACGCAAACGTCCCGGCATGTACATCGGTGACACCGATGACGGCACCGGCCTCCACCACCTGGTTTTCGAGGTGGCGGACAACGCCGTGGACGAGGCCCTGGGCGGCTACTGTACACAGATCGACATCATCATCCATCGCGACAACTCCGTAACCGTCACCGACAATGGCCGCGGCATCCCCGTGGACATCCACGAGGAGGAAGGCCGCTCCGCCGCCGAGGTCATCATGACCGTCCTCCACGCCGGCGGTAAGTTCGACAACAACTCCTACAAGGTTTCCGGCGGCCTGCACGGTGTCGGCGTCTCGGTGGTCAATGCACTGTCCGAGCGGCTGCGGATGGTGATTCAGAAAAACGGCAAGGTACACGCCCAGGAATACCGCGACGGCGTACCCCAGGAGCCGCTGAAGGTCGTTGGGGAGACCACGGAGACGGGCACGTCCATCACCTTTACCCCCAGCAGCGACGTCTTCACGAATATTGATTTCCATTACGATATTCTGGCCAAACGCTTCCGGGAGCTTTCCTTCCTGAATCCAGGCATTCGCATCGCGCTGAAAGACGAGCGCACCGACAAGGAGGATGTCTTCGAGTACGCCGGCGGCATCAAGGCCTTCGTCGAGCACCTGAACAAAAACAAGACCCCACTCCATCCGACGGTGGTCTATGTCAGCACCTGGCGGGACGATATCGCCATCGAGGCGGCGATGCAGTGGAACGACTCCTATCAGGAGAATATCTTCTGCTTCACCAACAACATCCCCCAGCGCGACGGAGGTACGCACATGGCCGGCTTCCGGGCCGCCCTGACCCGTACCCTGAACAACTTCCTGGACCAGCAGGGCTACACCAAGAAGCTCAAGGTCAGCCCCACGGGCGACGATATCCGGGAAGGCCTCACGGCGGTGATCTCGGTCAAGGTGCCGGATCCCAAGTTCTCCTCCCAGACCAAGGACAAGCTGGTCTCCTCCGAGGTGAAGGGGCCGGTCGACTCCGTCCTCTCCGAGGCGTTCAACGACTTTCTCTACGAGCATCCCAACGAGGCCAAGGCCATCGCGGAGAAGATCATCGATGCCTCCCGGGCCCGGGAGGCGGCGCGCAAGGCGCGTGAGATGACCCGCCGCAAGGGCGCACTCGACGTCGCGGGGCTGCCCGGCAAACTCGCCGACTGCCAGGAACGCGATCCCAGCCAGTCGGAGCTGTACCTGGTGGAGGGCGATTCCGCCGGTGGCTCGGCCAAGCAGGGCCGGGACCGCAAATACCAGGCGATCCTGCCGCTGAAGGGCAAGATCCTGAACGTGGAGAAGGCCCGTTTCGACAAGATGCTGTCTTCCGCGGAAGTCGGCACCCTGATCACGGCGCTGGGCTGCGGTATCGGCAAGGAAGAGTTCGACCCCGACAAGCTGCGCTACCACCGCATCATCATCATGACCGACGCGGACGTGGACGGCTCGCATATCCGGACGCTACTGCTGACCTTTTTCTACCGGCAGATGCCGGAGCTCGTGGAGCGCGGGCACATCTATATCGCCCAGCCGCCGCTGTACAAGGTCAAGCGGGGCAAACAGGAGCACTACGTCAAGGACGACAAGGAGCTCATCGAATACCTGCTGCAGCTGGCGCTGAACAAGGCGAGCCTGCAACCGGGGGGCGATCAGCCGCCCATCGGGCCGGAGGGGCTGGAGCAGCTCATCCGCCGCTACCTGGCCGCCATGGACATGATCGATCACCTGGCCCGGCGCAGCGATGCGCGTCTGCTGCAGTCCATGATCTGGCTCTCGCCCATCAGCGAGGACAGCCTGCGTACCGGTGCCGGCCTGGAGACCTGGTTCGAGCAGCTCGAGGCGCTCGCCAACCAGGATCAGCCCACCGGCACGGAGTACCGCAGCCGAGTCAGCTTCGGGCCCGACGGGGGCTTCCAGGAGGCCGTGGTCACCAAGCGCATGCACGGCATCCTTTACCCCTACACCTTCCCGGCCCAGTTTTTCCTGTCGCCGGAATACGAGACCATCAAGAAGCTGGCCGAGGCCATGGAGGACCTGATCCAGCCCGGCGCCAAGGTGCAGCGCGGCGAGCGCGAAGCCCCGGTGTCGCATTTCAAGGAAGCGGTGGAGTGGCTGATGGCCGAGGCCAAGCGCGGCTTGACCGTCCAGCGGTACAAGGGCCTGGGGGAGATGAATCCGGATCAGCTCTGGGAGACCACCATGGACCCGGATACCCGCCGGCTACTTCAGGTGCGTATCGAGGACGCGGTGGCCGCGGACGATATCTTCACGACGCTGATGGGTGACCAGGTGGATCCCCGCCGGGAATTCATCGAGAAGAACGCCCTCGCCGCTTCCAACCTGGACGTCTGATCGTTTCGGGCGCCCGGTTTCGCCGGGCCGCCGGAGTCGCTGGGCGCCGACGTTGGCGCCTGGCTGACTCGGCCAGCGATCAGGGCTCGTGAAGGGTCCCCGGGTAGCCGAAGTCCGAGATCTCCGGCATCTGGGCCTCGATCCAGGCCTCCACTTCCTGCATGAGTGCCGCCGGTTTCTTCCCCTGGCTATCGATGGCCGGGCCGATGCGCACGCGGATGACGCCCGGGATCTTCGCGACCCGCCGACGCGGCCAGTGTTCGCCGGCGTTGTGCGCCACAGGGACCACCGGCCGGCCGGTCCTGCTTGCCAGGAAGGCGGCGCCCGGCAGGTAACGGCCGCGATAGCCCGCCGGCACGCGCGTGCCTTCCGGAAATACCGCCACCCACCGGTCCAGATCCAGCCGTGCCCGCCCCTGCTCGACTACCTGCTGGAACGCGCGATGGCGGCTGCCGCGGTCAATGGCGATTGGCTCCAGCAGCGCGAGCGCCCATCCGAAGACCGGCAGGCGGATGACTTCGCGCTTGAGCACCCAGGTCAGGGGATGGAACCAGAACGGCAGCGCCAGCGTTTCCCACGTGGACTGGTGCTTGCACATGACCACGCCGGCGGTCGCCGGGATGTTCTCCGTGCCTTCGGCCTCGATACGGACCCCGCACAGCACCCGCAGCAGCCACATGACATACACGCACCACCGCAGCACGAACCAGTAACGCACCCGGTAGGAAAACGGGGTGGTCAGCAGCGATAGTGGTCCCCAGATGAAGACGCCGATGGCGATGGCGACCTCGAAAAGCAGTCCGCGTATTCTACGGGGCTTCGCTGTCAACGTTCCCTGCCTCCTCGATCAGCTGGTCCACGGCGGCGCTCAGGTCCGTATAGTGTTCGATGCCCGCCGCGTTACCGGCGGCCAGGGTGCGGCGGCCGTTGCCGGTGAGAACCAGAATGGGCCTGGCGCCGGCGCGCCGGGCCGCCTCCAGGTCCCGGGCACTGTCACCGATCACCGGCACCCCCGCCAGGCTCACGCCCAAACGCCGCCCCACCGCCTCGAGCAGACCCGATTCGGGCTTGCGGCACCGGCAGCCGTCGTCGGGACCATGGGGACAGACGTAGATGCCGGAGAGACGCCCGCCGGCGGCGCGCACGGCCGAGTCCATGCGGCCATGGATGCGGGCTAGATCCGCCGTGTCGAATAGTCCCCGCGCGAGGCCGGACTGATTGGTACACACCACGACCGTGAAGCCACGTGCGGTGAGCCGTGCGATGGCGTCCAGCGAACCGGGCAGCGGCTCCCACTCGCCGGGACCCTTGATGTATGCGCTGGAATCCCGATTGATCACGCCATCGCGGTCGAGAACCACGAGCTTCATGGCGTCGCTTCAGCGCCCCGGCAGCTGCGAGATGTCGGCGATGGCGCTGAAGAGCCGATCGATCTCCGCGAGCAGGCCCAGCCGGTTCGCGCGTGTCCGCTGCTCCTGCGCCATGACCATGATCTCGTCGAAGAACCGGTCGATGGATTCGCGCAGTCCCGCCAGGGATTCCAGTGCCTGGGCGTAGGCGCGTTCGGCGATCAGGTCTTCCACCCGGGCGGCCACCTCGCCGAGCTCCCGGGCCAGCGCCTGCTCCGCGGCCTCTGCCAGCTCCCCCTCGCGGTAGCCCTCGCCGAGGTCCGCGCTGTCGGCGCGGCGGAGAATGTTGCGGATGCGCTTGTTCGCCGCCGTGAGGCTTTCGGCCTCCGGCAGGTCCAGGAATCGCTGGCAGGCCCGAACCCGGGCATCGAAGTCCAGGGGGCGCACCGGCCGCAGCGCAGCCACGGCCTCGAAAACCTCCGGCGCTACGCCCTGATCCTGATAGTAGGCGCGCAGGCGCTCGAAGCAGAAGCTCAGCACCGGCTCCACCTGCGCCCTGGCATCCAGCGTCGCCGGCATGGCGGTCGCCGCCTGCTCCAGCAGGTCCCGCAGATCCACGTCCAGGCCGCGCTCGATGATGGTGCGTACCAGGCCCAGGGCCGCCCGGCGAAGCGCGAAGGGGTCCTTGGCGCCCGAGGGTGCGCCAAGGGCGGCGAAAATGCCGACCAGCGTGTCGGCCCGGTCCGCGATGGCCAGTATCTGGCCGCAGCGCCCGGCCGCCGTTTCGTCACCGCCGAAACGCGGCCTGTACTGAGCTTCGAGTGCGTCTGCTACCGCCGCCGCCTCACCGTCGTGGACGGCGTAATAATGGCCCATGATACCCTGCAGCTCCGGGAACTCGCCGACCATCTCCGTGGCCAGATCGCACTTGCTCAGCCAACCGGAGCGCCGGGCCTCGGCCGCGGGGATGCCGCCCAGGCCCTCCGCCAGGTAGCCGCAGAGCCCGGCCACCCGCTCGCTCTTTTCGTAGACGCTGCCCAGCTGCTTCTGGAACAGCACCCGCTTGAGCCCGTCCAGCCGCTGCGCCAAAGGCCGGCGCCGGTCCTGCTCCCAGAAAAAGGCGGCATCGGCCAGCCTGGGCCGGATCACGCGTTCGTTGCCCTCGACGACCCGCTCGGGAGCGCGGCTCTCGATGTTGGAGACGGTAATGAAAACCGGCAGCAGGGCCCCATCCCGGTCCCTTACGGGGAAGCATTTCTGATGCCCCTGCATGCTGGATATCAGTGCCTCGGCCGGCACCTCCAGGAAACGTTCGTCGAAACGCCCGGCCAGCGCCACGGGCCACTCCACCAGCGCGGAGACCTCGTCGAGCAGAGCGTCGTCCGCCACGACCTCGCCGCCGAGCTCGGCCGCCAGCGCGTGCACTTGCCGCTCGACCTCCTGGCGGCGTGCGTCCATATCGGCGATTACGCGGCCTTCCTCGCGCAGGCGTCCCTCGTACTCGTCGGCGTGGCTCAGGGCGATACGCCCGGGCGCCATGAACCGGTGACCACGCGTCTCGCGGCCCGCTTCGGCATCCAGCTGTCGCATGGGCAGCACGGCATCGCCGTGCAGCACCACCAACCAGTGCACGGGACGGACGAACTCCGCGCGGGAGCGTCCCCAGCGCATGCGTTTGGGTATCGGCAGCCGCTGCAGCGCCTGGTCGAGGACTTCCGGTAGCAGCTCGCCGATGGTCTGGCCGGGCTGCGTGGCCCGGTAGCCCAGGCGCGGGCCCTTGTCATCCGGCAGGGTTTCCAGCTCCGAGACGGCTACCCCGCAGGATCGGGCAAAGCCTTCCGCGGCCTTCGTGGGATTGCCGTCGTCGTCGAAGGCGGCAGCCACCGCCGGACCCCTGCGCTCGACGATCCGGTCCGGCTGGCGACACGGCACGGCGTCGATGCGAAGGCCCAGGCGACGGGGGCTGGCAAAGCGCCTCACGTCGCCGTGAGCGACCTCCCGCTGGGCGAACCCCTGCTCGATACCAGCGGCCAGGGCATCGCGCAGCTGGCGCAGAGCCGTCGGCGGCAGCTCCTCGGTGCCGAGCTCGATGAGTAGCGCCTGGACGCCGTCGTCAGCCATGGTTCCTGTCCTCCTCGGCGGCCAGCGGGAATCCCAGCGCCTCGCGGCTGTTGTAGTAGGCCTCGGCCACGCCGCGCGCCAGGGTGCGGACGCGAAGAATGTAGCCCTGGCGCTCGGTCACCGAGATGGCGTGGCGGGCATCCAGTAGATTGAATGTATGGGAGGCCTTCAGGGCCATTTCGTATGCGGGCAGCGCCAGGCCCTCCGCGACCAGTCGCCGGCTCTCGGATTCGCAGGTGTCGAACCAGCCGAACAGGCTGTCCACGTCGGCCTCCTCGAAGTTGTACCGGGACATCTCCTGCTCGTTCTGGAGGAAGACGTCGCCATAGGTTACGTCGCCGGATGGCCCCCGGGTCCACACCAGGTCGTAGACGCTGTCCACGTCCTGGACGTACATGGCGATGCGCTCCAGGCCGTAGGTGATCTCGCCCATGACCGGGTCGCAGTCCAGGCCGCCCACCTGCTGGAAATACGTGAACTGGGTGATCTCCATGCCATTGAGCCAGACCTCCCAGCCCAGTCCCCAGGCCCCCAGCGTCGGGGATTCCCAGTTGTCCTCGACGAAGCGCACGTCGTGGGTCAGCGGGTCGAAGCCCAGGGCCTCCAGCGAGCCGAGATACAGGTCCTGGAAGTCCAGCGGCGAGGGCTTCATCACCACCTGAAACTGGTAATAATGCTGCAGGCGATTGGGATTCTCGCCGTAGCGCCCGTCCGTGGGGCGCCGGGAGGGCTGGACGTAGGCGGCATTCCAGGGCTCCGGGCCGATGGCGCGGAGAAAGGTCGCGGGATGGAAGGTGCCCGCGCCCACTTCCATGTCCAGCGGCTGCAATACCACGCAGCCCCGCTCGGCCCAGTATCGCTGCAGGGCGAGGATCAGCTCTTGAAAGGTCATTCCTGCCGGTTCCCGACGTCAGTCCGATGTGTTTTCCGGCCCGTGCGGTTTGCTGATGGTTCACTGGCGCCCCCGGCCGGACAGGCGAGTGAGTATACCGCGCGCCTTCCCGCCCATGTAAGGCCGTGACGTGCTGCACAATATTCTCCCGCGAGCGGGGTTAGGTTGAAAACGAGCCAGCGTTGCGTGTCCGGTGTGCCGCCGCTTGCGCCTTGCCGCCGGCCGGCCTTAAATGAGGGTTATGACGCCGACACGAATGCGCCGGCGCGAGGGAGGGTGACGACGATGACTGAGCTAATCCTCGAATCCAGCGCGGCGGCCACGTGGCAACGGGTGCTTCAGGAGGCCGCCGACCGGGTACAATTCCCCCTCGACGAGGAGCGGGAGAGCTACCTGGTCCTGACCCTGCTTCATTACCTCGGCCGGCCCGAGCTGGTCCGCAGCGTCCTGGCACTGCGCTTTCTCGATGCCCTCACCGAGGGCGGTCATTACCGCAAGGCCAGCCTGCGCGACGTGGGCGACCAGTGCCTACTCTACGCCGGCCTCTTCCCGGAGCAGGCCGTTCGCCGGCGGGTAAGCCCGAGCTATTTCATCGACCTCGGGCGCACCGCCTACAGCGAGGTCGCCGAGGGCACGCCGTCCTCCCTCGGCGACCTTTACGACAGTCTGGCCCATGCCTTCGAATCCCTGGCCGGCGTGCTGTGGGCCCTGCGCGACCGGCCGGATCTGGCCGAGCTCATGCCGGGCTGCTTCGCCGGGGAGAGCGAGCCAGCTTCGCCCACTATCGACACCCGTACCCGCCATTGATCGGCCTGCCGACAGCCCGCACTCGGCCGTGATAAATTGATCCGCTAGGGACGTCGCTCACTGCACCATCTCGGTGCGTATGATGCCCCAACCGCACTCCGATGGTGCACTTCTCTGGTGCACGGCCCTCACCCGTGCACCAAAAATACCCGCCGGAGCGGTACTTCAGGCTCTGGCATGGTTCCTGCTAACAGTGGGGCCGAACCGCATCCACGCGCATTCTTCTCACGGGAGGTCGAAGACAATGACCCAAAGCGCAGACGACGTTCTCAAGCTCATCAAGGAGACGGAGGCCCAGTTCGTTGACCTCCGTTTCACGGACACCCGCGGCAAATGGCAGCACGTGACCGTTCCGGCCCATACCGTGGACGAGAGCATGTTCGAAGACGGCAAGATGTTCGACGGCTCCTCCATCCAGGGCTGGAAGGGCATCAACGAGTCGGACATGATCATGATGCCCGACGCCACCACCGCCGTCCTCGACCCGTTCTACGATGAGCCGACGGTCAACCTGACCTGCGATATCATCGAGCCCAGCACCATGCAGGGCTACGAGCGCGACCCGCGCTCCGTCGCCCGCCGGGCCGAGGCTTACCTGCAGTCCACCGGCATCGGCGACGTGGCCTTCTTCGGCCCCGAGCCCGAGTTCTTCGTGTTCGACGATGTCCGCTGGGGCGCCGACATGTCCGGCAGCTTCTACAAGATCGACTCCGAAGAGGCCCAGTGGAACTCCGAGCGCGTCTACCAGGACGGCAACATGGGCCATCGCCCGGGCGTGAAGGGCGGCTACTTCCCGGTCCCGCCGGTGGACTCGCTGCATGACCTGCGCGCGTCCATGTGCCTCGCCATGGAGGAGATGGGCCTGGAAACCGAGGTTCACCACCATGAGGTCGCCACGGCCGGCCAGTGCGAGATCGGCACCAAGTTCAACACCCTGGTGAAGAAGGCCGACGAGCTGCAGGTGCTCAAGTACTGCGTCCACAACGTGGCCGCCGCCTTCGGCAAGACCGCCACCTTCATGCCCAAGCCGCTGGTCGGTGACAACGGCAACGGCATGCATGTCCACCAGTCCATCGGCAGGACGGGCGAAGCATTGTTCGCCGGCGACCAGTACGGCGGCCTCTCGGAGACGGCGCTGTACTACATCGGCGGCATCATCAAGCACGCCCAGGCCATCAACGCCTTCGCCAACGCCTCCACCAACAGCTACAAGCGCCTGGTGCCGGGCTTCGAGGCGCCCGTGCTGCTGGCCTATTCGGCCCGCAACCGCTCCGCCTCGGTGCGTATCCCCTGGGTCTCCAACCCCAAGGCGCGCCGGATCGAGGTCCGCTTCCCGGACAGCACCGCGAACCCCTACCTGGCGTTCTCGGCCATGCTCATGGCGGGCCTGGACGGCATCCAGAACAAGATCCATCCCGGCGACGCCATGGACAAGGACCTCTACGACCTGCCGCCGGAAGAGGAGAAGGACATCCCCAAGGTCGCCTTCTCCCTGGAGCAGGCCCTGAATGCCCTGGACAACGACCGCGAGTTCCTCACCACCGGCGGTGTATTCACGGACGACATGATCGACGGTTACCTGGCGCTCAAGGCCGAGGAAGTCCAGTTGCTGCGCATGACCACCCATCCGGTGGAGTTCGACCTCTACTACAGCGTCTGAGCGCGACGCGGTTCAAACCGAAAGCCCCCGTTACCGGGGGCTTTTTTTTGGATCTGGCCGCGGATGAATGCAAATGCACACGGATTCGTCTGGATGTTCCGACTGAATACTGGTGACTCGGTACCGTTCCAGGGCCTCAATAGCGCCCGTATCGCGGCGGGGACGGCGCCCCCACAAGCCGTCGCCGGTTATTGAGGCGAACGCGGGCCTACGCAACACGCGAAGATAACAGTCTTTCCGGGGCCTCCTTTCGACACCGACGCTCCTCCCCTGGGCGCGCCGCCCGCGGAACCGGTCGAGAATCCGTGTCCATCCGTGGCTGTATCGACTTCAGCCGTTGCAAAATGGGACGCATGCACGCATAAGGGAAGTAAGAACGCATGGAGTGCCGCAATGACTGACCGCCGTTCGCGCCCTTCGCGCTTCGTAATCGCGCTGGTACTGCTCGCTATCGCGCTGCCGGCCACGGCCAAGATCTACAAGTGGACGGACGAGCAGGGCAACATCCACTACGGTGACGAGCCGCCGGAGGGTGCCGAGACCATCGATCTGCCGCCGGCCACCGTCTACGAATCCCCCGGCCAGCCGTCACCGCGCCGTTCAGGCACGGCCGACACGGAAGGGGCCGATGCGCCGGCCTATGAGCGCGTCGCCATCACTTCGCCCGGTCAGGAGGCCACCATCCGGGGCGTCGAGCAGACGATTACAGTCCGCGTCACGGCACAGCCGGAGCTGCGCCGCGGCCATACCGTGGAGATCCTGTACGACGGCGAGACGGCGGCCCGTGGCGAGCGCCTGGAATTCGCCATCGGCCCGGTCTACCGCGGTACTCACACCATCACCGCCGTCGTGCGTGACGCCGCCGGCCGAGAGCTCGAACGCAGCGAGACCATCACCTTCTACAAGCACCAGCCCACCGTGAACTAGGGCGGCCACGCCGCAGCCGAGAGCCTTCCCCCGGCAGAACGCGCATGGCCCGGGCAATCGTCGCCGCCCGCGCACCATCACGAGCCGTCCGTTACGCACCACTTTGGTGCGTCCTGCAGAGCGTTTACCGTACAATGCCCTGGACTCGACACCCTTCCCTCCCCGGGAAACACGCAGTTAGCACTGTTTCGGGGCGCGCTGCGCCGGGAGCGTGCACTGGCCTGTTTCTTGCAAATCCCGTGGTCGTGATGAATATCCGCAAGAACAAACGCCTTGACCTGCTGGAGAACCTGGCCACCGCCGTGGTGCTGATCGACGAGCACTACCGCGTGGACTATCTGAACCCGGCGGCTGAGGTGCTGTTTCGCGTCAGCACCCGGCAGACCAACGGACAGGACATCCGCAAGGTGGTGCCCGGGTTCGCCAAGCTCACCGACGCCATCGACCGCGCGGTGGCCCAGGGGGCCACCTACACCGAGCGCGAGACCCAGATCGCCGCCGGCCCGGAGCACTACATCACCGTGGAATGCTCGGTCACGCCCATGGAGAACGGGCGGATCCTGCTGGAGCTCACGGCGCTGGACCGGCATCTGCGGATCAGCAAGGAACACCGGCTCATCGCCCAGAACCGGGCGATCCGCGAACTAATCCGCGGCCTGGCCCACGAGATCAAGAACCCCCTCGGCGGGATACGCGGCTCGGCCCAGCTCCTCGACCGCGAGCTGGACCACGACGAGTTGCGGGAGTACACCCAGGTGATCATCAGCGAGGCCGACCGGCTGCAGGCCCTGGTCAACGGGCTGCTCGGTCCCGACGCCCAGCCCGAGAAACGCCTGGTGAACATCCACCAGATCCTGGAGCGGGTACGGCACCTGGTTCAGGCGGAGGCGCCCAAGGGGGTCCAGATTTCCCGGGACTACGATCCCAGCATCCCCGACATCCAGGTGGCGCCGGACCAGCTCATCCAGGCCGTGCTCAACATCGTGCGCAACGCCATGCAGGCCGTGGGGAAGGACGGCCGGATCCTGCTGCGCACGCGGACCCAGCGGCTGTTCACCATCGGCAACATCACCCACAAACTGGTGGCCCGCATCGACATCGTGGACAACGGCCCGGGAATCGCCCCCGAGTTCCAGGACCAGATCTTCTATCCGATGGTGACGACCCGGGCCCAGGGCTCGGGTATCGGACTGTCCATCGCCCAGACCCTGGTGAGCCAGCACGGCGGGCTGGTCGAGTGCAGCAGCCAGCCCGGCAACACCACATTCACCATTTCCCTGCCTCTGGAGGAACGTGATGAATAGGGCTTACCGCCCGCCGGCCAGCCACCCGGAAAGCGGGCCGGCCGGGCGCGAGTCCCTCGCCACGATCAACGGGACAGCAGAACAGGCGGTGTCGAAGTGATGCAGAACAAGACGGTTTGGGTTGTCGACGACGACCGGTCCATACGCTGGGTGCTGGAGAAGGCCCTGGGCCAGGCGGGCTGGACCGTCACCTCCTTCGAGAACGGCGACAGCGCGCTGACGGAGCTGGACCGCGAGCGGCCGGCCGTCATGATCACCGACATCCGGATGCCGGGGCTCAATGGGCTGGATCTGCTGGACGCGGTTCACGGCCGCCATCCCAACCTCCCGGTGATCGTCATTACCGCCCACTCGGACCTCGACGCCGCGGTCTCGGCCTACCAGGGCGGGGCCTTCGAGTATCTGCCCAAGCCCTTCGACGTGGATGACGCGGTCGCGCTGGTGCAGCGGGCGGCCAATAGCGCAAAGAGCACCACCAGCCTGGACGCCGGCACCCAGCAACGGGTGCCGGAGATCATCGGCGAGGCCCCGGCCATGCAGGAGGTCTTCCGGGCTATCGGCCGGCTGTCGCGCTCCAACATCACGGTCCTCATCAACGGAGAGTCCGGCACCGGCAAGGAGCTGGTCGCCCAGGCGCTGCACCGGCACAGCCCGCGGGCGGATCATCCGTTCATCGCCCTGAACATGGCGGCGATCCCCCGGGACCTCATGGAGTCCGAGCTCTTCGGCCACGAGAAAGGTGCCTTCACCGGGGCCAATCAGACGCGGCATGGCCGTTTCGAGCAGGCCGACGGGGGCACGCTGTTCCTCGACGAGATCGGCGACATGCCCGCGGAGCTGCAGACCCGGCTCCTGCGCGTGTTGGCCGACGGCGAGTTCTACCGGGTGGGCGCCCATACGCCTCAGCGCGTGGACGTCCGCATCATCGCCGCGACCCACCAGGACCTGGAGCAGATGGTCAAGTCCGGTGGTTTTCGAGAGGACCTCTTCCACCGGCTCAACGTCATTCGCGTCCACCTCCCGGCATTACGCGAACGCCAGACCGATATCCCGATGCTGGCCCGCTATTTCCTCACCAAGGCCGCCCAGGAGCTCAACGTGGAGACCAAGGTGCTCACCCCCGAGGTCGAGCGCTATCTCATGGGCCACGGCTGGCCGGGCAATGTCCGCGAGCTGGAGAACGTCTGCCGCTGGCTCACGGTAATGGCCAGCGCCAAGGAAGTACGCATGGAGGACCTGCCGCCCGAGATCGGCCAGCAGGGCGGCGAGCGCCACGGCGAGGGCAGCGGGGACTGGGAGGACGCCCTGACCCGCTGGGCCGACCAGGCCCTGGCCGATGCCCACGAAGGGGCGCTGGCCGAGGTGCCCGAGCGGGTCGAGCGCATTCTCATCGTCTCGGCGCTGCGGCGTACCGGGGGGCGCCGCCAGGAGGCCGCGAAGCTTCTGGGCTGGGGCCGGAACACCCTGACGCGCAAGATCAAGGAGCTCTCGCTTGACGTTTGAGAGGGCGTAACGTGCAATAGCGTCGGAGGTGGGTGGACCCATATCCCGCCGCCGGCCCTCTTTTTTGCGAATCGTACCGGTTTTCCGTGGGCACGGGGGCTAGCTGTGTAAACCCACCAGGTTGTTCACGCCTGGAAGGCGCGAGACGGGTGGACGTTTGCCGAGGCTAGCGTGAGGCCGGTGCCAGTTGTACTGGTGCAGCCAGTACGGCAGGTGGCGAGCACGCTGCTCGGAGTGTTGGTAGGCGCGGGCATAGGCCCACTCGCGCAGCGCGGTCTGGATAAAGCGCTCGGCTTTGCCGTTGGTGCGGGGCGTATAGGGGCGGGTGCGTTTGTGGCGGATACCAAGGCGCCGGCACAGGCGCCAAAATCCCCGGGAGCGGTAGCAGGCGCCGTTGTCGGTGAGCACCCGCTCGACGCGCACGCCGAGGCGGCGGTAGTAGCGCACCGCCTGCAGCAGCGCGCGCCAGGCGCTGCCGGCGCGCTCGTCGGCGTGGATGCTGGCGGTGGCGATGCGCGAGTGATCGTCGATGCTCACGTGCACGTACTCCCAGCCGGCGCCCGCGGAATGGCCGGCTTGACGGTCCCCGGTAGCGCGGTGGCCGGGGCGTTGAAAGCGCCCGAGCTTTTTGATGTCGAGATGCACCAGCGCCCCGGGATGAGGATGCTCGTAGCGCCGCGGCGCGGGGGCGGGCTCCAGGTCGGCGAGACGGTTCAGCCCGGCCCGGCGCAGCACCCGCGCCACGGTGGCCCGCCCAACACCCAGGGCCTGGCTGATCTGGTGGTAGCACTGGCGCGTGCGGCGGCGCGCGATAATGCGCTCACGGCAGCCGGCGCTGATCGCGTGGGGGCAGCATGAGGGCCGGGAGCTGCGGTTCGCCAGCGCCGCTCGGCCCCCTTCGCGATAGCGGCGCAGCCACTTGTAGGCCGTGCGCGTACTGACCCCGGCGGCCTGCGCGGCCTCGCTGGGGCGCAGACCGTGCTCGACGACACGGCGGACCAGCAGCTCTCGACCATAGACGGTCAATCGGGCATTTTGATGGTTGTTCACTCGGGCCTCCTGGAGGGATGGTTTGGTTCGCACCTCCAGTCTTCCGGGTAGGTCCCGAGTGAACAACCTACTGGAAGGTCACAGCTAGC
>JACDUA010000139.1 GCA_013519935.1 Ectothiorhodospiraceae bacterium WFHF3C12 | reverse complement strand
GGCCGGAGCCGCCCTGCTGCCCGGGCGGATGGCCGTCGAGCAGCACGCCCGCAGCACCGGGATGGGCCGCGAGCGCCTCCACGCCGACGCCACCCCCCAGCCCCAGGGCCTTGATGTAGCGCCGCCCGAAACTCTGACAATAATCCGGCGACTCGGTGCCGTGGAACTGCAAAAGATCCAGCGGCAGCGTCTGGATCACCTCCTCGACCCACACCGGGTCCTCGTCGAGGAACAGCCCGACCAGGGTCACGAACGCCGGGGTCAGGCGGCAGAGGTGCTCCGCCCGGGCCAGATCAACGAACCGGGGGCTCGACCGGTGAAAGACCAGCCCGACGGCGTCTGCGCCCGCCTCCACGGCGACGGCGAGATCCGCCTCGCGGGTCAGGCCGCAGATTTTCACTCGCGTGCGCAAGAAACGATCCCAGTTCCTGCAGGTGGGGTGATGTCAGACCGGGGGCGCCCGTGTGGCGGATCACTATGCTAACCCGCCCCGGTTCAGGGCGCAAAAACCGGCAACTCACCCCGGGACGGGATACCCAGGTGCGCCGGATAGTCAACGCCGGTCAAGTAAAGCCCTTCTCCCGGCGCGGTAACCCCGCCCCGCGTCCGGTCCCGCGCCTCGAGCACGGCACGGCACCACTCCGGCGGCCGTTCGCCCGCGCCGATGCTCATGAGCACCCCCGCGATGTTGCGGACCATGTGGTGCAGGAAGGCGTTGGCGTTGACGTCCAGGTAGATGTAGGCACCGCTGCGCTGGAGGGCGATCTCCCGTACCTCGCGCACCGGGTGCCTGGCCTGGCAGGCGACGGCGCGAAACGAGCTGAAGTCGTGCTCGCCCACCAGGTGCCGGGCGGCCTGGCGCATGGGCTCCAACGCTAGCGGCCGGTAGGTCCAGGAAACCCGGTTACGGTGTAGCGCCGGCCGCACCGGGTGCGTGTAGATGACGTAGCGATAGCACCGCCCGGTGGCGGAAAACCGGGCGTGGAACTCGGGTGCGGCTGGCTGGATCCACTGGATCGCTATGTCGCCGGGCAGATTGGAATTGATGCCCCGCAGCCAGCCGTGAAGCGGCCGTTCGGCGCCACTATCGAAGTGCGCCACCTGATGGGTCGCGTGAACACCGGCATCGGTGCGGCCGGCACAGATTACCTCCACCGCCTCGTCGGCGACCCGGGATGCCGCCTTCTCCACCATGGCCTGAACGCTGGCCCCGTGGCGCTGGCGTTGCCAGCCCATGTATCCACTACCGTCGTAGGCGATGCCGATGGCAAAACGCGCCATATACCCTCTCGAATTCCGCACGCCGTCCACCCGCGCTCCGGCCCGCCCGGACGCATCGCGCAGCGGAGCCTGCCCGAAACCACCGCCGGCGACAAGACGGCCGGCGCGAATCAGATTATCGCCAGCACCCCCACCGCCACCGCTGCCGGGGCCCAGTCCATCGCCCCGGGGGTCGGCAACCGGACCAGCTCCAGCCGGGGCGGTGTCACCGTCTCGGCCTCCTTCAGCGTACGCTCATAGATGGCCGCCGCGCGCGGGACGATGCCATCGGCACGACGCCCGGAAACCGTTGACTCCGTCGCCTCCCCGGCCAGCTCGCGCAGCCGTGGCAACACTTCCGCGACCAGCATCAGGCGTAGCGCCACGCGATCGGGGTCCAGGCCGATTGCACGGCAAGGCGTCAGCCACCACCGCAGGGCGGCGACCAGCTCCTCGCGGGGAAAGCGGGCCATGAGCAGTTGCACCAGTGTCGTGATGACCGCGAGAAAGGCAATGTAGCGGGCCGCGGTGGCAATGCCCGACAGGGATGGCGAGAAAAAGCCGAGCGCCGGGAACAGCGCTTTTCCCGGCGAGAACCAGGCGTAGAGGATCAGCAGGGAGAGGTAGAAGAAGCGCAACCGCCAGAGCGATCGCGCGAGCCCCGGCAGCCTCAGATCCGGCACCCGGGGCAGGGCAAGCGCGCAGGCCGTGGCGGCAACCAGAATGTCCGGCCACCCCCCGGCGGCAAGGCAGACAATCACCGCCACTACCAGGCCTAGCGAGACGACGGGGTGCATAGCGGGAACTCACACGCCAGGCCGGGGGGTCAGAGAAAGCCGGACCGCGCCTGCGCGGGCCGGGCGGGGGTAATCTCCCGGCGCCGGCCGGGTGCCCCCGGACCGGCGCCTCAAGACGTGGTGCTTTGCGGTTAGCCGGCCTGGGAGAGCAGCTCCTGCGCCTCCTTGATCTGCGCGTCGTTGCCTTCCTCGACCACCTCGTCCAGCAGCGCCCGGGCACCCTCGCTGTCGCCCATGTCCATGTAGGCACGGGCCAGGTCGAGTTTGGTGCCGACCTCGTCGAGCAGATCGACATCGTCTGCAGCACCGCCCGCCGATGACGCATCGGCCGGCTCTTCCACGTTGTAGTCCAACGCCGTCGACTGCATATCCACGTCCTTCGTGGTTGCCTCAGAATCGGCCTCGGCGCTTTCCGCCCCCTGCCCCGGCTCCTCTTCGAAGTCGAAGCTGAAGTCTTCCAGCCCCTGAGATTCCGCGTCCTCCTCTGACCCGGAACCGGTGAGCTCACCCTCGTCCCGCGCCGGCGAGGCCATCTCCTGGTCCTCGTCCAGATCGAAATCGAGGGACAGGTCCTCGCCACTGTCCTGCTGCTCGTCCGCGCCGGCCGGCTCCGCGGATGAGGAGGCCGGATTCTCCGGGCTCGGCTCGTCCAGATCGAACTCCAGATCCTCGAGCCCGGCGGCAGGCTCCGCGTTCTGCTCGAGCGCCGGGCTCTCGTCGGACCGCGGCTCTTCATCCAGGTTGAAGTCCAGATCGAAGTCGCCACTCTCGGCCTGAGGCGCCGCTTCCGGCTTGTCTTCGCCGGATTCCTCGAAGCTGAACTCGAGATCGCTGAAGTCGTCGCTGCTCGCGGCGGCCTTGTCCGGCTCATCGGCAGCGGCGCCCTGCGGCGTGCTCTCTTCCTCGGTTCCCGACAGGTCGAAGGCGAGATCCTCGTCGGCATCGCCGCCAGTGCCGCCAGCGTCGCCACCAGCAGCGCCGAACAGCGGATGCTCCGGCGCCATTTCACGGCCCATCTCCAGCGCGCGCTGCCAGGCGGGATCGTCCTCGTCGACCAGCGCGTGAAGCTGCTCGGCCTGATCCTCGAATGCCGCGCGGTCCTGGGTCAGCGCCAGCACTTCCAGCATCTTCAGCCGCATTTCCTTGTTGTCGGGCTCACGCTGCAGTCCGCGATCCAGCACGTCCTGGGCCTGGTCGTAACGGCCATAGGCGAGATAGACCTCCGCCTCCCCGAGGGGATCGCTCTCCGGCGGCAGCTCGGGCGGCTCCTCCTCCAGTCCGGCGAAGGTTTCGTCCTTGCCGCCCTCGTCCTCCCGGAAGCCCGCGGCGAGGTCATCGGCGCCGCTCTCCTCATCGAGGCCGCGGGCGATCTCGTCGGACAGGTCCTGGACTTCATCATCGCCGCCGCCGCGCCGGCGCATGACCATGTAGACCAGCAACAGCAGCACCAGGACCACCGCGCCGGCAAGGCCGAGCACCATGGGATCCTGCCAGATCGGCGTCGGCTTGAAAGCCGGCTGCTGAGGCGCCTGCTCCGGCTGTGCTTCCGGCTCCGCGGCCTGCTCCTGTTGAGCCTGCTCCTCCGGCTGAGCGTCGGCAGCCTGCTCCGGCTGGGTCTCGTCGGCTGGCTCGGCCTGGGTCTCCGCCGTCGCCTGCGTGGTTTCCTCATCGGCCGCCTCGGCCCCGGAATCAGCGCCGTCCGCGGTCTGCTCCGGCGCGGCCTCCGCAGCTTCCGCCGTATCACCGGCTTGCGCCTGCTCCTCGGCCGGGGCCTCCGCCT
>JACDUA010000138.1 GCA_013519935.1 Ectothiorhodospiraceae bacterium WFHF3C12 | reverse complement strand
CGATTCTGTTGAAAAACTCGCCGCCTGCCGGCGTTTCGGTGATGTGGCGCGAGCGAGGGCCGTCAGTGGCTAGGTTAGTTGGCCCCGCATTGCTGGTCGGGGGCTTGATATTGGTTAGTGGGTCGGGTTTTCGCCTCACGCAGGCGCACTGATCCTGTGATCGGGCGGTGGCTGACGCAGCTGCTTGGCCATGCGCCTCAGATTTTGAGCGGTTGCCGCGAGTAGGAACTCGTCCTGGGCTCCGCTTGGGCCGCGCAGTCGCAGTCGGTCCAGCTTCAGCACCCGTTTGAGATGGGCGAAGAGCATTTCCACCTTCTTTCGCTCGCATCGCGAACGCGCGTACTCCGGTGTCTGGGCGATGAGCCGGGCAACGTCCCGGGCCTTTTCGTGGACGCTGTGGGCGATTTTGCGGCTTGGGGTATTCGGGCAGCAGCGCTGCTTCAAGGGACAGGCCTGGCAGTCATGCTGGCTTGCCCGGTAGATGATGGTGTTGGCTTTGGTGATGCCGGAGCGCAGCTTGGTGAATGAGCGTCTTCGTCGCCGCAGGCGGTGGCCGCTTGGGCAACGATACTCGTCAGCCTGCTCGTCCCAGTGGAAGTCCTTACGCCCAAGGGTGCCGTCCTTGCGATGGGTCTTGTCCCACACCGGCACGTGTGGCGCGATGGATTTCTCCTCGACCAACCACCCCAGCATGGGGGCGCTCCCGTAGGCCATGTCACCGATAAGCCGTTGTGGCTTAAGGTCGAGGCGTTGCTCGACCCGTTCGATCATCGTCCGGGTGGAGTCGACTTCGGCGCTGCGGTGGGCGGGTGTCGCCTCCACGTCGAGGATGATGCCCCGATCGGTGTCGATGAGGTAGTTCGTGGAGTAGGCATAGAACGCGGGCCCACCCGGCGCAGCGGTCCACCGCGCCGAGGGGTCGGTCAGCGAGAGGTTCTTCGGCGGCGTCCCACTGCCTGCCTCCTCATCCAGCGCCTGGAGATACTCCCGTACCGCGCGCGTGCAGCGCTTCGGATCGCTCCAGTCGATCTCTTGCGTGCCGGGCACGCCGCGTTGGCGATTGGCGTCCGCCTTGATCACGCTCGCGTCGATGGCAAAGCCCTCGCCCTTGACCAGGCCCTCCGCCATGCAGCGGCGGACGACTTCGTCGAAGACAAAGCGTAACGCCTCGCTCTCGCGGAAGCGCCCGTGCCGGTTCTTTGAGAAGGTGGAGTGGTTCGGGACTTCGCCTTCCAGCCCTAGCTGGCAGAACCAGCGGTAAGCAAGGTTCAGGTGCACTTCCTCACAAAGCCGCCGCTCCGAACGGATCCCGTAGCAGTAGCCCACGATCAGCATCCGGACCATCAACTCCGGATCGACCGAGGGACGGCCCGTCGCGCTGTAGTAGGGGGTGAGGTGCGCCCGCAAGCCCCTCAGATCGAGCAGTTGGTCAATTCGGCGAAGGAGGTGGTCGGGCGGGATATGTTGATCGAGACAGAAATCGTAGAAGAGCTCATTCTGAGCGGCCGGCAACTGACCCATCATGCGGCGAAGCCCTCCCTGTGCGCCCCCTCATTTTACCCTGCTGCCGCCGCCAAAGCCCGGGTTTTTCAACAGAATCGGTCGTGTCTGGCCCCACGGGCCCACCATAAACCTCCTGACTCACAACAAACGGTCTCCGGCAAACCCGGAACGGTTCACTGCGAGAGGCGTTGGGCGACAGGAAGTGGAGAATTGATTCGGTGCAAGCGGATGGTATGATATTGTCATACTTTTGCTCTCTTAGGCGCCAGCTATGAGCATGCGCAGGAAAACCATCACGCTGACTGAACACCAAGACGGCTGGGTGAAAGGCCAGATTGAAAGCGGTCACTTCAGCAATGATAGTGAGTATATTCGCTATCTCATCCGGCGAGACCAGCAGGCCCAAGAACGTCTTGCCACGCTGAAGCAGGCCCTCGCTGAGGGCGAGTCAAGCGGGAAACCTAAGCCGTTCGATAGATCAGCTATCAAGGCGGCTGGCCGTAAGCGGATGAAGACGGCTGATTAGTGCTCAAGCTGAGCGTCACGCCGAAGGCGGAATCAGACCTCATCGGAATTTGGGTGTATACCTGCGAAGACTGGGGTGTTGATCAGGCGGATAAATATCTGGATCAGCTGGAGGCAGGAATGAAGCAGCTGATTAATCATCCGTCACTTGGCGCGAATTACGCCCATGTTCTCCCAGTGTATCGCAGATTGCAGGTCGAGCATCACGCTGTTTTTTATCAAGCGCTTGAACCGGAGGTGCTTGTTGTTCGTGTGCTGCACAAGGACATGGATGCGCCTGAAAGGCTTCTGGATTAGTGGCGGCCCGACGTCTCCCGTTTTCAGCAGCACTCCGATCTGGAGTCCCGGGTTAATGTTAGCGGCTTCGGCGAGCGTGAGGGTCAGGCCTCACAATCCTACATTAGAGGAATGAATGGCCGCTTTGGGTCGATTCTGTTGAAAAACCCGGGCTTTGGCGGCGGCAGCAGGGTAAAATAAGGGGGCGCACAGAGAGGGCTTCGCCGCATGATGGGTCAGTTGCCGGCCGCTCAGAATGAGCTCTTCTACGATTTCTGTCTCGATCAACATATCCCGCCCGACCACCTCCTTCGCCGAATTGACCAACTGCTCGATCTGAGGGGCTTGCGGGCGCACCTCACCCCCTACTACAGCGCGACGGGCCGTCCCTCGGTCGATCCGGAGTTGATGGTCCGGATGCTGATCGTGGGCTACTGCTACGGGATCCGTTCGGAGCGGCGGCTTTGTGAGGAAGTGCACCTGAACCTTGCTTACCGCTGGTTCTGCCAGCTAGGGCTGGAAGGCGAAGTCCCGAACCACTCCACCTTCTCAAAGAACCGGCACGGGCGCTTCCGCGAGAGCGAGGCGTTACGCTTTGTCTTCGACGAAGTCGTCCGCCGCTGCATGGCGGAGGGCCTGGTCAAGGGCGAGGGCTTTGCCATCGACGCGAGCGTGATCAAGGCGGACGCCAATCGCCAACGCGGCGTGCCCGGCACGCAAGAGATCGACTGGAGCGATCCGAAGCGCTGCACGCGCGCGGTACGGGAGTATCTCCAGGCGCTGGATGAGGAGGCAGGCAGTGGGACGCCGCCGAAGAACCTCTCGCTGACCGACCCCTCGGCGCGGTGGACCGCTGCGCCGGGTGGGCCCGCGTTCTATGCCTACTCCACGAACTACCTCATCGACACCGATCGGGGCATCATCCTCGACGTGGAGGCGACACCCGCCCACCGCAGCGCCGAAGTCGACTCCACCCGGACGATGATCGAACGGGTCGAGCAACGCCTCGACCTTAAGCCACAACGGCTTATCGGTGACATGGCCTACGGGAGCGCCCCCATGCTGGGGTGGTTGGTCGAGGAGAAATCCATCGCGCCACACGTGCCGGTGTGGGACAAGACCCATCGCAAGGACGGCACCCTTGGGCGTAAGGACTTCCACTGGGACGAGCAGGCTGACGAGTATCGTTGCCCAAGCGGCCACCGCCTGCGGCGACGAAGACGCTCATTCACCAAGCTGCGCTCCGGCATCACCAAAGCCAACACCATCATCTACCGGGCAAGCCAGCATGACTGCCAGGCCTGTCCCTTGAAGCAGCGCTGCTGCCCGAATACCCCAAGCCGCAAAATCGCCCACAGCGTCCACGAAAAGGCCCGGGACGTTGCCCGGCTCATCGCCCAGACACCGGAGTACGCGCGTTCGCGATGCGAGCGAAAGAAGGTGGAAATGCTCTTCGCCCATCTCAAACGGGTGCTGAAGCTGGACCGACTGCGACTGCGCGGCCCAAGCGGAGCCCAGGACGAGTTCCTACTCGCGGCAACCGCTCAAAATCTGAGGCGCATGGCCAAGCAGCTGCGTCAGCCACCGCCCGATCACAGGATCAGTGCGCCTGCGTGAGGCGAAAACCCGACCCACTAACCAATATCAAGCCCCCGACCAGCAATGCGGGGCCAACTAACCTAGCCACTGACGGCCCTCGCTCGCGCCACATCACCGAAACGCCGGCAGGCGGCGAGTTTTTCAACAGAATCG
>JACDUA010000137.1 GCA_013519935.1 Ectothiorhodospiraceae bacterium WFHF3C12 | reverse complement strand
TCGCGCCCGGCCTCCAGGCACACGCCGAGCTGCTCGCCCGTCATGGCCGGCCCCTCGCAGAAGTTGGCCGTCCCGGGACCGGCGTCGACAACGATGACGCCGTCAAGATCGTCGTGCCCCTGGGCGGTGCCGCAGTTGACCACCCTCAGGTCGGCGCCGTTCTGGCGGGCCAGCACGCTGATGGCTGCGCCACCGACGGCGAAGTTGCGGATCATGGCCACCGTCACCGCCTGGGGAAACGCGGACACACCTTCGGCCACTACACCATGATCGCCGGCGAAGACCACGATGGCGGCGGGATCCACGGCGGGGCCGGGATCGCCCTGGAGCGCCGCCATTCGCACCGCAAGAGCTTCCAGTCGGCCAAGGGAGCCCGGGGGCTTGGTCAGGTGCTGTTGCCGTTCGGCGGCAAGGTCCCGTATCCCGGCCACCGGGCAGGGCAGGCGCTCGCTCCACCAGTCGGTCATCGGTTCGTATCCTTCAGGGTTTGCGGGATGCCGGCTGTGACGAAGGTCACCCGGTCGCAGAGCGCGGCCAGGTCCTGGTGCAGCCACCCCGCCTCGTCCACGAAGCGGCGGCTGAGCTCACCCATGGGCACCACGCCCTGGCCCACCTCGTTACTTACCAGCAGCACGGGCCCGGGCAGGCGCGGCAATAGCTCCAGAAGGGCCAGGCGCTGGTCGGACCAGACGTCCGCCGCCAGGCAATTGCTCAGCCAGAGCGTGAGACAATCCACCAACAGGCATGCTTCGGGCACGGCGTGCTCGCGCAACACTCTGGCCAGCTCCACAGGCTCCTCCACCGTGCGCCACTCGGCGGGACGATCCTCCCTATGGCGCCGGATGCGCTCGGCCATGGCGTCATCTCCGGCCGTGGCCGTGGCCACGTAGACCACGTCCCTGCCCAGGGCTGTCGCGGTGCGTTGGGCGTGACGGCTCTTGCCGGATCGGGCGCCGCCCAGCACGAGTTCCTTCATGGCGGTTCACGCGGTTTCTGGGAAGCGCAGAGTGTACCAGCGCCGGCGGAGGGTCACAGCCGCCGGCTGGATACCCACACCCGGTTATCTGTGGCAGAGTTTCGAAACGCAACCGAACACCGAAACCAGCGAGAGGAGTCCCATGGAATACCGCGAGCTTGGACGTACCGGCGTTAAGGTCAGCACGATCTGTCTGGGCACCATGACCTGGGGCGAGCAGAATTCCGAAGCGCAGGCCCACGAGCAGATGGACTACGCCTTGGAGCGCGGCATCAACTTCTTCGACACCGCCGAGATGTATCCGGTGCCGCCGGTGGCGGAGACCCAGGGCCGCACCGAAGCGTATATCGGCACCTGGCTGAAGAAGACGGGCAATCGCGACAAGCTCGTTCTCGCCACCAAGGTCTCCGGACCCGGACCCGCCCATATCCGCGACGGCAAGGCCAGCTTCGACCGCGCCGGCATCCGCCAGGCCCTGGAGGATTCCCTGCGGCGGCTCCAGACCGATTACGTGGATCTCTACCAGCTGCACTGGCCGGAGCGGAAGGCCAACTACTTCGGCAAGCTCGGCTACCAGCCTCCACGGGAGGAGAGCGACCCGGAACCCCGGCTGCTGGAAACGCTGCAGGCCCTCGGCGAGCTGGTGGACGAAGGCAAGATCCGCTACGTCGGCCTGTCCAACGAGACGCCCTGGGGCGTGATGCGCTTCCTGGATCTGGCCGAGCGGCACGGCCTGCCACGCATGGTTTCGGTGCAGAACCCCTACAATTTGCTCAACCGCACGTACGAGATCGGCCTGGCCGAGATCTCACACCGCGAACGATGCGGCTTGCTGGCGTACTCGCCGCTGGCCTTCGGCATGCTCACCGGCAAGTACCTGGACGGCCAGCGGCCGGAGGGCGCGCGGCTGACGCTGTTCGAACGTTTCCAGCGCTACTGGGGCGAGCCCGGTTTGGACTGCACCCGGCGCTATGTCGATCTGGCCCGCGAGCACGGCTGGGACCCGGCCCAGATGGCGTTGTCCTTCGTCAACTCACGTGCGTTCCTCACCAGCAACATCATCGGCGCCACCACCATGGAGCAGCTCAAGGCGGACATCGATTCCATCGAGATGCCGCTACCGGAGGAGCTGGCGGCCGGCATCGAGGCCATCCACGCCGCCCACGCCAATCCCTGCCCGTAGCTGAACCGATAAGCGGGGCTTGAAGGCCCCGCGCGCCCCTCCTATACGTTGATAGACGGTCGGCGGGGCCTCGCGCGTGTCCCATGGCCCCAAACCGGGAAGCGGCGTTCCGCCGGCGCAATCCGCAGTCGTTGTAGCCGGGCACGGCAGGTCGCCGTTGTCCGCATACGCTGGGAGACATGGCATGGCTGTCCAGTATCAACCGGTCGTGGGCGATTGGTACATGTCCGCCACGGGCGATACCTTCGAGGTTGTCGCCTACGACGCCGAGGAAGAGTCGGTGGAAATCCAGTACTTCGACGGGTCGCTCGAAGAGCTGGACCTGGAGACCTGGCTTGAGGTCAGTCTGGAGCCCATCGAGCCGCCCGAAGACTACTCAGGGTCCCTCGATATCACCCGCGAGGACTACGGCGAAGAGCTGCTCGGCCGGCACAACCAGAACCCGCTGGACGACCTGGACCTCTGATTCCCTTATCCGCGTATCAGGGCGCGGCTTGAACCGGCGACACACCGGGCCGAAAATGCCGGTTTACCGGTAATCGGTCCCGTCCATGCGCTACGACCCCGGTCACGAGTGGTCCGTCACGCCTGCCGAAGCCATCGCCATTCAGCGACAGTTTCGCGACCGGGTGACCCTCAAGGGCGGCCCGAGGTCCATCGAGACGGTGGCCGGCATCGACGTCGGCTTCGAGGACGGCGGCCGCACCGTGCGGGCCGCCGCCGTGGTGCTCGGTTTCCCCGAACTGGAGCCCGTCACCGAAGCACTTGCCCGGGTACCCACCGCCTTCCCCTACGTACCCGGGCTGCTGTCGTTCCGCGAGCTGCCCGGCGTGCTCGCCGCACTCGAATCCCTGACCGTGACGCCCGACCTGCTGCTGTGCGACGGTCAGGGTATCGCCCACCCGCGCCGCCTTGGCATCGCCGCGCACTTGGGCGTCATCACGGGTTTCGCCACGATCGGCGTGGGCAAGTCCCGGCTAATCGGCAGACACGACGACCCCGGGCCGGAAAAGGGCGATCGTGCCCCCCTCATGGACGGAGAAGAGCGCATCGGCACCGTCCTTCGGACCCGGCGCAACGTCAAGCCGCTATTCATCTCGCCGGGCTACCGGGTCAACCAGGACGAGGCCGTGGACTGGGTACTCGCCTGTACACCGAGGTATCGGCTACCCGAACCGATCCGCGCGGCGGATCGGTTGGCCTCGAATCGCTAGGACAGGGTCTGGACCAGATCCGCAGGTTGGATGGGCTTGCCATCCGACAACCCGCCATCGCCGCTACGGCGTATCCCGCCGGTTACCCCGGCAAGCCGTAGAGAGCCAGGTAGGCACTGGCGGCGAACCCGACCACGAGGAGAATGCCCAGCGTCATGGTGGCCCGGCGAATGCGCCCGGCGAGCTGGCTGGTGCGCTGCTCGACGGTCTCGTCAGTGAGGCTCCTGAGCTCGGAGCGGAAGATCTCCATGCGCTCCCGCACCAGCGCCTCGGTGGACTCTTCGGCAGCCTCGTAGGCCGTCTTGCGGGCCTGTTCCGTAATGGCGGACTGCAGCTGAGGGGCGT
Organism: Ectothiorhodospiraceae bacterium WFHF3C12; assembly: GCA_013519935.1. Lineage (GTDB taxonomy): Bacteria > Pseudomonadota > Gammaproteobacteria > Nitrococcales > Nitrococcaceae > WFHF3C12. Next base: position 418 of record JACDUA010000137.1, on the reverse strand, counting down.
ACTCCTTCATGATCATGTCGCGAACCCGTTGACGGAATTCGTCACCGGCCAACGTCTCGTCGACGCGCTCCCGGATTTCCTCGCGAACGTTCTCGATGATGCGTTTGGCGGCCTCCGGGCCAACCTCGCGGGCCACGCGGCCGGCCACGTCCTCCGCAACGTTCTGGGCGATCATCCGCGCGGTGCGGTCGGCGATACGCTCGGCCACCTCCCGGGAGGCGGTGTCGGCGGCTGCCCGGGCTGATTGTTCGGCCAGGCGGCGGGCGGTGCTGGCGGATTCCTCCACAGCCTCCGAGACTTCCCGGCGCAGCGGCTCCACGCGCTCGCGGGCGATGCGCTCGGCATGCTCGCCGGCCATTGCTTCGGCGGCCTCCCGGGCGACATGACGGATTTCGTCCCACGGAATCGTGGGCTGGCG
>JACDUA010000136.1 GCA_013519935.1 Ectothiorhodospiraceae bacterium WFHF3C12 | reverse complement strand
GGACGCCGGGGCCGCGGCGGGTACCCGTGAGCAGCGCGTCGCCGTGGTCGGCGACGGGGATTTCCTCTCCAACAGCTATCTGGGCAACGGCGGCAATCTGCCCTTCGGCCTGAACCTGCTGCAGTGGCTGCTGGCATCGGACACGCTGCTTGAGACGTATCAGCCCGCCACGCCCGACCAGCGTCTGGCGTTCACCCGGACCGGCCAGGCGGTCACCGGTCTGGGATTTCTCCTTGCGCTGCCGGTGCTGCTGGCCGCGATCGGCGGCTGGCGCTGGTGGCGGCTGCGGCGCGGATGACGGCGCGCATGCACCGCCAGATGGACGCGACCCGGTATGCCTGAGCTGCCGGAGGTGGAGACCACCCGGCTTGGCATTGCCCCGTATCTCGTGGGCAAACGGGTCGCGCGTCTCGAGGTGCGCGACCCGCGGCTGCGCTGGCCGGTGCCCGCCGGGCTCAGCGACCGGGTGGCTGGCGACACGCTCTCGGCGGTGGAGCGCCGGGCGAAATACCTGCTGTTGCGCCTCGGCCGCGGCACACTGCTCGTGCATCTGGGCATGTCCGGGAGCATGCGGGTACTGCCGGCGGCCAGGACGCCGGAGCGGCATGCCCACTGGGATATGGTGATGGCTGACGGCACCTGCCTGCGATACACCGATCCCCGGCGGTTCGGCAGCCTGCACTGGGTGGAGGGAGCGGTGGAGCGGCATCCCCTGTTGGCCCAGCTGGGCCCGGAGCCCTTCGCCGACACGTTCGATGGCGGCTATCTCTATCGCCATAGCCGGGGCCGTCGCCTGGCCGTGAAGGCCTTCATCATGGACAGCCGGGTGGTGGTGGGCGTGGGCAACATCTACGCCAGCGAGGCACTGTTCCGGGCCGGGATACACCCCGCACGGGCCGCCGGGCGCGTGGGGCGGCAGCGTTACGCCGTGCTCGCCGAGGCGGTGGCGGCCGTACTGCGCGAGGCCATCGAGGCGGGCGGGACGACCCTGCGCGATTTCACCAGCAGCGAGGGGCGGCCAGGCTACTTCCGCCAGCAACTGTCGGTCTACGGCCGCGGCGGCGAGCGTTGCCGGCGCTGTACTCAGGGCCGCATAAATGTCATACGCTTGGGGCAGCGGGCGACCTACTACTGCCCGCGCTGCCAGCGCTGACCGGTCAGGCCGGCACAGGCGCAGCCAGAGCAACGGGAGGTACACGTTGGCGAGCCCGGCCATCACGGAGAGAGATGACGAGGTCCTGCTGGAGGGTCTCGCCCAACGCGTGGGCACCCTGCACCTGCGCCAGAGGCTGGGTATCGAGGGGGAGGGCGAACAACCCGTGGTCGGGCGCGGCCGGACCCGTTTCCATCCGGAGAACTGGGTCTCGGCGCACCGGCTCATAAGGCTGCTGCTGCGCCTGAGCCTGCTCTACGGCTGGGGGCAGCGCAATGCGCTGGATATCGGTCTTACCCACAACGTCGTGCGCTCCGCCCGGCTGCCGCGGGCCTTCGACGGCTACCGGCTGCTCCATCTCAGCGATCTGCACCTGGACATGAATGCCCGCTTTCCCCACGTGCTGGCGGAGCGGGTCCGGCCGCTGGAGTACGACGCCTGCGTGATCACCGGAGATTTCCGCTACCGCACCTCCGGGTCCTGGGCGGCGTGTCTGGATGGTCTGAGCCGGGTCATGCCCCACCTTCGCCAGCCCGTCTACGCAGTGCTCGGGAACCACGATTCGCTGCGCATGGTGCCGGAGCTGGAAGCGCTGGGCATGCGGGTGCTGCTCAACGAGAACGTAACCTTGCGCCGGCGCGAGGAACGCATTTACCTGGTGGGTGTTGACGACCCGCACTACTTCCGCGCCGACAACCTGCAGCAGGCATGGTCGGGTGTGACCGACGGCGGCTACGTGGTGCTGCTCTCCCACTCCCCCGAGATTTACCGGCAGGCCGCCCACGCGGGCTGCAGTCTCATGCTCTCCGGCCATACCCATGGCGGCCAGATTCGTCTCCCGGGCGGCGTTCCGATCATGACCAACGCCGACTGCCCGCGCTACATGGCGGCCGGTCCGTGGCATTACGCCGGCATGCGTGGCTACACGTCCGTAGGCGCCGGCTCATCCATCGTCGACGCGCGTTTCAACTGCCGCCCCGAGGTGACCATCCATGAGCTTCGCGCGGGCGCCGGCCAGGCCTGACTGACAACGGGCGCCGCGGGTGGCTCAGTAGGGGCGCTGCCGCAGCCCGATCCGGTATCCGGCCCAGGAAAGGGCCAGTTCCACCACCACGAACGCCGCGACCACGGCCACGGCTTCGGTCCAGTTGAGCCCCAGTGCCGGCGCGAGCAGCGCGGTTGGCACGAGCGCCTCGGGGATCTGATCCAGGCCGGTGGCCCGGCCGCTGGCCGGTACGCCGATCCGGCGCTTGATGAAGCTGCTGAACAGGTCGCCCACCAGCGAAAGGCCGCCAATGACGGCGCCCGTCCAAAGTGGCAGGCCCAGACCTGCGCCGGCTACCGCGGCCGCGGCGACGCCAACGGCGAGGCCGCGCCAGGTCTTGGACGGGCCCAACAGGCGGCGGCCGTCGGCCCAGTGCAGGCCGGCATCCACCGGCCAGGCCCAGCGGCGTCCAGCCAGCCGTGCGGCGACGATGGGTGCGCCGTTGGCCAGCACCAACAGGACTAGCAGTTTCAGAGCGATTGCGCGCTCCCCTCGGATGCCGTGGCTGGAATGGTCCAGCCCACACGCCGCGCCTCGCGGCCGGGTTCACAACTAATGCCTCCGCCTATGCGCTACCCTCAAGTTATAGGCGCAGGGGAACTGAACGGAAGGGCGCGATAGTGGCGCAGGGATCACAATGGCGATGCTCGAGGATGCTTCGACGCGCCCTATGCCCATGGCTGTTCGCAGTCGTGCTGGCAATGCCGGCGGGCAATGGTGTTGCCGGGGTGCGGGCCGCGTTCGACAAGGTGGCGGCGGTGCCCACCGTCAACGGTCACGCCAGCCCCGAGCTCCTGCCCTGGCTGCACAGCGTGGAGCTCGGTCCCGACGGCCGCGTGGCGCTGGACCTGGAGCGGCGTTTCGACTGGGTGCTGCTGCTGGTGGACAGTGATGCGCCCCGGCGGGAGCGGGTGGTCGGCTATGTGACGTATTCGGCCAGCGCCGTCCACGGCGACCGGCGGATTCGCCTGCGCCTCTCGCGCGCCACGCTTGAGGAACTGGCGCGCCGGGACGACGGTTACCGCAATGCCGTCAATCTCTATCTCAATCATGATCCGGACACCGGCGGCTGGCTGATGGCGCGCCCGCGTCAGGTCTGGCGTGGTCAGGCACTGCACGCGGCCGTGAACCGGACCCCGGCTCCCCGGGACTATCGATTCGCGGGCTTCGGTGTCGATCTGGAGCTGGCCGGGAAGGCCACGCCGCAGGCGGCGGGCTGCGGAAGCGGGGCGCCCGTCGGGCTCTATCCGCCCGAGCCGGTGAATGCGCTGGACGGCGAGGAGTTCGGTCCGGCCCGCGGCCTGGACCCGGCTGGCTGCCCGTCTGGTGACTCCGGCGTGACCCGGCTGAGCTTTCCGCGCGGCGGCGCCGACGCGCTGCTATCGCGTATGCCCGGCGGCTGGTGGTCGCTGATGCGGCCGAATACCGGTGAGGTGCTCGCGGAGCTGGATGTCTCAGCCGACCCGCCGGTGACCACCGAAGGCCACACCCTGGTGTTCGTGCCCCTGCCGCGCCTGGTGCTGGGCGGCGACGGGCGGAGAATAAGCCACGTGGCCATCGACTGGGTGCGCTACGACGTCAGCCGGCGCCGCTACGTGCCTGCCGAACCCGAGGTGATGAGCAAACTGGTCCACGATTCCTTTGTCGAGCTCGCCGTGGCGGGCGGCGGTCCGGCCTTGACCGCCCGGGTCGACCCCCATGCCGCCGAGCCCATCCGGGCCATTGGTGATCAGCGCCTCGGCGCCGGGCGCAAGGTTTCGGGTCCCGGGCGGCCCGAGGGCGTTGTGGCCGTGAGCATCGGCTACGAGATGCAGGGGGTCGCCTACCAGTTCACCTGGCGATCCGGGGAGTGACCGCCGCTGGGATGATCCGTCGCGGGGCGCTATGATCTGCGCTCCCATGCGATCACCGATCTCCGAGCGAATGGTGGTGTTGCTCGTTGCCGCCATTCAGTTCGTCAACATAGTCGATTTCATGATGGTTGCGCCGCTCGGCCCCGACCTGGCCGAGGGTCTCGGCGTGGCCACCTCGCGGATCGGCATCATCGCCGGCAGCTATACCTTCGCCGCCGCCGCGGGCTCGCTGGCGGCCGCCGCCTGGCTGGACCGCCTGGACCGGC
>JACDUA010000135.1 GCA_013519935.1 Ectothiorhodospiraceae bacterium WFHF3C12 | reverse complement strand
CGTTCACAGGTCCCCATCGCCTCGTCCAGCAGCGCGGCGGCCCGCTCCGGACGGCCCGTGCCGGCCGCCGCCTGGGCCATGGCGCCATACCACGCCGGCAGAAACAGCTCCGCACCGGTGGCCCGGTATACCTTCAGGCTCTCTTCCATGGCTTCCAGCGCCTCGGCGGCCTCGCCGCCGCCCATCCGGCGCAGGGCGTCCAGGGCCAGCGCCAGGGCGAGGAAGACCTGGATACGGTGTTCCCGGCACAGCGCTATGGCCTCGTCGAGCAGATCCCGGGCAAGCTCGGGCGCCATGCGGTTCATGGCATGCCAGGCGGCGAAGGTCAGCCCGTAGGCGATGCTGAATGGGTGCCGGCTGGCCCGGGCCAGCTCCACGGCCTCGGCGCTGAAGGCGTCGGCGTCGTCGGACCTGCCCAGCTGCCAGGCATTCCAGGACTGATAGCTGCGGATGACCATGGCCGGGTCCTGGCCGTACCGCAGGGTGTGGGCCGCAAGATCCTCCCCCTCGCAGGCGGACCAGGCCTCCGCGAAATCCGTTTCCGCTTCCAGGAACTCGCCCTGAAAGTACCGGGTGATGCCGCGGACCATGTGCGCTTCGGCCAGCAGCTCGTCCTGCCCGCTCTGCGCGGCGAGCCGCACGAGGGATTCGGCCAGCGTCAGCGCTTCATCGTGCCGGGCGCGCACGCAGTGGAAGGTCCACAGACCGAACAGAACCGGAAACACGTCCGGCGGATCGCCCAGGCCGGCGCAAAGGCTGCGCGCACGGGTGTACACGGCACTGACCTCGTCGTCGGCGTAACCTTTCGCCGCCATCAGCGCCGGCCCCAGGGTCATGCACAGGTTCAGCTCCATCTGCTGACGATCCGTACCGTGGGGCAACCGCTCCAGCGCGGCCAGGCCGCGTCGGGCGTTGTCCTGCGCCTCGGCTATGGCGAAGCGGCCCAGGGCCTGGGCCGCCGCCTGCGCCCAGTAACCGGCGGCTTCGTCAAAGGCCTCCGCCGCCTCCCAGTGACGGGCCAATACTTCCGGCGACGGGTGCCCGCCCGCCGCGGGGTCGGCCAGAACATCGGCCACCCGCCGATGGAGCTGCCTACGGGCCCCCTCGGGCAGCGAGGCATAAGCGGCGTCGCGGATCAGCGCGTGCTTGAAACGGAACGCCGGCCGGGCACCGCCCTCGGCCAGCAGCAGACCGGCCCGCTGCAGCGTCTCCAGCGCCCCGCGCAGTGTCTCCGGCCGCAGGTCCACCACCCGCTCCAGCACGGCGGCGCCGACGCTGCGACCGGCAACGGCGGCGGCCTGGGCCACCTGGCGGGCGTCGCCCAGCTGCTCCAGGCGCCCGAGCAGGGAATCCTGCAGGGTCCAGGGAATGCCGCCGCCGGGCCCGTGGCCGCTCATAAGGTCCGCCGCCAGCTCCTCGATGAACAGCGGAATGCCGTCGCAGCGCTCCAGCACCTCGTCGATCCCGCGCGTGCGCATACCCGCCGCGGCCGTGACGGCCTCGGCCATGGCCCGGGACTCGCTGCGGCGCAGCCGGGCCAGACGGATATGGGTCACTCCGGGGGCCGCCGACCAGGGCGGGCGGAACTCCGGCCGATGGGTACAGACCACCAGCAGCCGCGCCGCCGAGGCGGCCCGCCAGAGGCGTTCCAGCAGGCCGAGCGTGGTGGGATCGGCCCAGTGCAGGTCCTCCAGCACCAGCAGGCAGGGTTGCTGGCGCGCGCGGGCCAGCAGCAACCGGGCGAGCCCGTCCAGGCCGCGTTCCTTCTCGAGCTCCGGGCTGAGCAGCACCGGGGCTTGCTGCGCCGGCTCCGGCAACCCCAGCAGACGAGCGATAGCCACGGCGTAGGCGGGATCCGCGAGCCCATGGCGCCGCAGCAGCACGCGCAGGCGCCGGGCGGCCCCATGGGCGTCCGCGTTGTCGTCGAGAAGCCGGCCGCGGAGATAACCCACGACCGGATGCAGGGGACTGGCCATCTGGTGGGGACTGGCCTGGCAATCGACGACCAGCGCCCGGTCCGCCGGCGCGATGCCGCCGGTCAGCTCCTGAACGAGGCGGCTCTTGCCGATGCCGGGTTCGCCCCCGATGAGGATGGCCTGCTGCTCGTCTTCCAGGCAACGCGCCCAGGCATCGCGCAGCAGGCCGAGCTCGTGGACGCGCCCGATCAGGGGCGTGAGCGCCGGGGCTTGGCCGGCGACATCCCCTCGGTCTTCCGCCGCAGTGCGACCGCCGAACCGCCGTCCTTCCGTCAAACGCCGCGTGGCCGCATCCAGTGCCGCGGGGCCGGCGTCGGCCCGCTCCAGCAGCGCGCGGGCGCGTTGGAAGACCTCACCGCCGACACGCAACGGCGCCGCGGGCTCGGCGTCGAGGAACCAGCCCGGACCGGAGGCAACGGCAACACAGTTGGCGTCTCCCGCGCCGGGCACGGCTTCCGCGCAGCGGGCTGCCCGCAGGGCAGCGTATTCGTCGGCCACGGGGTAGCCGAACAGTGCCAGCACGACATCCGCGGCGGGGGCGCTCACCTCGCGTCCACCGAAGCGGGTGACGGTCTCCAGCACGGCCTCCCGGGAGCGCCCGGGTCCGGCGCCGACGGCGAGAACGGTCACGTAACGACCGGTGCCCGCCTCACCGGATTCCGCCAGCACCAGCCGCGCATCATCCCGCACCTGGGCCGGCGTGGCGGTCAGTGATTCGGGCGCCGTCTGTTGCAGCAGCCGTCTCAACGCGGCGTGCAGTTCGGCGGCGTCGGCAAAGCGCCCGGCCGGGTCCGGGTGCAGGCAGCGCTGCACCACCGCGTCCAGCGCCGGCGGCACACCCGGCACCACGCTGCCGGGCGGAGGCGCGGCGTGATCAAGGGCGCGCAGGGTGCTCAGCGTGACGCCGTCGCGGCCCGGGAAGGGCCGTCGGCCGGTGAGGGCCTCGAACAGCAGCGCACCGATGCCCCAGATGTCGCAGCGCTCATCCAGATCGCCGCCGGCGATCTGCTCCGGTGCCATATAGGCCAGGGTTCCCGCGGGTGTGTGCTCCGTTCCCCTTCCACTGGCCGCGGCGGCGATACCGAAGTCCACCAGGCGTGCCGCGCCGGCCTCGTCGACGATGACATTGCCGGGCTTGAGATCGCGGTGCAGCACGCCGACGCCGTGGGCGGCCATTAGCGCCTCGGTGAGCTGCAGCGCCAGCTTGACGATGGCTTCGACACTCAGCGGTGCCCGGCGCAGCCGCCGGCCCAGGTCCTCGCCGGGGCAGAGGGCCATGACGATGAACACCTGTCCGGTATCGGTTTCGCCAATCTCATGGATCGTGCAGACGTTGGGGTGGTCCAGGCGGGAGGCCCAGCGCGCCTCGTCGAGCAGGCGCTGGCGCTGCTCGGGGTCGTCGTCGGCCCTCGGGGCCAGGAATTTCAGCGCGACCCGGCGCTGGAGCTGCTCATCCTCGGCCCGGTAAACGACGCCCATGCCGCCGGCGGCGAGGCAGTCGTCGATACGGTAACGGCCGAGACGCTGGCCAGGCTGCAGGGTGAACACCTCCAGGCGCTGCGTCTGCTCACCGATTCCGTCCAGGAATCGCCCGGCACTGGTCTCGGCGCTCAGCAGGGCCTGGACCTCCGCCGCGAGGGACGCATCCTCCCCGGCCAGCCGGGCCAGATAGGCGGAACGGGCCGCGGTGTCGGTCAATCGCAGCGCCTCGTCGAATGCCGCCTCCACCCGTTCCCAATTGGTGGTCATCGTTCCGTCTCATCACCGGCTGTTCCATCCGCCAAAGGACGGATTCCTGTCCCAGCCAGTAAAGACGAAAACGCCGCCGGGGGAAAGCCCGGCGGCATGGCGCGCGCAAGAGGCCGGCGAGGGACGCCGGCGACCCCACGGGAGAGAAGGCGCGGACGTCAGTTCCGGCCGAAACGCTCGACCAGCGCCTGCCGGCAGGCCTCGTCGTCAGCCGGGACGTCGCCCGGCTCCACCGCGACGACCGTCGGATCCCCGCTCCAGGTGTCGCTGCCCGAGTCATCGTAGTCGAAGCGGAACAGGGCCTGGCTGGCATCCGTGACGTCGACGCTGCGCACCATCATGGCGTGGTTGCTGCCGAGCAGATCCGCGGAGACCAGCATGAGGTAGGGGTTGCCGGCCTGGGCCAGCGACCAGTCACCGTCCAGCAGCAGGCCGTCGGTCTCCAGGTCCTCGTCGCCGGTGTAGCGCACGCAGGCCTGCCACCGGCCCTGGCGCTCCCCCGACTGGCCCAGGAAGTACATCAGCACGGCGCCGCGCTTGCCGCCCTCATTGTGACTGATGGCCAGGCGGCCGCCGACGACGTTGGTCAGCTGCATGGCATCGGCCGGGATGTCGGCGTCGCTGCTGTGGTTGGCGTTGGACGGGTCGATATCACCCTCCACCAGGGTGTTGATGTCCTTGTTGCCGTTGCCGAGATCGGATACATCGCCGGGATTGTCCTCGGCCCATTGTGCGGCATCGGCGTAATCCGGATCGCCGTTGATAATCTTCCTGACCACCACTTCCACGGCGCGGGCCGCGCCCCGCGCGCGCTGCTCGCGGTCGCCGCCGAGCGCGTCGTCCCGGACGATAT
>JACDUA010000134.1 GCA_013519935.1 Ectothiorhodospiraceae bacterium WFHF3C12 | reverse complement strand
GGCACCACGGTGGTGCGCGCTCTGGAGAGCGCGGCCCGGCCGGGACGGCTGGCGCCGCTGCGCGGGGAGACGGACATCTTCATCTATCCCGGTTACCGCTTCCGGACCATCGACGCCCTGGTGACCAATTTTCACCTGCCCGGATCCAGCCTGATCATGCTCGTCAGCGCCCTGGCGGGCCGGGAGAACATCCTCGCCGCCTATCGCCACGCCGTGGAACAGGGCTATAGGTTCTTCAGCTATGGGGATGCCATGTTCATTCATCCGCCCCGGCCGGATGCCGTGGAGGTCCGGTCGTGAGCATGCGATTCGATCTGCTGGCCCGGGACGGCGCCGCCCGGCGAGGGCGGCTGACCTTCGAACGCGGCGTGGTGGATACACCCGCGTTCATGCCCGTCGGCACGTACGGCACGGTCAAGGGCATGACTCCGGAGGAGCTTCAGGGTATTGGCGCGCAGATCGTGCTGGGCAATACCTTCCACCTGATGTTGCGTCCGGGTACCGAGATCATCGCCCGGCACGGCGATCTGCATGATTTCATGGCCTGGCCGGGCCCCATTCTGACCGATTCCGGCGGCTTCCAGGTCTTCAGCCTGGGCGAGATGCGCAGGATTTCCGAGGCCGGCGTGTCCTTCCGCTCGCCGGTGGACGGCGCGAAGGTATTTCTGGGGCCGGAGGAGTCCATGGCCGTGCAGCGGGCCCTGGGCTCGGACATCGTCATGATCTTCGACGAATGCCCCGCCTTTCCCGCCGAACGCGACGCGGTGGCGGCGTCCATGGAGCTCTCCCTGCGCTGGGCGGCGCGCAGCCGGGAGGCCCATGGTGACAATCCCGCGGCGCTGTTCGGCATCGTCCAGGGGGGTATGCACGAGGATCTGCGGAGTCGTTCGCTGGCCGGCCTGCGCGAAATCGGCTTCGACGGCTACGCCATCGGCGGGCTCTCGGTGGGCGAGCCCATGGCGGAGCGCCACCGCGTGCTGGATGCCCTCATGCCGGACATGCCCGCGGACCGGCCGCGCTATCTGATGGGGGTGGGCAAGCCGGGCGACATCGTCGAGGCCGTACGCCGCGGGGTCGACATGTTCGACTGCGTCATCCCGACCCGGAACGCCCGCAACGGGTTTCTCTACACCCGAACCGGCACGCTGCGTATCCGCAACAGCCGCTATGCCGAGGACACGGCGCCGCTGGACGAGACCTGTACCTGTTACACCTGCCGGCATTTCTCCCGTGCGTATCTGCGGCATCTGGACCGGTGCAACGAGATACTCGGCGCGCGGTTGAATACCCTGCACAACCTGCACTTTTACCAGCAATTGATGTCCGAGCTGCGGCAGGCCATCGCGGAGGAGCGGCTTGAGGACTACGCCGCCGGGTTTTACGCGAATCAGGATGCTCTGTGACATAATGTGCGCGCTTTTGCGCGCGCCCGGCACCGTATTGCAGTCACGAGAATTTCATAATCAAGGAGTCCAGCATGAGTTTCTTCATTTCCGATGCCATGGCCCAGAACGGCCAGGCGGCCCCCGGCGGCGGCGGACTGACCACGCTGATCTTCCCGGTCCTGCTGCTGGTCATCTTCTACTTCCTGCTCATCCGTCCCCAGCAGAAGCGCGCCAAGGAGCATCGCCAGCTCGTCGAGCAGTTGGGCAAGGGCGACGAGGTCGTCACCAACGGTGGACTGCTGGGCCGGGTCACCGAGGTGGGTGACACGTTCGCCACCCTGGAAGTGGCCGACGGCGTCCAGGTGAAGATCCAGAAGAACGCGGTTTCCTCCGTGATGCCCAAGGGCACCATGAAGGGCAAGGAAGCCAAGAAGAAAGAGGACAGCCAGTAACGGTCCGCCGTTAGGACGAGCCGCATGCAAAACCGCTACCCCTTGTGGAAATACGCCATCCTGGTAGTCGCGCTCGCGGCCGGGGTGCTCTACGCGCTGCCCAACGTGTTCGGCGAGGACCCGGCCGTGCAGATCTCCACCCGCTCGGGTGAGCCGCCGGCGGAAACCGTTCGCCAGCGGATAGTGGACCTGCTCGATTCCGAGAACCTGCCCGTGAAGTCCGCGGAGGTCACGGAAAACCATTTCCTCATCCGGATGCCGGACACCACCGCGCAGCTGGAAGCCGCCGACGAGATCGAGCTGGCGCTGGGCACCGACTACACCGTGGCGCTGAACCTGGCGCCGTCGACGCCGGAATGGCTGCAGGCCCTAAACGCCCGGCCCATGTTCCTGGGCCTGGATCTGCGCGGCGGCGTTCACTTCCTCATGGAAGTGGACCTGGACGCCGCCCTGGCGCAGACCATGGAGCGCTATACCAACGAGTTCCGGACCAAGCTGCGCGAGTCGCGGGTGCGCTATCAGCAGATCGATTACGAGGGCGCCCGGGTGGAAGTGGGCTTCGAGCGGGCCGCCGTGCGCGAGCGGGCCTTCGACGCTCTGGGCGGCGACTATCCCAGCCTGGATTTCCGGGGCGAGGAGCGCGACGGCCTGTTCTGGCTGATCGCCGAGTTGCCCGACCAGGAGGTGAGCGAGGTCGAGAACTTCGCCGTATCCCAGAACATCACCACCCTGCGCAACCGCGTCAACGAGCTGGGCGTGGCCGAACCGGTCATCCAGCGCCAGGGCCGCGGGCGAATCGTCGTCCAGTTGCCGGGCGTTCAGGACACGGCCCGGGCCAAGGACATCCTCGGCGCCACGGCGACGCTGGAGTTCCACAAGGTCGACGAGAGCAACTTCCCCTACCAGGGTGGGCCCGATGCCGCCACGCCGCCGGGCTCCAAGGTCTACCAGCGGCGCGACGAGGGTTACGTGCTGCTGCGCGAGCGGGTGATTCTCACCGGCGAATACATCACCGACGCCCAGTCCGGCATCGACAGCCGTAACGGCCAGCCCCAGGTCTCCATCCGCCTCAATGACGCCGGCGGCGACATCTTCAGCCGCTTCACCGCGGAGAACGTGGGCAAGTACATGGCCGTGGTGTTCATCGAGAACCGGGTGGATACCCGTCGGGTGGACGGCGAGATCAGGAAGGTCAGCGAGCGCGTCGAGGAGGTCATCAACGTCGCCCGCATCCAGGAGCCGCTGGGCAACCGCTTCCAGATCACCGGTCTGGACTCGGCGCAGGAGGCGCGCGACCTGGCGCTGCTGCTGCGGGCCGGCTCCCTGGCCGCGCCCATGGAGATCGTCGAGGAGCGGACCATCGGCCCGAGCCTGGGTCAGGAAAACATCGATCAGGGCTTCAACGCGGTGATCATCGGCTTCGCGCTGGTGGTGGTGTTCATGGCGTTGTATTACCGGGTCTTCGGCCTGGTGGCGGATCTGGCGCTGCTGACGAATCTCGTGCTCATCGTGGGCGTGCTGTCATTACTGCAGGCCACGCTGACACTGCCGGGTATCGCCGGCATCGTGCTCACGGTGGGCATGGCCGTTGACGCCAACGTGCTGATATTCGAGCGCATCCGGGAAGAGCTGCGCAGCGGCGCCAGTGCCCGGAACGCTATCGACGGCGGCTACGAAAAGGCGCTGTCCACCATCGCCGACGCCAACATCACCACACTCATCGCTGCCATCGTGCTGTTCGCGTTCGGTACCGGTCCCATCAAGGGCTTTGCGGTGACCCTGTCCATCGGCATCGTCACGTCCATGTTCACCGCGATCATGGGCACCCGGGCCGTGGTGAACCTCATTTACGGCGGCCGCCGCAAGGCGCGCCTGCAGATATAGGCCTCTGGTCATGGATCTGTTCAAACGCGAGACCCACATCAATTTCATGGCCCTGCGCCGGGTGACCTTCGTGGTGTCGCTGGCGCTGCTGGCGATCTCCATCGCGGCCATCGCAGCCCGCGGTCTGAACCTGGGCATCGATTTCACCGGCGGCACGCTGGTGGAGGTCAAGTACCCGGAGCAGGTCGAGCTGTCACAGGTGCGCCGAACCCTGGCCGGGGGCGGTTATCCGGACGCCATCGTGCAGTATTTCGGCACGTCGCGGGACGTGCTCATCCGCCTCGGCCCCCAGCTCGACGGTGGCCAGGTGGACAACGAAAAGGTGGGCGACCGGATCATGTCCCTGCTGCGGCAGGAGCATCCGGAAGCACAGCGTCAGCGGGTGGAGTTCGTGGGGCCCGAAATCGGCAGCGAGCTCCGCGACCAGGGCGGCCTGGCGCTGCTGTTCGCCCTGGGCGGTATCCTCATCTACGTGGCGTTCCGCTTCGAGTACCGTTTCGCCCTCGGTGCCGTGGCCGCGCTGATCCACGACGTGACCATCACCGTGGGATTCTTCGCCGTTACCCAGGTGGACTTCGATCTGACCGTGCTCGCGGCACTGCTGGCCGTGATCGGTTATTCGCTGAACGACACCATCGTCGTGTTCGACCGCATCCGGGAGAACTTCGTCAAGATCCGCCGGGATGACCCGGTTGAGACGACCGATATCTCCATCAACCAGACGCTGAGCCGCACCTTGATGACCTCCGCGACCACGATGCTGGTGGTCCTCGCCCTGTTCTTCCTGGGGGGCGAGACGGTGGGGCCATTCGCGCTGGCGCTGGTCGTCGGCATCGTGGTGGGCACGTATTCCTCGATCTACGTGGCGAGCGCCCTGGCCCTGGCCCTTGGGGTCAGCAAGGCGGACATGATGCCGCCGGAGAAGGAAGGCGAAGACGCCGAGGAGCTGCCGTAGGCGCGCGCCGAATGGCCGCCGGGCGTGCCGTGGGCCTTTGACGCCGCGGCGGCCGGGCGGGTGTT
>JACDUA010000133.1 GCA_013519935.1 Ectothiorhodospiraceae bacterium WFHF3C12 | reverse complement strand
GCTCGCCCCGGGCGGGCGGCAGCTCGGCCTGCGGCGCAGCGGCGCCTCGGTCTGCGCGCGGGTCTTCGACGCGCCGCCGGAGCAGTTCTACAAGCCCAGTGTCGACGTCGCCTTCACCGAGGCCGCGCGCACCATGCCGGGCAAGGTCCTCGGGGTGGTGCTCACGGGCATGGGCTCCGACGGCGCCCAGGGCGCGAAGCTGCTCAAGGATACCGGTTCAGCGGTCTGGGCCCAGGACGAGGCCAGCAGCGTCATCTATGGCATGCCGGCGGCGGTAGCCCGCGCCGGACTGGCCGAGCAGGTGCTGGCGCTCGACGATGTCGCGCCCGCGTTGACGAAGATCAGGTAGCTGTCGGTGCACGCCATGCCGGCCACGGCGACAGGGCGGGATCGCGTTCGTGCGTACCGGTTCACGGACGTGCCGTGTGTGGCGCAGGCGCAATACGGCATGGGCCGGGCGAATGACCGGGCTTACGAAAACCGTATACCTGCCGATACTTCCGGTAGGGCCGCGGCAAGCGCCAGAGGCGCCACGCGGCACAGGCAGCAGAGTGACGAGGCAAGATGAAGACCTGGGCGGTAGCCAACCAGAAGGGGGGAGTGGGCAAGACGACCACGGCGGTCAGTCTGGCCGGCCTGCTCGCGCTCCAGGGGCGGCGGACACTGCTCGTGGACATGGATCCCCACGGCTCCATGACGGCGTACTTCGGCTACGACCCGGAGTCCGTGAACCCCAGCGTCTACAGCCTCTTCGAGCAGGGCGCCGACGCCGACCAGGTGCGTGGCGCGATTCTGCCCACGGGTGTGGAGGGCATGGATCTGCTGCCGGCGTCCACGGCCCTGGCGACCCTGGACCGCCAACTCGGCGCCCGCAGCGGGATGGGGCTGCTCATACGCAATGCGTTGTCCCGCGTGGCCGACGAATACGATTCCTCGTTTCTGGACTGCCCGCCGATGCTGGGCGTGCTCATGGTCAATGCCCTGGCCGCCTGCGATCAGCTGCTGGTACCGGTTCAGACCGAGTACCTGGCGCTCAAGGGGCTGGAGCGCATGCTGCACACCCTGCACATGATCCAGCGCTCGCGGAGCCAGGAGCTGGCCTATCTGGTCGTGCCCACGATGTACGACCAGCGCACCCGCGCCTCCGTGGACTGCCTCGGCGAGCTGCGCCGGCGCTACGGTGACAATGTCTGGTCCGGGGCCATACCGGAAGACACGCAGTTCCGCGACGCCAGCAAGCGCGGCAAGCCCCTGACCGTGCTCCATCCCTGGGAGCGGGGCAGTCAGGCGTACCGCAAGCTGCTGGACGCTCTGTTGGACGAGACCGCGACCGCGGCACAGGTGGTGGGCAAATGAGCAAGCAGAACCTCGCCGAGACCCGGACGCTCAGCGATCAGAAGCAGGCGCTCTGGGATTACCTCGACGCGCTGCTTCAGGAAGTACCCGAGGACGACGTCGAAGCGGCGGCGCCGGCGGCGCGCAAGCCGCTTTTCGCCGAGCCGGAGCCGGAGACGGCCGAGCCCGTGCGGGCCCCGGTGACCCGCCTGCGCCAGCCGGTGACCGAGCCGCCCGCGCCGGCGGAGCCCGAGGTGGAGGTGCCCGGGGACGACGTGCCCGAGGTCGACGTGCCCCGGGAGGAGGAAGCCGAGGCTTTTGAGGCGCCGATCGCCGACGAGCCGGAACCACAGATCGAGACGCCGGCGGCCGAGCAGGCCGTCGAGCACCCCGAACCCGCCGAGGCCGAGGTGCCGGAGTGGGCCGAACCGGACTTCCAGGCCCTGATCTTCCATGTCGGCGGACTCAAGCTCGCCGTGCCGCTGGTCAAGCTGCACAGCGTGGTGCCGTGGGAGGAACAGGTCACGCCAATGCCCAACCAGCCGGGCTGGTGTCACGGCCTGTTCAACTACCGCGGCCACAACGTCCGCGTCGTGGATACCGCCGCCCTGGTGCTGCCCGCGGACAAACGCGCCGAGGCGGCCGCCGACACTCCGGAGCAGATCCTGGTGGTCGGCGACGGGCGCTGGGCCATGTCCTGCACCCGCGTCGGCGACGTCGTCCGCCTCAAGCCGGGGGAGGTGAAGTGGCGCACCGCCCGGGGCCAGCGTCCGTGGCTGGCGGGCACCGTGCGCGAGAAGCTCTGCGCGGTAATGGATACCGAGGCCTTTGCCGATATGTTGGACAGGGCCTGACAGCGAATACTCGAGGGGAAGACCATGGCCACCCAGACCAAGCGTAAAGACGAGCACGAGGAACAGGAAGCCACCGGCCCGGTGACCCAGTGGGTGACCTTCCGGTTGGACGACGAGACCTACGGCATCAATGTGATGCAGGTGCAGGAAGTGCTGCCCATGACCGAGATCGCGCCGGTGCCCGGCGCGCCGGAGTTCGTCATGGGCATCATCAACCTGCGCGGCAACGTGGTGACCGTCATCGACACGCGCATGCGCTTCGGCCTGCCGCCGCGCGAGACCGACGACAGCAACCGCATCGTCGTCATCGAGGCCCAGGACCAGATCGCCGGTATCATGGTCGACAGCGTCGCGGAAGTCACCAACGTCCGCGAGAACGACATCGACACGGCGCCGAATGTGGGCAACGAGGATTCATCGCGTTACATTTACGGCGTGGTGAGCCGGCCCAACGACCTGCTGATCCTGGTGGACGTCAACCGGCTGCTGACCCGGGACGAGTGGCAGGAGGTCGCCACGCTCTAGGGGCGTGGCCGCACAAAGCGGGAGGCCCGGGATGGCTGACAGCTCACCCATATCGCCGACAGCGCCGACGCATCCCACGGCGACGCGCCGGCGTGACGACGACGCGCGCCGCCAGCGCCAAGAGCAAAAGCCCCGGCGCCGGCGCGACACGGGACTGACCGACGACGAGGGACCCGGCCGGGACGACGATCGGCCGATCATCGATGACTTCGCTTGAACCCGGCACCTACCTGAGTCTGCTCCTGCTCATCGTCTGCGTGGTCCTGGCCGTCTTCGTGGCCATGCTTTTCGCCCGCCTGGACCGCCAGGCCCGCCGCATCGGCGCCCTGGAACAGAGCCAGAAGCGCGTCGCCGAATACATGCGCGGAGTCTCCGCCGGCGCCGTCGGCCAGGGCCAGCACGTCGCCCGCCTGGAACAGGATCTGGCCCGCGTGCGCGATCGCATGGAGCGCGTCGCCAGCAGCGAGGGCGGCGGCAGCACCGCCTTCAACCACGCCATCCGCATGGCACAGCGCGGCGCCACCGCCGAAGAGCTCATGGAAGCCTGCGGCCTCAGCCAGATGGAAGCCGACCTGGTCGTCCTCCTGCACCGCGACCAGCAGGTGCAGTAAGGCCGGATTGCCTCACGCCAAGGCGCGAAGGCACTAAGTAAAGGGCTGAGCGACCGGCAGGCAACGCAGGTTGGGGTGAGCTTGCGAATCCCGGCACTGCCTCCGGCGCCGCTCCCGGCCTGACCGGCAGACCGCAAACCATCGCCGCGAGGACGCGCCTTCTCTAAAGCGGCCCCGGATGTCAACCGCCCGGATTGTGTAGAAGGGACTGCGGCTTAAGGGTCTTCAGGCTTCTCTACGCGGTCGCTGTGCGCCGCAAGATGGGTTCGGAGCACGCGGCCAGGATCTCCCACACGGGGTCGTCTGCCCCAAGGCGCGTTCTTGGTCCGCGTGACCGAACCCTTAAACCGCTCCCGCTTGGAACTCGGCTATCGGCTTAGCCAGCCATGGGCTCTGTCGCGATGGCAGCTCAGCTCGCCGTCGCCAGGCCGCGCTGCGTGTCGAATCGCTCCCCGCTCAACCACAGCCGATAGAGCAGCATCGCCAGCTTGCGCGCCACGGCCACCTTGGCCTTGGCCCCACCCTTGCGCTGGCGAAGGGCTTCGCCCCAGCGCTTGAGTGCGCAGTCCGGCCCCCGGTTGAGCAGCGAATGGGCGGCCTCCACCAAGTGCCAGCGCAGCAGCTCATCGCCTTCCTTGGTGATCCGCCCACGGTATTCAGTCTCACCCGTCTGGTGCACGCTCGGCGACAGCCCCAGGTAATCCGGCACCGCCTCGGCCCGGTGAAAGCGCCGCGGATCATCGACCGTCGCCACGTACGCCCGGCTGACCAGCGGGCCTACCCCCGGCACGCTCTGCAGCTGCTCGGCCACCGCCTCGTGCTCGGGCTCGACACGGGCGCGCTGCATCGAGCGCTTCAGCGCCTTGGCCTGCTCGCCGGCCCGCGCCCAGAGCTCGAGCAGCGCCTCCAGGCTCTCCAGCAGCTGCGGCACCTCGGCACCGGCGAGCTCACGCACCCGCTGGGCAAACTCACCCTCGGCCACCCGGCCTACGCGCACCCCGTGCGCCTTGAGCAGCCCCCGGATCTGGGCGGCCATCGCCTTCTGCGTGCGCACCAGACCCTGGCGCGCCTGCAACCGACTGCGCATCACCCGCGCCGAGGCCGACTTGCGGTGAACCTCCACATACCAGCCACTCTGACCAAGCCGCGCCAACGTGTAGGCATCCCGCGCATCGGTCTTCTTCTTCGAGTTCACCAAATGCCGCGCCGCCCGGGCATCGATGATCACCGTTTCGTGACCGCAGCGCTCGGCCACCGAGGCCACCCACTCCGCCAGCGGCGACGACTCAATGATCACCCGCGAGAGCGGCCACCGAGCCAGCTCCTCGGCCAGCGCCGAGGCCTGGGTCGCGCACTCGCACTGCCCGAGCTGCTCGCCGTGCTCATCGACCACGCACATCGCACTTGCCCGGTCCGCTACATCGATGCCAACGTTGTTCATGGTCAACCTCCCAGGGTCTGCTTTTGAGGCGCTTGCGCGACCTCGTGTTGAAAATACCCGGGAGGTTGACCTCTCACTTCCGTATCCTTCAACCGCGCCGCTTTATCTCATCTCCCACA
>JACDUA010000132.1 GCA_013519935.1 Ectothiorhodospiraceae bacterium WFHF3C12 | reverse complement strand
CCGGGCTCGCCCTGGCCTGGGGCCTGCTGGGCGGCGAGGAGGACGTGGGCCGTCGCGCGCCTCCCGAGCGTTCGGCGCGGCTGGTGGAAGTGGTTCCGGCGGTGCCGCGCAGCCATACGGTCTCCGTGACCGCCTGGGGTGAGGTGCTGCCGGCGCGTCGGCTGGACTTGCGCCCACGGGTCAGTGGCCGCGTCATGGCCCTCGGAGACGGGTTCGAGCCCGGCACGGTGGTGTCCGCCGGGACCCCCCTGCTGCGCCTTGACCCCCAGGACTACCGCCTGGCGTTGGAGCGGGCCCGCAGCGCGCTGACCCGGGCGAAGGCGGATCTTGCCCTGGAGCAGGGGCGGCAGGCCGTGGCGCGGCGGGAATTCGAGCTCCTGGGTGAGGACGTGGAAGACGCCGAGCGTGGGCTCATTCTCCGCCAGCCCCAGCTGCAGACGGCCCAGGCGGCAGTCACCTCCGCCGAGGCCGATCTCTCCGATGCCCGGCTGGACCTCGAGCGCACGACCATCGAGGCGCCCTTCGACGCGCTGGTGCTTGCCCGTGACGTCTCCCCCGGAACCGAGGTAAGCGCCAGCTCGACGCTGGCCGAGCTGGTGGGTGTCGATACCTGGTGGGTGGAGTTGCAGGTGCCCGCGGGCGCGCTACGCTGGATCCGTTTTCCGGACGAGGGCGGTGCGGGCTCGCCGGTAACCCTGAGCTACCAGGGTGTGTGGCCGGAAGGCACCACCCGCGCGGGTCGCGTCCTGCGGCTCCGCGGCGATCTGGCCGATCAGGGCCGGCTCGCCCGGGTACTCGTCGCCGTCGAGGATCCCCTGGCGCGCGGCGACGAAGCGGCGGGGCGGCCACGGCTGTTGCTGGGCGCCTTCATGCAGGCGGAGATCGCGGGTCGATCCCTGGACGGCGCGGTCGCGATGGAGCCGCAGTGGCTGCATGCGGGGGACACGGTCTGGATCATGAATGACGCCGGTGAGCTGGAGATCCGCCCGGTGGAGGTCGCCTACCGCGACACCCGGCGGGTGCTGGTGACCGGCGGCATCGGGCGCGGTGAACGCATCGTTACCTCGCAGCTTTCCGCGCCGGTGGCGGGCATGCCACTGCGCGCGGCGCCGGCGGATGGCGGGGACCGCGCCAGTGGCGACTGAACGCGACGATCGCCCGAGGGGGTTCATCGGTCAGGTCACCGCCCACCGTGTGGCCCCCAATCTGCTGATGCTGGTACTCATCCTGGGCGGGTTGTTCATGACTACCCGGATCACCCAGGAGGTATTTCCGGACTTCGAGTACGACTCCATCACCGTCAGCGTGGTGTACCCCAACGCCACGCCGGAGGAGATCGAACAGGGCGTCGTGCTGCCGGTGGAGGAGGCCGTACGGGGTCTCACCGGCATCGCCGAGGTCAACTCGGTGGCGCGGGAAGGGGCCGGCAACGTGACCCTGGAGCTGGTGGAAGGCGGCGACCTGCAGCGCGCTTACCAGGATGTCGTTCGCGCCGTCGACCGCATCCAGACGTTTCCCGATGACGCCGAGGAACCGGAGATCGCCTATACGGGCTGGCGCCGCGACGTGCTGGACCTGCTGGTCTATGGCGACGCCCCGGAGCACAGCCTGCGGACGGCGGCCGAGCAGGTCCGGGACCGTATCCTGCTGGAATCCGGGGTGACCCAGGCCGCCCTGGACGACGTCCGCGATTACGAGATCCATATCGATATCGCCGAGGGACAGCTGCGCGCCTACGGGCTGAGCCTGAGCGAGGTGGCCGCCGTGGTGGCGGACAGCGCGAGAGACCGCTCCGCCGGCGCGGTGGAGACCGCCGGCGGCGATATTCTGCTGGAAGTGGACGAGCGCCGTACCCGGGCGGAGGAGTTCCGCGACATCGTTGTCCAGGCTGGCGCCGGCGGCACGGTGGTGCGCCTGGGCGATATCGCCACCATCCGCGAGGCGTTTTCGGAGGCCGTCGACGACATCTCCACCTACAACGGCAAACCGGCCGTGGAGGTGGAGGTCTTCCGCGTGGGTGCGGAGACACCCATCGGAGTCTCCGATGCCGTACGGGCCGCGCTCCCCGGGATCCGTGCCGGGCTGCCGCCGTCGCTGGACGTGGCCATCCAGAGCGACGCCTCCGAGGTCTATCGCCAGCGCCTGCAGCTGCTGCTGACCAACGGTTTCGTCGGGTTGCTGCTGGTTCTGGTGCTGCTGAGCCTGTTCCTGGAGTTCAAGCTGGCCTTCTGGGTCACGGTTGGCATACCCACGGCATTTCTGGGCGCGTTCCTGTTCCTGCCCGCCATGGGCGTGTCCATCAACATGATCTCGCTGTTCGCCTTCATCGTGGCGCTGGGCATCGTGGTGGACGACGCCATCGTCGCCGGCGAGAACATCTACGAGTACCGCAGCCGCGGCATGCCGTTACTCCAGGCCGCCGTGCAGGGCGCCCGGGACATCGCCGTGCCCATCGTGGTCAGCGTGCTCACCAACATCGTGGCGTTCCTGCCCCTGGGACTGATCCCGGGAACGTTCGGCCAGATCTGGGCGGTGATCCCGGCCGTGGTGGGCACGGTCTTCGCCATTTCGCTGATCGAGGCGCTGATCATCCTGCCCACGCACCTGGCCTATACCCACAGCGGCGGGCGTACGCGCCTGGGCGCGCGGCTGCATGGGATCCAGCAGGGCATCAGCCGCGGTTTCAGCCGCTTCATCGATAGCGGCTACGGCCGGGCGCTGGCGCTGTCCCTGCGCTGGCGCTACGTCACCCTGGCTCTGGCGGTGTCCGTGCTGGCGATAACGCTGGCCTACCCCCTGAGCGGGCGCATGGGCTTCATCCTCATGCCCCGTGTGGAGTCAGATACGGCGGAGGTTACCGCCACGCTACCGTTCGGATCCCCCCAGAAGGAGGTGGAGCGGGTGCGGGATCAGCTGACGGCGGCCGCCGAAGCGGTCATCTCCGAGCACGGCGGCGATGCGCTCAGCCGTGGCATCTATGCCTCCATCGAGGACAACGAGGCGGACGTGCGGATCTATCTGACCCCGCCCGGCGAGCGGCCCATCAGCACGGCGGAGGTGGCGCGTCACTGGCGGGCCGCGGTGGGCGAGATCCTCGGCGTGGAATCGTTGCGGTTCGACACCGACCGGGGCGGGCCGGGGGGCGGCGCCGCCGTCACGGTGGAGCTCAGCCATGCGGACGTGGACACCCTTAACCGCGCCGCGGCCGTGCTCGGGCAGCGCCTGAACGAGATCAATTACGTCACGGATGTCGACGACGGTTACCAGCCCGGCAAGCCGCAATGGAGCCTGCGTCTTACCGAGTCCGGCCGTGCCCTGGGGCTGACCGCGGCCGAGCTGGGTGGTCAGGTGCGGGCCGCCTTCTACGGGGCCGAGGCCTTCCGGCTATTGCGAGGGGCCAACGAGGTGACCGTGCGGGTGAAGCTGCCCCAGGCGGAGAGCGGCAGTGAGGCGGCGGTGGAGTCCTTCATGGTGCGCACGCCGGCGGGCACCTACGTGCCGCTGGCCCAGGTGGCCAGCATCGAGCAGAGTACGTCGCTGACGCGTATCCGGCGCAAGGACGGCCGGCGTGTGCTGCCGGTTACCGCCAACGTCGAGCCCATCGAGCAGACCAACCGCGTCCTCACGAGCCTGCGCGGCGAGCTGCTGCCCCAGCTCACGCAGGACTTCCCGGGCCTTTCCTACGGCTTCGGCGGCCGCCAGGAGAGCATGCGCGAGGCCATCCAGAGCTTCTACAAGACAGTGGCCCTGTCTCTGTTCGGCATCTACGTGCTGCTGGCGCTGCCCTTCCGCAGCTACCTCCAGCCGCTGATCGTCATGACGGCGATCCCCTTCGGCATCGTGGGCGCCGTGCTGGGCCACCTGATCATGGGCTACAGCCTGAGCGTAATCTCCATCATGGGCATCATCGCCCTGGGCGGCGTGGTGGTGAACGGCTCGCTGGTGCTCATCGACTACGCCAACGCCCGGCGCCGGGAGGGCTGGACGCCGCTGCGTGCCGTGCACGCCGCCGGGGTACGCCGGTTCCGGCCCATCTTTCTCACCACGTTCACCACCTTCGGCGGCCTGTCGCCGATGATCTTCGAGACGTCCATGCAGGCACGGTTCATGATCCCCATGGCCGTGTCGCTGGGCTACGGCATCCTGTTCTCGTCGGCCCTGCTGCTGTTCGTGGTGCCGTCACTGTACATGGTGCTGGAGGACATCGTAGCCATCGTGTCAGGGCGTCGGGATGCCGATTCGGCGGTGCCCGCCGAGACGGCGTCCAGCCTCGAGGCCTGGGAGGAGCCCGACAGGCCGTGGCAATGACGCCCCCCTTCCTCGCGGCTGTCCGGCGGCGGCCTGAGCCATTGCCGCCGGCCTGGCAGTCACCCGCGTAGTCCCCGCCGCCGCGCCTTACCCGCCCTCGCCGACGGCGAATCGCCGGATCAGCCCGCGGACACGGCGGACCTCGCCGGAGAGACCTTCGGTTTCCGTGTTCACTTTGCCGGCCCCACCGAGAACCGTGTTGGCCAGACCCGAGATGGCGGCCAGCCGCTGGGCGATCTGCGCGGAGGTGCTGGTCTGTTCCTCGGTGGCCGAGGCGATCTGGGCGTTCACGGCGCTGATGTGTTCCGCCGCCTCCTGGATTTCGGCCAGGGCGGAGCGGGAATCGGCGCTGAGCTCCCGGGTGCTGGCGGCTTCCTCGTCGGCGGCGGTGATCAGCGTGACGACGTCGCGAACCGCCTGCTGAAGCTCCTCGATGGTGGCGCGGATCTCGCCGGTGGAGTCCTTGGTCTTGCTGGCCAGGCCGCGCACCTCGTCGGCCACCACCGCGAAGCCGCGCCCGGCGTCGCCGGCCCGGGCGGCCTCGATGGAGGCATTGAGCGCCAGCAGCCCGGTCTGTTCGGTAATGCCGTGGATGGTCTCCAGCACCGTCTCGATGCTGGCCGCGCGATCGGCCAGGCGGTCCGCCTCGACCCGCGAGTTGGCCAGCCGCTCGGACAGGGCCTCGGT
>JACDUA010000131.1 GCA_013519935.1 Ectothiorhodospiraceae bacterium WFHF3C12 | reverse complement strand
GCCGCTGCCGCAGATCCAGGTCGGGGATGTCGCGGACGCGCTGTGGGCCATGGCCGGCGTCGCCCGCGCCGAGACCGGGGCGCGCATCGTGGGACTGACCGGCAGCAACGGCAAGACCACGGTCAAGGAGATGCTGGCGTCGATCCTGGGCCGGGTGGGGCCGACCTGGTGGACCCGGGGCAACCTGAACAACGAGCTCGGCGTGCCGCTGACGCTGTGCCGGCTGAATCCGGAGCATCGATTCGCGGTCATCGAGATGGGCGCGAACCATCACGGTGAGATACGCCATCTTTGCGGCCTGGTGCGGCCCCACGTGGGTCTCGTTACCAACGCGGGCGCCGCGCATCTGGAAGGGTTCGGCAGCGTGCGTGGCGTGGCCGAGGCCAAGGGCGAGATCTACGAGACCCTGGCACCGGATGCCACCGCGGTGATCAACGTCGACGACCATTTCGCCGGCTACTGGCTGGATCGAGCCGCGCCGCGGCGCTGCATGAGCTTCAGCTACAAGGGGCCGGCTGACGTCTGGGCCGAGGATGCCGGCGCGGACGGCGGATTCATGCTGCGCGTCGGCGACGCCAGCCGCTGGGTGAATCTGCCTTTGCCGGGCCGACACAACGTCATGAACGCCCTGGCCGCGGCCACCGCCGCGACGGCGCTGGGCGCGTCCGTGCGACGGATCGCCGAGGGACTCGAGTCCGTGCGCCCGGTGGCCGGCAGGCTGTGCTGGAGTCGCGGCAAGCGGGGTCTGCGGCTTCTGGACGATACCTACAACGCCAACCCCAACTCGCTGCAGGTGGCGCTGGATGTGCTTGCGGCCGCTCCGGGCCCGCACTGGGTGGTGCTCGGCGACATGGGCGAGCTGGGCGACACCGCCGAGACACTGCACGGCGAGGCCGGCGAGACGATCCGCCGCATGGGGGTGGCACGCCTGTTCACGACGGGGCCCAATGCGGCCGCCGCGGCCCGGGCGTTCGGCGAGGGCGCACGGCACTTCGAAAATCAACAGGATCTGATCGGGGCGCTGAGCAGCGTGGTCACAGGCAGGGAGGCCGTTCTGGTTAAGGGGTCGCGTTCCATGGTCATGGAACGCGTCGTGGCGGGCTTGCAGCAAGGCGCCGATTCAGCCGCGTCGGGGGAGGGCTGAACGGTATGCTTCTTTATGTCGCCAACCTGCTGCAGGAGCTGCACAGCGGTTTCAACGTATTCCAGTATCTGACCTTCCGGGCCATCCTGGGCACGCTCACGGCACTGGTCATTTCCTTCATTGTCGGTCCGGCATTGATCAAGCGGCTGGTTACGCACCAGATCGGTCAGCAGATCCGCGAAGAGGGCCCCGAGAGCCACTTCTCCAAGGCCGGCACGCCCACCATGGGCGGCGCCATGATCCTGATCAGCGTGGCCCTGGCGACGTTGTTGTGGTCGGACCTGACCAATCGTCATGTCTGGACGGTGCTGGCGGTGACCCTGGCCTTCGGGCTGATTGGCGGCGTGGACGACTTCCTCAAGCTCACCCGCGGCAACAGCAAGGGCCTGGCCGCGCGGCAGAAGTATTTCTGGCAGTCGGTGATCGGCGCGGTGGCGGCCATCGGCCTGTACGTGACGGCGCAGGTGCCCATCGAGACCTCGCTGATCGTGCCCTTCTTCAAATCCGTGGTCGTGCCGCTGGGGTGGGCGTTCATCCCGCTGGCGTACTTCGTCATCGTGGGTTCCTCCAACGCCGTAAACCTCACCGACGGGCTGGACGGGCTGGCCATCATGCCGACGGTGCTGGTCGGCGGCGCCCTCGGGGTGTTCGCGTACGCCACCGGTCACGTGAACTTCGCCAACTACCTCGGCATACCGCACATCCCCGGGGTCGGGGAGGTCGTGGTGTTCTGCGCCTCCCTGGTGGGCGCTGGGCTCGGGTTCCTCTGGTTCAACACCTATCCCGCCCAGGTCTTCATGGGTGATGTCGGGGCTCTGGCCCTGGGCGCGGCCCTGGGCGTGCTGGCGGTGATCGTTCGTCAGGAACTGGTGCTGGTCGTCATGGGTGGCGTCTTCGTGGTGGAGACGGTGTCGGTGATTCTGCAGGTGGCCTCCTACAAGCTCACGGGGAGGCGGATATTCCGCATGGCGCCGCTGCACCACCACTTCGAGCTCAAGGGCTGGCCCGAACCCCGGGTCATCGTCCGCTTCTGGATCATCACCGTGATCCTGGTCCTGATCGGTCTGGCGACGTTGAAGCTGCGCTGATGGAGCCGTTGACAGACATGCTGCCGCGAAATCAAACCGTCGTTGTCGGGCTCGGCATTACCGGGCTGGCCTGCGCGCGGTTCCTGGCGTCGCGCGGCGCTGCGGTCGCGGTGACGGACAGCCGTGCCGAACCCCCGAACCTGGCGGCGTTGGGCCGTGCGCATCCGGAACTCCCCGTCTCGCTAGGGGAACTGGATCGCGACCTGCTGATGGGCGCCGCGGAGATCGTCCTCAGCCCGGGGGTGAGCCTGCAAGAGCCGGCGATTGCGGCCGCCCGCGAAGCGGGCGTGCCGGTGGTCAGCGAGATCGAGCTCTTCTGTCGGTACGCGGAAGCACCCATCGCCGCGATCACCGGTTCCAACGGCAAGAGCACGGTCACGACGCTGCTGGGCCGGATGGCGGTCGACGCGGGTCTGAAAGCGCAGGTGGGTGGCAACCTGGGCCGCCCGGCGCTGGAGCTGCTGGAGGACCCGGCACCGGATCTTTACGTTCTCGAGCTCTCCAGCTTCCAGCTGGAGACCACCCACAGCCTGCGTGCCCGGGCCGCGACGGTACTCAACGTCAGCGCCGACCACATGGACCGCTACCCGGATCTTGCCGCGTACGCGGCGGCCAAGGGCGTCATCTACCAGGGCTGCGGCACCGCCGTAACCAATCGCGGTGACGCCCGCGCGGCGGCACTGGTGCCCGCCGCGAGCCGGCGGGTGGTCTCATTCGGCCTGGATGCCCCGCCCGGCGACGCCGACTACGGTGTGTTGAGCGACGGCAACGGCCGTCCCTGGCTCTGCCGCGGCGAACGACGGCTGATCGCCGTCGAGGACCTGCGCGTGGTGGGGCGGCACAACCACGCCAACGCCCTGGCCGCGCTGGCGCTGGGCGAGGCCATGGGTCTCGACGAGACGGCCATGCTGGCAACGCTCGCCGTCTTTCCGGGGCTGGCTCACCGCACCGAATGGGTCGCCCGTCGCCGCGGTGTCGACTACATCAACGACTCCAAGGGTACCAACGTGGGCGCCACGCTGGCGGCCATCGATGGGCTTCCGGGACCGCTGGTTCTCATCGCGGGCGGCCAGGGGAAGGGCGCGGATTTCTCGCCCCTCGGGCCCGCCCTGGCGGGCAAGGCCCGGATGGCCATCGTCTTTGGCGAGGACGCGCCGCTACTGACCCGTGCCCTGGCCGGCCACGTGACGGTGGAGCGGGCGGCGGATCTCGAAGAGGCGGTGCGCCTGGCCGCGGCCGCCGCGCGCCCGGGGGATCAGGTGCTGATGTCTCCGGCCTGCGCCAGCTTCGACATGTTCGCCGGGTTCGAGGACCGCGGCGGGGCGTTCCGCGAGGCGGTGGGGAGGCTGGACGATGACTGAATACCTCCTGCATTCACCGCCGGCGGCCCGGCGCCGGGCGCCGGCCGTGCTGCCCAACCTGGACTACGTGCTGATCGGCACCATCGTCGCCATCGCGTTGCTGGGCCTGGTGATGGTGGGATCGGCGTCGATCTCCTATGCCGCCCGGGATACCGGGCAGGCGCTGTACTTCCTGCAGCGCCAGGCCGCCTACATGGGGCTCGCCCTGATGGCCGCGGCGGTGGTGCTGCGTATTCCGCTGCGGCACTGGGAAGGCGCCGGGGCCACGCTGCTGATATTCGCCTATTTCCTGCTGATGCTGGTGCTATTCCCCGGCGTCGGCAAAGAGGTCAACGGCAGCGTCCGCTGGCTCGCCCTGGGTCCGTTCAACCTGCAGGTCTCCGAGGTGGCGAAGCTGTTCATGCTGGTCTACCTGGCCGGCTACCTGGTTCGCCGGGGCGAGGCGGTGCGCGGCAGCCATTCGGGCTTTCTCATCCCGGTGGGGCTGCTGGCTTTCGGAGCGCTGCTGATGCTGCTGGAGCCGGATTTCGGGGCGGCGGCGGTACTCATGGCGACGGCCCTGGGCATGCTGTTCATCGCCGGGGTGCCGCTGCACCGCTTCCTGGTGCTGATGGTCCTGATCGGGGCGCTCGGCGCCGTTCTGATCGTCACCGAGCCCTACCGCTGGGAGCGACTGATCGCGTTCATGAACCCCTGGGCCGACCCATTCGATTCCGGTTTCCAGCTCACCCAGTCGCTGATCGCCATCGGACGCGGCGGACTGCTCGGGGTGGGGCTCGGCGGCAGCGTGCAGAAGCTGTTCTACCTGCCCGAGGCACACACCGATTTCCTGTTCGCCGTGCTGGCGGAGGAACTGGGGCTGGCGGGCGTGATGAGCGTGATCGGCCTGTACGCCTTCCTGCTCTGGCGCATCTTCGCGGTCGGGCGATCGGCGCTGCGGGCGGATCGTCCCTTCGGCGGCTTTCTGGCCTACGGCGTGGGCTGCTGGATCGGCATCCAGGCCTTCGTGAACATGGGCGTGAACATGGGACTGCTGCCCACCAAGGGCCTGACATTGCCGTTGATGAGCTACGGCGGCAGCAGCCTGCTGGTGACGGCCGTCGCCCTGGCACTGGTGCTGCGCGTGGACCATGAAGTGCGTGTCATCGGCCTGTCCGCCGCGCCCCGGGAGGACACACGATGACGGCTCTCGAGGCTCCGGTCATGATCCTCGCCGGCGGCACCGGCGGCCACGTGTTCCCGGCGCTGGCGGTGGCCGAGGAGCTGCGCGGGCGCGGCGTCGAGGTGGTCTGGATGGGCACCGCCCAGGGGCTCGAGGCGCGCGTCGTACCGGCTGCCGGCATAAGCCTGATCTGCCTGAAGGTGAGCGGCCTGCGGGGCCGCAGCCTGGCGGGCTGGCTGCGCGCCCCCTGGG
>JACDUA010000130.1 GCA_013519935.1 Ectothiorhodospiraceae bacterium WFHF3C12 | reverse complement strand
GCTCCCGGGAGGTGGCCGCGTTGTGCCGGCCGCCCGGGCACCATGCCGGCCGCCGCCGGTACGGTGGCTACTGCTATTTCAACAATGCCTACCTGGCGGCGCGGTTACTGGCCCAGTCGGGGCGGTGCGCGGTGCTGGACGTGGACTACCACCTTGGCGACGGCAGCATGGAGTTCGCCACCGAGACCACGCCGTATTTCTCGCTCCACGCCGATCCCTGGACCAGCTATCCCTATCTCAGCGAAGACGCCGGTGGGCCCGGGCCGGGGATGGATCTGACCACGCTGCCGGCGGGAGCGGACGGCGCGGTGTATCAGCAATTGCTCGAGGGCATTGCCGGGCGGATAAGGGACGAGGGCGTGGAGTTCCTGGTTCTGTCCCTGGGCTTCGATACCCTGGCCAGCGACTACATCCAGGATGTGTCCGTGGGGCTGACACCGGCGGACTTCGCGACGGTGGGCGCGGCTGTCGCGGGCATCGGCGCGAATACCCTGTTCCTGCTGGAGGGCGGCTATGATACCGCGGGCCTGGCGGATTGCGCGGCCGGGTTCATGGCCGGTTACGACGGGGCGCGGACAACCCCGTCGGCCTGACAACGACCGCTGGGGCGTCAGCGGCGGGCGACGGCGTGGATGACCCGGTCGTGCTCGAAGTAGACGGTGAAGGACTCGTACTGCCAGCGCGTGATCGGCGGCTCGCCAACCGCACCCTGGCGGGTTTGCGGCGTGCCGAAGGCCTCGCGGACCCGTTCCATGGTCATGCCGCGCTCGGGTCGCTGCATCGTACCGTCCTTCTGGATGGTCTCGATGAGCAGCTGGTCGGCGCTGGCCGTCGACATAGCGAGAAACGCCGCGGCGATGGCGGCGAGAACCCAACGTCCCTTCATAGGTCTGGCTCCCAGCGTGTTTGGGTGACTATAGCACCGGCGTTGCTGGGCCGGAAAGGCGACGGAGCCGGCCTTTGGGCTACTATTTGTGAGGCGTTTCACATCTATCATGCGTTTTGACCAGCCCCTGATCCCCGGCCGCCTCGTCCGCCGCTACAAGCGCTTTCTCGCCGACGTCGTGCTCGACTCCGGCGAGACAGTGACCTGTCACTGCCCGAATACCGGTTCCATGATGGGCTGCGCCGACCCCGGATTGCGCGTCTGGCTGAGCCGTTCGGACAGCGCCAAGCGGAAATACCCCCTGGGCTGGGAGCTGGTCCGCACGGCCGAAGGTGCGCTCGTGGGCATACACACCGGGCGCGCCAATGCCCTGGTGGCGGAGGCGTTGACGGCCGGCCGGATTCCCGAGTTGACCGGCTATACCGAGCGGCGGGCCGAGGTGAACCTGCCCGGCGGTCGAATGCGGGCCGACTGGGTGCTCAGCGGCCACCCGGAACAGCCGGATTGCGTCGTGGAGGTCAAGAACGTCACCGCGGCCGTTGAGGACGGTATCGCCCTGTTCCCGGACGCGGTGAGCGAACGCGGCAGCCGGCACCTGCAGGCATTGGCCGGTCACGTGGCCGGTGGCGGACGTGCGGCCATGGTTTACTGCGTCCAGCGCGACGACGTCCGGGAGGTTCGTCCGGCGGATGCCATCGATCCCGTCTACGGGGAGAACCTGCGCCACTCCATGGCCGCCGGGGTGGAAGTCTACGCCCTGGCAGCGGCCATCAGCGAGACGGGGATCGAGCTCACCGCGCCGGTCCCGGTGGTCTGTCCCCCTGACGCCAACGGATGCTGATTCTTTACGTGCGGTGGGCCGGCAGCGCCGAAGTGACCCGGCGTCGCGCATGGTCCCTGTGCAGGCGCCGTGCGGCCCCAGCGCCGGCGGGAATTACTCAGTGCCACCCTCGGGGCGAACGTGTTTTAATGCGTGCCCATGTTCAAGCCCATCGAACTGTACATCGGCCTGCGCTATACCCGCGCCAAGCGGCGCAATCACTTCGTTTCCTTCATCTCGTTGACTTCCATGCTGGGCATCGCACTGGGCGTGACGGCGCTGATCACCGTCATCTCGGTAATGAATGGCTTCGAGCAGGAGCTGCGGGAGCGGATCCTGGGCATGGTCTCCCATGCCACGGTCTCCGGCTTCGGCGGCCCCCTGGAGGACTGGGAGCGGGTGGTGAAACTTGCCGACGAACAGCCCCGCGTGGAGGGCGCGGCCCCTTACATTAACGGGGAGGTCATGTTCACCCGCGGCTCGCAGGTCAGCGGCGGTGTCGTGCGCGGGATCGAACCGGAACTGGAGGCCACGGTCTCCGAGGTTACCGGCAACATGAAGGCGGGATCCCTGCAGGCCCTGGAGCCCGGCGCCTTCAACATCGTCCTCGGCAATGAGCTGGCCGCGCTGATGGGGGTGGGCGTCGGCGACCGAATCACCGTGGTCTCCCCGGAGGCGCGCCTGTCCGCCGCCGGGATACTGCCCCGGATCAAACGGTTCAACGTCGTCGGTATCTTCAGCGTCGGCCACTTCCAGTACGATCGCAGCCTGGCGCTCATCCACCTGGAGGACGCGGCAAAGCTGTTCCGCACGGGCGATGCGGTGACCGGCGTGCGGCTGAAATTCGATGAGCTGATGGCCGCGCCGCATCTGGCCCGGGATTTCGCCCTGGGACTGCCGGGGTTGTACCGCGTCCGGGACTGGACCCAGCAACACAGCAATTATTTCCGGGCCGTGAAGACCGAGAAGACGGTCATGTTCATCATACTGACGCTAATCGTGGCCGTTGCCGCCTTCAACATCGTCTCGACCCTGGTGATGATGGTCACGGACAAGCAGGCGGACATCGCCATCCTGCGCACGCTGGGCGCCAGCCCCGGCTCCATCATGACCATATTCATCGTCCAGGGGGCGGTGATCGGCTTCGTCGGCACGCTGCTCGGCGATATCGGCGGCATACTCCTGGCCCTCAACGTGGAGGACCTGGTGCCGGCCATAGAGAGCCTCTTCGGCGTGCAGTTCCTGCCGGCGGACATCTACTACATCAGCGAGGTGCCCTCGAAGCTGCGATGGGGGGACGTGACCCGGATTACCGTGGTGGCCCTGGTGCTGTCCCTGGTGGCGACCCTGTACCCGGCCTGGCGCGCCGCGCGCACGGCCCCGGCGGAGGCGTTGCGCTATGAGTGACACCGACGTATTGCGGTGCCGCGACCTGGGCAAATCGTTCCAGGAGGGCGGGCTCCGCGTGGACGTGCTCAAGGGCATTGACCTCGCCGTGGCTCGCGGCGAACAGCTCGCCGTCGTGGGCCGTTCGGGCGCTGGGAAGAGCACGCTGCTGCACCTGCTCGGCGGATTGGAGGAGCCCAGCCGCGGCGAGGTCTGGGTGGACGGTCAGGCCCTGACCGGTCTGGGCGCGCGCGCCCGCGGCCGGCTGCGTAACCGGGCACTGGGCTTCATTTACCAGTTCCATCACCTGCTGCCGGAATTCACCGCCGTGCAGAACGTGGCCATGCCGCTGCTCATCCGCGGCAGCGCGGTTGGCGCGGCCCTGGCCGAGGCGCGGACCACGCTGACCCGGGTGGGACTGGAGCACCGCCTCGATCACAAGCCGGGGGAGCTCTCCGGCGGCGAGCGTCAGCGTGTCGCCATCGCCCGTGCGGTGGTAACGCGACCGGCCTGCGTGCTGGCCGACGAGCCCACCGGAAATCTGGACCGGCATACCGCGGAGCGTGTGTTCGGACTGTTCCGCGAGCTCAACAGGGAGATCGGCACGGCCGTGGTGCTGGTGACCCACGACATGCAGCTCGCCGGGCAGATGGACCGCATCGTGACCCTGGACGACGGCGCCATCAGCAGCGACGCCGCCTGATCACGCCCCGCTGAATGTCCCGTTTACCCCCGGTCGCGGCGTTGCCGGGCGGAAGCCTCCGGGCGAGTACTGGTCTTCTCGATCCGGCGCCGGCGCGCCCGCGCCAGCCGCCGGCGATGCCAATGGCGTACCACGTGCATGCGCCATAGCAGATGGGCGAGGCCGTAGCCCGCGAAGGAGACCACGGCGCCGATCAGCACGGAGCCCAGCAGCAGCGGCTGCCAGATTTCACCGAACTTCTCCCAGAACCAGCTCAACGTTGGCTCGAAGGCCACCGGATGCATGGGGGCGCCGAGTATCCACGTGCCCACCGTGTAGGTGAAATAGAACATCGGCGGGATCGTGATAGGGTTGCTGATCCAGACCAGCATCACCGCGATAATAATGTTGACACGGAAGGCGATGGCCGCCAGCGCGGCGATCGCCATCTGGATGGGTACCGGCAGGAACGCCGTGAATAGGCCCACGGCAACGCCCCCGGCCACGGAGCGCCGGTTGAGGTGCAGCAGGAAGGGGTCATCCAGTAGTTGGCCCAGCCAGCGGAGCTGGCGGTGGTCGCGAACGCGTTCCGGGCGCGGCAGCAATCGCTTGAGAAACTTTCTCGGCATGGAGACTCCCGGCTCGGAACGGCCGCTATTATCCATAATCCGCACCAGGGACGGAACATGCGGAGCATACTTCTGGGATTCGCCGCCGGCGTGGTGCTACTGCATCAGTTGCCGGCTCTACCCGCCGGCGCCTTCTTCGCTGCCGCCGGGCTTTTCGGGCTTGCCCTGGCCACCATTGGCCGACTGCGACCATGGCTGGGCCTGCCGGCGGGCGTGTTGTTGGGGCTGGCCTTCGCGGGCTGGTCCGCCGGGGCGGCGCTGGCGCACCGGTTGCCGGCCGAACTGGAAGGCGAGACGCTGCACGTGGAGGGGCGGATCACGGGACTGCCCCGGAGTGAGGGATACCGCAGTGTCTTCGTCTTCCGGCCCCAGCGATTCCCCGGCGCGAAACTGCCGCACCCGCCGAGGCACCTTCGCCTGAGCTGGTACGACCCGCCCCCTGGCCTCCGCGCCGGTCAGCACTGGACATTCGAGGTGCGCCTGAAACGGCCCCGGGGCCTGATGAATCCCGGTGCGTTCGATTACGAGCGTTGGCTGTTCACGCAGCGCATCGACGCCGTCGGCTACGTCCGCGAGGCCGGGACCATGCGGCCCGGCGCGCCCGGCGTGGACCGCTTCCGGCAGTCGCTGGGCGAGCG
>JACDUA010000013.1 GCA_013519935.1 Ectothiorhodospiraceae bacterium WFHF3C12 | reverse complement strand
CCGTGCGCGTCGGCGAGCGGGTCGTCGGCCGGCTGGCATACCGCCCCACCGGCCCGCTCTCCGACCGCCTGGCGCGCGAGTTCCAGGAGCAGCAGCTCGAAGCGGCGTGGGTCACCGCACTCGTCGTGGTGCTGCTCGCCGCGGGCGTCAGCGTGCTGCTCGCCCGCGGCTTCCTGGCCCCCGTGCGCCGACTCGCGGCCAGTACCCGTGCGCTGGCCGCCGGCCGTTTCGATACGCGCGTGGCGGTTCACCGGCGCGACGAGCTGGGCCGGCTCGCCGCAGATTTCAACCGCCTGGCGGAAACACTGCAACGCAACGAGCGGCTGCGCACCGAGTTCATGGCCGACATGTCCCACGAGCTGCGCACCCCCATGGCCGTGCTGCGGGCCGAGCTCGAGGCCATGGAGGACGGCGTGAGGCCCCTGAGCCGGGAGTCGCTGGCGCGGCTGCAGAACAATGTCGCCACGCTCAGCAAGCTCATCGACGACCTCTACGAGCTATCGCTGGCCGACGCGGGCGCGCTCAACTACCGCATGGAGGCAACGGAGCTCCGCGCGCTCGCCTCGGAGACCGCCGAGCACTGGCGCGCCCGTCTGGCAGAGGCCGGCCTGACACTGACGCTCTCCATGCCGGAGACAGCGGTCACGGTGAACGCCGATGCGCGGCGGTTGCGCCAGCTCCTCGGCAACCTGCTGGAGAACAGTCTGCGCTACACCGACGCCGGTGGCGAGGTCCGGCTCACGCTTATCAGGGGCGACCGGCACGCCGTCCTGAACATCGAGGACTCGGCCCCCGGGGTACCCCCGGACGCCCTGGAGCGACTGTTCGAACGGCTGTACCGGGTCGAGGCCTCCCGCAGCCGGGCGAGCGGCGGGGCGGGTCTCGGGCTGGCGATCTGCCGGAATATCGCCCAGGCTCACGGCGGTGAGATCGAGGCCTATCATGCCGTGCTGGGCGGCCTGGGCGTGCGCCTCACGCTGCCGTTGACCGACTGAAGGGTCCGCATCAGTGCCGTGGATGGAGGCAGGTCAGACCATGTCCCGGAAGATTCTGATCGTCGAGGATGAACCGCAGCTGGCCGAGCTGCTGGCCGACTACCTGCGTGCCGCGGGCTTCGAGCCCAGCGTGATCCAGGACGGCCGGGAAGTGGTGCCGTGGGTTCGCGACCATGCGCCGGAGCTGATCCTGCTGGATCTCATGCTGCCCGGCGAGGACGGCATGTCGGTCTGCCGCGAGCTGCGCAGATTCAGCGACGTGCCCATCGTGATGGTCACCGCCCGCGTCGAGGAGATCGACCGCCTGCTCGGCCTGGAGCTGGGCGCCGACGACTATATCTGCAAACCCTTCAGCCCCCGGGAGGTCGTGGCGCGCGTGAAGGCCATTCTGCGCCGCGCGGCCCCGGCCGCGCGGCAGACCACCGGCCTGGAGATCGAGCCCCAGGCCTACCGCGCCAGCCTGGACGGCCAGGTCCTGGATCTCACGCCCGTGGAGTTCCGCCTGCTGGCCACCCTGGCGGAGCATCCCGGCCGGGTCTTCTCCCGCGACCAGCTCATGGACCGGCTCTACGAGGACCACCGCGTCGTCACGGACCGGACCGTCGACACCCACGTCAAGAATCTCCGTCGAAAGATGGCCGCGGTGCGTGCCGACGAGGAGATAATCCGGTCCGTGTACGGCGTCGGCTACCGGCTGGAGGCCCTCTGACCGCCGGCCACGCCCAATCTTCATATTCTCTCCACCCTTCCCTCAATCTCTCTCCTCGCGGCGCCAGCACACTGGGATCCAAGGTCACGCACACGGCGTGGCCGGACCAGCAAACCGGCAATCGGAGGATTCACCCATGAAACACCGCAAGCTCATTCTCGCCGCAGCCGTGGTCACCGCCGCGGCAAGCTCACTGGCCCTGGCGGGTCCCGGTTCGAAGGGCGGCCCCGGCGGCATGGCCTTCGCCGACACCGACGGCGACGGCGAGATCACCATCGAAGAGATCCAGGCCCGTCACGCCGAGCTGTTCCACGCATCGGACGCCGACGGAGACGGCAACCTGAACGTGGAGGAGATGCAGAACGCCATGCTGCGCCAGCGCGCCCAGCGCCGGGTCCAGGCCCTGGATACCGACGGCGACGGCACGGTCAGCGCCGAGGAGTTTCAGGCACCGATGCGCTGGCATCTCTCCCGCATGGACCGCGACGACGACGGCGAGATCGGCCCCCGGGAAATGGGCCGCGGCCGCCATGAGCGGTGGGACGACGATGACCACCACCGCGGGGGATACAGGGACGACGACTGATCCGCACCGCATACGGGCACCGAGGCGGTGCCCGTATGCTTATCCCGCTTCCCCGCCACCCCGTACTTTCGTCCGCCGGACACAGAGACCGTGACAACCCGCAAGATCTCTGAGAATTGGCTCACAAATCGAATGGTCGAAAACTAAAAGTTGCTAAACGCAACTCCAATGTGTCCACC
Organism: Ectothiorhodospiraceae bacterium WFHF3C12; assembly: GCA_013519935.1. GTDB lineage: Bacteria > Pseudomonadota > Gammaproteobacteria > Nitrococcales > Nitrococcaceae > WFHF3C12. Next base: position 71,754 of record JACDUA010000013.1, on the reverse strand, counting down.
CAGACAGTATCATTCGACCCAGGAGCATTCCCGGCTGCGCCGCATCGCGGCAGCCGCGCGTGGCGAGCTCAACCGGACCCGAGCCGGTCAGGACCCGCGACCGGGCTGCCACCATCGACCTGACCGCTCCTGGCAATCGGAAGGACCGGATATTTCGTGAACAAGCGCCCAAAGCCGTATGGGGCCAGCGCCAGCCTTGTCGGGCTGTTCCGATCCGATGATGAGCGGGCGACCCTCATCAGCCTCTTCCTGTTCACGGCCGGCCTGTTCTCCCTGGGATTCGGCCTGGGCAACCTGCTGTACTTCGACCTCTACGCTCTGGGGACGGTCAACCTCGCGTTCTTCGCCGCCTTTGCCGCGACCCTGCTCGATCTCCGGCTGAACGGCAACATCCTGCGCGCGGCCTGGCTCACCGTGGCCGGTGTCGGCTCGCTCGCCCTGGTCTTCTTCGCCCTGGTCGGCGGCGCCCACAGCGGCGCGGTCTGGCTGGTCTGGTTTCCGCACATCGCCATGTTCCTGCTCGGCGCGCGCGGCGGCGTGCTGGCGTTCGGGATCTTCTACGCGCTCACCGTGGCACTGGTGCTGACGCATCTGCCCGACTGGGAGGCCATCGCCACCACCGAGGCCATGAGCAATATCTTCGGCGCGCTCGCCGCCTTCGGACTGATCGCCTACTTCCAGGAGCGTGCCAAGGAACGCTCGCACCGCAAGGTCACCAAGCTCGCCAACTCGGACCCGCTGACCGGCGTCGCCAACCGGCGCAGCTTCGTGGAGGCCGTTGCCGCGGCTGCGGAGCAGGCCCGGCCCCGGGCACTGCTGCTCGTCGATCTGGACCACTTCAAGTCGGTCAACGATATCTACGGCCACGTGGTCGGGGACGCGGCGCTGCGGGAAGTCTGCCGGCGGCTGGAGGCCGCCGTGCGGACGGACGACATCGTCGGCCGGCTGGGCGGCGAGGAGTTCGGGGTGCTGCTCACCGACTGCAACCCGTCCCAGGCGAAAGAGCTGGCCGAGCGCATACGCGCGGAGATTGCCGGCAGCCCGCTGCGCGTGGGCAACCGCACGCTGGAGGTCAGCGTCAGCATCGGTGTCGCCTCGACCCGCATGACGCCCATGGACTTCGAGCGGCTCTTCACCGAAGCGGACCGCCGGCTTTACGCGGCCAAGGACGCCGGCCGGAACCGGGTGGTCGCCGAGGACTGATTCCGGACAGAGGTGGTGGTGTTGCGCTGGCGCGCCTCTGCTAGTGTTATGCATCGCCGCTCACCCAGTGGAGAACATCCGATGTCCAAGTCTTCGCCCTTTCAGCCCGACACTCTGGCGCTGCACGCGGGTCAGCAGCCGGACCCGGCCACCGGCGCCCGGGCGACGCCCATCTACCAGACCACGTCTTTCGTCTTCCGGGACAGCGACCAGGCCGCGGCGCTGTTCAACGGCGAGCGGGCCGGTCACGTCTATTCCCGAATTTCCAATCCCACAGTGGCCGTGCTGGAGGAGCGGATCGCCGCGCTGGAGGGCGGCGTCGGCGCCATCGCCACCGCCAGCGGCCAGGCCGCGCTGCATCTGGCCGTGGCCACGCTGATGGGCGCCGGGGGACACATCGTCGCCTCGCGTTCCCTCTACGGCGGCACTCACAACCTGCTGAGCTACACCCTGCCGAGGTTCGGCATCGAGACCACCTTCGTCGACCCCACCGACCCCGATGCCTTCCGCGAGGCCATCCGACCGGAGACGCGGCTCGTATTCGGCGAGGTGCTGGGCAACCCGGGGCTGGACGTGCTGGACATCGCCGCGGTGGCCGAGGTGGCCCATGCCGAAGGGTTGCCGCTGATGGTGGACGCGACCTTCACCACGCCATACCTGTGCCGGCCCTTCGAGCATGGGGCGGACCTGGTGTATCACTCGGCCACGAAGTTCATCGGGGGCCACGGCGTGGCAGTCGGCGGCCTGCTGGTCGACAGCGGCGGCTTCGACTGGGACGCCTCGGGCAAGTTCACCGAGCTCACCGAGCCCTACCCCGGCTTCCACGACATGGACTTCACCGAAGAGTACGGCCCCGGCGCATTTCTGCTACGCGCGCGGAAGGAGGGCCTGCGGGATTTCGGGGCCTGTATGAGCCCCACCACGGCGTTTCACCTGCTGCAGGGGCTGGAGACACTGTCGCTTCGCATGCAGCGCCACGTGGAGAACACCCGCACGCTGGTCGAGTTCCTCAACGAGCATGAGGCGGTGGAGCACGTAGGTTATCCCGAGCTCCCCGACCATCCCGGCCACGAGCTGGCCCGTCGTATGCTGCCCCGGGGTTGCGGCGCGGTGTTCAGCTTCACCATCAAGGGCGGCCGCGAGGCCGGCCGGCGTTTCACGGAGGGCCTGAATCTGTTCTCCCACCTGGCCAACGTCGGCGATGCCAAATCGCTGGTCATACATCCGGCCAGCACGACGCATCACCGCATGTCCCGAGAGGATCTGGAAGCCGCCGGAATCTCCGAGGGCATGATTCGCCTGTCGGTGGGGCTGGAAGATCCGAACGACCTGGTCGCCGACCTCAAACGCGCCCTGCGCGCCAGCCAGAAGGATTGACGCCCATGGAGATCAACGTCGATGGCCGCAGCGCGTACGTCTACACCGGCACCAAGCCCTTCGAACCGGGTCGCCGAACCTGGCTGTTCGTTCACGGCGCGGGCATGGACCACAGCACCTGGGTGCTGCAAAGCCGTTACTTCGCGTTTCACGGCGACAACGTGCTGGCGCCGGACCTGCCCGGACACGGTCGCTCCGCCGGCGAACCGCCGCCGACCATTGCGGCCATCGCCGACTGGTTGGACCGGATGCTGGACACCCTGGAGATTCCGGAAGCCGTCGTCGTCGGGCACAGCATGGGCTCGCTCGCGACGCTGGAGCTAGCGGCCCGCTACCCGGGACGGGTTCAGAGCGCCGTACTCGTCGGCGCCGGCTACCCAATGGCCGTTGCCGAACCATTGCTCGCCGCCGCGCGCGCCAACGATCACAGCGCCGTGGAAATGGTCACCGGTTGGGGCCTGAGCCCCCAATCCCATCTCGGCGGGAACCCGGTGCCCGGGCTGTGGCTCGACGGCCAGGTGGCACGGCTGCTGGAGGCCGCCGGCCCCGGCGTGCTGCACGCCGGGCTCAATGCCTGCAACGAATACGCCGACGGCGAGTCCAGCGCCGCGGCCGTGCATTGTCCGGTGCATTTCGTCGTCGGCGAGCGCGACATGATGACCCCGCCGCGGGCCGCCGAGACCCTGCGCTCGGCAATGACCGTCGATGCCACGCGCACCGTGCTCTCGGGCTGCGGCCACATGATCATGCTGGAGCGGCCGGATGCGCTGCTGGACGAGCTCATCGCCATAAGCAGACGCTGACCGCTTCCCGCGGGATCGGGTCGGCGTTTGCCTGGCGCGCCATTCATCGCCGGCGGTTCGCCCCGCCGGCGGGCGTTTCGCTAGAATACCGGACGCTTTCGGATCCCCCCGTTCGTGCGCTCGCCGGCACCGTGCCGCGTGGAGCCGTCCGGTACCCAAGCCACACTAGAGGAGCAACCCTATGAACGTGAGCCAAGTCGCCGTGATCGGCGCCGGAACCATGGGCAACGGCATCGCCCAGATCTGCGCCCAGTCCGGCATCAACGTCACCATGATCGACGTCTCCGAGGATGTCGCCAGGCGCGGCCTGGAGACCCTCTCCGGCAGCCTGGACCGGCTCGTGAAGAAGGAGAAGATCTCGGCCCAGGACAAGGATGACATCGTCTCGCGGATCAAACCCTCCGCCAGCTACGAGGACATTCGCGGCGCCGAGCTGATCATCGAGGCCGCGACGGAGAAAGAGGACCTCAAGCTCAAGATCCTCAAGCAGATCGACGAGCTGCTGGATGCCAACGCCGTCATTGCCACCAACACCTCCTCCATTTCCATCACCAAGCTGGCCACCAGCGTCGCCGACCCGGGCCGCTTCGTCGGCATGCACTTCTTCAACCCCGTGCCGGTCATGAAGCTCGTGGAGCTGATCCGCGGCCTGCAGACCACCGACGAGACGCACAAGCTTGCCCAGGCCTTCGTCGAGAAGATCGGCAAGGAACCGATCTCGGTGAAGAACAGCCCCGGATTCGTGGTCAACCGCATCCTCTGCCCCATGATGAACGAGGCGATCTTCGCCTATCAGGAGGGGCTTGCCAGCGCCGAGGAGATCGACACCGGCATGAAGCTCGGCAGCAATCAGCCCATCGGCCCGCTGGCCCTGGCCGACCTCGTTGGCCTCGACACGCTGCTGTCGGTGATGGAAGTGTTCTACGACGGCTTCAAGGATCCCAAGTACCGCCCCGCCCCACTGCTCCAGGAGATGGTGGACGCCGGCTTCCTGGGCCGGAAGAGCGGTCGCGGGTTCTACGACTACGGCTAACCCGGCCCGCAGTATGGGGCGCGGGCAGCCGCGCCCCTCGTTAAGCCCGATTCTGCCGTTCTGGCTCCCGGCAGCGCCGCGGATCATCGACGGAGATGGCGATGAGCGAAATCGAGCTGGACATCTCGAACCACCTGGCGGAGATAACGCTCAACCGCCCGCCCGTGAATGCCCTGTCCGTGGCAATGATGTCCGATCTCATCGACGCGCTTCGGACAGCCGACGAATCCGGCGACGTGCGGGCCATCATCGTCTCCGGCGCCGGCACCTGCTTTAGCGCGGGCGTGGACCTGCGGGAACAGCTCGCCGCCCTGGAGAACGACGAGCCGGGCCCGGGAAGCCGTGGGCTGGCGCTCTACGAGGCGTTGCTCGGCAGCAGAAAGCCGACAATTGCCGCGATCAACGGCCCGGCGCTGGGTGCCGGACTGGGGATCGCCGCTTCCTGCTGCATCCTGGTGGCCAGCGAGACGGCCACCGTGGGCCTGCCGGAGATCCAGGTGGGCATGCTCGGTGGCGCGCGTCACGCCATGCGCATTCTCGGCCATTCCACGGTAAACCGGATGCTGCTCACCGGCGTCCAGCTGAGCGCCCGGGAGCTCTACGCGCGCAATGTCGTCGAAGCGTGCCTGCCCGGACCGGATTTGCTGCCCTATGCCCGCGGCATCGCCGCGGAAATCGCCGACAAGGACCCCACCGCCGTGGAGCTTGCGCGCCGGGCCCTTGCCCGGGTGGAAGACATGAGCGTCCTGGAAGGCTACGCCCTTGAGATGCATCTCGCCGATGAGCTCGGCCGCACCCCTGCGGCGCGCAAGGCGATGGAGAGCTTCCTGCGGGGCGGCCGCAAGGAAAGCAGCTGAAACCGCGACCCCGATGGACCCCGGCCCGCGGGGGCTGGGAGACGCCTACCGGACGGTGAATGGAGCCGCCCGGCCGGTGCCCCGTCCCGGGAGCGATCCCGCTGCAGATCCCCCTGGTGAAGAGAAACGCGGACCCGCGACGGGTACTTGATTTAATGATGTATATAATATACTTTTTATTGACGATCAACGCCAGGAGGGTACCGGCATGTCACCAGCGATCGCCGAAATCCGCGCGGGACACCAGGACGTTACCTACCTGCTCAGTGTACTCAGCCGCCAGATCGGTGCGTTTCGGGCAGGACGAACCCCGGACCTTGAGCTCATGAGCGACATCCTGTCCCGTCTTAACGCCTACGCCGCCGACGGCCGTCACGGCAAAGAACGCTCTACCATCGAGCGTATCGCCAAGCGGAATTTCGCCGCCGCGCCGAATGCCGTGACCCTGACCACCGAGCACGCGGAAATCCATAAGCTCGGCCGGCGGCTCCTCTCGGTGTTGAACGATATCACCCAGGGTCTGCTGCTCCCGCGCTCCGCCCTGGTTGAGCCAGGCAGACGTTACGTGCGGATGTTCAGAGGGCACCTGCACCGCGAACGCACCTACCTGCGCCGATACGGCGGCGGCTTCTCCGATCCGGCCTGGTCGCCCGACAGTACCGACCGGGTTCCCCGCGGCGCCGCCGAAGGCCTCGGCGCGCTGCGGGATCGAATTTTCAGCGCCCGGCGCAACACACGCCTGGTGACCCGCGACGAGCGGGTCTGCGATGCCTGCGATATCGGCGCCGGCTGATCCACGCACCGTTGGACGGCGGTGATGCGGTCCCGATACCCGGCCAGTAACCATGGATCCGCGGCCAACCAGTTCGCGGGGCCGCGTTTCAGGCCGAAGCGGGCGGCGGTTCCGCCCGCTTCCCGCCCGGGCAGCGACCCGGCGCCCGGGCCGAGGGGCCACACCGGTTCCCTACCCGCCCCGGGCTCTGCGTAGCTTCGTGAGCATCCTGGCCGCGTCTCTCCAGGGAGGCTGGCGCAGGGCATCGACAACGTCACGACGCTCATGGCCCATATCCCGGAGCAGGCGGTCATCATACTGCAGTAGCTGCCTGATCCGACGGCGACGATTCATCCGGGCGAATCCCGCACCAATGGCCCTGAACAGGCCCAGCGGTGGCATCGCAGGCATGTAGATGCGCTCGAGATCGCTCATTCTCGGGGCCATGTCGAACCGCTTCGCTCCTTGCTTGCGTACATCCTTACTCATGGCAAATCCCTCCACGTCGCTGGTGTTGCTGACGGCGCCGATCCGGCCCCGCCCTGCACGAAGAACAGTCTCCGCCGTCGCCTATTTTCAATCAATCGAATAGTTTTGAACTTTTTGTTCAGCGAAACTAAACTCTAAAACATGACTGCTTCCATTCAGCCCAAAGCGCCGCTGCCGCTGCTCGATAACGACCTTCTGCGAACCTTCGTGGCCATCGCGGATACCGGCAGCTTCAGCCGCGCCGCCCGCCAGGTGGCCCGCACACCGGGGGCCGTGAGCATGCAGATACGGCGCCTCGAGGAGACCGTGGAGCGGACGCTGTTCCTGCGTGAGGCCCGGCGTGTCCGTCTGACCCGCGAGGGGGAAGCCCTGCTGGGCTACGCGCGGCAACTGCTGGAGATCAACGAGGAGGCCGTGGCGCAGTTCCTCGCGCCTCGAGTGAACGGCACCGTTTCCTTCGGGGTCACCGACGACGTCGGCACGCGCATCCTCCCGGACGTCCTCGCCCACTTCGCCCGGACACATCCCGCCGTGCAGGTGGATGTCACCTCAGGGCGCAGCGTCGATCTCCTCAGCCGGGTGGACGACGGGGCGCTGGACCTGGCGCTGGTAACGGCGGGCAACGACGGCCAGGACGACCGCGACGGAGAGCTGGTCTACACGGAGCAGCTCGTATGGGCGGGGCAAGCGGGCGGCACCGCGGCCCAGCGCGACCCGCTGCCCCTGTCTCTGGCGGCGGAAGGCTGCATCTGGCGGGCCATGGCCCTGGCGGCGCTTGACGGCGCCGGGCGTCGGTATCGGATCGCCTACACCAGCGAGCACACGGCAGGGCAGGAGGCGGCCATGTCCGCGGACCTGGCGGTGGCGCCCTTCCCGCGGGCGCTGATCCGTCCACCCCTTACGCGTCTGGACGACGACGCCGGCCTCCCGCCTCTGGGCACCTACGGGATCGTCATGGTTCGCGCGGCCGGAGGCGGCAAAACGGTGGACGTGCTCGCCGAACACGTGCTGGAGCGATTCCGCGCGCTGCCCCGGGACGCGTAAAGCCGGGTCAGCGCTGCAGCGAGCAGCCTCGAACCCCACCAGAATCCGCCTCAGGGCTCCAGCGCCATTACCTCACGGGTAATTGCGGGACCCGGCTTTCCCACCGACCCTATCCCGAGGCAACAGGCACGGGTACGCCCCGGGGCATCCTCGCCGCCCTCTTTGCGTGCCCCGAGCTCGGGAGGAACAGGACATGACGACGGCCGAGACCATCCAACAGCGTCTGGAACCCATGTTTCCGGGTCTCATGGGGATCGACATTGAAGACGCAACGCCCGACCGCGTGACGGCACGGCTTCGGGTGCGCCCGGCCCTGTGTACCGCGGGCGACATACTCCACGGTGGCGCGCTGATGGCCCTGGCGGACACCCTGGGCGCGGTGGGCACGCTGCTCAACATGCCGCAGGGCAAGCGCACGACAACCACCGATTCAAGCACCAAGTTCATGGCCCCGGCGCCGCTGGAGACAACCGTGGCGGCAGAGTGCCGGCCGTTGCACCTCGGCCGGACGACCATGGTCTGGCAGACGGAAGTGCGCACCGATTCCGGAAGGCTCTGCGCGGTGATCACACAAACCCAGCTGGTACTGGATGGATGAGGCAGCACCGGCGGGTGCGGCCAGAAGAACACGGGACGTGCTCTGTTGGGTGGCGGTTAGCGGCGCAGGATCGCCCACCACCGCGCCACGTTAAGCAGGCTGAGCAGCGAGCCCGCCACGTAGGTCAGCGCCGCGGCGCGCAGGATGCGCCGGGCGTGGGGCCGGTCCTCCGGCTTGAGATAGCCGCCCTTGTCCAGGATGGGCAACGCCCGCGTGAAGCTGGCGTCGAACTCCACCGGCAGGGTCACCAGATGCACCAGCGTGGCGCCGCCCAGGGTCAGCAGCCCGCCGAGGAAAAACACCAGCCCCACCGGCAGCGCACGCGTAACCAGCCCCACGAAGGGCGCGGCCATGAGCAGCCCCGCGCCGACGCGCTGGGCCGGTCCCATCATCCCCACCAGGCGGCTGCGCAACCGCAGCGGTCCGTAGCCCTCGGCATCCTGCAGGGCGTGACCCATCTCGTGCGCCGCGACGGTCACGGCCGTTAGGGAACGCCCCTCGAAGTTGCCGGACGTCAGCCGCACCGTCTTCGACTGCGGATCGTAATGATCGCCCTGCTCCGTGCGCTCCACCGTCACTGCGTCCAGGCGCAATCGCTCCGCCAAATGGCGGACCAGCTCCGCGCCCGTCCCGGGATAGCGATCCGCGGGCTCGCTGTAGCGGCGCATGACGTGCTTGACCCAGAGGCCGGGTCCGAAGACGACGGCGAGCAGGATCAGGGCCAGGATCAGGAAGTGCATTCGCTTGCTTACTCGACAGCGTGAGTCCCCATTCTAGCGTCGTCGCGGCCCGGTGTCGGCGACCAGCGCGAGCTGCTCGGAGCACGGACCCGGGGCGGCTGAACCCAGGGCCTTACGGGGATCGAGGCTGCGTCGGCCCCGCCCAATGAGCCGTCATAGTGTGAGCCAGTTCCGGCAAGGCAGGACCCCTAGCCATGACCATAAGAACGACCTGACGGACCGCACCGTTGATTCGCCAACGCTGGAGATTCCCGCGGCCTTGACTGACACTGCCACCCTAACCGTTTCCGCGTGAACGCCAGTTTCTTCCGATTCATCTCCGGGCTGCGGTGGCTGTTGATGGCCGGCGCGTTGCTCTGTGCACTCCCCGCCCATGGCCAGGCGGGCGATGGCACGATGCCCGTGATCGCCATCGACGACCTGCGCTCGCAGACACTGCGGACACCCGCCGAGTTCTGGGTCGCACCGGGGCGCGTCGACATATCGGAGCTGCCCCTCGCCGAGTTCCGTCCGCTGACTGACCGGCATGCCAACCGCGGCATCACCGGTGCCGATCACTGGGTGCGGGTACGTCTGTCCAATGCCGAAGGCGATTCCGATCAGTCCTGGGTCCTGCGTCACGAGACCAGCTACCTGGACCGGCTGACGGTCTATTACGCCGACAACGGCGAGCCCCTGAGCCGGATCGTGCTGTCGGATCGCGTCCCGTTCGGGGAGCGCCCGCTCGACTACCGAACGCTGGCGTTTCCCCATACCACGCCGGCCGGCGGCCACACCGATCTCTATCTGCGTCTGGGCTTCGACAAGGCCGATTCGTTGACGCTGAACCTGAACCTGGCGCGGTCGGATCTCTTCCACGATGCCTCCCGGCGGGAGAACCTGATATACGGCGCCTTCTACGGCATCATGAGTGCCTTCCTGCTGATAGCCGTCGTCTTCTCGCTGATCCTGCGCCAGTCTGTCTACTTCCACTACGCGCTGTTCCTCGGGGCGAGCATGCTGATGTGGGCCCTGCTCAACGGCTTCGCTTACCAGTACCTGTGGCCCGGCTCGGTGTACTGGCACAACGAAGGATTCCACATCGTTTACCTCGCGATGGCCATTGCCGCGCTGCAGTTCTCCCGCCGATTCCTCAAGACAGGCCGTTATTTCCCGCGGGTAAACCGGACCATCAGGGTTATGCAGTGGGTTTTCGCGGGCGGCATAGCGTTGCGCTTCGCCGGCGTCTACGTGCCGGTACTGGCCCTCTCATTCGCGGCGCTCACGGCGCTCGTGCTGCTTTCCGTGCTGGGCCTGATGGCTTACCGCCGGGGCATGGGCTACGCCCGCTGGTACAGTGCAGCCTGGCTGTTCTACGGCGTCGGACTGGGGTTCAGCGTGCTCAGCGCCGGCAGCAGCCTCTTCTCCTGGGGCATGAGCCCCCTGGACTACGCGCAGGCAGGCGGCGTCGTGGAAGCCGCCTGCCTGCTGGTCGCCCTGAGCGAGCGCCTCATGGGTTGGGACCAGGCGCGCCGGCAGGCCCTGCTGATCGCCAACCAGGATGCACTTACCGCCCTCGGCAATCGCAGGGCGCTGGATCAGGCCTTCGACAACCTGGAAGAGCAGGCCCAGGGGGGCGGCGACCCGGTATTCCTGGCGTTCATAGACCTCGATCACTTCAAGGCCATCAACGACCGCCACGGCCACGACGCCGGCGACGAGGTACTCAAGCACCTGGCCCGCATCCTCCGTAATGCGTGCCGGCCGGAAGACGTCTGTATTCGTTACGGCGGCGAGGAGTTCGCCGTGCTCGCACGGGCACCCAACCTGACCCAGGCCCTGGAGATCACGGACCGGATTCGCATGGCGTTCAGAAGCCAGCCCACCCGCTTCCAGGGCGCCGCGATCGAGCACACGCTGACGGCCGGCATAGCCGTCGCGATGTCCGCTGATGGCCGGCTGGATCGCTCGGAGGCCATCCGCCGGGCCGATGCGGCCCTTTACGAAGGCAAACGCCAGGGCCGCGACCGTTGCGTGGCCAGTGCGCCGGAAACGCTGTCGGATCCGGCCTGAGGCCGCGCCGCCGAGCACCGCCGGACGGCGTCAGGACCCGGCATCGTGACCGCTGTCCCGGCCATTTTCATGCCCCCAGAAGCAGCCGCTTCCAGCGCCGTTGCCGGTGCCGGTAAAAGAACTGGGCGAACAGCCACACGACGGGCGTGAGCAGGCCCGCCTTGATCTCGATTTCATCGGTATACCGGACCTCGCCGGGTGCCGACTGCTCGAAGGTGATCCGGTGATTCCAGACCGGCGCCATCAACCCCCGTTCCCGACTGACGATGGTATTGGCCTCGCGGTCGAGTTGCTCCAGCTCGATGACGTGCCGTCCGAGCGGGATGACGTTCAGCAGGTAGAGCTTCAGGGCGTAGGAACGCCCGACCTCCCAGGGTTGTTCAAACGCGCCCGGGTGCTCCGCGCGGAAGCCGAGAATGGGCGCTGCCACGTACTGAAGGGACCGGGGCTGGGCAAGCCTTGCCCAGAGCTCGTTTTCCGTGCAGGGCAGATGGGTGGTAATCCGGACGATCATGGGGTTTCCTTCACGGGCTTTCGCGGCAGTCAGCGCCGTAAACACCACCGACGAGCGCCGCCTCGGTGGTGCAGTCACAACGGCGTCGCACCGCCGCCGTGCCGGCCAGTGTAACGGGAACGCCGGCGCCGCCGGTGGGGTTGCCCTTATAGTGGCTGGCCTGCATATATCGTTACGGGATACTTGTCCCGCCCTGACCGGCGGGAGGACGGCGGCATGCAGGCAACACCCGAACGGCAGACGGCACCGGTAACCGGCGACGACATGGCGCGGCTGCTGGAGCTGGTCCGCAAGCTCGTCGAGGAAAGCGCCAGCGGCCAGGCGGCGCAGCGCGTTCATCCGCACAGCCGTCTGGACAGCGACCTGGGACTGGACAGTCTGGCACGCTCGGAGCTGATCGTACGCTGCGAGCGCGCGTTCGGCGTGAATCTGCCCGAAGCGGCCCTGCAGGCCGAGACACCGGAGCAGTTGCTGCGGACCATCGCCGAGAGCGCCAGCCGCCCCCAACCCGAGCAACCAGTAGCGCCGGATCTGCCCTCGGGGGAGGAGACCGTGGGCCTGCCGGACCGCGCGGCCACCCTGCCCGAGGCCCTGGAGTGGCATGTCCGCGAACATCCGGATCGCCCGCATCTCTACATCTACGGCGACGGCGATCAGCCGACGGTCATGACCTACGCGCAACTGGACCGCGACGCCGCCGGCGTCGCCGCGGGACTGCAGGCCCGCGGCATCCGTCCCGGCGACACCATTGCGCTGATGCTGCCCACGGGGCGGGACTACTTCGCCAGTTTCTTCGGCATTCTGCATGCCGGCGCCGTCCCGGTGCCCATCTATCCGCCGGCGCGGCCGTCGCAACTGGAAGAGCACCTGCGCCGACACGGGCGCATCCTCACCAATGCCGAGGCACGCCTGCTGGTGACGGTGCCCGAGGCCCGGCGCCTGGCCCAGCTGCTCAAGGCCGAGGCCCCGCGTCTCGACGCCATCGTCACCGCCGACGATCTGCGGGCCGAACCCGGGCACCGGCCCGGCATGTCCCGTGGGGACGACGACCTGGCCATGCTGCAGTACACCTCCGGCAGCACCGGCGACCCCAAGGGCGTGAGCCTGGCCCACCGCCACCTGCTGGCGAACATCCGCGCCATCGGGGAGCGTGTCCAGGCCGGGCCGGACGACGTCTTCGTGAGCTGGCTCCCGCTCTACCACGACATGGGGCTGATCGGCGCCTGGTTTGGCAGCCTGTACTTCGCCTGCCCCCTGGTGGTGATGTCGCCCATCGCTTTTCTCACCCATCCGTTGCGGTGGCTGGAGCTCATCCACCGCCACCGGGCAACGATCTCGGCATCGCCGAACTTCGGCTACGAGCTGTGCCTGCGCGCGGCCGGCGATCAGGACCTGAGCCATCTGGACCTGTCCAGCTGGCGCCTGGCGTTCAACGGCGCCGAGCCCGTCAGCCCGACCACCCTGCGCCGCTTCCATGACCGCTTCAGCGCCAACGGCCTGCGCTGGGAGGCGCTGCTGCCGGTCTACGGGCTGGCCGAGGCGGCGGTGGGTCTGACGATCCCGCCACCCGGTCGCGGGCCGGTGCTGGATACCATCGACCGGGACGCCCTGGCGAGCCGTGGGGAGGCGCACCCGGTCGCCGCCGACGACCCCGCCGGACAGACGCTGCCCTCCGCGGGGCCGCCTCTGGACGGCTACGAGGTCCGCATCGTCGACGGCGCCGGTCACGAGCAACCCGACCGCCATCAGGGCACCATCCAGTTCCGCGGACCGTCGACGACGCCCGGGTACTACCGCAGCCCGCATCTGAGCGAAGGCCTGTTCCGCGGCGACTGGCTCGACTCCGGCGATCTCGGCTACATGGCCGACGGCGAGCTCTACGTCACGGGCCGTATCAAGGACATGATCGTGCGCGGCGGGCGCAACATCTACCCCTACGAAGTGGAGGAATCGGCCGGACGTGTGGAGGGCGTGCGCAAGGGCTGCGTGGCCGTGTTCGGCAGCCGGGACCCGGACGGCGACAGCGAGCGCCTGGTCGTGGTGGCGGAGACCCGGGAGACGGACGCCGCGCGCCGCGAGACCATCGAGCATGCCCTGGCCGAGATCTGCGTGGACGTCACTGGCGTGCCGCCCGACGACATCCGGCTGGTGCCGCCCCACAGCGTGCTCAAGACCTCCAGCGGCAAGATACGCCGGACGGCCACCCGCGAGCTCTACGAAACCGGGCGCCTGGGCGAGTCGCGGCGCGCCGTGTGGTGGCAACTGGCACGCCTGACCGTGGTCGCCACGCTGAGCCGGCTGCGCGAGCGCCTGCGCATGCTGGGCAGCTCTCTCTACGCGGGCTATGCGTGGGCGGTTTTCGGCGCCATCGCCCTGCCCGCCTGGGTGGCCATCGTGCTGCTGCCGACGCGCCCACTGCGGTGGGGCGCCGCTCGCCTGGCGCTGCGGATCGCGGCGCCGCTGCTCGGGGTGCGCCTGTCGGTGGAAGGCCTGGAGCATCTGCCGCGGGACCGGCCCGTCGTTCTGGTGAGCAACCACGCCAGCTACGTGGACCCGCTGGTCCTGACCGCGGCACTGCCCGTCGCCCCGGTGTATCTCGCCAAGCGCGAGCTCGAAGCCCAGTTCTTCCCGCGGCTCGCCCTGCAGCGGCTGGGCACCCTGTTCGTCGAGCGCTTCGACCTGCAGCGCGCCCGCGAGGAGGCGAACCGCGCCGAGTCGGCCTTGCGCGGCGGCGCCTCGCTGGCCTTCTTCCCGGAAGGCACCTTCAGCCGCGCCACCGGCGTACGGCAGTTCCATCTGGGGGCGTTCCAGGTGGCGGCCCACACCGGCACACCGGTGGTTCCGGTGGCATTGTCCGGCACCCGCAACGCCATGCGGGGGACCGAATGGTTCCCCAAGCGCACGCATATCCACGTGAGCGTCGGTCGCCCCATCGAGCCGGACGGCACGGACTGGGACGCCAGTCTCCGGCTGCGCGACCGGACCCGCGCGTTCATCGTTGCCGAGAGCGGCGAGCCTGATCTGCTGGCGCAGCAGGGTGGTTGAAGGGCCTGTCGCTACGACAGCCGGGCACCGGGACTAGACGACCCGCTTCTCCCGCAGCGCGGCGATGTCCACCTCGGAATAGCCGAGCTCGCCAAGAATGGCGTCGGTATGCTCGCCGAGCGTGGGCGCGCGCCCATGGACGCCGGCGTCGATGGAGGAAAACCGCACCGGCGTGTCGCCGACGAAGCCGCCCGCGTCGAGCCCCGGATAGTCCAGCGACTTCAGAAAGCCCATCGCCCGGATGTGGGCGTCCTCCAAAGCCTGCTGGGGTGAGTGCACACGGCCGGCCGGGATGCGCGCCTCATCCAGCGCGGAAAGGGCCTGCGCCGTGGTCCGCTCCGCGCACCAGGCGGCCATTCGCTCGCTCAGCCACTCACCGTTGTCGCCGCGGGCCTGGTCGCTGTGGAAACGCGGGTCGTCCAGTAGTGCCTCTTCGCCAAGCAGGCGGCACCAGCGGCGGAACAGCGGCTCGCCGACGCACTGCACCAGGATCCAGCCATCGCGGGTGGGCAAGGTGTCCGCCGGACCCGCATGCTGACTGCGATTCCAGCTGCTGACCCGGTCCGACTGGTTCGCCACCTGCTCCAGCAGCCCGGCGCTCATGAAGCTCAGGGCCGTGCCCAGCAGCGAGGCCTCCACGTGCTGTCCTTCGCCCGTGTTCTTCCGGTGCATGAGCGCCGCCAGGGTGCCCACGGCGCTGAAAAGGGCCGTGCCGAAATCCGCGAAATTGACCACTGACTTGGTCGGATGGCCTTTAGGCCCCGACAGGTACATGGCGCCGGACAGCGCCTGGGCGACGCCGTCGAACCCGACCCGGTCGCTGGCCGGGCCGCCGGTACCGAAAGCCGTCACCGTGGTGAGAATGATATCGGCCTTGACCGCTTTCAGCGTCTCGTAGTCCAGCCCCATGGCCTCCAGGCCCGAGGGCGGCAGGTTGGCCACCACCACGTCGGCGCCACGGACCAGTCTCTGGACGATCTCGCGGCCTTCCTCCTTCATGGGGTTCAGGGTCAGGCCGAGCTTGTTCCGGTTCATCTGGATATGGCTGGCACCATCGCCCTGGGGCGTCACCGGCATGATGTGACGGTCCTCGCTGCCGTTCACCTTCTCGACCCGGATCACCTCGGCACCCAGGTCGCCAAGCACGGCAGCGCACCAGGGACCCGCGATATAACGCCCGAAATCCAGGACCCTCACCCCTTCCAGAACAGCTGACATTTCCCCTCCGAATGCGGCCAAACCCACGAGATCAAGCGCATCAACCCGCCCATGCGGAACGGCCGGGCCGGCTACTGGCGACATCTTACGTTGCCGGACGGTTCAGGACACCGCGGGTGTGCCCGCCCTCGCGGCACCGACGCGGTTGCGCCGCGGTTAGCCAGTCAACACGTGGCGCTGGGAGAAAAAGGCATCAGGGTCCGGGGTCCGCGCCTCACGCGGATGCCCGCGAGGCATAATGCAGTCGATTCCGTCCTGGAGCACCGCGCGCTGGTGGATCCCGGCCGGCGCGTCACCCACCGTGCCGGGATCCAGATCGGTCCCGCCGGCCCAGGAAGACGCTCCCGGCGTGTTCCGGCGGTTTGCTGAAGGCGGAGGCCGCCTGAAACCGCGACCGCGCCCCGGGCCTCATGGCCCGGGCGCGGCCGCGCCTGCGTCACGGGGGACGACCCGGTCAATCCACCACCGGGCGTTGCGCGGGGCGCTCCGCCACGGGCCACATGATGTGCGCGTAAGGGGAATCCGGCCACATGACGTACGGCCCGTCGGCGCTCGGCGTGGTGGGCAGGCCTTTCAGCATGGCCGGATCCGGCGAGATGACCATGACGTGAGGTCCTTCCACCACCCACTGATTGTCCGCGGTGGGCGTCCGGGCCTGCGGGTCGATGTTGCTGGCGCCACCGTCCGGCGAGTCCCCGGCCAGCATGTAGGAGGTGCCAATGGCCGTGGTGGGCGGCGCCGGTTCACCGTTCATGAAGGCTTGCATCCAGGCCATGAACTGCTGGTCGTGACACATGGGCCCGCCGAACCCGGGCGGCGCCGGCAGGCAGGTATACTCGCCGCTGCCCTCGCGCAGCACGTTCCCCTCGAGATCGACAACCGTCGCCGTCTCCGCCACCTGGGGCGGAGCCGCGCTGAGCGCCTCCTCGATCAGGGCGCTCTCCGTCGTGGCCCCGCCGTCCTCACCGGCGCCCAGGGCGGGGCCTGCGAGAAGAAATCCGGCAAACGCCGTGAGCAACAGCGTCCATTGGACCTGGCTGGGTTGCACGAAGCCGCATCCCCCCGGCGCACCGCCGCCAACGTGGAACCTTCCTCGGGATATACTCATGGCTGCTCTCCCTATCAGTCGATACATGTCCGCCGGACCCGATCCGGCGTAGCTCCATTTGTATCGCCGGTGCCTGCACGCGGCGTGATAGGGGAATGAGAAATTCGTGAGGATTCCGAGCCGGGGCGTTAACGCGACCGCAACCTGTAGCCCACGCCGGTCACCGTCTCCACCCGGTCCGCCTGATCGCCGAGCTTGCGCCGCAGCGTGCGCACCACGGCGTCCACTACGTTGCTCCCGCCCTCATAGGTGGTGCCCCAGACATCACGCAGCAGGTCGCTGCGCGAGACGGCCTTGTCCTCCCGGGCCTGCAGGTGGTGCATGACGCCGAACTCCAGGGGCGTCAAAGGAACCCGGCCGCCCTCCAGCGCCAGCTCGCGGGCCTCGACGTCCAACAGTGACGGGGCGTGCTGGACGCCAAGCTCCGCCGCCGCGATCTCCGCCAGCCAGCCGTCCACGGAGGACGGCCCGAAGTCCAGAACGGCGCTGTGGTAGTCGCGGCCGTCCAGCGTGACCTGGCGTTCCGCCAGCACCTCGAAGCCCAGGCGCTGGGCCACCGAGGCGTAGGCGGGCAGATCGTGGGCCACCAGGTACACCCGCCGCACATCCGGCCGCAACTCCATGTAGGTGCGCTTGAGATCGAGCCAGACGGCCGCCTGGACCTCGCTGGGCGAGTCGCCCTCCGCCTCGCTCAGCCACCGCCGGCAGAACAGGGCAACCTCGTTGCGGGCCATGGGCCTGCGCCGCAGGTGCTCGTACCACTGGGCGGTCACCGGGTCGTCCAGCAGCCAGGTCGGCTCCACCCGGTCCGAGCGCAACTTGCAGCACAGGCCAATGACACGCCCCTCCGGCGAGCGCACCACGGAAAACGCCTGCGGCATGCGGCGCCACCACTGCAGCAGAACCCTGGCCGCTTCGCCGCCCTCGGCGCCGTGGATGATCGCGGTCAGGGCGTCCTCGTCACCCGGATGGGCCCGTTCCACCGGCAGCCGGGGTGTGCCGCTGGGGAAGAAGGCTTCGCGGACCACCGGATTCTCGATGAGGTAGAGCATGTCCGCCGTGTAGCGCCATAGGTCGATGCTGCCCGCGGCCCCCGCCTCGGCGGTCAGCCGGTGCCAGGCCGCGCGCCGATACTCGAGATGGCGGCTAGGGTCGCTGGCACGCAGGGACCGCGCTATGGCCTCGCGCACGGCGTCATGGATGATCAACCCGTCGCTGGTACCATCGACGAACGGCAACCGGCGAAGACGCTCGAAGGCATCCTGGGGCGCGAGATCCGGAAACAGCGCGCGCAACAGCGATACCGTCACCCGGCGCGTCACCGCCGCGCCCTCGATCACGCGCCGGGTGACAGGATCGCCGACGTCCGCCAGGAACATGCGGGTGAGCTCGTCCAGTGCGTGCTGCAGCGGCGCGTCCTCCGGCCAGTGCTCCCGGCGCTCTTCGCGCACCGCTCCGGCGGCAAGCATCAATGCCAGCGGATGGCCGTGGGTGGAGCGCCTGACCGGCGCGGCCTCTTCCCCGTCCACGCCCAGCTTCGCCAATAGCTCGCCGGCCTCCGAATCGGTCAGCGGCTCCACGGCGAGCGACTTCAGCAGGCGGCCCCAGCCCGGGGTGGCGTGCCAGGCGGTAAGCGGCCGCTGCCGCCCGAAGAACAGGACGCGGACGTTCTCCGGCAGCATGGGCAGGAATACCTGGCGCAGCCAGGTATCCAGCAGGCGGAAGACCTCGTAGGTGTCCAGGGCCAGCACGACCGTGCTGCCGAGATCGCCCAGACGCGTCGCCAGCGCCTCGGCACCGGAGCGGCCGCCGCCCACCGCCTCGCCCAGGGACTGGAGCAACCCGGGCTCGGTGGGCTCGACGTCGCGGCAGTCCAGCCGGATCACGGTGGCGCCGGCGCTTCGGGCCTCCGCGGCAAACCGCTCCAGCAGCGCCGTCTTGCCGATGCCGGCAATGCCGTGTACATGTACGACGCGCGGCCCGTCGGGCGACAGCGTCGCCCGCAGCATTTCCAGCTCGGCGGCGCGGCCCACGAAGCCCTCCAGCGCCTGGCTGGCCAACAGATCCGACATCCTCTGCGCCATGGCACCCCTCCCTGAGCGTTCAGCATAGGCGCTCGGGGCCGGTCCTGCAGCATCCCGGGGCCTGGCACCCCGGCCCAAGCGGCTAATTCTCATCATATTCTCATGCCCGCGTCACGCCCGCGGGACGGCGGGCGGCTATACCTGTACGGGAGAGACGCACCTGCTCAGGCGACAACAGAGGAGAACGACCATGAGCACGGAATGGAGCATTAACGGGGAGTATCTGGAGAGCTGCAGCTGCCACGGGGCCTGCCCCTGCGTTTACCTGGGTTCACCCACAGAAGGTGACTGCACCGCGCTGGTGGGCTGGCACATCAAATCGGGGCGTTACGGCGACGTGGCGCTGGACGGGCTCAACGTGGCGGTGGCGTTGAACGCCCCCGGCCACATGGCGGAGGGCAACTGGAAAGCGGTTCTGTATCTGGACGGGAAAGCCGACCAGGCCCAGCAGGAGGCGCTGGGTGCCATATTCGGTGGAGAGGCCGGCGGCCACCCGGCCATGCTCGCATCGATGATCGGCGAGGTCCGCGGCGTGGAATCCATGCCCATCGAGTTCCAGGTCGAAGACGGCCGGCGCCATCTCAAGCTCGGACAGTCCGCGGAAGCGCAGGTGCACGCCGTCGAAGGTCAGGGCGGCGAGGCGGTGACCATCGAAAAACATCCGTTCGCGGTGGCGCCCGGGCAGACCCTGGTGGTGGCGTCTTCGAGCGCCCTGCGCCACCAGGCCCACGGTATCGACCTGGACCTCAGCGAGCGCACCGCGTTCTATTCGCCGTTCAGCTACGCCGGGCCCTGATCGGAGGCAGCATCATGGCAGCGACTATGCAAACGATGCACGCCCGCGAGCGGGCGTTGACCGGCGCCGCGCTCGTCGGCATCACGGTGCTGGCCTGGGGGTATCTCCTCGTCCCGGCGCCGGGCGGTGGCATGGACGGCTCCATGGCCATCCCCGGCGCCACCGGCTGGGGCCTCGACATGCTGATGGCCAGCGCCGCGATGTGGGCGGTCATGATGGTGGCCATGATGCTCCCCAGCGCCAGCCCGATGATCCTCACCTACGCCCGGGTCCGCCAGCAGCGGGACGCCCATGGCGGCACTACGGTTCCCACGTGGGTCTTCGTGGCGGGCTATCTGGGCGTCTGGGTCGGCTTCGGGGTTCTGGCCGCCGTCGCGCAGTGGGGACTGCACCAGAGCGCGCTGCTGAGCTCCGCCATGGGCAAGGTCGGCCCGCTGCTGGCCGGCGGCCTGCTGGTCACCGCCGGCGCGTTCCAGTTCAGCGGGCTCAAGGAGGCGTGCATGACCCGTTGCCGCACGCCGCTGAGCTTCCTCATGACCGAATGGCGCGACGGCACGTACGGTGCCCTGGTCATGGGCGTCCGCCACGGCGCGTTCTGTACGGGCTGCTGCTGGGCGCTGATGCTGCTGATGTTCGTCGGCGGGATCATGAGCCTGGCCTGGATGGCGGCGCTGACGCTGTATTTCCTGGCGGAGAAGCTGCTCCCCAGGCCCGAGCTGGTCGGCCGGGTAACCGGCGCCGGGCTGGTAGCCGGGGGACTGGTCGTTGGCTTGACCGGATACTGGTGAGCTCGAGGGCCGCGGGTCTCCGGCGGCCGCCCCGTGAGGCGGTCTACCGGAGCTGCCCCGCGGCCGCTGCATCGTCCCAGTAGGCGGGGGCCGTCATGCGGGTGATGGCGACATAGAAGACAATGGAAACCGGGGTCAGGGCAACCTTGAAGGCAACCCACGTATCGGTGTCCTGGGTGCGCCAGACAAACTCGTTCAGCGCCGCGAAGGCGATGGCGCAGGCAATCCAGCGCAACGTCAGAACCGCCCACCCCCGCCCGGTCAGGTAAATCTGGCCTTCGAGCGCCCTCGCCAGCAGGTTCGGCTTCATCGCGAGCCCGAAGGCCAGCGCGCCGGCGAAGAGGAGCTTCCCGATCGTGGGCTTCATCTTGATGAAGGTCTCGTCCTGGAACACCAGCGTGGCGCCACCCAGCGCGATAACCAGAGCGACCGTCACGATCGGGAAGACGGGAACCCGCCTTTCGACGACAACACCCAGTACAGTGAAGAAGACCGAGGCAACCACCACCGCCGCCGTCGCCCACATCAGCCCGGAACCGTAGTTGACGGCGAGGAACACGATTCCGGGGGCCAGCTCGAAGAGGATATGCCTGTTCAGGTATCTCGCCAGCATTCCCAGCCCCCTGTCGTCCCACGCCGCCGCGACCCGGCCCCCGGTGCCACAGGTGAATCCACCGTAGTTTCCCTTATGGCCCGGCGACAGTTTACAGGGCTACGCTTCGGGGAGAGCGACCACGAAGCGGCCCACGTCATGCTGAAGCGACTCCTGCACCACGAGAGCCATGCGGTCGAGCTGGTGCTCATACTGCTCTCGGTCGGCCCCGTGATGATGTCGATGTACATCAGTTACGTCACCGGCGAGGCCCACTGGTTCCAAAGGTCAGGGTCACTGATGGTGCTATTCTCGGCCGCCGTGGAATACCGCCGATCCTACCAGCGAAAGCTTGCCGAGGAAGCGGCCGACTCCGGGGACACCGAGCGCAGAGATGCGCTCGAGCGCGCGGTCAAGGCCCAGTCCCGGCCGTTCTGGCGTTCCATTCCCTACGTCTGCTACCTGCAGATCTTCCTCGGCACGCTTATCTGGGGTTACGGGGATCTCCTCTTCTGACGCGAGGAGGCGGTCACCGCGAAGACGCCGCAGCCCCCCAACGGGCCCGGCGCTGCGGTGCATCGGCCACATCGCCTATCATGCGCTGACCTGACGCCGCGCCACCCGGGGAGCGTTGCATGGAAGTGCGGATGATCGAGATGAGCCTGCCCGTCGACAGACTGGAGCCGTTGCGCGAGCGGGTCCGGGCGCTCGAACCCATCGAGGTGGACGCGTTTGCCGACCAGGACGGGCAACGGGCCATTCTCCGCATCATGGTCCGCAAGGCGGAGGTGGAGCACTTCGTCAATCAATTCGAATCGCTGGCCGAGCGCTTCGACGACTTCCGCATGACGCTGTTCGCCGTGGAGGCCACGCTCCCGCGCCCGATCGAGCCCCAACAGGAGGCCGAGACCGGCAGTGCCGAGGAAAAGCGGGAACGGGAGGAGGCCGACCGCCTCAGTCGCCTCGAGCTTCACGCCCAGGTCGCGGGCAATGCCCGGCTCAACAGCGAATACCTGCTGATGGTGCTGTTCTCGTCCATCGTCGCGTCGGTCGGGCTGGTGCAGGGCAACGTCGCCGTCATCGTCGGCGCCATGGTCATCGCCCCGCTGCTCGGCCCCAACATGGCCCTGGCCCTGGCCGCGACACTGGCGGATACGGAGCTGGGCATACGCGCCGTGAAGACCGGCATGAGCGGCGTGGTGCTGGCGGTGACGCTCGGGCTGGCCTCCGGCTGGCTGTTCCAGGTCGACCCGGGGCTGGAGGAGATCGCCAGCCGCACGCGCATCAACCATCTCGACCTGATCCTGGCCCTGGCCGCCGGCGGGGCGGGCGCAATGGCCACCACCAGCGGCGTCGCCGGAGCGCTGGTGGGCGTGATGGTCGCCGTCGCGCTGCTTCCGCCGCTGCTGGTGGCGGCCCTGCTTGCCGGCGCGGGCCACTGGCAGGGCGCCGCCGGCGCCGCGTTGCTCTACAGCACCAACATCGCCGCAGTGAACCTGGCCGCCATGAGCGTCTTCCTCAGCCGTGGGCTCACGCCGCACCGGTGGTGGGAGAAGACCCGCGCCCGCCGTTCGGCCACCGTCTTCATGGTGTTCTGGATCATTGCCCTGCTCGCCCTGGCGGCGGCCTTCGTCTACTACAACTTCCAGCTGCGGGCCGGCGGCTAGCGCGACCCCCCAGCCTCACCGACGTGCCACCCCTGCATCACCGGGCGCCGGCACTCGCACCTGGCGCGCCCAAGGCGGGCCCGGCCCAACGTCTCAGCCGCTCCCCGACCCGGAGCCGCGTGGGCAATCGCCCACGATGCCAGGTCCGAAAAGCCGTTCCCCCTCCGCCGTAGGAGCGGCCGTGGTGGTCGTGCTCTCGATGGCGGGGGTCGGGCGTTCCCCCCTCCCCCGCAGGAGCGGCCCCTGGCCGCGAACCACGATCACGAGGGGGGTTCGCGGCCAGGGGCCGCTCCTACGAGCCGGCAACCCGGCTGCAGACCAGACGCCGGCCCAGCAAACGCCAGAGGAGCTTGCGCGCCTCGTCCAGCGCCAGCACCGTCGACGCCACGACGGTAGCCAGCAGCCAGTCCGCCGGAGCCAGGTCGGTCGTGCCGAAGATCACCTGCGCCGGCGACCAGTGGACCACCATGACCTGTAGCGCGACCACGCCCAGCAGTGCCAGCCAGAGCTTGCCGTTACGCGGAAAATTGACGTTGAAGGCCGTGCCGTGCTCGGCGCGGGCGTTGAAGACGTTGAAGAACTGGTAGAGCACGAAGGTGGTGAAGGCGAGCGTCACCGCGTAGGTCTTGCTCTCGTCCAGGCCGTGGACGAACACGGCCAGGGTGCCGGCCATCATCGTGACGCCGTACATGAGCAGCCTCAGCAGGCGGCGGGTAGAGAGGATCTGCGCGCCGGGCTTTCGCGGCGGCTCCGACATCAGGCCGGGGCGGGCCGGCTCCACGCCCAGGGTCATGGCCGGCGGTCCGTCCATGATGATGTTGATCCACAGGAGCTGAATGGCCGTGAACGGCGTCGGCAGCGCCAGCAGGGTGGCGGCGAGCACCGTCAGAATGGCGCCGATATTTGTGGAGAGCTGGAAGCGCACGAACTTGACGATGTTGTCGTAGATCACGCGGCCTTCCTCCACCGCGCGCACGATGGTGGCGAAGTTGTCATCGGTGAGCACCATGGTGGCCGCCTCCCGGGTCACCGCGGTCCCGGTGATGCCCATGGCGACGCCGATGTCCGCGGTCTTGAGGGCGGGCGCGTCGTTGACGCCGTCGCCGGTCATGGCGGCCACGTGGCCATCGGCCTTCAGCGCCTTCACGATGGCCACCTTATGCTGCGGCGCCACCCTCGCGAAAACGGCGATGGCACCGATACGGCGGGCCAGCTCGTGCTGCGACATCTCGTCCAGCTCGGCACCGCTGACGACCTCCCCGGTCATCCCCAGCTCCCGGGCTATCGCGGCGGCGGTTCCCTTGTGGTCCCCCGTAATCATCTTGACCTGAATGCCCGCTTTGCGGCAGCGGTCCATGGCGCTGGCGGCCTCGGGACGCGGCGGATCCATCAGCCCCGCCAGGCCCAGGAACGTCCAGCCCTCGGCCCACTGCCACAAGTCGCCGGCCGGGTCGAAGTCGCGGGACGGGATGATGCGCCGGGCAACCGCCAGCACCCGCAGGGCCTGGTCCGTGAAATCGGCATTGGCCTCGGTGATCGAACCGCGCACGTCCTCCTCAAGGGGCCGCGCCTCGCCGCTCTCGGCCTGCCACTGGCTCGAGCGTTCCAGGAGCACATCCGGGGCCCCCTTCACCAGCATTTCCACCGTGTCGCCATGATCATGGAATGTGGCCATGAACTTGTGCGCCGAATCGAAGGGGATCTCGGCGATGCGCGGGTGGCGGGCCTGTTCCGCTTTCGGGTCCAGACCACCCTTCCGGGCCAGGACCAGCAACGCCCCTTCCGTGGGATCGCCGATCAGCTTTCCGTCCCGCACCCGCGACTCGGTACAGAGCGCCATCGGTAACAGCAACGGGCGCAGGTCCGGGCCGTCGTCGCGCTGTATCTCGCCCGTGGACTCGTAACCCTGACCGGTCACCGTGAACCTGCCACCCGCGTACCAGCCCGCCCTCGCGGTCATCTGGTTCAGTGTCAGGGTGCCGGTCTTGTCGGAGCAGATCACCGTGGTCGACCCCAGGGTTTCCACCGCCGCCAGCTTCTTCAGGATCGCCCGGTTGCGGGCCATGCGCCACATGCCGATGGCCAGGGTCACCGTCACCACGGCCGGCAGCCCCTCCGGAATCGCCGCCACCGCCAGCGCAACGGCGATCAAGGCCGCATCGACCCAGGGCGCCCCGCGCAGAATGGTCAGCGCGAACAACAGCACGACCATCGCACCAGCGATGGCCGCCAGCCGCTTGCCCAGGCCATCCAGCTGGCGCTGCAGAGGGGTCTGGGTCTCCGGCGTGGCGGCGATGAGGCCGGCCAGCTGCCCCATCTCTGTGCCCATCCCGATGGCGGTCACCACCATCTCGGTGCGGCCGCGGGTGACCACGGTATTCATGTACAGCATGTTGCTGCGGTCGCCCAGCGGCAGCCGAGCCTGTTCCAGGGCGTCGGTGGACTTGCCCGCGGCCTGGGACTCGCCGGTGAGCGCCGCCTCGTCCACTTCCAGGTTGTGGGCGGCGAGCAGGCGCCCGTCAGCGGGCACACGGTCGCCGGCCTCCAGCAGGACCACGTCGCCTGGAACCAGGTGGGCTGCGTCCACTTCGTGGACCGAGCCGTCACGGCGAACCCGCACCCGCAACGCCAGCATGCCCTTGAGGGCGTCCAGGGTCCGCTCCGCCCGGCGCTCCTGGTAGAACCCGAGGCAGGCGTTGAACACCACCACCACCAGGATCACCACGGCGTCCTTGAGATCGCCCACGGCCCAGGCCAGCACCGCGGCGAACATGAGGACCACCACCAGGTAGCTCTTGAACTGGTCCAGGAACTTCAGCCAGACAGGGCGCGGTGGCGCCTCCGCGAGGCGGTTCTCGCCATGGCGCCGCAGCCGCTCGGCGGCCTCGTCCGCGGTCAGGCCGGCCTTCGGGTCGGTTTCCAGGGTGCGCGCGGCGTCTTCCGTTGAAAGCGTGTGCCATGCAGGCTCGCTCATGGTATCTCCCTGGTTGGCCCTCCTGACTAGCGTGTTCTCTGAAGCCGGGCAGCGAAGCGTTGCGCCTCACGCATCCGTTGGTGCTGGATGGTGCTGTTTGCAACCGCCGCAGGTTCGCTATTCTTAGCCACGTCCCGCCACCGCTACAACGAGCCGCGCATGCTGATTGTTCAAGTCCTGATCGTCCTCGCGCTGATCCTGCTCAACGGATTCTTCGCCATGTCGGAGCTGGCGGTCGTCTCCGCCCGTCAGGCCCGACTGCACACCATGGCCGATGCCGGGCGACTGGGCGCAGGGAGCGCGCTGCGGCTGGCCGAGAATCCGGTACGGTTTCTCTCCGCCGTGCAGGTGGGGATTACGCTGATCGGCATCCTCGCCGGCGCCGTGGGCGGCAGCGCGCTGTCCGGGCCGCTGGCCCAGTGGCTGGGCCAGTTCGACGTGCTCGACGGGCTCGCCGAGGAGATCGCCTTCGTGCTGGTGGTGGCCGCAATCACCTATCTGACGCTGATCGTCGGTGAGCTGCTGCCCAAGCAGCTCGCCCTCGCCCACGCCGAGGCCATTGCCTGCGTGGTGGCGCGGCCGCTGACCTGGTTCGCCCGCAGCCTCAGTCCCCTGGTGGCGGCGCTGGATTTCTCCACCCGCGCCGGACTGTGGCTTCTGCGCGTGCGGCCGGAAGGCAAGACGCCGGTCAGCGACGAGGAGATCCACATGCTGGTACGCCAGGCCGCCGAGGCGGGTGTGGTGGAGACCGCCGAGGAGCGGATGATCCGCGGGGTGATGCGCCTGGCCGACCGGCCGGTGGAGGCGGTCATGACGCCGCGCCCGGACGTGAAGTGGCTGAACATACGCTCCGACGCGGCGACCCTGCGCGGACAGCTGACGGCTTCCCCCCACTCGCGGCTACCGGTGTGCGACGGGGACATCGACGAAGTCCTGGGCGTGGTCCAGGCCAAGGACCTGCTCAACCGGGCCCTGGCCGGCGAGCCGCTGGACCTGCAGGCCGCGCTGCGGGAGCCACCGGTCGTGCCCGAGTCCATGGGCGCCATGGCGGTGCTGGACCTGTTCCGCGACTCGCCGGTGCACATGGCGCTGGTGGTGGACGAGTACGGCAGCCTGCTGGGCGTGGTCACGACCAACGACCTGAGCCGCGTGATATTCGGCACCCTGGCCGAGCAGGGCACGGTTGGCGAAAAACGGGTGGTAGAGCGCGCGGACGGCTCCTGGTTGCTGGACGGCGGCCTGCCGGTGGACGAAGTCGCCGAGCGGCTGCAGGTGGCCGGGTTCGGGGCGGGCGACGGCTACCACACCCTGGCGGGCTGGCTGCTGGGCGAGCTGGGCCGGCTGCCGGAGACGGGGGAGGTCATCCTGCGCCACGGCTGGCGCTTCGAGGTCCTGGACATGGACGGCTACCGCATCGACAAGGTGCTGGCCACCCCGCAGCCGCCCGAGGACGGCCCGGACGCTTTGCAGCCTTAGGCGACCGGTCCGGCCGAAGTTGGCGCGGACGTCGCGGAGCACGTGATTCCGACCTCGGGGCTCCGTCCATCCGGCGCTGACTATTCCGCCTGCTCGGCTCTCGCCTCGGCGTCCTCGCCCGACAGCCGCGACCGAGCAAACCCAGATATCAGACGCCCGATAGGGCTGGTCCTCACCGTTACCCAGGTTCGTCGTGGTATCCATGACCTGCAGTCGTCGGCCCCGGCATTCATGTGCTTTGCCCGCTCCACCGTATTGGTTGTCAGGTAGGTAGTTTCGCGTACGTAAAAGCATGAATTTTCCGCTATCACCGCCTCCGGGATACTGAGCCTCGTCAAACGGCAACCATCGCGAAACGCGATCCGACGAGGTTCATATCATGACGACGCAAACTGAGATCCACGGCAATATCGGCACGGACCGCACCAACCTGACGGGCACCCTGGCCGCCAACAGTCACTGGCTGCTCCGCGCGGCCCTGGCGAGCGTGTTCCTTTTCCATGGGCTGCAGAAGTTCTTCATCATGGGCATCGGCGGCTTCGCCGGCATGATGGACCTGCCGGTGGCGGCGGCCTTTGCCGTGGCGGCGGCGGAAGTGCTGGCCGGCGCCGGGATCATCGTCGGCGCGACCGTGAAGGGCTATCTCGGGGACCTGGTCACGCGCCTTTCGGGCCTGGCGATAATCCCCGTCATGCTGGGCGCCATCGCCATGGTGCACTGGGGACAGTGGAGCTTCGCACCCAGTGAGAGCCACCCCATGGGCGGCATGGAGTTTCAGGTGGTCATGCTCCTGCTGGCGGCGTACTTCGTCGTGCGCGGCAACGCCCAGGCAGGGTAACCCACCATCGCCACGCCCAGCCGGGCGAAGGCGGAACAGACACGGCCCGCGCCGGCAAGCCGGCGGCGCGGGCCGCGCTGCATTCAATGCGTACGAAACGGGACCCCTCCCCCGCTCGGCATTTCCCGTGTCCTGCCTGAACGCGTCTTTCGCAGGATAGGACCTCAGCCCCGATTGGCGTCGTAGAGTTGGCGACGACCCGCACTGGCAATGGCGTCACGCCGGTGCATAAGGCATGCACGCTGTTACCTGCCCATGAATCACAATAGCGCCCGGGCTTGCTGCCACATCGTGCTGACGCGCGTACCGGCCGGCTCCGGTGTCGCCAGCGCGGCGGACTGGCCGGCCCAGCCCTGCATCCTTCGGATATCCCCCGCGATCAGGGCGTCCTGTTTCAGGGGACCGGTCAGACCGGCCTGCACCGGATAAGGCGCCGGCGGCGGGGAGCCCGGTCCCGCCGCCGCGCTCACGAAATCGTTGTCGATGGCCCGCGCGAGCCGGCCGGTGAACGCCCGTGTCAGCCGCGTGCGCTCCGGCTCCAGTCCGCCGAGCGCGTCCGCCCAGGCGGGCGCAATCCCGGCCTCCGGGCAGCGAAGAAAAGCCGTGCCGACGGATACGGCGCTCGCGCCCAGAACCAGGGCCGCTGCAACGCCCCGCCCATCGGCGATTCCACCGGCGGCAATCACGGGCACATCCAGATGGTCAACCAGCCGCGGCACCAGAGAAACCAGACCCACGCACTGTCCGGCCGCCGCGTTCGCCTCGAATGCACCCCGGTGACCACCGGCCTCGACCCCCTGTGCCACCACCGCGTCGGCACCGGCCGCCTGGGCCCGCAGGGCCTCCGCCAGGGTCGTCGCCGTGGCGAACCAGCGGATGCCCGCTGCCTTAAGGCGTTCGACGAAGCCTTCCGGGTACAGCCCCATAATGGAGGAAACGACCGGTGGCCGGGCCTCCAGCAGTGCCTCGCACTGGGCATCGAAGTCCTGAGGGCGAATGTCCCCGGCCTCGGCGGGTACCCGTGGTCCCCAAGCCTCCAGAAAGCGACGCAGGCGAGCCTCGGCGTCGGCATCGCGCCTCGGCGGCGGATCCGGAATCCACAGGTTGAGCTGGAACGCACCCGGGCTGGCGGCACGGAAGGCATCGGCCCAGCCACGAATGTCGTCCGGCGACATTCTCAGCGCACCGCAGGCCCCCATGCCGCCGGCGTTGGCGACCGCCGCCGAAAGCTCGGGCGGGCACGCGCCGGCCATGGGCGCAAGGAGGATCGGCGCCCGCAGCTCATACTCGGCGCAGAACCGCGCTGCGCGATCCAGGGGGCGCTCGCCGGCGCCGGCGGCAAGTTCCGACATGGCCGTGGTCCGGGTGGGGATATCGTGATTTCAGTATAGAGCCAACCCGGAATCGCGCATGGCTCACACCGGCGAAGCCGAGCCGCACCCCCAACCGACGTTTGCCCGCCGAATACCCCGGAAACCCCGGCGCTTCCTACAAAAACAGATCCTGCTGGAGGTCCGCTTCCGAGCGATCCGGATCCACCCGGTAGGCGCTGAAGTCCGTCACGCCGGTATCGGCGAGCAACGCATCGTCGATGAAGAAATTGCCGGTGCACTCGCGGCTGTTCCGGGTCAGCACCTCGTAAGCCGCGTCGGCGAGAATTTCCGGCTTGCGTCCCTGCCGGGCCGCCGCCTCGCCGCCGAGCAGGTTGCGCACGGCCGCGGTATCCAGGAGCGTACGCGGCCAAAGCGCGTTGAACGCGATGCCCTCGTCCCGGAATTCCTCGGCCATGCCCATGGCGCACATGCTCATGCCGTATTTGGCCATGGTGTACGCCACGTGGGGGGCGAACCACTTGGGGTCCATGTTCAGCGGCGGCGATAGATTGAGAACGTGGGGATTCTCGGCCTTGCGCAGGTAAGGAATGCAGGTGCGCGAGCACAGGAACGTGCCGCGCAGGTTGATCTGGTGCATGAGGTCGTAGCGTTTCATGTCCAGGTCTTCCGTGCCGGCGAGATTGATGGCGCTGGCGTTGTTGACGAGGATATCGATGCCGCCGAATGTCGTCACCGCCCGGTTCACCGCATCGATCACGTCGTCCTCGCTGCGGACGTCGGTCACCACCGGCAACGCCCGGCCGCCCGCCTGTTCGATTTCCTCGGCGGCGGTGTAGATGGTGCCCGGGAGCTTCGGATGCGGCTGATCGGTCTTCGCCGCTATAACGATGTTGGCGCCGTCCCGCGCGGCGCGCTTGCCGATGGCCAGCCCCACGCCACGGCTGGCGCCGGTGATGAACAATGTCTTGCCTGCAAGTGTCGCCATGTCGGCTCCTCCGATACGATCCGCCTTCCCGGCCGCGCGGCCGGGAAGATCACCTGTTGCCGTCGAATATTGAGGCCGCAAGCAGCCGGCGGCGTCCGCTTTCCACGAGCACGTCCATCCTACGCGCCATGGACCATCCGCCACAGACGCTCGGGGGTGGCCGGCATGTCCACGTGCTCAACGCCGTAATCCGACAACGCGTCCACCAGGGCGTTGATGACCGCCGGCGGCGCGGCAATGGCGCCCGCCTCCCCCGCCCCCTTCATGCCCAGGGCGTTGGTCGTGGAGGGGACGTTATTGAGGTGGAAGTCGATGGGCGGCATCTGGTCGGCCCGGGGCATCGCGTAGTCCATGAAGCTGCCGGACACGAGCTGGCCGGACTCCGGGTCGAAGGCGCACTGCTCCCAAAGCGCCTGGCCCAGGCCCTGGGCGATGCCGCCGTGGACCTGCCCCTCCAGCAGCAGCGGGTTCAGCACGGTGCCGAAGTCGTCCACCACCGTGTAGCGCTCCACCGCTACCACGCCGGTCTGCGGGTCCACTTCCACCTCGCAGATGTGGCAGCCGTTGGGGAACGTCGGCACCTCCGGCGCCCAGGTGTCCGTCTCGTCGAAGGCCGTGCCGCCGCCCTCTCCAGCCGCGGCCTGGGCCACCGCCTGGAAGCTGATGGCGCGGTCGGTCCCGGCAATCCGGAACTCGCCGGCATCGAACTCGACATCGGTCGCCGCCGCCTCCAGCTCGCGGGCCGCGGTCTCCATGGCGGCGTCCACCACCCGGTCGGCGCTGCGCCGCACCGCCGAGCCGCCCACGGGTATGGACCGCGACCCCATCGTCCCGCCGCCGCTGGCCACCCGGTCGGTATCCCCCTGGACGACGCGTATGCGCTCCATGTCCACGCCCAGATACTCGGAGACCAGCTGCCGGTAGGCGGTCTCGTGCCCCTGCCCGTTGCTCTGGGTGCCGGAATACACCACCACCTCGCCGTCCCCGGTCACCGTGATTCGCGCGCTCTCCGGAGAGCCTCCCGCGCAGGACTCGATGTAGGTGCAAAGACCGATGCCGCGTAGCATGCCCCGTTCCTTCGCCGCCCCGCGCCGCGCCTCGAAGCCCTCCCAGTCGGCAGCGGCCAGCGCATCCGCCATGTTGCGGTGGAAGTCGCCGGTGTCGTAAGTCAGCCCCATGGCGTTGGCGTAAGGCATCTCTTCGGCGGTTACCAGGTTGCGCCGCCGGATCTCCACGGGCGACAGGCCGAGCTGCCGGGCGGCCTTGTCCACCAGGCGCTCGACCAGGTACATGGCCTCCGGCCGCCCGGCGCCGCGATAGGCGTCCACAGGATTGGTGTTGGTGAACACGCCCCGGACCGTGTTGTGGACGGCGGGCAACCGGTAGCAGCCCGGTAGCACGCGGGCACCCGCCGCCGTGGGGACGAAGGTGCCGAAATTGGAGAGATAGGCTCCCAGGTTCGCCGTGGTGTGCACCCGCATGCCCAGAAACCGGGCATCGGCATCCAGGGCCAGCTCGGCGCGGCTGACATGGTCCCGGCCGTGGGCGTCGCCGACGAAGGCCTCCGAGCGCTCGCCGATCCATTTCACCGGGCGCCCCAGCTCACGGGCCGCGTGCAGGACCAGCACGTACTCCGGGTAGAGGAATATCTTCATGCCGAACCCGCCGCCGACGTCCGGCGTGATTACGTGGAGGCGCTCATTCGGCATGTCCAGGACATGCTTCGAGAGGATGTTGCGGATCAGGTGGGCACCCTGGCTTGAGACGTACAGCACCAGCCGGCCGCTCTCGGCCTCCACTTCGCCGATGGCACCCCGCGTTTCCATGGAGTTGGGCACCACGCGGTTGTTGACCAGCTCCACCTCCACTACGTGCCGGGCTTCGTCGAAGGCGCGCTCCACGGCCTGGGCGTCGCCGAGCTCCCAGTGGAAACACTGATTGCCGGGAGCCTCGGGCCATACCTGCGCGGCCTCTGCCTCCGCCGCGCCCGCGGTATCGGTCACCGCCGGGCGATCGTCGTAGTCGACCATCACCAGCTCGCCGGCGTCGCGCGCCCGGGCGGGCGTGTCCGCGACGACGAATGCCACCGGATCGCCGACATGCCGAACGCGGCCATCGGCCAGCGCCGGCCTCGGCGGCTTGACCGCCGGCGTTCCGTCCGGAGACGGGGCATCCGCCATGCACGGGATATCGCCGATACCCGCCTGGCGCAGGTCCTCCACCGTGTATACGGCCTGCACGCCCGGCGCCTGCCGGGCCTCGGTGCAATCGATACCGCCGATATCGGCGTGGGCGTGAGGGGAACGCACGACGTAGCCGTACAGCTCGCCGGGCCGCTTGATGTCCGCCAGGTAGCGGCCCTGGCCGGTAAGGAATCGCTGGTCTTCGCTACGCCTCGCGGGCTGCCCTACGCCAAACTTGCTCACTGCCCCTCCCGCTCTGGAAACTGCTGGACAAGGGACAGCATAGACGCCCGCCGCGCCGGGAGGCCATGGGCCAATTGCCAATAAGACGAATCATCGGCGGAGATGGCGCCGCGGTTGAGCGCCGTCTTCGGTCCTCAGCGCGCGTTGTCATGCTCAAATCGCCTTTACCGCCCGCTCGGGCGGCGTTTGCGCCGCGGCGCGGCTGATGGGTACCGTTCATATCTGTGAAATCACGGACGGGTGAGCCCATCGACACCTTTACCAGCCGTGAGAAACAGCATCTCTGCCCGGCCGTTGCGCCGGCGAGGTGACGGGGCAGCGATCGGCGGCCTCGAAAAGCGGCATCGAAGACCCGGCAGGGGAACTGGCAATGACACGTTGGCACGCACTGAATCTCGGCGACGCCATGCTTGCCGACCCGGAGTTGCAAAGGCTGGAACGCGCCTTCGAGCTTGCGTATGGCGCGGACCACGACGCCGGCGAAAAGGCCCTGTTCCTCCGCCACGAATCGGAAGGACGGCTGCACTGCGAGGTGCTCGTCTATTTCACGCCCGCGACCCGTGAGCTCGCCAGGGAGATGCATGCCCGGCCGTGCGCGCCGCCGGCTCCGCAGGGGCTGGAACTGGTCAAGGGTGACAGCGCCGCCTGGGCACTATTCGAACGCGAGGAATCGCGGTAGAAAACGGCGCCGTACCCTGTTTCCGGCTCCGACACGCAGGACGTAGGTCGGCACCGGCGAAGCCGGCGCCGACATCCCCGCCAGACTGTCGGATGGCAAGCCCATCCGCCCCACGGCTGTAGGGGCGCCGCGAGGCGCGACTGGTGTGGTGGCTGCGGCCAA
The DNA here is from genome assembly GCA_013519935.1 of Ectothiorhodospiraceae bacterium WFHF3C12. Lineage (GTDB taxonomy): Bacteria > Pseudomonadota > Gammaproteobacteria > Nitrococcales > Nitrococcaceae > WFHF3C12. Next base: position 38,100 of record JACDUA010000013.1, on the reverse strand, counting down.
CGCAGGTGCCGACCCACACCATCGTCCCCCCTTGCACGTCCACGTCGCACGTTCGCGGCCAGGGGCCGCTCCTACGCCAAGCCGGGGCTGTCGTCGGAGTGGCGGCCTCGCCGCGAACGATCCAGCAGCTGACGTAGGTCGGCACCGGCGAAGCCGGCGCCGACGTCCCGCGTCAAACCGTCGGATGACAAGTCCATCCGGCCCGCGGCTGTAGGGCGCGCCGCGAGGCGCGAATGGTGCGGTCTCCGGCGAAACACACCGCCAGGCCCCGGCGAGTGGGCGACGGCTCAACAAGGAACACCACCGAGAGCCCGTCCGCGTGGGCTACCGCCCACCCTGGGCGCCGGGTCAGTTCTGGCTGACGAGCAAGACCCCGGCCCCCGCCATCGCGACGCCGACCACCCGTTGCCACGAGATTTCCTGGACCGGCAGGTTGAAAAGCCCGAAGTGGTCGAGCAACAGGGAGGCGGCGAGCTGGCCGAAGATCACCGAGGCGAACATAGCGGAGACACCGATTCGAGGGGCGAGGAACGCGGCGGTGGAAACGAACGTGGCACCGATGAGCCCGCCGAACCAGGCCCACCAGGGTGCCGACCGCAGCTCGCCGAGGCTCGGCAGCCCGCCCCGGATGTAGAGCGCCAGCGCCGCAAGGACCACGAGGCCGATGATGAAGTTGACGGCCGCCGCCACGATGGGACCGCCAAGGTGACGGCCCACCTCCGCGTTGAGCGTGGGCTGAATGGCCAGCAAACAGCCCACGGCCACCGCGAATACCACCCAGAGCCAGGCCATGAGACGCTCCGAAAGCCGGTAGAGGTCGCCATGGTAGTGCGAATGGCGAGACGGGGGAATGGCGGATGTCGCCGGCGCCGACGGCCCGCGTCAAACCGCCGGATGGCGGGCCCATCGGGCCTACGGCAAAAGCCGCGCCCCCTGTAGGAGCGCCGCGAGGCGCGATTCCTGTCGCGCCCGCGCGTCGCACTCCACCCGGCAATCACCGCAACGCGACCACGCGCTCCAGGCGCTCGATCTGGTTGACCATCTGCCAGTGGCCGCCGTTGGTCTGGACCCGCTCCTGCCAACCCGCAATGCGCTTGCGGTAGCCCTTGGGGTCGACGTTGTCGCTGTCGCGGCGAATCACGTTGACCGCCACGACCTCGATACCGCCGAGCGTCAGCGGCACGTCCCGGTCGAGCTCCGGCTTCAGGTCCTCGTCGAGGTCGGACAGCAGGAAGATCTGCCGGGTCTTCGCCTCCGCGCTTTCCAGGTAATCGCGGGCCAGAAGGATGCCGCCCGTCAGATCGCTATGGTAGCTGGGGACGTCGAAGTCCTTCAGGAACGCGTCCAGCTTCGCCTTCACCTGGCGCTTCTGGTCGTTGGCGACGCTGGGCCGGTGGTCGAAGTCGGCGCGCGCGATGAAGTTGCGCTCGGTGTAGCTCGTGTTGTCGATGAACGCCACGGCGATCGAGTCGCCCGGCTCGAGGCTACCCAACAGGTAGCTGGTCACTCGCCGGGCCTTCTCCATCTCGTGGGCGTACTCGCCCGAGATGTCGATGAGCACGACCGCCGCGCGATTGTTCGGGGCGCCGCCACACGAGGCGAGAAAAAAGGCGATCGCGACGGCGGCCATGAGGCCGGTAACCCGCCGCCTACGCGCGGCGGGTGTGAGCCGTTTGGTGCTGTGGTTTGCGCTCATGATTCAAGCCTCCGTCGGAGTCGGTTCGGGCTGGGCGCCGCCGGCCGCTTCCTCGCGCCTGCCGCGCCGGCTCCGCGAGCGAGTGCTACTGCCGGCACCATGCTCGCGCGTGTCCGTGTCGGTATCGTCGGCGGACTCGGACAGCTGCTTCCCACCGGCGGAACGCGCCTGGGCGCCGGTCACCATTCGCTCGATGCCGAGGGGCAGCATCACGAACAGGTCGTAAACGCTGATCAGCATCTTGCTCAGGTGGTTGGCCGTGACGCCCACCATGCGCAGCACCACGCGAGCGGCGCGCAGCAGCCCGAGGAACAGCAGACCGAGCACCGTGCGCAGCGACTGGACGAAGGACTCCAGGGGGATGCCGACGAACGCCAGCGCGAATGGCAGGATGAAGCCGAGCATCATCTGCGCGATCGAGGGAATCCAGCGGAACTGCTGATCCGCGATCGCGGCCCCGGCCAGCGACTGTGTCAGGGCCTGCTGATCCATGATGAGCAGGTCGCGCAGGTAGGCCAGTGAAGCCTCGATGCTGGCGAAGAGCACCAGGATCACCAGCGCGGCGATCCCCATGCGCTTGCGCAAGCGGTCGTCCATCCTTCCGATCATGGGAAACAGGCTGGTAATGCCCAGTGCCTCGAGAAAGAAGATGCCCATGGAGATTTCGACCATGATGATCACCAGCGCGGCAATCTCGGAGACCGGCATGCCGGCGAAGTAGGCGCCGCCGCCGACCATCTCGGACATGGGCAACGCGATCAGGTGGAAGTTGACCAGCCCCCCGAACGCGGAGACGGCCAGCACCAGGGCGGCGATGAAGAACTGCGTCAGCGACGACGCCGTGAGCTGGTGAACCGCCTTGTCGTCCTGGTTGCGCATGGCCTCGTAGTCGGCCATGTGGCGGTCGATCTTCGCGGCCCGGCCGTCCAGGCCGCTGATCTTCTGCTGCACCTTTTCCATGTTCTGCTTCAGGCTCCGCCAGTGCGGGGCCATGCCGCCGAGGATCTTGTGGCGCTCCTGGGTGTTCTTCTGGTAGGTCTTCAGCGTCTCCTTCCGGGCGTTCTCCACCGCCGACTTGATCTCGTTGAGGATCTTCGTCACGGCCGGATCGCCCGAGCTCGGCAGCGCGGAGATGGTCGAGGCCACCTCGGACCACTCCGGTGGCAGCGGCGGGTTGTGGGTCGCGTTCTGGTAGTCCGACTCGACCTTCTCCAGCGTGTCTTCGAGCCGGCGGTGCAGGTCGGGGTAATGCGCCAGCTCCCGGTCCACGACCGCCTTCACGCGGGTGAATTCGCGTTCGATGGCGTGCTCGGTCGCCTCCCGGCCCTGCGCCAGCAGTACGTCGCGGTTGCGCGCCGAGACGCGTTTCTCGAGCTGGCGGAGGCTGGCCGCGGCGAGCCGCAGGGCATGGTCGATGGCCCGGCCCGTGCTACGCAGGAGCTGATGCGCGTGAGGGCGGCCGAAGTACAGCACGACCATGGCCAGTACGATCCAGATCGCCAGCGACAGCGCCGCCGACTCGCTCCAGATGGTGAGGATGTCCCACATGGTGTTCTCTCCTGTCCCGGTTCCCGGTGCGGCCGCGGAACGCCCGGTGGACGGCCCGCGGCCACGGCTTGAGGAGGATTCTCGGAGAGGCCTGTGAAAACTGGGTGAGTAACAGTGCATGGTAGACTGCGGAGCCGACACCTCAGGAACCAGGGTGCGCGATGGCCACGATCTTGTGGGTAGAGGACCAGTCGCACTGGATCGATCGCTTCCGGCCCGTGCTGGAGGCCGCCGAGTTCGACGAAGGACCGACCGAGCTGCAGGTGTTCCGCTTCGCCGAGGCGGCCTGTCAGCACATCAAGGCCAGTAATCCCGCGAACCGGCCGGACGTCGCCCTGCTGGACGCGAACATGAAGGGCAACACGGCCGCGGGCTTCTCCGTCTCGCGCGCGCTGCAGCGCAAGTGGCCCGACGTGCCCATCCTCTACCTTTCCGAGTACAGCGGCACCGACGTCGAGCAACAGGCCCTCGAGTCGGCCTGGGCGCAGGACTTCATCGCCAAGCACCAGCGCAACGTCGAGTCCGTGCTGTGCTGGCGCATCCGCGCGACGCTGCGCCAGGCCCGCATGCGCCAGCCCGGCCAGCCCGATCCCGGCGACGTCCTGCAAAGCGGCGACCTGCGGATCGACACCGCGAGCTGGACCATCTACTGGCGCGGGGAGAAGCTCATGAACCCGGCCGACAGCCGACGCCCCCTGGCGCCGACCCCGCGCCGGATCCTGCGCTATCTGGTCGAGGCCTCGCCGCGCGCGGTGACCACCGAGCGCATGGCGGAGCTGCTGGACGCCGACCCCGACCGCTTCACCTGGGCCAGCTACCGCCAGCACGTGCGCGTGCTGCGGCGCGCGTTCGACCAGGCGATGCCGGGGGAAGGGGCTTTCACGGCCCTGTGCAAGACCGACCAGGGCATCGTCGCCTTCGGCGACTCCATGGCCTACTGCTGGAAGCCGGTGCAGCGGGACGCGTCGTGAGCGAAGCGGGTCAGGGTCAACGTCTCTTTACGACGGACGCCGAGGCATTCCCCTGGCCGACGGTGCTGTTCGCGCTCGCCGCTTCGCTGTTCTTCCTGGTGCTGACCGCCCCGGACCTGGCCGCCTTCTACGAGCTGCCCGCCGTGGCCCACCGTCCCGAGGTCCGCTACGGCGTCGTCGCCGTGCTGGCCCTGCTGGCATGGCTGGACGTGCGCCGCCACGCCCGGCGCCGCGCGCGTCAGAAGACCGAGCTCGAGCAGCTGCGCAACCAGGTCGACGACCTCTGGGCTCGCAACAAGGAGCTCCAGATGAAGGCCCACACGTACTCCGAGCACGCCGACAAGCTCAAGCTGTTCATCAGCGACAAGCTGCTGGAGTACATCGAGTACGACGAGAAGTTCCTGCACTTCAAGGGCATCGCCGCGGAGGTGCGCCACAACGGCGTGATCAGCTTCGACAAGGTGCAGACCGCGCTGCAGCGGGGCCTGTCGGAGTCCGGCGCCGACGGCGAACCGGGCGCCGGCTACCAGTCCGCCCTCGAAGCGCTGCACTACCTCTGGGACCTGCTCGACCTCTCCACCGCCGAGAACCTCACGCTGCACATTGGCAATCTGCTCTGCGAGGCCGAGGAGCAGTACTGCCAGCGGCTGCTCGACAGCGAGCAGGCACGCGCCCTGCCCAACGAGCCCGCCTATCCGCCGCAACGCGCGGCCTGGCGGGCCGTGGCCATGGTGCGCCAGGACCCGCTGCCCGCGCCCGACGGCGAGACCGACTACGAGCTTGACGACGGCCAGGTGCGCGCGCACCTCCAGCCGGCCGGCGAGCTCCTCGGCAAGGAGAACCACTTCGTCCTGCTGCTGGAGAACCTGCTGCGCAACGCCCAGTTCTACGCCGCCAAGCCCGGCTACAGCGCGCCCTTCGCACCGATCGCCGTGACGCTGACCGAAGAGGACGGTGACGCCTGCCTGCGCGTCTACAACCGCGGCCCCCACGTGCGCGAGGAAGACCTCGGCCACCTCTTCCAGCTCGGCTACTCGACGCGGCGCAAGCGCGAGCATCACGGCCGTGGCCTGGGGCTCTACTTCGTCAACGAGATCGTCAAGGGCTACGAGGGCCGGATCGATGTCCACAACATCGACTCACAACCCACGCGCTACGAGCTGCGGCTGACGCTGCAGAATGGCGAAGAAATCGTCGAGCCGGTCGAGACGACCATCGAGGACGGCAGACCGCGCTGCCAGGCAGCCAACGGCGAGCCCACCCGCACGCTGGAATGGACCACCCGATCCCCGGTGTTGGCCGTCACGGTCCGCGCCGACGGCGAGGACACCGGCACCACGGTGGAAGGCTTCGCGAAACGCGGCCGGCAGGAGTTCCATGACCCGGCCCATCCCACGCGCCCACGATGGCGCGTCCGCTACCGCCCCAAGCCCCTGGCCAACCGCCTGGAGTTCGAGCCGCTGGACGTCCGCGGCGTCGAGTTCGAAGTGCGCCTGCCCACGGCACGCAAGCGCGTCGACACCGCGGGGGCCGCGCTGGAAGTCGGTTTCTAACGGGGCCGGCGGAGCCGGTAATCGCAGTCGGCAACGGGCGAGAGCAGGCTGGTCAGTGGCCAGGCAGCGCGCCGCGACCGGGAACCTTCCGCACCGACGGATCCACGCCCATGAAGCGTTGCTTTGGCGCGACCCGGGTTGGGATAGAATCCGGGTCTGCCCCGAGCCCCATGCATCGGCCTCGGCAACAGACCCTGATGAACAACCCGTTAAAGACACGGGCACGATTGGGCCCGCTCTCAGATATGCACGATCTCCGCCTTCAGCGAGTCGGTGATCGCCTTGACGTCGCCGCGGGTCGCTTCGTCGATGCCGTGACTCTGCAACGTCGCCATGATGTCATCGACCGCCGCGTCGTACTCGGCGTCACTGATATCCATGCCACGATGCGTGTCCGGCATGCTGCGCCCGGCGTAGGTCTCAGGCCCGCCCGTGCCCGCGCCCAGAAAATTGCACATGTGCTGTTTCACCTCCCGGACCGTTTCGGGCTTGTCCTCGTAGGGCAGGAAACGGGCATTGATCGTCGGGTTCTGCATGTGCGCTGTAACCACGTCATCCACGATCAGTGATATTCTCGATGCACCACCCAATCGCTCGTAGAGTGATTCCGTCATGGTCGATTCCTCCAGCTCTTTGCTCTCGCGTTGACAGGGCCCGGCATTTCAGGCCACCGGACTGAGGCTAGGCCGAACCGCGACGGGCGCCTAGTACAGGATCTGTACCGCTCACTTCAGAGGCGATACCCGCCCGGACCCGGGGCATGAAGGGCTACGGCCAGTTCTGTCCCGTCGCCCAGGCGTGCGAGCTCCTGTGCGAGCGCTGGACGGTGATCCTGATCCGCGAGCTACTCGCCGGCAGCCGGCACTTCAATGACCTGCGCCGGGGGCTGCCGTTGATGTCCCCGACACTGCTGTCACGACGCCTGAAAACGCTCGTGGAAGCGGGCGTCATAAGAAGCGCACACGAGCCGAACGGCGGTCACGGCTACGAGCTCACCGCGGCGGGCCGCGAGCTTGAGCCCGTGGTCCTCCTCATGGGGACGTGGGGACACCGCTGGGTACACAGCGACCTGGCGGAGACGAATCTCGATGTCGGCCTGCTGATGTGGGACATCCGTCGCGGCGTCGATGCCTCGAAGTTCCCGGCGCGGCGGGTGGTCGTCGGCTTCGAGTTCGCGGACGCGCCCCGGGGCATGACCGCCTGGTGGCTCGTCTGCGCCGGCGGCGAAGTCGACCTCTGCCGCAACGACCCAGGCCACGATTTGGACCTGTTGCTGCGCGCCTCCGTGCGCTCACTGACCGCGGTCTGGATGTGCCGGCGCACCCTGGAAGAGACGGTGCGCGACGGCGATCTAAAAATCCTGGGCGACCCCAAGCTGTTACGCAGCCTGCCCGCCTGGCTGCAAGGCAGCCCCATAGCCCGGCTCGGAAGACAGTCACTGGAAGAGCGGCCCGTGGGCTGACCGCGACGAACGCGCGCCTCCATACCCCTTCGCCTGCCCCATACGCGGCCGTTAGATAGTTGCGCTGGTCCGACCACGTCCAGCGTCCAGGCGAATTGAAGTCCTACGGAGACTTACGGTTGTCCCCCGATGGGCATGCCGCGAGGTTCGACGAACGGCCGGTACCTGAAACGACAGGCACGTGTGAGGCGTTCGCCGGTTCATTCCCCTTCTGCCGCCGACGCAGGGCTACCATCGCGGCGCCGCCGGAACCGACGGTTCCAGCGAGCAGCCAGGTTGCCAGGCTCGTTGCGCAGACAGGGCACATGATCGCTGTCTCCCTAGTACTCGTCGTGCTTGCGCCACCACTGATAGGGCGGGGTTTGCGGGACATAGTCGGGGGAATCCTCCCACTCTTCCTGACGGCCCATGGGAGTGAGGTCCAGGTAAGAGAAGTTGCTGCCGAGGTATTCGGCGCCGCGCAAGGTGGTGTGATAGCTGCGGAAGACGCGCTTGCCGTCGCGGATAAACACGCTGAGTCCGAACATCTCGCCGTTGTCGCGGGTGGCACCGAAGTCCCTGTTGAACTCGCTGCCGGCGGAAGAGTACCAGGGCAGGGTCCAGCCCATGCGCTCCTTGAAGGCCTGAAGCTTCGGATAGGGCGCCAGCGACACCAGCACCCGCGAGGTGTCGCGCGCTTGCACGTGGGCGGAATGACCCATGTTGTCGACCATCATCGAGCAGCCGGTGCAGGGCGATTCGGCGAACATGAAGTGGTACAGCAGCAGTTGCTTGCGGCCCTCGAATAGGTCGAGCAGGCCAAGCTCGCCGTCGGGGCCGGTGAACGTGTAGGGCTTGGTCACTTCGGTCATCGGCAGACGCCGGCGCTCGGCGTTGAGGGCGTCGCGGGCGCGGGTGTGCTCCTTTTCCTTGACGCGAAAGGCCTCCAGGGCCTCCTGCCATTCCTGTTCGCTGACGATCTTGTTCATTGCGCTCTCTCCATGGCTTGAGTGGCTGGCAGGCAGTGTGACCCTTTCCGTTTTCACCGGCGCTGTGGCAAAACGCCAAGAGACGGGTGCTTTTGTGCCAAACGACGGCTATGCTCGGGGTTCGTTGTCGGAGCGATGCCGATGAAGCCTGTCTACATCCTGGTTCACGAAGACGTGGTGCTGTCCTCCGCAGCCGCGCCGCTGGATATCTTCACGCGCACCAATGACATTCTGCAGGCAGCGGGCAGGCCACCCGCGTTCGACGTCGCGCTGGTCGCGCGGCAGTCCGACCTGATCGCCCTCGAGTTGCCGGCGTTTTTCCAATGCCGGCTCACGCCCGAGGCGGTGCCGCCGAAATCGGCGGGGCACCAACAGGCGCTGATCCTGGTCCCGGCCTTCAGCGGCGACTGGCAGCACGTACGGGAGAAGAACCATGCGGTGATCGAGTGGCTCGGCCGCCATTACAGCGCCGGCACGGAGATCGCCAGTCTTTGCGTGGGAAGCTATTTCCTGGCGGAGGCCGGCCTGCTCGACGGCAGACCCTGCACCTCGCACTGGAGAGCAATCGAGGATATGCGCCGGCGTTTCCCGAAGGTGGACTTTCAGCCCGATGCGGTAGTAACCGATCAGAACGGCATCTACAGCGGCGGCGGCGCTTTTTCGTCGTTGAATCTGGTGCTCTACCTGGTGGAGAAGTTCTGCGGCCACGACATCGGCGTGCAGGTGGCTAAGAACTTCTCGATCCACCGCGATCATATCAATCAGGCCCATTTTTCAGTGTTCCGCGGCCTGAACCAACATGGCGACCGGGTGATCCTGGATGCGCAGGCCTTTATCGAGGCGCACTACGCCGAGGACATCAGCGTCGAGCGCGTGGCCGGCCACGTCAACATGAGCAAGCGCAACTTCATCCGCCGCTTCAAGCAGGCGGTGCAGACAACGCCACTGGAATACATCCAGCGCGTGAAAATCGAGGCCGCCAAAAAGGCGCTGGAACAAGGCCGGCGCAGTATCCAGGCACTGACTTATGACGTTGGTTACAGCGACAGCAAGACGTTTCGCAGCGTGTTCAAGCGCGTGACCGGTGTTACCCCGCAGGATTACCGGACCAAGTACGGGGGAATCTAGGGCTGCCGTGAAAGTGGTGCGTCATGTGCCGGACCTGACCGGCAGACGCACTTGACCGGCTCGTGCGATCCTTCCCTCCTTGGAGTGTCCATTCATCCGCAAAAATTGGCGTTCTAAGAGCCGAGAACACCCGGCCTCATCCGTCATTCCGGCGCTTCTCCAGCTAGTTGCGCTGGTCCGACCCGCCGAATCCGCCGGTCACTCCACCTTTACCCAACTCTCGATTCTCGAATGTGAGACCCGCTCCAGCGCTACTCAGATGAGACTTGCGTGGCCATTCATGGCCGCTAGGCTGGGGATCGATGCGATCTAGGAGGGGGGCCGCCATGCTGATTCGTCCCGCGACGGCGCTACGGCCATTCCTGGCCTTGGCGACACTCACCCTGAGCCTGCTCCTGGGGGGCTGCGGGCTTACGCCGGCGGTCGATTCGGACGCCGCACGGCACGAGTACACCGCCAATGCCGACTATGAGGACGCCTGGGCCGCCGCCACCACGGTAATGGAGCAACGCGGATACCCGGACGCGCGGGTCCACCACCGCGAACGCCAGGAGCACTACCACATCCCCAATCGCGGCTCGCAGGCGGTGACCGAACGACTCTCCACCATTGAGGCACAGGCGTCCGACGGCCGTCTGGTCGCCCTGACCGTCCAGGAGACCCATGAGGTCAGAAAGAGTCACGGCGACGAGGACATGACCATGGTGCCGCGGGTCACGATCATCGCCGGCGGTCCCGAGTCCCGCTATCACCCGGATGAGAACGCGGCGGCCATGGCCGGGACCCTGGAACGGATGAACATCGTCGTTCCTCGCTGGCTGGACAACCTCCTGCGCCTAGGCGGGTAACACCGCCCGGGCGGGCCCGTGTCCGACTCCCATGCGCCATAAGCGGCTCGCGGGAACCCGACGTGCCGGGATGCAGGAGCTGTCCCGGATCGCGTCCAGGGTCCGAGTCGGTGGCGGCAGTGGGGTGCAAATTACTTTTCATCGAAAGTATCGACGTCTACTCTGACGATAGACGGCATCGCACCGCGCGCCGGTTGCGGCGCAACGGTGTCGCGGTCACTCACCGAGCATAAGGAGAAGAGCAATGATCGGACGTCGGTTCTGTTGCGGGCTTCTCGCGGCCACTCTGTCCATGGGTCTGGGCATGGCTTCGGCCGCGGACGAGACCATCCAGTTGAAGGTCAGCCACTACCTCCCTGAGAGCCATGGCATCCACAGGGATTTCATCGAGCCCTGGGCCCGGCGGCTGGAGGAGAAGACCGACGGCCAGGTCCAGGTGAAGATACACGCGGGCGGCAGCTCCTTCGGCAACATCACCCGCCAGCTCGAGCAGGTCCGCGCCGGCGTGGTGGACATCTCCCTGGGGCTCAGCGGGCTGCCCAGGGGACGATTCCCGGCCACGTCCGTTATCGAGATGCCGTTTCTCGTCGAAACGGCCGACGCCGGCACCCGCACCCTCTGGGACCTGTACAAGGAGGGTCACCTGAAGGGTGAGTACGAGGGCCTCAAGCCGCTGGCCCTGTTCACCCACAACGCCGGGCTCATCCACACCACCGACCGTCCCGTGCGGACCATGGAGGATATGGAGGGTCTGCGCCTGCGCACGCCCAGCGTGCCGATCTCGCAGATGCTGGAGTACCTGGACGCAAGCCCCGTGGGCATGCCGCCGAGCCAGGTCTACGAGAACCTGCAGAAGGGCACCCTCGACGGCGTGGTGTTCACCTGGGACGCCGTCGGGGCCTTCCGGCTCAACGAGGTGCTGAAGTATCACACCGACGCGCGCTCCTACGTGGTCTCCTTCTACTTCGTCATGAACCAGCGCAAGTACGACTCGCTGCCGCCGGAGGTTCAGGACGCCATCGATTCGGTAAGCGGCGACGCCCTGATCCCCAGGTTCGGCGAGTGGTGGAACAAGTGGGACGCCGCCGGACGTGAGGACGCCGTGGAGCGCGGCCACGAGATCATCAAGCTCTCGGACGAGGAGCGCGCGCGCTGGCGCGAGGCGCTGCAGCCCATGATCCAGGCCCGCCTCGACGAGCTGGAAGAGGCCGGCGTGGATGACGCCCGGGCCATCTACCAGCGTGCCCAGGAGCTGGTGGACAAGTACGAGGACTGATCGGCACAGCCGGATGGAGGCGTTCAGACGCTGGACCACGCGCCTGCTGGAGCGAATCGCGATAGCGGGCGTCGCCATCCTGGGCGTTGCCATCGTGCTGGTGGTGGCCGACATCGCGCTGCGCGCGATCTTCAACCATTCCATCACCGGCACGGTGGACATCACCCAGCTCTGCGTCATGGCCGCGGTGTTCTGGACGATTCCCTACGCGTTCATCCGGGACGGCCACGTGGGTATCACGCTCGCCACTGACTGGCTGCCGCGACGCGGCGTGGCCGTGCTGGACATGCTGGCGGCACTGGCCGGGCTGGCCTTCGTGGTGTTGATGACCCGCTACGGCTGGGAGCAGGCCATGCGCTCGCTGGACTACGGCGACCGCTCCCAGACCATCGGCATTCCCATGATCTGGTACTGGGGCTTTCTGCTCTCCGGGGGCGTGCTGTCCTGCCTGGCGACGCTGGTCATCGCGGCGCACCACCTGCTGGTCGCGATGGGATGGCAGCCACCCGCACCGGCAGAGCGGAATTGACGCCCATGCCCATGGAACTCGCCGGTGTCCTCGGGTTCGTCGTCACGCTGGTACTGATCGCGCTGCGCGTGCCGGTGGCGGTCGCCATGGGGCTGGTGGGCGTGATCGGCTCGATCCCGCTGGCGGGCTGGCCCACCGTGCAGTTCATGCTCGCCACCAAGCCCTTCGAGGCCGTGTTCCCGTACGGCCTGTCCGTCGTGCCGCTGTTCATCTTCATGGGCGTCTTCGCCGCCCGGGCCGGTCTGTCGCGCAACCTCTACGAGGGCGTCTACGCCATCGTCGGACACCTGCGCGGGGGCTTGGGGCTCGCCACCGTCGGCGCCTGCGCGGCGTTCGGCGCCATTTGCGGCTCCAGCCTGGCCACCGCGGCCACGATGTCCCGCGTGGCGCTGCCGGAAATGCGCCGCCTGGGCTACTCCGACTCCCTGGCCGCGGCATCGGTTGCCGGCGGCGGAACGCTCGGCGTGCTCATTCCGCCCAGCATCATCCTGGTGATCTACGGCCTGCTGACGCGGGAGTCCATCGGCGCGTTGTTCAGCGCGGCGCTCATCCCGGGCCTGCTCGGCATGCTGCTGTACATGCTGGCGGTAAGCACCCAGGTGCTTATCAAGCCGGAGCTGGGACCCGCCGGCCCCAGGAACCCATGGCGGCAGCGCCTGGGGGCCATGGCGCGAACCTGGGACGTGGCGCTGCTGTTCCTGGTGGTGATCGGCGGCATCTACGCGGGGGTGTTCTCGCCCACCGAGGCGGCGGCCGTGGGCGCCGCCGGCGCCTTCCTGTTCGCCACCCTGCGCGGTCAGCTCACGCGCCGGGTGCTGGTCGAGGGCATGCTGGAGACGGCCATCACCACCGGGATGATCTTTTTCATCCTCATCGGCGCGGCGCTCTTCAACTTCTTCATCGAGTCCAGCAACCTGCCGCAGTTCCTGGTCGGCCTGGTCCGGGACGTGGCCTGGAACCCGTACTGGGTGATGATCGTGCTGCTGGTGTTCTACCTGCTGCTGGGCTGTTTCATGGACAGCCTGTCCATGATGCTGCTCACCGTGCCGTTCGTGTTTCCGGTGGTCACGCACCTGGGGTTCGACCCCATCTGGTTCGGTATCGTGCTGGTGACCGTGATCGAGCTGGGACTGATCACGCCGCCCATCGGCATGAACCTGTTCGTCATCCACGCCGCCAACCGGGATTTCCCGCTGCAGCGGATCATGGCGGGGGTGCTGCCGTTCGTGCTCGCCGACGTCGTGCGGCTGGGACTGCTCCTGGCGTTCCCGGCGATCGCGCTGTGGCTGCCGCGGGTGCTGGGAGCCGGCTAGGAGGCCTGGCCCGGGTTGTCGCGGCCGTCCAACCGCGAGCGGGCTTAATGCGGTCGGTCCACGTCGCCGAAACGCTCGGCATTGGGACAGAAATCGCGGGGGGCGAGACCCGGTTCCGACCCCGCCAGCCAGCGGCGGCAGAGCGCCGCGCTGCGACACTGGAGGCAGGCGGAGATCGCCGCGCGGGTGCGGCATCCCATCATGTCATGGCCCATGACGTGGGCCGGGTCGACGCCCCGGGCCTCCATCATGCGATTCATCTGTGACAGCCGCGTGTTGCGGCGGCTGAGCCAGGCATTGAGTGCCGCGAACATGGCCGGTACCTCCCACCGGGTGGGTTTCGCCGTATCTGGAAAGCCTACAGCCTGTCCGTCCGGGCCGGCCTTGACCGCGGTCAACTGCGGTGGCGGTAGCAGCGGGGAGCGGGCTGGTGGACCGTGGCGTGACGGCGCCGGCCGGCCGCGTCTGACGAACAGGAAGGCGCGCTCCGAGCGCGTGCTGTGTCAGAGTTATGGTTTCGGTGCTGGAATTGGCCGCCCGAGGGGTTACGCTGCCAACCGGCTGATCACGATTAAGGGGTTCGTCAGGCATCTGCGCTGGCCACCCCGGAATAACGTAACGCGGGCGCCGTGTGCGTGGCGGCGGCCCGGCGAACGAGGAAGCTGCGATGAAGGACTTCGGCGAATTCGACTACGTCATCGCTGGCGGCGGGGCCGCCGGCTGCGTGCTGGCCAACCGCCTGTCCGCCGATCCGGACACGAGCGTGCTGCTTCTGGAAGCGGGCAACGACGAGAACTGGATCTGGACCCGGATCCCCGTGGGCTATCTCTACTGCATCAACAACCCGCGCACCGACTGGTGCTACAAGACCGAGCCTGAGCCGGGTCTCAACGGCCGCTCCATTGTCTATGCCCGCGGCAAGGGCCTGGGCGGCAGCACCCTGATCAACGCCATGCTCTACATGCGCGGCCAGGCCCGCGACTATGACGAATGGGCCAGGATCACCGGCGACGACGGCTGGTCCTGGGCGAACGTGCTGCCAATATTCAAGGGCGTCGAGGACCACTGGCGCGGCGGCGACGAGCACCACGGCGCCGGCGGCGAGTGGCGCGTTGAACAGCAGCGGCTTCACTGGGACATCCTGGACCGGTTCGCCGAGGCCGCGGGCGAGGCCGGCATCCCGGCCACCGACGACTTCAACCGCGGCAACAACCTCGGCGCCAGCCAGTTCGAGGTCAACCAGCGCCGCGGTACCCGCTGGAGCGCCAAGCGGGGCTTCCTCGAGCCCGTGCGTAACCGGGAAAACCTCAAGATCGTCACCGGCGCCCTGTCGGATCGGCTGGTGCTCGAGGGCAACGCCGTGCGCGGCATCGAGTTCGTCATCGGCGGCGAGCGATGCATGGCGAAAAGCCGTCTGGAAACCGTGCTCGCCGCGGGTTCCATCGGCTCACCCACCATCCTGCAACGCTCGGGCATCGGCGATCCCGCCCTGCTCCGAGAGCTGGGCATCCCGGTGAACCTGGACGCGCCCGGCGTCGGCGCCAACCTGCAGGACCACCTGCAGCTGCGCAGCATCTTCAAGGTGGAAGGCGCCAGGACCCTCAACCAGCAGGCCAACAGCCTGTGGGGCAAAGCCATGATGGCGCTTCAGTACGCCCTGTTCCGGCGCGGGCCGCTGACCATGGCCCCCAGCCAGCTCGGCATGTTCGCCTACTCCGACGACAGCGAGCCGACGCCGGACCTGGAGTACCACGTGCAGCCCCTGTCCCTGGACAAGTTCGGCGACCCGCTGCACACGTTCCCGGCGCTGACCGCCAGCGTCTGCGACCTGCGGCCGCAGTCCCGCGGCACCATAACCATCCGCGACCGTGACCCGGCCAGCGCCCCCCGCATAGCCCCGTGCTACCTCAGCCACGAGGCCGACCGCGCCAAGGCCGCCAGGGCATTGCGGCTGACCCGCCGCATCGCCGAGCAGCCGGCCATGTCCCGCGTCAACGCGACCGAGTATCTGCCGGGCCCCGACGTCCAGACCGACGAGGAACTGGTGCAGGCCGCCGGCGACGTGGGCACGACCATCTTCCACCCGGTGGGCACCTGCAAGATGGGTCCGGTCGACGACCCGGCAGCCGTCACCGACAGCCGTTTGCGCGTGCGCGGCCTGAGCGGACTGCGGGTGGTGGACGCCTCGGTAATGCCCACCATCACCTCGGGCAACACCAGCTCCCCGACGATCATGATCGCCGAGCGCGGCGCCGCGATGATCCGGGCCGACCGGCGGCAACCAGGTTCGGCCGCCGCCGGCTAGGGAGTCAGGAAGACACCAGGCGGTAGCCCGCCGCGGTCAGCCGCTCGGCCACGGCGGCGATATGGGCCGGGCCGACCTCGCAACAGCCGCCCACGACGGAGGCGCCCTGCTCCACCCACCGAAGCACGTGCTCGGCATAGGCGGCCGGGCCAAGGTCCGTACGCGCCTCCAGCACATCCACGGTGCCGCCCGGCTGCAACTCGGACACTGACGTGAATCCGTTGGCATAGCCGCCGAAGGGCACGCCAAGCTCGGCCAGAACACCCATTGCGGTCGATACCGCCTCGGGGACCGAGCAATTGACGATGACCCGCTCGGCACCCGCGGCCACGACATCCCGCGCCGCGTCGGCCAGCGACTCACCGGAGCGCAGGCGCGTTCCGTCGCCGTCGTCCACCGTGAACGACGTCCACACCGGCAGGTTGCTTTCCGCCGCCGCGACCGTCGCCGCGCGCGCCTCGCGGGCCAGGGACATGGTTTCGACGATGAAAAGATCGACGCCGCCGGCCTGGGCCGCCACCATCCGGCGATAGCTCTCCAGGCAGGTCGCATCGTCCGGCGCGACCTCGGGATGATAGCTCGCCACCAGCGGTGGCAGGCAGCCGGCGATTCGCACGTCCCTGCCGCTTTCCTTACGGGCCTCGGCCGCGGCGCTCAGCGCGGCGGCCTGAAGCGAGTCGAACAACCCGATATCGGCGTCACGCGCCAGGCGCTGCGGTGTCGCGCTGTAGGTGTTGGCGGTGATGACCCGGGCGCCGGCCTCGATGAAATCGCGATGGGCGGCCGTGACAAGATCCGGCTCGTCCAGCATGACCTGGGAAGACCACAGCGGCGAGGCGGGACGGCTGCTGCGCCGCCGAAGCTCCTGGCCCATGCCCCCGTCCAGGAGCACTACGTCGCGTTCTTGTGAGGTCATTGAGTCGCCACCTTCTGGTTGGTTCGCCGATATCCAGCTGTTCGTTCGGATCCCCGGAGAGCAAGCCGCTCTTCAACGACGACTTGCCGCGGGCAGGAATGACGAGGGCGTTTCCCCCGCGACCTCAAGCCTGCCCGCCGGCTCGGTGACGGTCAATGACAGCCAAACGGGTAGTCTTTGTACTGCAACGCCGGCCCTTACGCCGGATCCAGGACCGGCCCGTCTCGCCGCGCCGACTGGAGCTGGTCAGGAATCAGCCGCCTCGCCCGCACGTTGGGCGCGCGTCGGTGCTGGTTCGAGATCGCGTTGAAACAGGCTCAACACAAAGCCCAGCAGCAGCAGCCCGCAGGACCATGCGAGCCCGGCCGTCAGGGAGCCGGAGGTGTCGCTGACCGCGCCGATCAGAACGGGACCGACAACCTGGCCGACACCGAACACCACCGTGAAGGTGCCGATCGCCCGCGCCCATTCGCTTCGCTGAACGTTGCGGCGGATAAAGGCGGTCGTCGAGGCCACCACCGAGAAGAACGCGCAGCCGAAGACGAGCCCCGAGATCATGATCGCCAACCGCGTATCACTCAGCAGGGGCAACAATGCGCCGAACGCACAGATCGCAATCAGCACGGAAAACGCCCGCCCGCCGGGTGCGCTGCGCAGAAGACGCGCCCAGAGCCACGGCGAGGCGAGGACCGCGGCACCGATGCAGAGCCAGAAGAGCATGACCATGGAGGCGGACGCCCCGGAGGTACGCATCCAGGCGATCATGAACGTCATGTAACCGATGTACCCGGCGCCGAAAGCCCCGTAACCGAGCAGCAGCGGCAGCGCGGCGGAGACCTTCATGCGCGCGGGCACGGCTTCGGCGGTACCGCCGGCGGGGCCCGCGTCGTCCCGGTGCGTGAGCACCGGCAGGGTGGCCAGGGCCAGGAGAATCGAGACGGCACCGAGCACGAGCCACACCAACGGCCACGCCGTCGGACCCTGCCACTGGATCAGGGTTGGCGCGAGGACACCGGACAGGGCGATGCCCAGGCCGGACCCGCCGTAAAAGAACCCGAGCTTGAGGCTGCCGTGCCGGCTGTCGTGGCCCGCCATCTCGGCGGCGATGGCGCCGCCGAGGACGAAGGCGAAGGCACCGAATAGGCCGGCCGCGAACCGCCAGACGCTGAGCCACTCGAACGAGCGCGTCAGGCCGAGACACAGTGTCGAGACCGCCACGATCAGCGTCGAGCCGACCACCAGCCGTGGAAGCGTGATGTGCCGTGCAGCCACTGAGGCAAGGAGCGCGCCCGCGAGATACCCGGCCGCGTTGACGCTGTTGATCCAGCCCGCCTCGCCGTACGACCAGCCAAGATCGCCCCGCATCTCCGGCAGAACGAGCGCGTAGGCGAACCGCCCGATACCAAGACCGACGGCCGGCGACAGGGCCAGCAGCAGCGGGAGATATTCCGAACGCTCGAATAGTCGCATGTCGGGCTACACAGGCGGCTGAACCAGGGGCATCCGTCGGTGGAGGGAGACGCCTGCGGCGTCCGGTATCGGGGGATGGACTCGGGCGTCGCCGCCCCGGCTGGGCGTGTGGCATGGACCGGGCATCACGGACATCCTCCCCCTTCTACACGACCTCCCGGGCACCCTTTATAGATGGCCCTTCAGGTTCGGCACAAACGAATATTTTTGATGGGACCGATCAATAAATGTAATACGTCGGGCTTGCTGGCTGAACAAAGCCACCGGGCGTTGGCGCCATTGGGGGCCCCGGCCTTGCCGGTAGAAGGGCCTCGGGCGCCTCATCGAAGGGCGGGCGACACCACCAAACCAGCATAGCCAACGGACAGGACGTACGCGTGGGCTTCGCTCACCTACGGGACTTACCCTACACCCGCAGGTCGGACGGGCTTGCCATACGACAACGTGGCGGGTGACGTCGGCGCCGGCTTCGCCGGTGCCGACCTACGTCTGCTGTCTCGCGATACCTATCCTGAATGGCCGCCGCGCGGCGGCTTCGCCCTGGCAATTATGCCCCGCACCGCGTTACGTGCCCGGCTGATCACGGACGGATCCTGATTCAGCGTGAACAGATAGTTGCTGAGCTCCAGTGGGCCGTAAAGCTCGAACGCCAGCTGTGGCGGATCCATCTGCGCGAGTAGCTCGTCCTGGCGTTGTGCGGTGTGGATCTGGTCGGCCAGAAGGGTTAACCATCCGCGCTGATCCGCCGCCACCTGGTCGTGGATCGGGCCCGCCTGCGCATCGAACTCGGCCAGGAGCTGCGCGAAGAAGCAGCCGCCTGGAAACACGCCCCGTTCAACATAGGAAAGATATGCCTCGCAGAGACCTTCGACCTGCTGGAGGCCCTCAGGCGCGGAAAGCGCCGGCGTAAGGACCTCTCGCTGAAAAATCCCTCGTGCCGCTTCGATGGTCTCCTGCTGCAGGCGCTCCTTGGAGCGGAAGTGCGCGAACACGCCGCTCTTGCTCACCCCCAGTTCGCGCGCGAGCCGGCCAATAGTGAGACTGCCAAGCCCTTCGATGGAGGCAAGCCGCATGGCGGATTCCAGGATGGCGGCGTGTGTCCGTTCTCCGTCCGAGCGCCTTGGTGGACGGCCAGCCACGTGGTCTGTGTCAGTCATCTTGACAGGTTAGCACGGTCGTTCTATTTTTAGATAGCATGATCGTGCTTTCTAAAAGCGATTAGTGAGAAGGTCCATTTGCGGAACCAAATCGGCAGCCACCTGGGTCACCTCCGGAGTCAAGACGGCTCCCACGGCGATCGGTTGCTGCCTGCGGGAAATGCTCGCGTGGACCGCTCGTCCCACCGGACCCCGGTGGATGACCGGCCGGACCGCGTGAACACCGACGCCCTGTCCTGAGCCCGCTTGCGTTCTCAGGGGCAGCCCGGCGACGCACACAACCAGCTGAAACGGCGCCGCTGGAGGCTGCAGGGCAACAATTTCATCGCAATAGCCAGAGTTATCGGCGCCCAAGGCCGCAGACCCTGGCGGGGGAATGAGACATGGAACCCAAAACCACGCGCGCTGAGCTTCGCACCGATGTGACGCTCGAGTACGTTGAACGGGGTGACCCGCTGGGCACTGCCGTCGTGTTCCTCCACGGGCTGTCCGATTCCTGGCACTCCTACGAACGCGTGTTGCCTCATCTCCCTGAATCCGTCCATGCCTTCGCGCTGACGCAAAGGGGGCACGGCGATTCGAGCAAACCGGCCGCGGGCTATCGCCACGCCGATTTCGCGGCGGATGTGGCGGCGTTCATGGACGAGGTACAGCTTGACGCGGCCGTGGTCGTGGGCCATTCAAGTCCCGGAACAACCGCCGCACGGCGGTTCGCCATCGACTATCCAGAGCGTACGCGGGGGCTGGTGCTGATTGGCTCCTTCGCCGATATGTCAAAGAATCCGGTAGTACGCGAGCTCTGGGATTCCGTGGTCTCAGGCATGAAGGACCCCGTCGACCCGGACTTCGTCCGCGAGTTCCAGGAGAGCACGATGGCCCAGCCGGTACCGGAGCGGTTTCTGGAGACCATCGTCCGGGAGAGCGCAAAGGTCCCGGCACGAGTCTGGCAGGCCGTGGTCGGAGGGGATCTGCAGGAGGAGCTGGCGCGGGACTTCGGCAAGATCAAGGCGCCGACCCTGCTCCTGTGGGGGGATCAGGACGAAATAGTCCCTCGAAGCGATCAGGACGCCCAAGAGGCCGCAATACCCGACTCGCGGCTCCTGGCGTTGAAGGGCGTCGGCCATGCCCCTCACTGGGAGGAACCCGAGCGGTTCACGGATGAGCTCGTCACCTTCCTTGGTGACGCCGTCCGGTAAAGGCTCCGGCAATCGGGCTCGTCAGAGCCGCCCCCGCTCCTTCGGTGGGCTCTTGGCGCTAGTGGTTCAATTCACCAGGTCCGCGTCGATGATCTCGTTGTCGGCGACCATCACCTCCACGTACTGGCCGCCGAAAAGCCCATTGTCGTCGAAGTAGTACGAGGCCTCCCCGGGCTCGTCGAATACCAGTAACGAGGGATGCGAAAGCCCGGCGGCCCGCTCCGCATCCGACAATGCCGCCTCGCGCCCACCCAGCCAGCCCTCGCTGTACACCTCGACCAGCTGCCCCCCGGCGAACTCCCTGGCCGCATCCAGCGCCGCGATGAGCTCCCGGATGAACGCCCGGCCCTGCGCGTTGATCCTGCGGCCGTTGGCCTAGGCCCCCTCGGTAACGGTCACGGGTTAGCCAAGAGCTGGCAGGTTACCCTTGGTGCGCCGGTCCGTTCAGGGGATCACCCTCCGGGTTTCCGGGCCGTTCAGATGCTTCTTCCAGCGGGTCCTTCGATGACCTTTGTCAACGTGCATCGGCGACGAAACGGTTACATTCTTTGTAGTGGGGTGGCCACGGCCTACTCCAGCGCCCTTCAAAGCCGCGGGGCAAAGGGTTGTGAAGAACATCTTCGTCGTCGGACTGGACCCCTTCAACCGGGCCCTGTTGGAAACCATTGAACCGCAGGGTGCTTACGCCTTTCATGAGCTGCTCGGTTATGCGGAGGCCGTGCGGCCGCCGGACGGCCGCTATGCGCCGTTCAATGAGCTGCTCGCCAGGGCGGAAGAGCGCCTGGCGCAGTTCCCCGGCAGCGTCGATGCCATAATCGGCTACTGGGACTTCCCTTCGGGCACGCTGGCACCGCTGCTGGCACACCACCGTGGACTGCCGGGCCCATCCCCCACGGCGGTGGCACGCTGCGAGCACAAGCTCTGGGCGCGCCGGCTGCAGGCCGAAGTTCTGCCAGATCTAGTCCCCCGTTTTCAGGCCCTGGACCCCTTCGCGCCGGATCCGCTTGCCACTCTGTCGCTGCCGTTTCCGTTCTGGATCAAGCCCGTCAAGGCCCATTCCTCCTACCTTGGCTTCCATGTTTCGGATGCCGACGACCTGGAACGGGCGCTTTCGGCCATCCGCGCCGGAATCGGCGTCCTCGGCCCCCTGTTCGACGCCTTTCTTGAGCACGTCGACCTGCCCGATGACGTCGCGGGTATCGGCGGGCACCACTGCATCGTCGAGGAGGACATCGCGCTCGGTCAGCAGTGCACGCTGGAGGGATACGCCTGCGGCGGCCGTGTCACGACACTTGGGGTGGTCGACTCCATTCGCGGTGGCGAGCAACGCTCCTCGTTCACGCGGTATCAGTACCCCTCGCACCTGCCGGAATCTGTCGTCCAGCGTATGTGCGACGCCACGGAACGGCTGGTGCGGCATCTCGGCTACGATCAGGCGCCGTTCAACGTGGAGTTCTACTGGGACAGCGAAACAGACCGGATGTCTCTGCTGGAGATCAACGCCCGCATCTCCAAGTCGCATGCCCCGCTGTTCCGGCTGGTGGACGGTGCCGTCCATCAACAGGTGCTCACGGAACTGGCACTCGGACGCCGTCCCGACTACCCGCACCGTCAGGGTGAATGGCCACTGGCTGCAAAGTTCATGATCCGCCATTACCACAACGGCGTGATTTCGCGTGTGCCGACGGCAGCCGCGCTGGCGCGCCTCCACGAGCGCTGTCCCGAGGCACTCGTGCGGCTGCTGGTGAGGCAGGGGCAAAGGCTCGACGAGCTGCAATTCCAGGACAGCTACAGCTACGAGCTCGCGGAGCTTTTCCTCGGCGCGCGCACCCGGCGGGAGCTGCTCAGCAAGTATCGCTTCGCGCGACGACGCCTGCGCTTTGGCATCCAGCCGCTGACGGACGCCACCGCGACGGACCGCCCGGGGGGAGCGCACCGCGACCTGGCGGTTGTGCCGCTGTGGACACGATTGTGATTACCGCCAACGACTACATCCTTGTGCTACTCGGCGATCCCTCGCTGCCGTACCCCTACAACCCGGAGCAGCGCTTTAACGCGCATGACCTCGAGATGGTCGCGGCACTACGCCGAACCCTTGACCGGCTCACCGGCTGGCGGTTCGAACTCGTTGACGATCATCGCCAGTTCAGCGCCGGACTCGCCTATCGGGCACCGCGGCTGGTGCTCAATTTATGCAACACCGGGTTCGGCAATCACCCGGAGCGCCAACTGCACGTGCCGGCGCTGCTGGAGACCCTGGAACTGCCCTACGCAGGGGCCGGCCCTGCATGCATGGCGCTATGTCACGACAAGCAGGCCGTCACGCGTATCGCCGGGGATCTGGGTGTGCCCGTCGCCGTTCAGGCAGCCCTGCGCCTGTCCGGCGACATCTCGCTGCCCCCCGGCATTCGATATCCGGCCTTTATCAAACCGAACTTCGGGGACGGCAGCACCGGCGTGACGCCGGACGCCCTCGTCACCAACGCCGCGGCGGCCAGACGCCACTGCCATCGTCTTGCCGAGCGCTTTCCGGGTGGTTGGGTCCTCATCGAGCACTACCTGCCGGGTCCGGAATACAGCGTCGGCCTCATTGGCAACCCCGGGACCGACCTGAGCGTGCTTCCGCCGCTTGAGCTGGATTTCAGCGGGCTGCCACCGGGCCAGCCGCCCATCCTCACGGAGGCCGCGAAGGTCGCACCGGATTCCGCGGACTGGCAGGGCGTGGCATTGCGACCGGCGGAACTGGACAGCGAGCGGCTGGCGGTGCTGCGCGGCGATGTCTCGCGGGTATTCGAACGCCTCGGCTGCCGCGACTACGCCCGGATGGACTACCGCTGCGATGGCGCCGGCACGCCGCACCTCATCGACGTCAACCCCCACCCCATGTGGGGCTTCGACGGCATGATGGCCACCATGGCGGGATACGCCGGGCACGACTACGCGGCGTTCATCGAGCTCGTCATCGACGCCGCGTCGCGACGGCTGGAGGCGCGCTGAACCCTCAGCCGCTGAGCCGCTCGGCGCGGGCGCTCGCAAAGGCCTCGAACAACCGGCGTGGTTCCGCCCGCTCCGCAGCGCACCACTCGGGATGCCACTGCACCCCCGGGCGAAGCGCCGGGCCCCGGTGACCGTTGCCGCCTCGATCAAGCCGTCCGGCGCGACCGCCTCTGCAGTCAGAGCCGGGGAAAGGCGCGCAATGTCCCGGCCATGGAGGGCGTTGGCCATCCGCCGTTCCACCCCAAACAGTGCCGCGAGCATACTCCCGGCCTCCAGCCGTACCGGGTGCACCGGCTCATAGCGCTCCGCCTCGGGGCGGCTCTCGTCCTCGCGATGATCCAGGGTGTTCGGCAGATCGTGACCCGCGCGGTGGAGGGTCGCGCCGTAGGCCACGTTCATCTCCCGAAAGCCCGGCATAGCGTCGGTATGAGCAGCGGCAGACAGCCGCCGGCAACGGCCACGGCATCGGTATACTTACGCAGAACACCATCGGAGGAATCGTCGCCGACGTCGTCATAGCAAGCGGCTTTTACCGCATACCTGCTGTGAGGACGCAAGGGACGGTCTCCGCGCAGATGACGCCAACCCGGAGGTTACCCGAATGACTACGAAAGGCTTCGTCGCATCCCACGCCAAGGACGCGAAGTTCGAGCGCGGGCTTCGATCGTTCTTCGAGTACCGTGATTTGGGCATCAGGGAGGCCACGGAAGGCCGAGTGGTCGCGCACGTCATCCGCGCCGCGGGTGGCAAAGAGTTCTCAAGCCAGCCGCATCTTCACAGAACCGAATTTCAGTTGGTCTATGTGCTGAAGGGCTGGATCGAGTTCGAATACGAAGGGCAAGGCGTGGTTCGGCTGGAAGCC
Organism: Ectothiorhodospiraceae bacterium WFHF3C12; assembly: GCA_013519935.1. Lineage (GTDB taxonomy): Bacteria > Pseudomonadota > Gammaproteobacteria > Nitrococcales > Nitrococcaceae > WFHF3C12. The sequence goes on along the minus strand of JACDUA010000013.1, from coordinate 13,905 downwards.
GGTTCGTGTGTCCACCAGCCCCCGGGAATCCGCCATCAGGAACTTGGCCACAGCGAGGATGTCGAGCTTCTGGAGGTCGTGCTTCCAGCAAACTTCGAGACCGAGGAAGTGCCGTCCGTCAATCCGTAGCTGCGATGCAGCGAGTACGGCCTGCCCCCGCGTCGAGGCGGAACGCCCATGGCAGGCGTCAACGATGCGCTGCAGGCAGGGTTGCGTCCAGCGGGCGCTCGCCCTGCGTCACTCAAGCGCTAGCCCCTTGCCTGTGACATGAAGCTCGCGATCAAAGCCGGCATTTCCTACTTCGCGCTGGTGCTGGGCGCCGGATTCCTCCTGGGGTCTGTTCGCGTGCCCCTTCTCGTGCCACGCCTCGGTGAGCGAATGGCTGAACTCATCGAGATGCCGTTCATGTTCGTCGTCATTCTCCTGTCCGCTCGATTCATTACGCAGAGGTTCGCGTTGCCGCCGGGAACATCAGTGCGCCTGGGTGCCGGGTCCATTGCCCTTGGCCTTCTTCTTTCGGCTGAGGTCATGCTGGCTGCCGTCCTTCAAGACCAGTCAGTCGGCGAGTACATCGCCAGTCGAGATCCGGTTTCCGGCAGTGTCTACCTGGCAATGCTTGTACTGTTCGCGCTCATGCCACTTATTCTTGGACGAACGCGGTTGGCTCGCGGCAGCTCGGACGATGAACGCGTCTGACCCACGGTCCAGGCGGAACGTCCCAGGAACTGCGCTGCTGCCATGAGGGGGGTGGGCCCTTTTTCATGATGGACAAGACACCGGGCCCAGCCCTTCACTTGCGGGAAAGGGGCAGGTGTCGGACAGCAAGCAAACGGCTCCAGACCGTCGTGCCGTCGAGGGAGAAAGCTCAGATCCCGTTCCGTGGCGTGCTTCAGCTGACGAGGTCCGCGTCGATGATCTCGTTGTCGGCGACCATCACTTCCACGAACTGGCCGCCGAACAGGCCATTGTCGTCGAAGTAGTAAGAGGCCTCCCCGGGCTCGTCGAACACCAGTAACGAGGGATGCGAAAGCCCGGCGGCCAGCTCCGCGTCCGACAATGCCGCCTCGCCCTCACCCAGCCAGCCCTCGTTGTACACCTCGACCAGCTGCACCCCGGCGAACTCCCTGGCCGCATCCAGCGCCGCGATGAGCTCCCGGATGAACGCCCGGCCCTGCTCATTGATCTTGCGGCCATTGGCGTAGGCCCCCTCGGTAACGGTCACGGGGATGCCGTCGATGGTGGTTTCGATATCCATTGTTGTTGGCGCTACCTGATTTTCGGGCGGCTTCTCAGGGTAGCACCGCAGGGTGGGTGGTAGCGCACCCGCGGAGTATCGCCAACTCGGAACGCATCCGGGCGCGTTGCGCTTGCCATGCTTGATTGCAGAAACTGACCGCGGTCGCGGTCGTGCACTTCAAGACCGTATGTGCCCCGGATCTCCCGTGGCATCGCTAATCGAGGCGTCCCGGCCGCGCCTGCGGTAGTGACGGCCCCGTTCCCCAGGGCCCCGGAACCGTTCATGCGCTGACCCGCGAAGCGCTTCCGGCCGCCGCGCGCTCACGACACGCGTCCCCGAAGGCCCGGAACAGCGCCATGGAGTAACGATTCTCCGTCGCCCGCCACTCGGGATGCCACTGCACGCTCACGGCAAAGGCCGGCGCATCCGCCACCCGCGTGGCCTCGATCAACCCATCGTCGGCCCGTGCCTCCACGACCAGCCGCGACGCGAGCTCGTGGATTCCCTGCCAATGAAGGGAATTGACCTCCATACGCTCGGCACCAAAAAGCCTTCTCAGGAAGCCGTCGCCCGCCAGGTGCACCGTGTGGGCCGGACCGTATCGCTGATCTTCCGGCACGGCGGGATTTTCCCTGTGGTTGCGCTTGCCGGGCAGCTCGTGGACGAACTGGTAAAGCGTGCCGCCGAACGCGACGTTCAGCTCCTGATGGCCGCGGCAGATGGCGAGCAGGGGTACGCCGAGCTCCACGGCGATGCGCAGCATGGGCAGCGTGGTCGCGTCCCGGTTCGGGTCCAGACCCTCGGGCGCCTGCCGGGCATCCTCACCGCCATAGCGGGTGGGCTCCACGCCGGTGTCCGCGCCGGTGGCGAGGATGCCGTCCAGCCGGCCGAGCAGCGAGCTGATATCAAGCTCCTCGCCGAGCGCGGGAATCAGGACCGGCACGCAATCCGCCGCCACGGCCACCGACTCCGTGTACTTGTTCTGCACGCAATGACTGTCGACGCCTTCGACAGTCTTGTAGCAGGCGGTTACGCCGACGATTGGCCGCATTGCTGCCCCTTCCCTGCGGTGACCGTTACCCGGTCAGTATAGGCCCAGTGTACGCCCCAAACCGTCTGGATGTATGTATAGCCCAAGCCATCGGAATGGCTCCGGACGGCACCCGGTATACGGTGCTTGAGATTGGCGTTGACCGGTTTTCGTGTGGGTCTAAATGGGGTCTGACCCCGTTTTTGTGTGGGTCTAAATGGGGTCTGACCCCGTTTTTGCGCAAAAATGATGAGAGATGGGGTCCAACCTCAATTTTTCACTTGCGGACAATCGGCTAGTCTGCTCGGATTCCCGATCTCAGCGCGACATAGCGTGCGACCATCAACGTCCACAGGTGCAACCATGGCAACCCAATCCGAAAAGGCGTTCCGACTGCAGGCCCTGCACGAGCGGGAGGGGGCCTTCCTGGTCCCCAATCCATGGGATATCGGCTCGGCGCGGCTACTGGCCGGCATGGGATTCGAGGGGCTGGCCACCACCAGCGCGGGGTTCGCACTCTCGCGGGGCAAACCGGACGGAGCCGTCAGCCGAGATGAGGTCCTCGAGCACTGCCGCGAACTGTGTGCCGCGGTCGACCTGCCGATTACGGCGGACCTGGAGAACGGCTTCGGGGACGATCCCGGGCGCGTGGCGGAGACCATCGCCCTGGCGGCCGAAACGGGGCTGGCAGGGGGCTCGATCGAGGACTATACCGGCGATCCCGCGAGCCCGTTCTACGACATCGAGCTGGCCACGGAGCGGGTCGGGGCCGCTGTCGAAGCGGCACGCGCGCTGCCCTTCCCCTTCGCCGTCACCGCACGCGCCGAGAACCATTTCCGGGGCCGCGACGATCTGGATGACACCATCCGGCGGCTGCAGGCATTCGAGAAGGCCGGTGCCGACGTCCTGTACGCGCCCGGACTGAAAACGCTTGAAGAGATCCGCCGCGTCGCCGATGCCGTCGGCAAGCCCCTGAACGTACTCGCACCGCCAATTCGGGGGGCCACAGTCGAGCAACTGGCCGCCGCCGGTGCCAGACGCATCAGCGTCGGCGGGGCGCTGGCCCGGGCGGCCGTCGCCGGGGTGCTCAGCGCGGGCCGCGAAATGCGGGAACAGGGGGCGTTCGGGTGGGTGTCCGACATAGCCCCTGGCAGCGAGATCGCCCGGCTGCTCGGGAACGTTTAGCTGCGGCCCCCGCCGTAGACTGGTCCGCCGAATCATCAGATCCGGTGCCCGCAGGGGAACTGCGGGGTCGAGCCCAGAAAATGGGGTCTGACCCCGTTTTTCCCCCTGTGACCCCGTTTTTCCCCCACCAGCAGAGGAAAGCCAACCGACACGAATTCCGCGTGGGCTTCGCTTACCCTACAGCCGTAGGTCGAATGGGCTTGCCATCCGACATTCCAGGGGAGAACGTCGGCGCCGGCTTCGGCGGTGCCGACCTACGCCTGCTTGACCCCATTCCCTCTCGATAGCGGTTTTCGAAGCACTTTTCGTCGATTTTTCAGAGAGGTGCATTGGTCAGATCCGACCCCTGGCAGCGCGACAGACCAGCCTAAAGCGATGGTTGATGTTGGAATGTTAGACCTGACCCTGGCCTTTCCTCGATCAGCGGCGGCCGGAGGCCGTCCGACGCTTCGGCTTGGTTAACTGGCTCAAACAGAGTCCACCGGACGTCGGTGCATGAAGTAGTTGATAACGCCGTGAATCGGGATTGTTTCCGTGGTGTCGAATCCGAATTTCGCATAGAAGTCGACGTTTTCTGGCCGGTCTGTCTCAAGATAGCCGACCGCAGAAGTTGCATCGAGTTGGTTGCAGTACCGCTCCATCAACTGGCGGCCAATACCGCGGCCCTGCGCCTCGGGAAAAACGCCGATAGGTCCCAGGTGCAAATGGCGCTCCGCCGGATCCTGCTTCGACCACACCGAGAGCCAGCGCGCCACCCTGGCGGCAGTATGCAGACCAAAACCTTTGACCATCGCTGGTAGCAGCCGAAGCTTCTCCACAGCTGAGGCTTGACAATTTGCCGAATCGACCCAGTGACTCACCCCGAGTATTGTGGAGCCGTCGACCGCGACGAGTATCTGCCCCTTCATCACATTGAGCCCAATCCTGAAGAACGTCTCATTTGCACCCACCTGATCCGCACCGAATACAGCGATATGAAGCGGATTGGTAACGAAAGCCCGCGCAAGAACACGCACTGCTTGATCCGTCTGTTCATGCCTCAAAACTCTGATGTCGATACTCATGGTATGGTTTCCAGCCGGCTAACGGCACCGCTCAGCCGCGCAGCTTCGCTGCGTCAGCTGGAGCGTTTTGTTGGGCGTATTGACTACCATTTTGGTTCTCTTATACGAACTCACGATTACGCTAAAGTCGCGACATTCAGCACCGGCAGTGGGGGGCATGGGGTCAAGTCTTGCATTCAAGCATCGCACTCACGCCGGGACTACTCCATATGCGTGATTGCAAGACTTGACCCCATCCCCCTTCCCGAGCAGAGCAAAGCCAACCGACACGACGTCCGCGTGGGCTTCGCTTACCCTCCAGCCGTAGGTCGGATGGGCTTGCCATCCGACATTTCAGGGGAGGACGTCGGCGCCGGCTTCGCCGGTGCGGACCTACGCCTGCCGGTCCGTCGCTCCACCCGGATCGCAAGGCCTGGCCCGGAGTGCCGCACCCTTGGGACCCCGCTCGCCCCCGGACACCTTGACGCGCCCGTCGTCAATTCCGCGCGCAACTGCGATACTTGTCATCGTCCGGCACCACACGGCAATGCCCATGCTCGATGGCTTCCGCGCCCTGCGTTCGACCGTCGCCGCCCTGCTCGGCGCCACGCTGCTCAGCGCCTGCGCCACCACCGCACCGCTGCCGGGTGCCAAACGCCCCATCGACGACCAGGGCCGTCTACCGGCCCCGAACGTGGAGCTGGACATCCCGCAGCTCGGTCCGTGCTACGACAGCGAGGACACCACACTGGCCCTCGATGCCGACGAGCCCGTTACCGTTCTGGTGCACGGTTGCTACGCCTCGGCGGGCCGATTCCGGGCCCTGGCCCAGGTCTACGCCCTGCACGGCCAGCAGACCGCCTGCTTTACCTATAACGACAGGGACAGCCTGACCGCCAGCGCGGACCAGCTCGCTACCGCCCTGGACCGTCTGCAGGATGCCATGCGCAACGACCGCGTCGACATCCTCGCCCATAGCCAGGGCGGCCTTATCGCCCGCCGCACCCTGTCCGAGGAGCACAACGAACTGTGGCGGGACACACCGCTGCGCCTGCGCTTGATGACGGTCTCCGCGCCCTTCGCCGGCATCGAGGCAGCCTCCCATTGCGGCTCCAGGACCGCCCGCTATCTCTCCCTGGGCATCACCGCGCTGATCTGCCAGATCGTCACCGGCGATAAATGGCCCGAGATTCCGGGCGGCTCGGACTTCATCGAGACCCCAGGCACGCTCAAACACCAAGTGCGCGAACACATCAAGGTGGTCACGGACGAGCGCAATACCTGCCGTCGCCGCGACGACAGTGGCCAGTGCCTGGAGGGCGACTACGTCTTCAGCCTCCGCGAGCAGTATCACCGGCCCGTGGACGATGCGCCGCGCGTGGAGAATGTCCGGGTCGAGGCCGGTCACGTGGAAATCGTTGGCGACGCCCAGCAGCCGCCCGTGAAGCTGATCCGGATACTTCAACGCAGGGGGCTGTTGACCGAGACTCGCCCCGGGATGCGCGCCGAGCTGCGACGGCTGTTCGCCACGTTGTACGGCAGCGCGTACGGAGGGAAGCCTTAGAATGGCGATTTCGGTGCGGAAATTGGCCGTTTAAGGCGCGAGAGGGCCCAGCCAGGAAACACTTCCCACCTTTAACTCAAGGAGTTGGGTTGGTCCGACCCCGGCCTTAGGGTACTTGTGTTGGTCCGACCCCCGTTCACTGCCGCGTGCTGGATTGCAATACCGGCCCCCATTTTCGCCTCGCTTGTCAGACGCGCGCTCCCGTGACTACGTTATGGCTAGGGTAGCCGGCACACCCCCCGCAAACCCTGGGGCGAGGAGGTAAGCTATGCAGCCGCTCTACTTCGCCTATGCCGTGAATATCTTGATGTTGATACCGATAGCCGTGCCTACGGTGTTCAGGCTGTTTCCCACGGACCAGGGCCGGTTCCAGGACAGTGAGGGATGGCGGGTACTGACGGGTGGATTCTGGACCGCGGTGCTCATCCTCTCGGTCTTGGGCCTGGTCCAGCCCCTGCGGTTCAGCCCGGTGCTGCTGGTTCAGCTGATCTACAAGGTCATCTGGCTGGCAGTCTTCGTCCTCCCTCGCCTCGCCCGCGGCCGGACATCCGAGGTTCCGACAGCCATGGCGGCCAGCTTCGTTCCCATCGTGCTCGCCTGGCCGTTCCTGATCCCCTGGAACTATCTACTGCCCTGAAGCCCGCAGCCGCCGCGAGCACCAATGGAGGCAAGTGTTGCACTCAAGCTCCAGCGGGGTTCCGTCTCTCGGCATGATCCGTGATTGCAAGACGGGAGGAGAAGCTTGTTGGATTGTGAGATTTGAACCCGTTTCCTGCAGGCTGAAACCTTAAGACGGAGATTTGGGTGCCAAAATTGGCCTTCTAAGCCATCCAGGCAGCCTCGTAACGGCGCTTTTGTCTGTCTAGCCAGTAGCGTGCCTTGGTCCGACCCCGCATCGGGTCAAGCCACGGACCTGGAGAACGGCTTCGGGGACGATCCCGGGCGCGTGGCGGAGACCATCACCCTGGCGGCCGAAACGGGGCTGGCGGGGGGCTCGATCGAGGACTACACCGGCGATCCCGCGAGCCCGTTCTACGACATTGAGCTGGCCACGGAGCGGGTCGGGGCCGCTGTCGAAGCGGCACGCGCGCTGCCCTTTCCCTTCGCCGTCACCGCACGCGCCGAGAACCATTTCCGGGGCCACGACGACCTGGACGACACCATCAGGCGGCTGCAGGCATTCGAGAAGGCTGGTGCCGACGTCCTGTACGCGCCCGGGCTGAAATCGCTGGAAGAAGTCCGCCTTGTCGCCGACGCCGTCGGCAGGCCCCTGAATGTACTCGCACCGCCGATTCGGGGTGCCACGGTCGAGCAACTGGCCGTCGCCGGTGCCAGACGCATCAGCGTCGGCGGGGCGCTGGCCCGGGCGGCCGTCGCGGGCCTGCTCGGCGCGGGCCGCGAAATGCGGGAACAGGGGGCGTTCGGGTGGGTGTTCGACATAGCCCCTGGCAGCGAGATCGCCCGGCTGCTCGGGAACGTTTAGCTGCGGCCCCGCTGTAGACTGGTCCGCCGAATCATCAGATCCGGTGCCCACAGGGGAACTGCGGGGCCGAGCCCAGGAAATGGGGTCTGACCCCATTTTTTCGCACCATTTTTTCGCAGCCTCGTAACGGCGCTTTTGTCTGTCTAATCAGTAGCGTGCCTTGGTCCGGCCCCGGATCGGGTCTTGGCGGACCGGGGGAAGCCCTAGTATGGCGGTTTCGGTGCGGAAATTGGCCGTTTAAGGCGCGAGAGGGCCTGACCAGGAAACACTCTCCATATCTTAATCAGGGAGTTGGGATGGTCCGACCCCGGCCTCCCAAGCGAGCCGCGTCGGTTCCAGCGGATGGTTGGGCGCCACGCCACCCACCCTGGCTAACCAAATAAGACGGCGCACAGGCCGACGAGCCCGAGCCCCAAGACGAAAGAGATGCGGCCCACCAGCTGTGCGCCCGGAACTACGGTAGTGCCTACCCAGATGATCATCAGCGCGTAGCCCACGACATACGAGCCGATGCGCAGTCGCCTGCCGGCTTCGGTTTGTGCTCGCCCAGAGTGCTCGACTCTAAGCTCGCCCAACGACGACTTCCTAACTCGGTAGAGGGTAGCAACAAGGAACATCAGGGCCATTGCCAGACAACTGGCCGCCAATCCTGCATAGATGTATAGCGTTCTGGTAAAAAACTCCTTATTGCTCGGAATCGCGCCTGCAACCCCGAGATGGGTCACCTCAAGGAGATGAGACAGATGGACAGGGGCAATCACCACCGCGGACATCGCACCTGTGCACAGCGCGATTCCGAACGCCAATCCAAGATACACATCTCTCAACGAGCGATCCCCCTGAATACCCTTTGCCCAGCCGCCCAACGATGAAGCTCAGCGGCGCGGATTTTGCCGCGTTCGATGGAGCGCATTGTTGGGTTCTCCAGCAGACCTCGGGTGTGCCGGCAAGGGTTGATTAGGCACCTCCCACACGGCTACTACTCTGAGAACATCCAGATTTTGATATAGAAAAGCAACGCTACGACAGCGATGAGAACCAAGACTGCAAGCGCTACCAAGGAGATATCCTGCCACCGTTTCAGAGCCCACCTCCCCTGGACCGTGTACGCCGCCACGGCAATCAGCCCACGCCTTTTCCATCACCGGATGTGCCGCGAATTCTGAACAGGCGCTGTGCTACGTGGGCAACCCAACAGTAAGTAGATGGAAAGGTTCCGTGTTTAAACACATACTTTGTCCGTCTATCATGCTGCGGTCCGCTATCGCGACACTGACGATTTCCTCGATAATCCCGCAAGTTACGTCCGAACACAATGCGCGTCCGGCAGAGTAACTGCGTGATAGACGGCTTCCCTTGAGTGTCACACGACTTCAAGGCTCCTCCGCGGGTCCACCCACAAAAAAGCCCGGCCTAAGCCGGGCTTTTCTGGAAGCAGTGGCCGCGAGCCGCGTCCTCACCCACACTTCGAATCCCCACAATTCAGGCACGTGAGACACCCATCCATAACCACCATCGCCTTCGTATGGCACTTCCCGCAAAGCTGCGCCCCTTCGGGAAACTTGGCGGTTGAGTCGTCGCAGTCGGCTGCGGCCTGGTCCTGGGGCTGCTTGCCTTCGAACTCGGCCTTCTTCTGCTCTATGTAGGCCTTCTGGTGCTCGTCCAGGGTGTCGCTTTCGAGCATGCCGATGTGCTTGAGGTGCTGCTCGATGATCTCGCCGATCTCGGCCACCAGGGAGGGCATGAACCGGCCGCCCTTCTTGAAGTAGCCGCCGCGGGGATCGAACACGCTGTGCAGCTCTTCCACCAGGAAGGTGCAGTCGCCGCCCTTGCGGAACACCGCGGAGATGATGCGGGTGAGCGCCACGATCCACTGGAAGTGGTCCATGTTCTTCGAGTTGATGAAGATCTCGAAGGGCCGGCGGGATTCGTGCTCGGTGCCGGGGTTGAGGATCACGTCGTTGATGGTGACGTACAGGGCGTGCTCCGACAGCGGGGTCTTGATCTTGTACGTCTTGCCCTCGAGCTGCTCCGGGCGCTGGAGCTGCTCGTGCATGTAGTCGATCTCGGGCTCTTTGGGCATGGCCGGCGCCTCGGCTTCCGCGTTGGCCTTGGCCACATCATAGTCGATGATCTTGCTGTCGATTTTGATAGCCATGTTCTGTCCCACCTTGGCTCCTCTGCCTTCGGGTGACGGGGTTTGGTATTCCCCGCCATGGTGTCCTGTTGTTGTGTGGGAGGCGCGTCCTCGCGGCGATTCCTTTGACCTTTTTCGCGGCGGGGTCGCCGCTCCCACATCTACCTTTGTCTGTTCGATCAGCCTTTTGGCTTCTCTGTTCGCGGCCGGGGCCGTTCCTACACCTTCTGAACCGCGTCTTTCGCGCCTTGCGGCGCTCCTACACAGGGGGCTTTCCTTTGCCCATGTCATTCCCTCCTTGTTTGCCTGCGTTCGTTCGCGGCCAGGGACCGCTCCTACGTTGGTGGCCTTGGCCCTGCCTTGTTCGCGGCGGGGTCGCCGCTCCCACGGGCCAGGTGCATTAGCCGACCTTTTTAGAAGCGGCCGTAGTAGCCCTCCTTCAGGGCGTCGAAGAGGTTGGCGGCGGTGTGGATTTCGCCGTCGTATTCGATCTCGTCGCCGCCCTTGGCCTCGACCACGCTGCCGTCTTCCAGGGTGAAGCGGTAGGTGGTGTTGTTCAGGTCGCTTTCCTTGACCAGCACGCCCTGGAACGCTTCCGGGTTGAAGCGGAAGGTGGTGCAGCCCTTCAGGCCCTGCTGGTAGGCGTAGCGGTAGATGTCCTTGAAGTCGCTATAGGCGTACTCCGTGGGCACGTTGGCCGTCTTGGAGATGCTGGAGTCGATCCACTTCTGGGCCGCCGCCTGGATGTCCACGTGCTGCTTCGGCGTGATCTCGTCCGCCGTGATGAAGTAATCCGGCAGGTTGCGGGTCTCCGGATCGGTGCTGGGCACGGCCTCCGGGTCCACGAAATGACGGTAGGCCAGCAGCTCCATGGAGAAGACGTCCACTTTCTCCTTGGACTTCTTGCCCTCGCGGATCACGTTGCGGAAGTAGTGATGCGCGAAGCTGGGCTCGATGCCGTTGCTGGCGTTGTTGGCCAGGGACAGGCTGATGGTGCCCGTGGGCGCGATGGAGCTGTGGTGCGTGAACCGGGCGCCGTGCTCGGCCAGCTTCTCGACCAGCGCCGGGTCCTCCTGGGCGACCTGCTGCATGTAGCGGCTGTACTTCGCGTGCAGCACGCGGCCCTTGACCTTCTGGCCGGCCTTGTAGCCGTCCTTCTTCATCTCCGGGCGCAGGCGCAGCATGTCCTTGGTGACCTTGAACTCCTCGTCCATGATCGGCGCGGCGCCCTTCTCCTCGGCCAGGGTCAGCGCGCTGCGCCAGCCCTGCAGGGCCATCTCCTTGGAAACGCGCTCGGTGAACTCCAGGGAGTCCGGCGCGCCGTACTTCATGCGCAGCATGGTCAGCGTCGAGCCCAGGCCCAGGAAGCCCATGCCGTGGCGGCGCTTGCGGTAGATCTCGTTGCGCTGGGTCTCCAGCGGCAGGCCGTTGATCTCCACCACGTTGTCGAGCATGCGGGTGAAGATGTCCACCACCTGGGCGTATTCCTCCCAGTCGAAGTGGGCGTTCTCGGTGAACGGCTCGCGCACGAACTTGGTCAGGTTGATGGAGCCCAGCAGGCAGGCGCCGTACGGGGGCAGGGGTTGCTCCCCGCAGGGATTGGTCGCGCGGATCTCCTCGCAGAACCAGTTGTTGTTCATCTCGTTGACGCGGTCAATGAGGATGAAGCCCGGCTCGGCGTAGTCGTAGGTGGCCGTCATGATCATGTCCCAGATGCGCTGGGCCTTGACCTTCTTGAAGATGCGGCAGGCCACCAGGCCGTCCTCGCGGGTGACGTAGCCCTCCTTGCGCGGCCACTCCCGCCAGATCACCTGCTCCGGGTCGTTGACGTCCACGCCGTCGACTTCCACTTCCTGGGGAGAGAGCGGGAAGGCCAGCGGCCAGTCGTCGCCGTTCTCCACGGCCTCCATGAACCCGTCGGTAATCAGCAGCGACATGTTGAACTGGCGCAGGCGGCCGTTCTCGCGCTTGGCGCGGATGAAGTCCAGCACGTCGGGATGGCCCACGTCGAAGGTGGCCATCTGCGCGCCGCGGCGCCCGCCCGCCGAGGAGACCGTGAAGCACATGCGGTCGTAGATGTCCATGAAGGACAGCGGGCCGGAGGTGTACGCGCCGGCGCCGGAGACGTAGGCGCCCTTGGGCCGCAGCGTGGAGAACTCGTAGCCGATGCCGCAGCCGGCCTTCAGGGTCAGGCCCGCCTCGTGGACCTTGCCCAGGATGTCGTCCATGGAATCGCCGATGGTGGCCGACACCGTGCAGTTGATGGTGGAGGTGGCGGGCTTGTGCTCCCAGGCGCCGGCGTTGGACGTGATGCGGCCGGCGGGGATCGCCCCGCGGCGCAGGGCCCAGAGGAACTTCTCGTTCCACTCCTCCCGCTTCTCGGGCACTTCCACTTCCGCGAGCGCGCGCGCGACACGCTTGTAGGTGTCGTCCACCTCCTGGTCGATCACCTGTCCGTCCTTGGTCTTGAGACGGTACTTGCTGTCCCAGATGTCCAGCGACGCCGGCTGCACGGGTATTTCGGCGACGGCGTTCGGCAAGGCACGAACTATCGCAGCGCTGCTCATAACGTTCTCCCTATTCGGACTTATCCCCAACGGCATTGGATGCGGGGGATTCAGGCAGTTATTCGTTTTATCCACAGCTTGGGCACAAGCCGCTCCACAGCGGACCCAATATCTTGTGGTTGAACCTCGATCTTAGACTATATGTAGGTCGTGTCAACAGCGCCCCGGCGCCTGTCACGGGGCCGGACGCCGGACACCGCTGTACAGCCCCTGGAGATGGCGGCGGGACGGGCATCGTACAAGTTTCAGGCGCCAATTATCGGGTATGTACAATTTTATTGTTGACACGGCCTGGGCGCTCTGCTGGAATACAACACAAGAGTTGTACAGAAGTCGGGCGCCCCGGCGGCCGGCTCCTGGCTCAGGAACTCAAGGCTGGAGCCGTGAGTGGTTCGATCCTCCTGAGGTAAGCGTGAGCTTCCCCCCACCCCCACCCAGGGGTCTTTCGGCCGGGCATCCACTGCCCGGCCGTTTTCTTTTCCAGAGCCCGAAAATGCAGAACGGTCGGGACAGCGGCACCGGCGGCCACTGATACGCCGGGGTTTAACAACTCGATCGCCGCGGGGACGCGCCTCCCACAGCTATATGCCCAGCCCCGGGCCTTGTGGCGGGCTGTGGGAGCGGCGCCCCCGCCGTGAATAGTCTTTTCCCTCTCCCAGCCTTCTTCCGCCAGCGCGGTATCTCGCGGGCACCAGGCTCTTGTAGGAGCACCGCGAGGCGCGATCAGGTAGGGCGGCCCACAATGGCCCGTTCGCGGCTTGCGCCGCTCCTACAACTGTTGGGTGTATCAGGCGAGGCCGTAATCCACCGGGCGCTGTCGAAGCTCGGGTGGAGCGGTAACGCCCTGAAGGTGGAATACGCTTCGCTATTCCACCCTACCGCCTGTCTCCCCAGCCCCGGGGCTTAATGGCGGGCTGTGGGAGCGGCGTCCCCGCCGCGAATGGCTTTTCCCCTCTCCCGCCTTCTGCCGCCAGCGCGGTATCTCGTGGGCACCAGGCCTTTGTAGGAGCGCCGCGAGGCGCGATCAGGTTGGGCGGGCACACAATGGCCTGTTCGCGGCTTGCGCCGCTCCTACAGCTGTTGGTGGATCAGGCGCCGTAATCCATCGGGCGCTGTCAAAGCTCGGGTGGAGCGGTAACGCCCTGAAGGTGGAATGCGCTTCCCTATTTCACCTTACCGGCTGTCTGCCCAGCCCCCGGGCTTGATGGCGGGCTGTGGGAGCGGCGTCCCCGCCGCGAATGGCTTTCCCGGCTCCCCAGCCCTATACCGCCAGGGAAGAGCGGGTAATCGGCGTCACCCGGCCAGCGGCAGGCGCTTTCCCGGTAAGTCAGGCGGCGTCGGCGCCGCCGATCTGCTTGTAGAGCCGCCAGGCCATGAACGCCAGAACGGCCACGGCTGCCAGCAGCACCGCCCAGAGCAGTATGCGCGTCCAGGGCAGCGATCCCGGTCCCGGCTGCAGGCGGCTCGGCCCGCCCAGCTCCACACGCTGGCCGGCCGTTGCGGCGGCGACTTCGTCTTCCTCGGCCGTGCGAAGCAGGCCCTCGCCAAGTTCCTCCTTCGGCAGGGTCCTGGCCTGGGCGGCGCTGCCGAAGGCCAGGGTATAGGGGCCGGGCCCCTGGGCCACGAAGTAGAGCCGCTGCGGCTGCCGGCCCAGGCGCA
>JACDUA010000129.1 GCA_013519935.1 Ectothiorhodospiraceae bacterium WFHF3C12 | reverse complement strand
AGTGCCTGGCCATCGTCGATGATGCCACCCATGAGTGCGTCGCCCTGGTGCCGGCATACGCGATGAGCGGGCGACAGGTCGTCGCCGTGCTGGAGTAACTGGGCGAGAGCCGCGGACTGCCGCAGGTCATCCGCTCGGACAACGGGCGGGAGTTCATCGGCAAGGCGATGCTCGGCTGGGCCTATGAAAACGGCGTCCAGCTCCGGCCCATCGAACCGGGCAAGCCGAACCAGAATGCCTACGTGGAGTCGTTCAATGGCCGCTTTCGCGATGAATGCCTCAACGAGCACTGGTTCGTCAGCATGGCCCACGCCATCGCCGAGATCACGGCCTGGCAACGCGAATACAACCAGGAACGACCGAAGAAGGTACTCGATGGGCTAACTCCGAGCGGCTATGCCGCCCGACTCAGCCAGAACCCGCTAACATTAACCCCGGACTCCAGATCGAAGTACTACTGAAAACGGGGAGACGTCGGCCTCCAAGGGCTACATTCTCCTTCTCAGCTGGTCGCGTGAAACCCGGGCTACCTCAAATGTCCATTGCCATTGGACCACTTCAGCCCACCTAGCCCAATTGAACCGCAAGCGCCTCCACCAAGAGTGACAAGTTCCACCCAATTGAGTGGAGAACCCTGGCGCCCCAAACACTACCTTATCCCTAACCCGCGATGGGGCCGGGGACGCCCGGGCTGAGGGTTCCTTCGCGATCTTTGTGGGTAGCGGGTAGCTTTCGACGGGAAGCCGACAGTGGCCGTGGTCTATATGTCGTGGGTCCACTATCCATGACTGCTGGGGTACGGAGACCATGCCCCCTAGCCACTCGGAGCTCAGCCTGTTCTCGGCCGCCGTGGGAGGTGATCTCGGTGGAGTTGGACCCTGAGGCCAAGCGGGTTGATCTGGAGGTGCGCTTTGCCCGTGGGGCGCGCTTTGCCTGCCCGGCCTGCAGGGCGGCGGAGCAGCCGATGCACGACAGCCGACGGCACAGCTGGCAACATCTGCACTTCTTCGAGCACCGCGCCTATATCCATGCCTCGGTGCCGCAGGTGCGCTGCAGTAGCTGCGCCATGACCACGCACGTGGCGGTGCCCTGGGCGCGATCAGCATACGGTGGCGCGCTTTGTCGAAGACCTGCGTGCCCACGGCGGCGAGCCGGAGGCGATCACCTTCGATGGCTTCCATATCATCCAGCTCGCCAACGCCGCTGTCGACTCGGACCGTGCAAGCGCTTGGCGCTGACAAGCAACGCGCACTGGCAGGGCATCCTCAACGCCTTCGACTCCCGATTCAACAATGGCAGCGTCAAGGCCTTAAACGGGCTGATCCAGGCCGCCAAGGCCCGCGCCCGGGGGTACCGCACCGCGCGCAACCTGATCACCGTGACCTATCTGGTCGGCGGCAAACTCACCCAATTTCCCGGCTCCCCCTACACCACAGCATCTGGGCGCGTGCCGGCGTGACAGCCATCAACGCCTACCCAGACAAGCCGCGAAGGTGCCGGACTGAGGCGTGCATCCAACAAGGGGATAACAGCATGAAGGGGACTCGACTAGCCGAACTGCCATTGTTTGGCGTGATGGCCGTGCTCATAACCGCCTGCGGTGGCGGTGGAGGCGGCGGTGACGAGGACACCGGTGACTCCGACGACGGCGTCTCGACTCAATTCGAAGCGCCCACGGACACCGAGACCATCGCGTTGGAGAGCGGCCGCAACGTGCAGGCTGCACAAGACGAGTTGCTCGTCTACTTGGACGAGGACGTCACGCAGAGCGAGTACGAAGGCGTGATTGACGCCATCGAGACTGAGGGTGGAACGGTCCTCGCCTTCAAGCCGGAGCTGCGGACCATTCAGCTGCGCGTGGACGCCAGCGCGGAGGAAGTCAGCATGGCCGCGACCATCGAGTCCGAGCCGGGCGTCAGCGGGGCCTGGCTGAACGAGGTCGTAGAGGCCGAGCGGACCTTCAGGGCCGAGGAGAATCTCGCCGGCTATCGGCACGCCCAGGCGAATCAGACCAATGAATCCGTAGCGCGCCCCCGGCCGCTTGCCGCGCACATCGTGACCTCGGATGTCTCCTTCACGGGCGACTACTGGATTGACCAGATCGGCGCCGAGGTGGCGTGGGACAGCATGGATGATCTGGGCAGCCTGTCGGACACCACTATCGGCATCGTCGACACGGGGCTACCGGCCGACCAGGGCGTGGTCTCCGAATCGCGCATCGTCGGCCGCTTCGCACAGGACGGCGACACCGTGGACGGCGACGACACGGCCGATGATACCGTCCACGGCCTGCACACAACCGCCTTCGCCGCAGGCTACAAAATTGCCAGCGGTTCCGAGGTCCGCGGCGTCGACCATCACTCGAACGTAGTGATGGTGGACATCAAGCGCAGCTTCCTGGGCTGGACCTTCTTCACCGACGTCGTCTCCGGCATCCAGACCGCCGTTGACCAAGGGGCGGACGTCGTCAATGTGTCCATTGGTGACGGCTCCGAGTGCACCGACTCCGCGGCAGACCGGCGCGAGTCACGCCAACGGTGGCGCGATGCTCACACGGCAGCCGTGGATCACGCCAAGCGCCAGGGTAGCTTGGTGGTGTTCAGTGCCGGCAACAACTGCGAGAAGCACGACGACCAGCTGCTGCCGGATTCCGCTGACGACCGGCGCGCGGCGTGGCAGTCCCATGCGCTGATCGTCGGTGCCAGTACAGACGACCGACAGGACGCCTGCTTCAGCCGGATGGGCAACGTGGTCGACCTGATGGCGCCGGGCTGGTTCGTCGGTTGGGGCGACGGCGATCAGCACTCTGGGACCTCCTTCTCGGCCCCTATGGTGACTGGCGCAGCCGGCTTGCTCCACGGCGTCAACGGCGACCTCCAGGCGCCGGAGATCCGGGCCGTCCTCCTCGACCAGGCCGACCCTCTGATCAGCTTCGCCAGCGCAAGCGGCAACCACAGCGCCTGTGCATCATTCCGCGATGCCAACAACCTTGCGGAATCGGATTGGCAGGGGGCCAGCGGGCCCAGCAAGCTGCTGGATCTGGACGGGGCCGTGAACACCGCCCGGCTGACCCTGGGCGTCCCGTTGACCACCCAGGACAGCATCTCCCTGGATCTGGGTGAGACCCACGATGCCATCGTTTCGGTGACCCTCCCGAGCAGCGGTGTCAGCTCGATGGACCTGCTGCTGGTCATCGACCAGAGCGGCAGCTACAGCGATGACATCAGCAGCCTGCAGTTTCAGGCCGAGTCCATTCTGAACGATCTGGAGTCCCGCGTCTTCGACGTACAGTTCGGTCTCGTCGGTTTCTCGGATTTCCCGCGCGATGGCTACGGCGACGGGGCCTCAGGCGACCAGGCCTTCTACTTGCACCAGCCGATAACCGGTGATCTCGATTCGGTCCAGACCGCGATCGACGGGCTGGGCGTGTATTTCGGCGGAGATGTTCCGGAATCCCAGTACGAGGCAGTCTTGCAGGGCATCACCGGTGCCGGCCGCGATCTCAACGACGATGGCGACTTCGCCGACACGGGCGAAATCGAGCCCTCGGACATGGGCTGGCGCTCCGGCTCGCTGAGGGTGGTCCTGCTCGCCACGGATGCCAGCTTCCACGACAGCGATTCCGAGTCCGACTACCCGGGCGCCGGACGCACCGAGACGCTCGCTGCCCTCGACGACGCCGGTGCCATCGTCTACGGTCTCGGCAGCGGCGGCACTGTCAGCCAGTTGGACGACATCGCCACCTCGACCGGTGGTGCGACCTTCACGCTGAGTGCGGACAGTGCGGAGGTCGCAGAAACCATCGCCAGTGCCCTGGACGACGCCACGACCGAGTTGGACGTGACCCTGGAGACGATTGCGGGCGCCAACTGGGTGACCAATGTCACGCCACCCGTACACCAGGATGTCGGGCGGGGCGCCACCGTGGACTTCACGGTATCGCTTGCCGGTCAGCTCGAAGGCAGCGTCTGCCACCTGCGTGACGCTGTCTATCTGTGGGCCAGGGGCGACGGCTCATCCCTGCTAGGCCGCTACAAGCTGCCGATCGAGGTTCCCAACGAAGGCTGGCTGTGTGGCTTCTAGCAGCCCTGAGATAGACGCTGGTCGGGAGGGCGCAGAATGCCGACCGACCACTGATCAAATTCGAGACCCGCACCATGGTGTTAATCCACAAGAGATTTACTGCGCTTGGTATCGCGCTGTCGATCGCGGGCGCAATTGCTGGATGCGATCGTAGCGACTTGGGACTCGGACCGACGGTCTGCGAGTACGAAGGACTGGAGGCGGCATGCGGTCAACTGGTTATTTCAACGCTCACCCGTTCTGGCGATGGCATACCGCCCAAGGCTTTGGACGCAGTTCGTCGCGCCGTGCGCGAGCAGGGCGGCGAGATCATCGACGCCAAGCAGAAGCTTGGACTGGTGGTAGCGGCGTTCGAGGACGACAAGAAACTGCCCGAGATTCGACAGGCGCTCGGCGAGGCCGCCGGCGTCCGCAGCGTCGAGTACAACCTCGTCAGTGAGTTCGAATAACACTCCTAGCACCCTGTCGGATTCTCCGAATTTCCGTCTATTTTGGCGAAATTTTGACCGGTCACGTCGCGACACTGGCTTATTGTGCCAAGGATTGTATCTCATCCATCGCCTCGGCTGACGTCTTCCAGCCGAGAGTTTTGCGAGGTCTGCTGTTGAGCGTTACTGCAACGGCATCGAGCTCGTGCTCAGAGTATTTGCTGAGGTCGGTATCCTTGGGTGAACGACGGCCCCCCGAGATTGAGTAGCACGGCGATCTGGAGTCCAATCACTGGAAGCCAGGAGATTGGGCATGAAGAAGCGCTACAGCGAAGAGCAGATCATCGGGTTTCTGAGGGAAGCCGAGGCTGGCGTGCCGGTCAAGGAACTGTGCCGGCGGCACGGGTTCTCCGAGGCGAGCTACTACCTCTGGCGTAGCAAGTTCGGTGGCATGGACGTTTCGGATGCCAAGCGGTTGAAGGCGCTGGAGGCGGAGAACGCCCGACTGAAGCGGCTACTGGCCGAGTCGATGCTGGAGAACGAGGTCACCCGGGAGGCGCTGCGAAAAAAGTGGTGAGCGCCCCGGCGAGGCGCGAACTGGTGCGGCACATGAAAGGCTGCGGGTTGAGCGAGCGTCGCGCGCTGG
>JACDUA010000128.1 GCA_013519935.1 Ectothiorhodospiraceae bacterium WFHF3C12 | reverse complement strand
TCGCCGGCGGAGACCGCCGGCAGCTCCCCGGGGGTTGAAGCCACCCTGTGCGGCGCACGCGGCTCCGCCTGAGGGGGCGCCGGCCGCGCCTCTTCACCGAAGTCCTGCCCCGGTGTATCGCTCTCGGTAACATGCAGCGGTTCAACGGTCGGCTCGACACGCTCCGCTTCGGGCGCGACGGTGGTCAGCGGGTCGACGGTCCCGGCGCGGGCCCGGCCGCCGCCCACCGCCTCCACCCGGCTGATGCTCGAGGCCGGGTTGATGCTTGCCAGGCGCGACTCCTCCTCGCGTTCACGCTGCTCCTCTTCGCGCATGAGCTCCTCCAGCGAGTCATCCCAACTGGCGAGTTCCTCCTCCTCCATTTCCTCGAGCACGACGCGGACATCGGGGACCGTCAGGTAGTGCTTGCCGCCGACGTAGCCATGGAGCATCAGCCGGCTGCACAGCAGGTTGATGCGCCGGGGATTGCCACCGCCGGCGTGATGGATGATCCGCACGGCCATGTCGCTGATAACGGGATCGCCCGCCCAGTCGGCACAGCGCAGCCTGTGGGCCACATAGTCCTTGGTGTCCTGCTCGGACATGGGCCTGAGGTGGTAGGCGGCGATCATGCGCTGGCGCAGCTGCTCCAGCTCGGGCAGCTTCAGCAGCTCACGCAGCTGCTCCTGGCCCAGCAGAATGATCTGCAGCAACGGGCCGCGGGGATCGCTGAGATTGGTCAGCAGCCGCAGCTCCTCCAGCGCGGCACTGTCGAGCCCCTGGGCCTCGTCCACGATGAGCACGGTACGGCGCCCGCCCAGACGATCCTCCTCGAGGAACTCGCGAATCTGATGCAACAGGTCGGCCTTGCTGGCCTGCGCGCCCTGAATGCCCAGCACGTGGGCGACCATGCGCAGCAGATCATCGGCCTCCAGCTGGCTGCTGGCGAGGTGGCTGACGCGCACGCCGGGCGGAACCCGGGTCAGTAGCTCCTCGATCAGCGTGGTCTTGCCGCTGCCCGGCGGGCCGGTCACGGCCACGAAGCCCTCGCCGCGCTGCACGCCGTATTCCAGGTAGGCCCTGGCCTTGGCGTAGCTCGGATGAGCAAAGGCATAGCGCGGATCCGGCGTCAGGCGAAAGGGATCCTCGCTGAGTTGGTAGAACTGCTCGTACACGGTATGCCGCGTCGTCCAGGACTCGGGGCTATGCCCGCAGTGTAACGCCACAACGCCACTGGTTCATGGCCCAATTGAAGTATGCGGGCCGAACCACCGGCTGGCTCAACCGCGCTCGCCCAGTAGCAGCCGCTTCGCTTCGTTGATCCGGGCGGCCAGATAGTCCGAACCACCACGGTCCGGATGCAGGCGCTGCATCAGCCGGCGGTGGGCGGCAACGATGGCCGATTCCTCCGCCCCGGGTGCCAGCCCGAGAATGGCGTAGGCCTCGTCCCGGCTCATCTCGCCACCGCCGCGTGGCGTTTCCCGGCCCTGGCGCCAGGCCGCGCCCTGGGTGTGGTCCAGGTAGGCCTCGAGCAGTCGCTGGGCGGCGGCATCCCGCCGCCCGAGCTCGGCGTGGAGACGGCTGATCTCATCCTGTCCGAGCTCGGAAAGCCGCCGCCCGGCGAATTCACCCGCCTTGATCTCCCCATCCAGCGGCGTCTCGCCGTCGCCGGGCTCTATCTTCAGGTAGCGGGTCTCCATGGGCGCGCGGCCGCCGTCCGCGAGTCGGGCGAAGCCACGCTGAAGGAACGGGATGGCACCGCCGGCGACCGCCAGCAGCCAGTGCAGCCGGCCGGTGGCCACCAACAACGCCAGAACCGCCACCCCGATCCACGGCAGCCACCGGGGCAGGTCGCGCCGTAGCCGCTGGCGCAGCTCAGGCGACAGCCAGAGGGCCGCGATACCAACCACCAGTGCGAGAAGTATCAGCTGGGACACGTATTCCGGGATTCCATTGTCAACGCCGGCTCACCCTTCACGCGAGCGCCGCTCGGCCTCGTACCGGGCCCTGATCTGCGCACAGCGGCGCTCCCAACGCTCCAGGGCCTCTTCGTAGATCTCCAGCACGCAGGGATCACAACCGCTGCCGCAGCACGGCTCCGGCTCGGGCTTCGGCGGCAGCCGTGGTCCCGGATCGGTACCCTGGTTGTGGTGCTGGTCGGACAAACGCCTCGCCTCGCTGTCGCCGGCTGCAACAATCAGACAGACCCGGCCGGGCACGGGTTCCGGTCGTGGGAGCGGCGCCCCAATGACTGGCCGAATCCTACCCCTTCCCGCGGCTGCGCGCGAAGGCCTGCGCCATGGCACCCTCCGGGGCTTTCGGCGCGCGCCGCTCGGCCTTCGGCCGCGACGGCCTGTCCGCCTTGTCGCCGCCCTTGCCCTCGGATTTCATGCTCAGGCCGATCCGTTTGCGCTTGAGATCGACGTCCAGTACACGGACCTGGACCACGTCGCCGGGCTTGACCACCTCGGCCGGGTCCTTGACGAAGCGGTCGGCCAACTCGGAGATGTGGACGAGGCCATCCTGGTGCACGCCGATGTCGACGAAGGCGCCGAACTGGGTGACGTTGGTCACCGTGCCCTCCAGCTTCATCCCCGCCGCCAGGTCCTCCAGGTTCTGCACGTCCTCGCGCAGGTTGGCGGTCACGAACTCCGGGCGGGGATCGCGGCCGGGCTTGTCCAGCTCCCGGAGCACATCCTGCACCGTCGGCACGCCGAAGCGCTCATCGGTATAGTCCGAGGGTCGCAAACCGCCCAGGAAGCCGCTGTCGCCAATGATGTCGTCGACGCTACGGCCGTTGCTGTTGGCGATGCGCTCGACCAGGCCATAGGCCTCCGGATGAACCGCCGAGGCGTCCAGCGGCGTATCGCCGCCGCGGATGCGCAGGAAGCCGGCCGCCTGCTCGAAGGTCTTCTCGCCGAATCGCGGCACCGCCATGAGCGCCCTTCGGTTGGGGAAGGCCCCCTGGCTGTCCCGGTAGGCCACCAGGTTCTCGGCCAGGGCGTCGCTCAAGCCGGAGATTCGCGCCAGCAACGGCTGGGAGGCGGTATTGAGGTCCACGCCGACAGCGTTGACGCAGTCCTCCACCACGCCGTCGAGCATGCGCGCCAGCTGGCTCTGGCTGACATCGTGCTGGTACTGACCCACGCCGATGGACTTGGGGTCGATCTTGACCAGCTCGGCCAGGGGATCCTGAAGCCGCCGCGCGATGGAAACGGCCCCGCGCAGAGAGACGTCCAGATCCGGGAACTCCCGCGCCGCCAGCTCCGAGGCCGAATACACCGAGGCGCCGGCCTCCGAGACCATCACGACCTGGCCGGTTCCGAGCCGCTTCACCAGCTCGCGGGCCAGGGTTTCGGTCTCCCGGGAGGCGGTGCCGTTGCCGACGGCCACCAGCTCCACGCCATGGGCCGTCATGAGCTTGCCGAGCGTGGCCAGGGCCTGATCCCACCGCTTCTGCGGGGCGTTCGGGTAGATGGTCTCGGTGGCGACCAGCTTGCCCGTGCCGTCCACGACGGCCACCTTGCAGCCGGTGCGCAGCCCCGGGTCGATGCCCATGGTCGCCCGGGACCCGGCCGGCGCGGCCAGCAGCAGATCGCGCAGGTTGCGGCCGAAGACCTGGATGGCCTCGCTCTCGGCGCTCTCGCGAAGCTGTGTGAGCAGGTCCGTTTCCAGCCTGGTGTGGACCTTCACCCGCCAGGTGAAGCGCACCAGCTCGGCCAGCCAGCGATCGGCCGGCCGGCCGCGGTCCACGATGTCGAAGTGTTCCGCCAGCATCCGCTCGCCGGCGTTGGCGCCGACGTGCTGCTCGTCCAGGTCCTCCGGCAGCGCCAGCTCCAGGCGCAGCACCCGCTCCCGACGCCCCCTGAAAAGGGCCAGCGCCCTGTGGGACGGGATCTTCCGCAGCGGCTCCTGGTAGTCGAAATAGTCCGCGAACTTGCTGCCGTCCCGCTCCGCGTCCTTCGCCCCCTGGGAACACAGCAGGCCATGACGCCAGACGTAGTCGCGGAGCCGGCCGATGAGCTCCGGGTCCTCGGCGAAGGCCTCGGCGAGGATATACCGCGCCCCCTCGAGGGCCGCCGCCGCATCCGCCACCCCGGCCTCGGCGTTGACGTAGGTGGCGGCGAGGCGTTCGGGCTCGTTGGCGGGGTCGTCCAGCAACGCGCGGGCCAGGGGCTCCAACCCGGCCTCCTTCGCTATCTCGCCCTTGGTGCGGCGCTTTTTCTTGTAGGGCAGGTACAGGTCCTCCAGCCGCTGCTTGGTCTCGGCGGCCCTGATGGTCTGCTCCAGCTCGGCGGTGAGCTTGCCCTGCTCCGCGATGGTCTCCAGCACCGCCGCGCGGCGCTCCTCGAGATCCCGCAGGTAGATCAGCCGCTGTTCCAGCGCGCGCAGCTGGGTGTCGTCCAGACCGCCGGTGGCCTCCTTGCGGTAACGGGCGATGAAAGGAACCGTGGCACCCTCGTCCAGCAGCGAGACCGCCGCCTGGACCTGCTGGGGACGGGCACTGAGCTCCGCGGCGATACGCGCGGCAATATTGTCGGACATGATGTTCTCTTGGCTTGCGGATTCTCTGGTGGATTCGGGCCGGCGACGTGCATGGTCCCATGCGCCGGGCAAGGCAGGCGAGGCTTAAGCGAACTCACGAAGGCGCAACGCCCGCCGCATCCCGCGGCCTTATCCCGGTGGCCGCCGCGCCGATGATGGGCCGCCTATTTCTCCGGCAGGATGTAGGCGGTCTCTTCCAGGGGCGCGGCGCTCTCGTCCACGAACTTGAACGTGGCCCACCCGATGCGGATCTGGTCGTCGTGTACGAGCCGGTGGCGGGTGACGGCCTCGCCGTTGACGTAGGTCCTGTTGGTGCTCTCCAGGTCCACCAGGAAATAGTCGTCCACGCCCTCCATGTAGTCGTTGGGCTTGCGCTGGATCAGGGCGTGGGCGCTGCTCACCGTGCTGTCGTCCAGCTGGATATCGTTGCTCGGCCCGCGGCCGATGCGCACCACCGTACGCTCCAGCGGGAAACGCTGCTGAACCACACCTTCGACCAGTTGGGCAAGTTCCGGCATAAGGACCTCTGACGGATTCTTCGGTTATTCGACGAAGCGCAGGCTCAATCGGCGCTGGCTTCACTCAACTCAAGGACGATCACGGTGATGTTGTCGGGCCCGTCGGCCCGGTTCGCGGCCTCGATGAGCCGCTCCACCGCGATCGCGGGGTCGGCCGCCTCCAGGGCGGCCATTATACCCTCGCCGGTCAGCGCGGCGTTCAAGCCGTCGCTGCAAAGCACAAGCCGCTCCCCGGGCGCCCATTCCAGCCGGCTGACCTCGGGAACGCGGCCACCACCATCCATGGCCCGGGCCAGGACGTTGGCGAAGGGCACCCGGTCGCGCTGCTCCGGCTTGAGCACGCCGTCGTCCACCATCTGCTGGGCCACGGTGTGATCCCGGGTCAGCTGTTCCAGGGCCCCGCCGGCGAGGCGGTAGGCGCGGGAATCGCCGACGTGGGCCAGGGCCACCGTGGCCGTATCCGCCACCGCGGCGATCAGGGTCGTGGCCATGGTGGCCAGCTCGGCGCTGGCCGACCGACCGCTGTGAAGGGCGGCGTCGGCGGCGGCGAACGCACGCTCCAGCTCCGCCGCGGGATCCGCTGCC
>JACDUA010000127.1 GCA_013519935.1 Ectothiorhodospiraceae bacterium WFHF3C12 | reverse complement strand
AGGGAGGAATAGCCGGTACCGAAATCGTCCACCGCTATCTGCGCCCCCAGAGCCCGCAACCGCTCGACGATGGACAGCGCGATTTCCGGGTTCTGCGCCAGCCAGGTCTCGGTAATCTCCAGGGTGAGGTAGTGGCCGGGCATGCGATGCCGATTCAGCGCTGCTGCAACCGACGAGATGATGCGTTTGCTGTTGAGGTCGACGCCCGAGAGGTTGATGCCGAGCCGTATTGGCTCGGGGTCCCGCCTGGACCAGGCGCTCCACTGCTCGACGGCCTTCTCGAGAACTTGGTTCGTGATGTCGCCGACCAGGCCGAGGGACTCCGCGACAGGGATGAACTCCGCGGGGGAGACAATTCCTCGGTGCGGCTCGTGCCAGCGAACCAGGGCCTCGGCGCCCACCACCCGGAACGTGTGCAGGTCGATCTGCGGCTGAAGCACGATTCCGAATTGTTGCTCGCGAATCGCCCGGCGGAGATCCGCTTCCAGCTTCAAGACGGTGCGTGTTTCCGAATCACCGGGGCCCGAGAAAACCGTGCAAACCTGGTCGGCCGTCTTGGCCCGCTGCAAGGCGCGTTCGCACGAATCCAGGACGACCGCGGCCGTATGCCCGTCTCTTGGCGCAATCGCCATCGCGAGCCAGAGGTCCAGGTTGACCTCGGTATCATCGACGGTGATGGGCTCGGAAAAGGCGCTGCAGATCCTCGCGCCAATACCGCGCGCACGTTCCTCGCCTGCTCCCGGCGGGAAGACGATGATGAACTTGTCGCCTTCCAGTCGGGCGACTACGTCCGCCGGACCGGCATTGTCGCGGATACGCTGGGCCACACGTTGTATAACGGTGTCGCAAACCGAGCGCCCAAGCGCGTCGTTGATGCGCGCCAATTGCCGCACGTCCAGCAGGAGCACACTGAAAGGGGCGTCACGCTCCAGCTGTCGTTCGATGACCTCTTCGGCCACCGCGCCTACCGGCAGGCCCGTGAGGGCGTCCGTTCGAATCGAGTGGAGGATTTCGGTGACTTGCTCGCGGCGATGCTCAAGGAGATAGGCGCCGGCCGCGACGAGCACCGACATCACGGTGACGAAACCGAAACCCTTATAGGCCTGATAGGCGGCGAGTTCCTGTTTATTGGTAGCCAGGAATGCCGCGAGCTGGTCCGAGAAGGCGATCCAGGCCAAAGATGCCGCCAGGTAAACCAGCCCCGTCAGGGCCGCTACGCAACGTTTGTCTTTACAAATCTGTTTGCGCCATTTGGGCATGACTCCCAAGGCCTTGTTTTATTGGTAGTCTTTTGCACTATAGGCCAACCGCCGGGTTGGTTAAAGAAAGGGGGTTCATCGCAAAATACTGGGTTCTTCTGGTTTTGTGATGAAGCCCTCACCCTTCCGCTGATCTGCGAATAAGCCGATCGCTGGGCTGTGGCGGCTTACTTGCGCGCCGCGAGGACCCGCGTCGCCAAGCATCTGGTTCCTATTTCCCTTGCGCTTGGTTGCTCGCCGCGAGGGCTGGGGGAGCCGCCAGTCAAAGTTCCGCAAACTCGTCCCCCCTCTTGGAGGACACGGGACCAGGCAACCCATACTGCATGATGGCATCGAACAGTGACTCGAGGCGCATGAGGAACTCGCCGCCGTGCCCGGTACGCAATGTTAGGTGCCCTGTCTCTGGTCTGTGCTCGAGCACTTCGCAGGGACCGACATTCGGAACGTACACAGGATCGCCCTTAAAGAACTCCACAGCTCCCCCCAATAAACCGAGAATGGGATGGTCCACAGCCAATAGCCACATAACTGTGACTTGATTCACATTTCTTGGGTTTAGCGGCATCCGTGAAAGCGGAAGAGGAATGCCCGTATTCCCCGGTAACCACCAGTGTCGACGCGATTATCAGCGAGAAGACCGCGTCCGTGAAACCGATGTGTGGACCGAGGAGGAAAGGCAGGCCGCCGAAGACACCCAGGACACTCCGGAACAGCGCCACCCACCACGTGAAAGCCGTCACGCGGGCGCAGATCCCGGCGCGCGTTCCGCACGGGTAGCCAGATCAGGCCACCCGCGGTGCCGGTGATCAGAAAGGTCATGAGGATATGAACCGCCTCACCATCGGCCCCCAGCAGGGAAATCCCCAGCGGCGGGAGATCAGTGATGCTGAATAGCATCAGCAGCAAGCCAAGGAGGCGCTGTAAGCGGTCCATATCATTTGAGCGAAGCCCGAAGAGGGAGTGGTTAAAGCGCGGAGCTACATGACCCAGAATCTCGCCCCGTGGACGTCTTTGGCTACATCGACGTCTCCTACAAACGAGTACGCCGAGACAGCCGTCTCGGGGACGTCAATCCGGAAGCCTTCCGGCAGGCATCACGATAGGGCGCCGGGGTACGCAACATACTGAGGTGAAGTCAAAGCAATATTGCCCTGTTCACATCCGCGAACCTGGGACCCAACCCAGAGCTGTGGCCGTGCGAACGACCACTTTGAGTGAATCGACCGCCCCGTCCCCTTCGCCCTTCTCGAAATCGCCCTCGATCTGGCCCAACTGATTTGTCACATGGGCGAAGCAGACGACCGAACGCTCACGCGCACGGGCGAAGGCATAGAGGGCGGCCGCCTCCATCTCGACGGCCAACACGCCGCGCTGACGCATGGCCGCGATGGCTTCCTCGGTCTCCCTGAACGGTGCATCCGTCGTCCAGGTCGGTCCGGGCAGCACGTGCACGCCGACAGTCGGGAACGCACCCTCCAGGCGCTCTAGAAGCGCTTGCGGGGCATCGCTCCAATCCGCCGGAGGCAGATAATGATAGCTTGTGCCCTCGTCGCGCATCGCGCGGTCTATGAGAATGAAATAGGGCGGCTCCCGGACAGGCGTGATCTGTCCCGATGAGGTGATACTGATCAGCAGCTCGCAGCCCGAGGCGAACAACTCCTCCGCCACCAGAACGGCGAACGACGCGCCAACCGCGCAGCCTACGACGCCGACGGTTAGCCCGCCTTCCTCGAAGACGAATAGCTCGGTGTGGTAGCAGACCCATCCATCGTGGCGCCGGGCGCCCCCATCCGCCCGAAGTTGGCGCACGATGTCGCCGTCCGGATCGAGCAGACAGACTTCCGGCACGGCCACCACCGGCGCGCTTTTCTGGCGGCGGGCTTCGCGCAGCAGGCTCTCGGGCGTGAACGTCGATGCCGACTCATAGTGCTTGTCAGACAGGATGGGTGGGGTGTATTCGTCGGTACTCACTGCGTCCGCCATTCTAGTAGTTGGATTAATGGACTTGCTGCGGCCGGGTGACGCCGCGCCAGGGCTACATGCCTGTCCGGTGAGCAATCCCCAGGGGCCCGCCTCGGCATCAATTCACCCGAAACACACAGTATATGAAGGCCTGTTCGCTGCCGGCCGGCGTCACATGGGTCTCCCGGCTGGTGTGCACCAGCTGGAAACCGGGGCCGAACACCGCGCACAGGGATTCGGGCGAATACCGCTGAACGGTCAGGCCGCTGCATTGGGTGGGCCCATCCTCCGCAAAGGTCGCCATTACAACATGGCCACCAGGCTTCACCGCATTGCGGATCTGCTCGACGTAGCGTCGTTGGTCGTCTGTCGAGGTCAGGAAATGGAAGACCGCGCGATCGTGCCACAGGTCCACACTGGCCCGCGGGAGGTGAACCTCAAGTGCATCGGCCTCAACCCAGTGGACACCCGCCGCCAGCGCTCCAAGCCTTTGCCTGGCCTCGGCCAGAGCCGCGCCGGAGAGATCCAGGACGGTTAGATCACTGAATCCCTCGGAGACAAGCTCGTCCACGAGGGTAGAAGCGCCGCCGCCCACGTCGATTATCGCGGCTCGACGGTCGGGTGCGAACTCGCGCACCAGCTCCAGTGAGCGCCCGGCTTGAGTCTGATACCAACTCACTGCCTCGGGCGCTTTGGTCCGGTACACATCTTCCCAGTGCGCTTTCCGTTCCATGTACCTCTCCAGTCGTCTGTTACGGACACGCGGCGCAAACCGATGAGCGCTTACAAGCTCGCGATTAGGTTTCAGTCGCCGCGTGTGGTGGAAGCAAGGCTCTCGTCAACGCCGATACGACGGCGTCGATATCCTCCCGTGTCGTGTCCCGCCCGAGGCTGAAGCGGATGGCGCCCATGCCGCTCTCCGGCGTGACCCCCATGGCCTCAAGCACCGGCGAGAGCTCCACGCGGCCGGAGTGACACGCCGACCCCGTGGAGGCGGCGACCTCGGGCACGGCGGCCAGGATGTCCGCGCCCACGCGGCCGACGAAGGAGACATTGAGGGTATTCGGTAGCCGGTGCTCGGGGTGGCCGTTGAGCACCACGGCGTCGCCGAAATGCGCCTGGAGCCCGGTCCAGAAGCGATCCCGCAAGGCCCGGACCGCTTCCATGGGCGCCAGCTCCGCCGCCAGCACGCAGGCTCGGCCGAGCGCCGCGGTCAGCAGGGCGCTCTCCGTGCCGGCGCGACGGCCGTGCTCGTGGCCGGCACCGTGGATCAGCGGCTCCAGTTGAGTACCGTCGCGGACATACAGCGCGCCGATGCCTTTGGGGGCGCAGAGCTTGTGCCCGGCAATGCTCAGCAGATCGACGCCGAGCTCGTCCACCCGCGTCGGGATCTTGCCCACCGACTGCGCGGCATCGGTATGAAACGCGATGCCGTGCTCCCGGGCGATGGCCGCACAGGCCTCCACGGGCTGGATGGTCCCCACCTCGTTGTTGGCGTGCATAGAAATGGACCCTGAATCCTGGACACCGCCTTAAGTGGAATCCGCCTTGGGTTTCAGGCCGCCATTTCCGGGGCAACCTGTTTGAAGTACACCGCATCCGGGGTGCGTCGGTCCAGCGCCGTGTGACGGCGCCGGGTGTTGTAGAACTCGAAGTAGCGGCCAAGCCCGGCGCGTAGCTCCGCCGGCGTCTCGTAGGCGCGCAGGTAGACGTCCTCGTACTTGACGCTGCGCCACAACCGCTCGACGAACACGTTGTCCACCCAGCGGCCCTTGCCGTCCATGCTGATCGCGACCCCGTGAGCCTTGAGCACACCGGTGAAGGCCTCGGAGGTGAACTGCGCCCCTTGGTCGGTGTTGAAGATCTCCGGCGCCCCAAAGCGCTTCAAGGCCTCTTCCAGGGCATCGATGCAGAAGTCCGTGTCCAGGGTATTGGACACGCGCCACGACAGTACCCGCCGGGAATGCCAGTCCATGATCGCCACCAGGTACATGAACCCCTTGGCCATGGGGATATAGCAGATGTCAGTGCACCAGCACTGGTTCGCCCGCTCGATGGACAGACCCCGCAGCAGGTAGGGGTAGATCTTGTGGCCCTTGCCCGGCTGGCTCGTTCGACGCCGCGGATACAGCGCTCTCAAGCCCATCTGACGCATCAGCCGCTGGACGTGCTTGCGGTTGATCCGGTAGCCCTGTGCCTGGAGCTCGTCACGCAGGCGACGGCTGCCGTAGAACGGCCAGCGCAGATGGATCTCATCGATCAGCCGCATCAAGGCCAGATCCCGCTCCGAGACCGGCGCGGGGCGGTAGTAGGCACTCGAGCGGGCGAGCCCGAGCAGCTCGCAGCGCCGCGTCTTCGGCAATGGGTGCTCGATGGCTATCCCGGCGCGTCGCTCGCTCATCGGTCGCGCCCGAGCACTTTGGATAAAAAATCGTTCTCCATCGCCAACTGCCCGATCTTGGCGTGGAGCTTCTCTACCTCCTGCTCGTCATGCTGCGCCTTGACCGCGTTGCCACCGAACACGTCTTCGGCGCCTTCCGCCAGGCGTCGCTTCCAGTCCTGAATCTGGTTGGGGTGAACGTCGAACTGCTCGGCCAGCTCCGCCACCGTGCGCTCGCCCTTGATCGCCGCCAGCGCCACCTTCGCCTTGAACGCCGATGAGTGATTACGTCGCTTTCTCCGGGTCATCTTCCGCTCCTTCTCTCTCGAGAACTCTACGCCAGAAGATTCCACTTAGCAGGCTTCGATCTCTGTCCAGTCCCCGGGGTCCACCTCT
>JACDUA010000126.1 GCA_013519935.1 Ectothiorhodospiraceae bacterium WFHF3C12 | reverse complement strand
TTGCGGCCGGGCGCGTCAGGCCGCGCGGCGAAGCCGGCCGTAGGTCAATCCCAGGGCCAGACCGAACACCCAGTGCAGCAGCAGGGTAATCACCGCGACACCGACCCCGGCACCAAGCCTGGCGCCGAAGAAGCCGGCCACCGCGACGGGCATGAATCCGAGCATCATCACCAGCCAGGCGAGGGTGGAGAAGACCAGCGCGCGTACCCAGTAGGGGCCGAAGGGCATGTCGTCGGCGGCCGCACCGAAGAGATTGCCCCAGGCCACGATGCCGATGACGGCATGATAGAACCACCCGAAGAACGGAATCTCGGGCGTTCCGAAGAAGCGCTGGCCCACGTCCGCCAGCATGCGGATGGTGTTGAGCTCCGGCATCATGCCGCTCACGGCCTTAGCGACCATGAATACCGAAATGGCCAGGGTGCCCACCAAACCGGCGATCATGCCGTAGCCCAGATTTCTCGTTAGCACGTCGAAGTCCCCCCTCGTCGTTGACTTGTCTCAGAGGCGTTTCACGGTCAGGAGCGTGTCACTGTCCCGAAGCAGGTACAGAGCCGCGCAGGCGGCCAGCATGGGCCAGGCGGCGAAGAACAGCAGATGGTCCCAGGGCTGTAGGTACTGCGGAAAGCTCGACAGGGTCGACACCGCGTGGAGCAGCAGGACGAGTCCATAGGTCCAGCGCTTCAGTACGCCCAGCACGAATGCCACGATGAGGAACAGCTCGGCGATACCGATAACCGCCATAAGGGACTGCGCGTTGTCGATGCCGTAGAAGCCGGCGAAGACCTTCGCGCTGTGGGTCGGGTTGACCAGCTTGTCCAGGGTCCACATGAGCATGACCAGGAACACCGTCAGGCGCAGCATCAAAAGGCTGGCCCGCAGGCGGGGTGCCGTTTCCATGTATCGCTCCATTTTCCGGCTCGTTACGTCGGGTGCATGGTCGCCGCCGGCCCGCTCCGCCATGGGCCACAGCGGCGTCGCTGACCGCATGGATCCTGCCGCAATCCGGCCGCGGCTCGTGATGTCTTGCCCCTATGCTTTCCCTGTCGTCCTGCCGTCCAGGTTCCCGTTGCGCGCTGGACGCCATCCCCGGTCCCCCTGCGTCCGGAGACTATAACGGAGCGTATCGTCGGTGTGTGCCGGGTCACATTCGGGGAACTACGTATCGGTCAGGGCGTTGGGCGCCGGGGGCTCGGCCGTCGCGGCGGGCAGGGTGCCGGCCAGTTCAACGAGGCGTTTGCCCACCTGCATATTGTTCGCCGACCCCTCTATGGCGTCCTCGGTGTCCCGCTTGAGCTGCTCGAGCCGTTTGAGCGTGGAGTCGGTCTGCCGGGTCTGGCGCTGTGCATGGTCGGCCGTGCTGGCCGCGACCTCTCCCGCTTCGGCGAGTGTCGCGGCGATGGTGTCCACGGCCGTGTCGATTTGCCCGGAAGTGCGCTCCAGCCCGGTCATGGTTTCCGTCAACCGGGCGATTTTCGTATCGAGGGCGGCAGCGGCACTGCCCATGCCGTCCAGGGTTTCGTGGATCCGCTCGGCCGCCTGTCCGGCGTCGCCGGCGAGTTCGTTGACACGTTCGGCGACGACGGCGAAACCCTTGCCGGCCTCCCCCGCGCGCGCCGCCTCCACGCGGGCGTTCAGCGCGAGCAGATTGGTCTGCCTGGCGATGGCGCGTATCTGCTCGGCCATGCCCTGTATGTCCGAGAAGCGCTGGTTGAAGCCGGCAATGGCCTCCTGCGTCTCCCGTGTCAGGGTAAGGCCGTCGCGCATATCCTCGCGGGTGGTTTCGACGGTGTTCTGGACGTCGCGGCTGCTGGCGAGGGCGGTCTCCAGATGACTGGCGCTGTCGCCGGCGGCGCGCTCCAGATCCAGCGTGTCTTCGTGGGCGGCCCGGGCTTCCTCGACGAAACGGGTCAACGCCTCGGCGCGTTCCCTGGAGGCCTTGTTGACGCCGCGGGCGGTCTCATCCACGCGGTGAGCGAGCGCCGCGTATTCCCGTATCCACTGATCGCCGGGCCCGCCCCGGGCGGCCTCGCTGGCGGGCGGGTGTGTGTCGTGCCGGCTGCCCGCCTCGGCGCCCACGGCGCCGATCGTGGCCACCAGGTAAGGGACGACCAGGGTCAAGAGGAACTTGGCGAAGCTGAACTGCGCCGGGTCGGTGACCGCGGCCGGCTGGTTGATGAGGGTCAGCACGGGGCCCACCACGAGGGCGACCTTGAGTGAGCGCAGGGGGATACCATCGCTCAGGGCGGTACGCAGATAGTCTCCGGGGGTCATGTACTCCGCTCGCTTCATTGGTGGCATACCCACCTTTTCGGCAATACCGCCACATCGCGTGAGGCTGTACTGCCGAAAAGGTGGGCACATGCCTTGTTGTCGGCCGGCGGATGGGCCTACGTGAACCCGGGTAAGCCGGCCCCGGGGACCTTGTGCCCCGGGGCCGGGCTGCCGGACACCGACCCGTCAGGCGGCTTTGCCTTCCCACTTCAGCGGCGCGAGCTGTTCGTTGAGCGGGGTACCGGTGATGTGGTTGGTGTAGTTGCTCAGCACCTTCATGGATACGCCGAGCACCACCTCCAGCACCTGCTGCTGGTCGTAGCCCGCCTCCAGGAAGCGCTTGACCGCGGCGTCGTCCACCCAGCCGCGGTTGCGCACCACGTCGAGGGTGAAGGCATGCAGCGCCTGGAGCCGGTCGTCGGGCAGGGCCTCGCCGCTGCGCAGGGCCTGGAGGACGGCGTCGTCCATGCCGGCTTTCTTCGCGCGGCCGGAGTGTGCCGCCACGCAGAACCGGCAGTCGTGCTCGACGCTGACCGTCAGCAGCACGACCTCGCGCTCGACGGGGGACAGGGACGTCTTGTCGAAGAGGCCGGACAGCGTCATGTAGGCCTCCAGCGCGGCCGGCGCCTCGGCCATCTTGGCGAAGAGATTGGGCACGAAGCCCATGGCCTTCTCCGCCCCTTCCAGTTGCGGCTTGGCGGCCTCGGGGGCCGATTCGACATCGTGCAGGCTGAATTCCGTCATGAATACACCTCCTTATCGGCGTTCGCGTGATTACACGACCCACGATACGGCCGGTGGTTGGTCGTCGGAATGGCCTATCTGCTATATTTTTTGTCCGATCTGCCAACCCTCCGGGCCGGGGCCCGCCATGGACCTGATCAGCAACCTGCTTCGCACGTTCCATCTCAACGCGACGGTCTTCGAGCGCTCCCGCTTCTGTGGCAGCTGGCGCCTCGATCATCCGGGCCGCGACCAGGCAAGCTTTCACCTCATCGTCTCGGGGCACTGCTGGCTCGACCCCCTGGACGGATCCGCGCCAATGCGGCTGGACACCGGCGACCTTCTGGTGCTGCCGCGGGACGCGCCCCATCGGCTCAGCGACCGGGCCCGGGCCGAGCAGGGCGGCGCCCCGGATCGAGCCGCGCTGGCGGACACGGAAGCCGGCGGCACCGGCATCATCTGCGGCTATTTCGTCTTCGACGAGGGCGCCTCCAACCCGGTCCTCGACGCGTTGCCGGAGTATCTGTTGCTCCGGGCGGACGAAGTCGACGGCGCCGCCGCCCTGCGGGCCATCGTGGCGCTGCTCGTGGACGAGGCCTCAGCCGAGCTGCCTGGCAGCGATGCCCTGGTGGACCGGCTCTCCGATGCGTTGTTCATCCAGGTCGTCCGGCAGTATTTCCACGCCCACCCCGACGAGTCCGCCCTGGGCGCGGCGCTGTCCGATCCGGCCGTCCATCGTGCCCTGGAGTGCCTGCATTCGGAGCCGGCTCGTTCGTGGGATCTGGACACCCTCGCCCGCGAGGCAGCCATATCCCGATCGGCACTGGTGCAACGGTTTTCCGACACCATGGGTGTGGCGCCGATGCAGTACCTGCAGCGCTGGCGCCTGAAGCTCGCCCACCGTCTGCTATCGGACGGGTATACCGTGACCCGGGCCTGCGACCACGTTGGGTATCGTACGGAGGCCGGGTTCAGCAAGGCGTTCAAACGGCAGTTCGGTCACGGGCCCGGCGCAGTGCGCCGGGCGGGCAATTCCCGAAGACCAGGGGGGGAGCGCGACGCCGCGGGGTAATGTTCCCGTGAAGGCGGCTCGTCGCCGGCTTCGGCCGTTGCATGGGATGACGCGCCGCCTCGCTCGCCGCCGGGGCATACTCGCGAAACCCCGGGGTGTTTACTGCCTTCGCTCAGCGCCTTCGTCGTCCTCGGAACGGTCCGCGGCCGCAATGTCGGCTCCGTCGGGGTGATCCCTCAGTGGCTCGGAGAGCAGGCCCCAGTCCACCAGCACAGCCCGTACCTGGCCGTCACTGCCGTAAATGTCGGCCACGTTCACCGGAATCTGCCTGCTCCGGACCGCCACCCTTGGAGCCTCGACCAGGCCCGCGTCGGCCAGGTACCGGGTGGTGGCGTCGATTTCGTCCGCGGGCCGGGTAACCACGATCCGGTCCGGGTTGATGGGGGCGCTGAGCAGGCCGTTTTCGACCAGGTAGGTTCTGACCTGCGCGTTGGCGGCCAGGCCGTCGGCCTGCGCGGTCGCCGTGCCGAGGGCGAGGGTGCCCAGTATCAGTGCGTTCAGTATTTTCATGGCTGATCTCCTTGTCCGTTTCGATGGCTCTCGGGCGAGTCTTGCCGCGAGGCAACTCCAGTATCGGAGGCAGCGCATGACCCGGGTATTCGTGTGTCCACGACCGTGAGTAGGGGATGTTCTGTACGTAGGGGTACTTATTGCCCGGGGTCCGGACCGGCGCCATCGTCGGTGGGATGGGATGGAAGCGGTCGGGAGGATCCGCCATGGTCTGGATCAATCGGTATGTCGCCGCCGTTTCGGTGGTTGCGCTCACGCAGGCGTTGCTCTGGGGCAGCCATGCGCTGGCTGCTGACGGGCCTCCGGTCAGGCAGGCGCCGCTACAGCTACCGGAAGCGCCCGAAGCCTACCGGGAGGCCAGCCTGTCCGGCGGGCCGCCGAAGGACGGCATTCCGTCCATCGACTCACCGAAATTCCACGGCGCCCGGGACGCGCAGGGGTATCTCGACGACGGGGACGTGGTGCTGGGCGTGGTCCGGGACGGCACGGCGAAGGCCTATCCGCGCCGCATTCTCGTCTGGCACGAGATCGTCAACGACCGTCTCGCTGGCCAGCCCGTCAGCGTGTCCTATTGCCCCCTGACCGGCAGCGCGCTCGGTTTCCTCCGCGGCGACACCACCCTGGGTGTCAGCGGCCGGCTGGTGAACAGCAATCTCATCATGTACGACCGGGCCACCGACAGCGCCTGGCCGCAGATGCTGGGCACCGCCGTCAGCGGTCCGTTGGCGGGACGTTCCCTGCAATCCCTTCAGGTGACCTGGACGACCTGGGCCCGGTGGCGCGAGCGGTATCCGGACACCCGCGTGCTGAGCACCGACACGGGCCATATCCGGGACTACAACCGCGATCCGTACGGCCAGTACAACCCGCGCCGGGGCGGGTACTACGCGCCCGACGCCGCGACGATGTTCCCGGTCATGCACAAGGACGGGCGTTTTCCGCCGAAGACCGAATTCATCGTGGTGCACGACGGGAACGGGGCGGTGGCGTTCCGCCTCGCCGCCCTGCGTGACAATGGCGTTCTGGAGGGTAGCACCGGCGGTACACGCTATACCGCGGTGTACGACACCGGCCTCGATACCGGCGCGGTCTTCCGCAATCCCGAAGCGGTGGACGTCACCGCCGGGCAGGTTTCCTTCGATACCGGCGGCGCCGTGTTGTCGGGCGACGCCAGGTCGCTGGAGCGTGTCGTCAGTTATCGCGCGATGTGGTTCGCGTACGCGGCGTTCTTCCCCGATGGCGATGTGGTCGAGTAAGTCGCTTTCGGTGCTGTGGCGCCAGCGCTGGTTCCGCCGCGTCTGCCTGGCGGCGGCGGGCCTCTATTTCCTCGTCTACCAGGTCGCTATCCAGGATCTGGCGTTCCACGATCGTCTGGCGGATGCCCGCTTCCTGCTGGTGGATGAGCCGTTGCGGGTCATGTTGCAGCAGCGGGGCCCGTTCCAGTTCGAGCCGGTGGCGCTGGTGGAGCTGCCGTTCATCACCTGGACGCTGGCACCGTTGAACATGCTGGTTGGTCTCATTCTTGCCATTCTGGTGGGCCTGAACGCCGGCTATGCCTGGGCCGCGGTGAGCCGGCCGCGCATCTGCCGGGCCCG
>JACDUA010000125.1 GCA_013519935.1 Ectothiorhodospiraceae bacterium WFHF3C12 | reverse complement strand
CGGCCCAGGCGGCGCGCGGACTGCTAATGACCGACGAAACCCGCGCCCGCCTGCATGAGGCGATCGACCGGGAATGGGATATATTTGCCCAGTGCGTCCAGGGTGAGGAGCACAAGGCCGCCGTCGAGGCGTTTTTCAGCAAGAGCAAGTAGTCCCAACAGCGGATTCCCCCGGGCCCGGCGAGCGTAAAGGCCGGCGCTGGCACCCCGGGGCCATCCCGACAAACCACGGGAGTGCACGACCATGGAAGAGCTGGTACAGCAAACCATCGATTGGGCGGCCGGCAACGGTCGTGAGTTCGCGCTGAATATCATCACGGCGATCGCCATATTCATCGTCGGTAGGTGGGCCGCCGGGCTCGTCCGGAAGGTGCTCGCCAAGGGAATGCGCCGGGCGAAGATCGAGGAGACCCTCATCGGGTTCGGCACCAACATCGCCTATGCGCTGATCCTGGCGTTCGTGGTGGTGGCCGCCCTCGGTCAGCTGGGCGTGCAGACCGCCTCCTTCGTGGCCATCATCGGTGCCGCCGGCCTGGCCGTCGGCTTCGCCCTGCAGGGGGCCCTGGGGAACTTCGCCGCCGGCGTGCTGATCATGATCTTCCGGCCGTTCCGGGCCGGCGACTATGTGGAGGCAGCGGGCACCGCCGGCACCATCGATCAGATCGAGATCTTCCAGACGCGGATGACCTCGCCCGACAACAAGGTCATCATCGTGCCGAACGCCGCCATTACCAGCGGCAACATCACCAACTACTCCGCCATGGACACCCGCCGCTGCGATCTGGTCATCGGCGTGCACTACGACTCGGACCTGGCCAGAACCAAGGCCGTGCTTCAGGAGATCGTCACCGGCGACGAGCGCGTGCTCAAGGAGCCGGAGCCGGTGATCGTGGTGGGCGAGCTGGCGGACAGCTCGGTGAACTTCCTGGTCCGGCCGTGGTGCAATTCGGCGGACTACTGGGCCCTGCGCTGGGATCTGCTTGAGCGCATCAAGAACCGGCTGGACGAGGAAGGCATCGTCATCCCGTTCCCGCAGATGGACGTCCACCTCTTCAAGGAGGGCGCCTCTCAGCCCGCGGGCTCATGAGTCACCGCGCGCGCCGCGGCGGCGGAAGATGGGGGCTGGCAGCCGTCGCGCTGCTGGCCCTGGCTGGCTGCCAGACGCCGGGGCACCCGCCGGGCATGGCGATGGAGCGGGACACCGAAACCGTCGGTCACCGGGGCCTGGATGATGCCCTGGCCTACGCGCGCAGCGCCGAGTTCCAGGGCAGCGGACGGACATCCCTGACCGCGGCCGTGCAGGCCCTGGACCGCCGTCGGCCGGTACTGGCCGCCGAGTACCACGATCACTACGAAGACCACCTGTTGCAACTGGCCGTGCTGGACGCCCTGCAGCGGGACGGGCAACCACTGGCCGTCGGCGTCGAGTGGTTCCAGACCGACATCCAGCAGCACCTGGATGCCTACATTGCCGGCCGCATCGACGAACGGGCCCTGCTGGCGCGCACCGGCTACTTCGAACGCTGGGGTTTCGACTACCGGCTCTACCGGCCCATCCTGCGCTACGCGCGTCGCCACGACATACCCGTCATTGCCCTCAACGCGCCGCCGGCGCAGGTGCGGCGGGTTTCGGAAGGTGGCTTCGAGGCCCTGCCCGAGGCGATCCGCCAGCGTGCCGGTCAGGGGCCCGACGACTTGCCCGCCGACTATGTGGAACGGCTGCGCGCGGTGTTCGACCGCCATCCGGCGGCTTCTCAGTTCGAGCATTTCCTGGCCGTGCAGCTGCTCTGGGACGAGACCATGGCGGCCACGGCAGCCGACTACCAGCGCGAGCACCCGGACCGCCGGTTGCTCATCCTGGCCGGCCGCGGCCACGTGCTGCCGGCACACACCATCCCCGACCGTCTGGCCCGGCATACCGGGCGCACGCCGGCCGGTGTGGCCGCCATGACCGAAGCCGGCGACACGCCCAACTGGGTCGACGTGGTCCTGCGGCCGCCCGCCCTTGCCCTGCCCGCGCCCGGCCGCCTGGGTGTGCGCCTTGCCACGACGGACTCCGGCATAACGGTGGAGTCGCTGGCGGACGGCGGGGCGGCAGCCGCGGCGGACATACCCGAAGGCGCCGTGCTGATCAGCGTCAACAACCGCACGGTGAGCAGCGTGGCGGACGTGAAGCTCGCCCTCTACGGCCGGGCCCCGGGCGAGACGGTCCAGCTCACCTATCGGCCGGCGGCGAGCGAGCCGATCCAAACCCGTCGCCTGCGGTTGCGCTAACCCCGCCCCCTGTAGATACCGTCTCGCCGGTCAAGGCACGCCAGGCGGATAGGACGGCGTGATTCGTTGAGCCGCGAGATGGACGCGACATACACGCGATATCTTAGGTGCATGGGCAGGTCGCAACGACGGCGAAGACCGACGGTCCCTCTCCATGTCTGAATTCGCCTGCCGAAGGACATTTAGCGTCCATTTCGCGGCTGACATGCCGCCGTTCGCAGTCAGTCTACGCTCGATCGCGACACGTGTAGGAGCGCCGCAAGGCGCGAGGGTGAACCGCCGAGGAGGATCGCGCCTCGCGGCGCCCCTGCAGGATGGGGCCGCTCGCACCCCCTAGCTCAGCTGTGCCCGCATGGCCGCCAGCCAGTCACTGGCCGCCTCCGGCCCGGCCGCTGTCTCCTCGCTACCGGCGCGGCGGTCGACCATTTTCACGGGTTGACCATGGGCCTGGAGCTCCTCCAGGAACCGGGAGACCTCCAGCGGCTGGGCCCCCTGGCCGCCACCCAGGTCCAGGCGCTCGGCATGGTGCAGGACGGCGTTGTTCTGCGCCCGGGTCAGCGCCACGTAGGCGAGACGGCGCTCCTCGGCCAGGTTCTCCACGGTGTCTTCCCGGCTCATGGGCATCAGCCCCTCGGAGAAGCCAAAGACATGAACCACGGGCCATTCCAGCCCCTTGGCGGCGTGGACGGTGCACAGGGTCACCTTGGCCTCGGCGGACTCGGCCTCGTCCGCTCCCGAGGCGACCACTTCCAGCGCCGTGGCCCAACGCTGCTCGTGGCCGGCTTCCCGGGGCAGGCTCTCCAGGCGCTTCTCCATGGCCCGCTGCACCGCGCCCATGCGCCCGAAGGCCGGCCGCAGGGCCTGGGCCACTTCCTGGCGGTCGCCGGCCCGGCCGGCGGCCTTGAGCCGTGCGCGGGCACGCTGGTCCAGCCAGCGGGCGAACACCGGCGTGTGCTCGCACCATTGCAGCAACCCCGTGGGCCCACTCTGGCTCAGGCGGCGGACCCCCTCGCGTAGCGCGTCCACGCCCTGGGCGGCCTTGGCGGGCACCCGGGCCATGTTCTCCAGCGGATTGCCGCCACCCTCCAGCAACCGCGCCACGCCCTTGGCACCGAGTCCCGGCACCAGATCCGCCAGGCGGGACAGGGCCCGCACGTCCCGCGGGTTGGCCGCCAGCCGGCCGGCGGCGAGCATCATGCGCACGTCGGCATGGCCGAGCAGATCGGTGCCGGCCTTGATCCGATAGGCGATGCCATGGCGCAGCAGCGCCGTTTCCAGGGTCCGGGATAGGCGGTTCTTGCGATAGAGCACGGCCATGTCGGCCGCCGAGACGCCCCGGGCCAGATCCGCCGCGATGCGCTCGGCCACCCCCTCGGCCATGGCATCGCCGTCATCGTATCGGGCCAGCCGCACCACGTCCGCCTGGGGCGCGCTGCGCACGGCATAGGGGGTCTTCTCCAGGCGGGCCGTGTTATGCCGCACCAGCGAGGCACCGCTGGTGACAATGGCCGGCGTGGACCGATAATTGCGCTCCAGTCGATAGACGGTGGCGCTATAACGGTCGATGAAATCCCCCATGTTCTCGGGGCGGGCGTGGCGCCATTCGTAGATGGCCTGGTCGTCATCGCCCACCAGGAGGACGGTTCGATCCTCGGGCGTGATGAGCTGGAGCAGGCGGAACTGGGCGGCGTCGGTATCCTGGGCCTCGTCGACCGTGACGTCCCGCAGGCCGGCGGCAACGCGCTCGCGCAGCGCCGGCTCCTGACGCAGCAGCCGCGCCGGGAGCAGGATCAGGTCGCTGAAATCCAGCACGCGGGCCTGTCGCTTTTCCTCTTCGTAGCGGCGTAGCGCGCCGAGAAAGCGCCGGCCCGTGGCGGCGTTCCACCCGGCCCGCTCCCACAACGCCGCAATGCCGGGCTCGTCGGCCTCGCGCGCCACGTCCAGCCCGTTGGCGGCCACCGCCTCGCGCAGGCGCAGCGCCTCAACGCGGGCCGGACGCTCCGGAAAGCCCGGTGCCAGGAGGGCGTCGAGCATGCGCTGGGCGTCGTCGGCGTCCATGAGGGTGGCGTTGCGCGGCACGCCGATGGCCTTGCCGTGACTGCGCAGCAGGCGGTTGC
Organism: Ectothiorhodospiraceae bacterium WFHF3C12; assembly: GCA_013519935.1. Classification (GTDB taxonomy): domain Bacteria; phylum Pseudomonadota; class Gammaproteobacteria; order Nitrococcales; family Nitrococcaceae; genus WFHF3C12. The sequence goes on along the minus strand of JACDUA010000125.1, from coordinate 2,260 downwards.
CGAAGCTGTGAAAGGTGCCGATCCACGGGGCCTCGACGCCGGCCGGCAGGCGCTCGCGCAGCCGCTCGCGCATCTCCCCGGCGGCCTTGTTGGTGAAGGTCAGGAGGATCAGTCCGTCGCTGGGGACGCCCGAGTCCACCAGCCGCCGGCGGGCGCGCTCCGTGGTGCAGCGCGTCTTGCCGGAACCGGCCCCGGCCAGCACCACGGCCGGACCGGTCTCGTGGGCCACCACCCGCTTCTGATCGTCGTCGAGCATGCGCGCGAATCTCTCCCCCGGGCAAAGGGAGTGATTCTAGCAGGGGAGGTGGAATCGGGAACGGGGTTTGCCTCACGCAAAGGCGCGAAGGGGCCAGGTTCGACAGCCTCCGCGGTAGCGCAGGAGGAGCCTGCCAGCGCCTCACTGCAGGAGCGTCGCAAGGCGCGATCGAACGGGCGCTCCAAGGCCGATCGCGCCCTTGCGGCGCTCCTGCATGGGTGGGGTGCGCCTACCTAGCGCCGTGGCGCGGATGGCGTCGCCGCGAGGACGCGCCTCCCACGAGCGCCCCGGCCTCGCGGTTCATGTTCTACCCCGGAACCTCAGGGTAGGTCAGGCGCCAGCCGTAACCCACCTTCACACCCGGAGTTGGCGCCTTTGCGTGAGGCCCAGCTACAAGCGCCTCGGCGTGACCCTTCTCTACGCCGGCTCGAACTTCAGCGCCAGGCCGTTGTTGCAGTAGCGAAGGCCGGTGGGCTCCGGTCCGTCCTCGAAGACGTGGCCCTGGTGGCCGCCACATCGGGCGCAGTGGTACTCCGTGCGCGGCAGAATCAACTTGAAGTCGCGCTTGGTCCCGATATGACCGTCGATGGCGTCGTAGAAGCTCGGCCAGCCGGTGCCGCTGTCGAACTTGGTGCTGGAATCGAACAGCGCCAGGCCGCAGCCGGCACACACGTAGGTGCCCTCGCGCTTCTCGTCGAGCAGATCGCTGGAGCCGGCCGGCTCCGTGCCTTCCTTGCGCAGGATGCGGAATTGCGCTTCAGTCAGACGCTCGCGCCATTCGTCGGCGCTGAGCTCGAGCTTTTCGATCGATCCGTGGCTTGCCATGGTCCTCACCGGTAGCAGTAGCGTGAGCCCGAGGCCGCCGAGGGCCGTCAACACTTCCCGTCGACGCATAGGATGCCTCACAGTAGCTGTTATCTGTCTATGAGGACCTCCGGCGCGCAACTCAAGTTCCGGCGGCTCCCGGGGCGGTGCGGAAACGGCCGAACCGGGCAAGAAAAACAACGGAGTCGTGCATGTCCGAAACCATAACCGCGGCACTGGTGGGCATCGGCGTTCTGGGCGTGCTGTCCCAGTGGCTGGCCTGGCGCCTGCGCCTGCCGGCGATCCTGTTCTTGCTGGCCGCCGGCGTGGTCGCCGGACCGGCGCTGGAGTGGCTCAACCCGGACACGCTGTTCGACGACCTGCTGTTCCCGGTGATTTCCCTGGCGGTGGCGGTGATCCTGTTCGAGGGTGCCCTCACGCTGCGGCTGGAGGAACTGCGCGGCGTGGAGCACACGGTGCGGCGACTGCTCACGGAGGGCGTCGTCATCACGTGGGCCACCACCACGGTGGCCACGCACTATCTCATCGGCCTGGCCTGGCCGCTGGCGCTGCTGTTCGGCGCCATCACCGTGGTGACCGGGCCGACGGTGATCCAGCCGCTGCTGCGAACGGTTCGGCCGAAGGCACAGGTCGGGCGCGTGCTGCGCTGGGAAGGGATCATCATCGATCCCATCGGCGCGTTGCTCGCGGTGCTGGTCTTCGAGTTCCTGATCTCCACCGGCGAGGGGGTCAGCATTACCACGTCGGTGCTGACCTTCGCCTCCATCCTGGCCGTCGGGTCCGCGCTGGGCGCTGCCGCGGGCTACGTCCTGGGGCTTGCGCTGCGGCGGTTCTGGCTGCCGGACTATCTGCACAGCGTGGCCACCCTCGTGTTCGTGTTCACCATCTTCCACATCGCCAACCTCATCCACCACGAATCGGGCCTGCTGGCGGTGACCGTGATGGGCATGTGGCTGGGGAACATGCGGGGCGTACCGCTGGACGAGATCCTCAACTTCAAGGAGAGCCTGAGCCTGCTTCTGATCTCCGGGCTTTTCGTGATTCTGGCGGCACGGCTGGAGCCGGCCCAGCTTGTGGCCCTGGGGGGCGGCGCGGCGGCCCTGGTGGCCTTCTTCCAGTTCGTCGGGCGGCCGCTGAGCGTGCTGGTGTGTACGCGGGGCAGCGGGCTGACATGGCGCG
>JACDUA010000124.1 GCA_013519935.1 Ectothiorhodospiraceae bacterium WFHF3C12 | reverse complement strand
TGCGGGCGCGCGTGCTGCCCCGGGAGCCCACCGCGTACACGCGTTCCTGCAGCGCGCGCTTGGCCTCCTCGGCGTCGCCGGAGATGTCCGAGAAGCGCTTGGGCAGGAAGTCCACGGCGCCGGCATCCAGCGCCTCGAGCGTGGCGTTGGCCCCCTCGTAGGTCAGCGAGGAGAACATCAGGATGGGCGTCGGCGAGCGCTGCATGATCTGCCGGACCGCCGTGATGCCGTCCATCTCGGGCATCTCGATATCCATCGTGACCACGTCCGGCCGCAGCCGCTGCACCGCCTCCACGGCCTCGCGGCCGTTGGCGGCATCGCCCACGACCTCGATGCGTGGATCGGCGTTGAGCAGGTCGCGAATCCGGCGGCGGAAAAAGCCGGAATCGTCAACGACTACTGCGCGGACCTTGGCCAAACGGCACCCCCTAACGTGCCCCAGTGCACCCCGCGGATGGGTTACATCCGCGAACCGTATCGCTTGATCAGACTTGGAATATCCACGATCAGGGCGATCTTGCCGTCGCCCGTGATGGTCGAGCCCGCGAGCCCGGGCAGACCGTGCAGCATGGCGCCCAGCGGTTTGATCACCACCTCTTCCAGGCCGATGACCTCATCCACGACGAAGCCGATGGCCTGGTGGCCGAGCACCACGGTGACCACCTGCCGCTCCTCGCTCTCGGCCTCCACTTCCTTCTCGGAGACCGGCTGGCCCATGCGGTGCAGCCAGCGCTCCAGGAAGAACAGCGGCATGGCCTTGTTGCGGACCATCACCACCAGGCGGTTGTCCACCACGTTGGTCCGGCTGGCGCTGAGCTCGAAGATCTCCCGCACGACCGACATGGGCAGTGCGAACTTGCGGCCGTTGATGAGCACCATCAGCGTCGGCAGGATCGCCAGGGTCAGCGGCACCTTGATGCGCATCGTGGTGCCGTGGCCGGGCTTGGACTCGATGTCGATGGTGCCGTTGAGCTGGGAGATGCGGTTCTTGACCACGTCCATGCCCACGCCACGGCCGGAGACGTCGGAAATCTCCTCCTTGGTGGAGAAACCCGGCGCGAATATCAGGTTGAAGCTGTCGGTGTCGTCCAGGCGCCTGGCCGCCTCCTCGTCGATGACGCCCTTCTCCACCGCCTTGCGGCGCAGCGCCGCCGCATCCATGCCCTTGCCGTCGTCGGTGATGGTCAGGAGGATGTGATCGCCCTCCTGCTCGGCGGCGAGCAGCACGGTGCCGGCGCGGGACTTGCCCGCCTTCTGGCGCTCTTCCGGCGACTCGATGCCGTGGTCGACGGAGTTGCGCACCAGGTGGATCAGCGGATCGGCCAGCGCCTCCACCAGGTTCTTGTCGAGGTCGGTCTCCTCGCCGAAGGTCTCGAGGTTGACCTCCTTCTTGAGCCCACGGGCCAGGTCGCGGATCAGCCGCGGGAAGCGGCCGAAGACCTTCTTGATCGGCTGCATGCGGGTCTTCATGACCGAGGACTGCAGGTCGGAGGTAACCAGCTCCAGCTCGCCCACGGCCTGGTTGACCCGCTCGTCGTTGAGCTCGGCGCGCAGGGTGCTGAGACGGTTGCGCACCAGCACCAGCTCGCCGACCAGGTTCATGATGTCGTCCAGCTTGGCGGTGTCGACGCGCACCGTGGTGTCGCCGCCCTTGGCCGCCGCCCGGGCGGTGGCCTGGTCGGCGTCGCTGGCATCCGGCTTGGCGGGCGCCTGGTCGGCCTTGCCGCCGCCGGACCCGGCCTTCGCCTTGTCACTACCCTTGCCCGATCCGGCCTTGGCCTTCGATTCGGCCTTCTTCGGCTCGGCTTTCTTTGCTTCGCTCTTCTTCGGCGCCGGCTGGCTGGGCTCGGCCTGCTTGCCATCGGCGGCGCTGGACGGCGCCTTGCCGGTGCCGTGAATCTCGTCGAGGAGCTGGTCGAACTCGTCTTCACTGATCAGGTCGTCGCCGCCATTCGCGCCGTCGTCCGACGCGGGTGCGGCGTCCTGCTTCCCGGCAGGCTCCGAGGCCGGCTCGCCGGCCGGCGCGCCCTGGTGCTGGCCCTTGCCGTGCAGGGCGTCCAGCAGGTCCTCGAACTCGTCGTCGGAGATCTCATCGTCGCCGTCGGCATCCGCGACGGCCTCGGTCTCGCCGGCCGCCGCCTTATCTTCGTCCAGGGCGTCCAGCAGCTGCTCGAATTCCTGGTCGCTGATGTCGCCGTCGCCCGCGGGCGTCGTGGAATCGCCGGAACCGGCCTGCGCGGCCGGCGCCTCGGCCGGGGGATCCGCGGCGGCGGGGCCGTCCTCGCCATCGGGCTGATTGTGCTCCTTGAGCCGGGCCACGAGCTCCGACGATGCGGGAACCAGGTCCTCGCCGTTCTCCAGCTGCCCGAACATGTCGTTGACCACGTCCAGGGCCTGCAGGACCGTGTCCATGAGGTCCGCGCTCATGGCCTTCTCGCCCTGGCGCAGCAGGTTGAAGATATCCTCGGTCTGGTGACAGATCACCACCAGGGGGTCCAGGCTCAGGAAGCCGGCGCCGCCCTTGATGGTGTGGAAGCCGCGGAAGACGGAATTGAGGAGGTCCTTGTCCTCCGGACTACGCTCCAGCTCCACGAGCTGCTCGCCCAGGCCTTCGAGGATCTCCTTCGACTCGACCAGGAAGTCCTGGACAATATCGTCTTCGGTGTCGATCGCCATGCGTGACCCCTTCAGAATCCGAGACTGGAGAGCAGGTCGTCGACGTCGTCCTGCCCCTGGACGACGTCGTCGTTGTCCTGACCCGGAATGGCCGGACCCGTGCCCTTGGCGTCGTCCCTCGCCTTCTTATCGGCAGCTTCCGCGGATTCCTCAGTCCTGGCCGGGCTCGAACCGGGGCGCGACAGACGCATCAGGTCGACGAGCCCGTCCTCGACCTCCTGAACCAGGGTGATCACCCGCCGGATGACCTGGCCGGTGAGGTCCTGGAAATCCTGCGCCATCAACGCGTCGGAGAGATTGGCCTGCAGCTTGGTGCCGTTGTTCTGTACCAGCGCCAGAAAGTCTTCCAGCTCGCGGCTGAGCTGGCGGAACTGGTCCACGGACAGCTCGCGCTGGCGAAAGCGCTGCCACTGCTCCAGCAGGTGGCCGCTCTTGCCGGTGAACTCCTCGGTGAGATCGGCGCTCGCCTCCACCGCGTTGAGCGTGCGGTGGGCGGCCTGGTCGGTCATGGTGAGCACGTAGTTCAGCCTCTCCCGGGCATCCGGGATCTCCGTGGCGGCGATATCCCCCAGCCGGGAGTCCACCTTGAAGCTCTTAAGGGCCTCGTGCAGCTCGCGGGTCAGCCGCCCGACCTCCTGGAACAGGGTGGTCTCGCGCAGATCCGTCAGCTCCTCAACGATGGATTCGAACTCCGCGTGCTGGTCCTCCTGGAGGGAGCGCACCATCCGCTCGGCAAGCTCCAGGTACTGGGCCTTGCTCATGTCGTCCGTAGCCATGGCGCGGTTACCCCCCGGCGTTGATACGCTCGAAGATCTTCTCGATCTTCTCCTTGAGGGTGACCGCGGTGAATGGCTTGACGATATAGCCGTTCACGCCCGCCTGGGCCGCCGCGACGATCTGGTCACGCTTCGCCTCAGCCGTGACCATCAGTACCGGGAGGCTCTGCAGGTCCGCGTCGGCCCGCACCTCCTGAAGCAGCTCCATGCCGGTCATGCCCGGCATGTTCCAGTCGGTGATGAGGAAGTCGAAGCCGCCGCGCTTGAGCATGGGCAGCGCGGTGTTGCCGTCGTCGGCCTCGGACGTGTTCTCGAATCCGAGGTCGCGCAACAGGTTCTTGATGATCCGTCTCATGGTGGAGAAATCGTCCACGATGAGGATCTTCATATTCTTGTCCAATGCCACGTTTCGAACCCCCTCTGGCCTGGTGGCGCCACTGCGTGCTCCGGCCGGTGCGCCGTGACGCGCGACTCGAGCCGGAAAAAAGACCTAGCTACTTACCCAATCGGTCAGATGACCGCGAAGCTTTAGCATGACCCGGCCGTGGATCTGGCTAACCCTCGACTCGCTCACACCCAGAACCTCGCCTATTTCACGAAGATTGAGCTCTTCGTCGTAATACAGGGACATCACGAGCTGCTCGCGCTCGGGCAGCGCCCCGATGGCATCCGCCAATGCCCCCTGAAACCCCTCGTCCTGCAACCGCTGGAACGGACTGGGCTCGTTACCGGCGGGCTCGTGGGCTTCGCCGGTCTGCGGATCCTCCTGGTCGATGCTGAAGACCTTGGCGGTGGAGACGTCGTTGAGGATGGCGTGATAGTCATCCACGGACATGCCCATGAACCGGGCCACCTCGGCATCCCGCGGGTCCCGCCCGAGCTCGTTCTCCAGCACCCGGATGGCCTCGGACACCTCCCGGCCCTTGCGGTGGACCGAGCGCGGCGTCCAGTCCAGCCGGCGGATCTCGTCCAGCATCGCGCCGCGAATGCGGATGCCGGCGTAGGTCTGAAAGCTCGCGCCCTGGGTGGCGTCGTACTGGCGAGCGGCCTCCAGCAGACCGATCATGCCGGCCTGGACCAGGTCCTCCAGCTGGACGCTGTCCGGCAGCCGGCCGAGCAGGTGATGGGCGATACGCTTGACCATGGACGCGTGTCGTAGCACCAGGTCGTTGTCGCCCTGCTGCGCCACGGCTTCATAAGTCGCGGACCCCGCCATCAAACCGCCTCCCCCGCGTTCGAGCCATACTGGATGAGCCGCTCCACGAAGAACTCCAGGTACCCCTCGGCGGCGCTGGGCATGGGCCACTTGTCCACGCGCCGCGCCAGCTGCTCGAAGGCCTTGCCGGCGGGACTGCCGGGGTAGGCCTCGACAACCGTCTTCTGGCGCTGAATGGCCTTCCGGATGGCCTCGTCCTCGGGAATCGCGCCGGCGTAGTCCATGGTCAGATCCAGGAACTTGCCCGTCACGCGGGTGAGCTTGTCGAACAGCGACTGCCCGTGCTGCGCGCTGCTCACCCGATTCGCCACCATATTGAATCGCTGCACGCCGTGGTCCCGGTTCAGGACCTTGATCAGCGCATAGGCGTCGGTAATGGAAGACGGCTCGTCCACGGCGACGACGATCACTTCCCGCGAGGCCCGTGCGAAGCTCATCACACTGTCCGATATACCGGCCGCAGTATCCACGATCAGGTAATCGATGTCGTGACTGAGTTCGCTAAAACTGCGAATCAGCCCCGCGTGCTCGGCGCTGGAGAGCTCGGCCATGCGCTGCATGCCCGAGGAGGCCGGAATGATGTGCATGCCCTCGGGGCCGTCCACCAGGACCTCCTCCAGGCCGGCGGAGCCGTCCAGCACGTGGGAAAGGTTGAGCTTGGGCGAAAGCCCCAGCATGACGTCCACGTTGGCGAGGCCCAGGTCCGCGTCGAGCAGCATCACCCCCTTGCCCATGCGCCCCAGGGCGGTGCCCAGGTTCACGGAGACGTTGGTCTTGCCCACGCCCCCCTTGCCGCTGGTCACGGCAATCACTTTGACTGGCTTTGGTTTCGACATTCTTCTCAGCCCTGCCGCCTGATCGGCGCCCCCTTCAAATACCGGCATGCGCGCGTCCACCCATGCTCAGTGCCAGCGTCTCCTCGTCTTCGTCCTGCTGAAACGCCTCGGAAAGCCGGCAGGCCGTCTCCACGAGCTTCTCGCGGCGTGCGGGCTGCAGGTCTTCCGGGACACGCTGGCCGGTCCCCAGGTAGGCCACCTTGAGCTGGGAACGCAGCAATACGGTCAGCACGCCCCCCAGGCTGGTGGCCTCATCCACCTTGGAGACGATACACCCCGCCGGCTTGATATGCCGGAAGGCCTTCACGGTCTCGGCAAGTGTCGACAGCTGGGTGGTGGCGGAGAGTAACAGATAGGTGCGGATGCCGGCGTGGGCCCCGGACAGGGTCTGGAGCTGCTCGTTGAGCCGCATGTCGCGCTGGCTCATGCCGGCCGTGTCCACCAGCACCAGCCGCTTGTCGGCGAGCTCTTCGAGCACCTGGCCGAGCTCCTCGCGGCTGCCCGCGGTGTGCACCGGCACGCCCAGGATCCGGGCGAAGTTGCGAAGCTGGTCCTGGCCGCCGATGCGGAAGTTGTCCGTGGACACCAGCGCCACGTGGCGGTGGCCGTGGCGCAGGGCATAGCGCGCCGCGAGCTTCGCCACGGTGGTGGTCTTGCCCACGCCCGTGGGACCGACCACGGCGACGATGCCGCCCTGGTCGACGATGTCGTCGGCATTCACCGGCAGATTCTTGGCGATGACGCCCAGGGCGCGACGCCAGGCGGCGTCCGGATCCTCGCCGGTACCCAGGCGGTCGGCGAGCTTGCGGCAGACGTCATTACCCAGACCCAGGCCGTTGAGGCGCTTCAGCAGCGAGGTGCGCACCGGTTGCTGCTGGCCCATGCGGTGCCACTCCATGAGCTGGAGCTGGTCCTGGAACAGCGAGCGCAGGGTCTTGAGCTCCTCCTGCATGGCGCGCATGGCCGGCTCCTGGGTCCACTCGATGCGCGAGGCCGGGTGGTGGGCCTCGGGCTGGCGCGGTTCGCTCCGGGGCTCGTCGTCCGGCTGGAAGAAGGAGATGTCATCGTCACCGTCAAAATCGCCGATGGTGACGTCGACTTTCTGACGCTGGCCGTCCCGGCCGCCGTGTTGCTGAGCGCCGCGCCGCGGCGG
>JACDUA010000123.1 GCA_013519935.1 Ectothiorhodospiraceae bacterium WFHF3C12 | reverse complement strand
GGGCGGGTGTTCGCCGCGCCGGCTGGACGGGCCGGGTCGGGTCTTCTCGGGGCTGCGCCCCGATTTCCCCTCTGGACCTCGGACCGCCTTCAGCGCAGCCGGATGCTGTAGACCTCACGCAGCGCCACCTCGCCCCGGCGGGCGAGGGTCAGCGCGTGCTGCGTGAGCGGCTCCATACCCAGCGCCACCGCCTGACGGTGGATGACCTCGGTGCTGGGCGCTTCGTGGATCAGCGCCGAGATCTCGGCCGTGACCGGCAACAGCTCGTAGACCACCTGCCGCCCCCGGACGCCCGTGTGATCGCAGTGCCGGCAGCCGGCGCCCACCTGGAATGCCTCGTCCGTGCCCACGCCCAGAGCGCGGCGCATCTCCTGTGGCGGTGATTCCGTCACGCGGCAGGCGGGACAGTTGACCCGCACCAGGCGCTGGGCCATGACGCCGAGCAGCGTGCCGGCGAGCAGGTAGGGCTCCACGCCCATGTCCACCAGCCGCGTGACGGCGCTGGCGGCGTCATTGGTGTGCAGCGTGCTCAGTACCAGGTGGCCGGTCAGCGCCGCCTTGTTGGCGATGGCCGCGGTGTCCAGGTCGCGGATTTCCCCGACCATGATGACGTCGGGGTCGTGCCGCAGGATGTGCCGGAGCGCTTCGGCGAAGGTGTATCCGATGCCGGCGTGGACCTGGATCTGCTCGATGCCTTCCTGGTCGTATTCCACCGGATCCTCAACGGTCATGATGTGGGGGTTGCCGGCGCGGATCTCGCGCAGCATGGCGTTCAGGGTGGTGGACTTGCCCGAACCTGTGGGGCCGGTCACGAGGAACAGGCCATGGGGCCGGGATATGATGCCCCGCAGCCGTTCCAGGTCGGTGGGGGTGAACCCCAGCGTGGCAAAATCGCGCAGCCCTCGTGCCTTGTCCAGGATCCGCAGCACCGCGCTCTCGCCGTTCATGGTCGGCATTACGGACAAACGCACGTCGATGGGCTTGCCGCCCACCTGAAAGCGGGTATGGCCGTCCTGGGGCAGGCGATGTTCCGCCACGTCCATGCCGCCGATGATCTTCAGCCGGGCGATGACCGCCGGCAGCAGGCTGCGCTGCAAGGTGCGGACCGGGCGCAGCTTGCCATCGACCCGGAACTGGATCGCGACGTGCTCATGGTCCGGTCGGACATGGATGTCGGAGGCGCCACGATGCACGGCCTGGGCCAGCAGGCCCATGACGAGCTTGACCACCGGCTTGCGACGGGCAGCCGATTCCGGGTCGGTGTTCGCGGCCGGATGGCCGCGGTGCGCGGGGGCGACGTCCAGTTCCGCACTGGCCGCCGTAGCCGCATCGGCCACGTAATACCGGCTCTGGAGCTCACCGATTTCATCGGCATCGGCGAGCACCGGCTCGATGGTGCAGCCGGTATGGAAGCGCAAGGCGGTCATGGCCTGCTCATCGAAGGGGTTCGCCGTGGCTATCACCAGCAGGCGGTCCTGGCTGGTCAGCGGTACGACGCCGAAACGCAGCGCCATCTCCTCCGGGACGATACTGAGGATTTCCTCCCGAATCTCGAGATCGCGCAGTCGGACCCGGGGAATGCCGAATTGCCGGCATAGCGCCTCGGTGACCGCCCGCTGGCTGACCAGTCCCCGTTCGACCAGGATCTGGCCCAGGTGGCGCCGGTCCCCCGGGCGTTGCTCGCGCAGGGCCCGCAGCGCCCCATCCAGCTGCTCCTGGTCAATGGCGCCGGCCTCGACCAGGATCTCGCCGAGCCGGCGGCTGCTGGCCGTGCGCGCCTGATGCATGAGCCGTTCGAGCTGTGCTTCGTCGCGCAGCGGTGTATCAGCGGCAAGCGCCGCGGCGTGCTCGGACATGCAATACCCCCTCGAATCGCGAACCCGGTCAAGCGCAGCGCGGCCGGACCCGTACCTCGAAACCCCTGCGCGGACCTTAGCGCGACAGCACGATCCGAACCGTGACACGGGCCATACTGCGGCCATTCCGGGTCCTGTCACCGGATTGCAGCGAAGGCGCCATTGCCGCTTAACATCGCGCTGGCAGGCTACGCGCAAATCGGGCCAACGGGACCAAGCCGATGAACACCGTCCACCGATTGCGGCCGCTTCGTTACCGCACCATTTTCATCTCCGACACCCACCTGGGTTTCCGGGGCGCCAGGGCCGACTTCCTGCTGGATTTCCTGCGCGCCACCGACTGCGAGACGCTCTACCTGGTCGGCGACATCTTCGACATCTGGGAGATGGAGCGCCGCGGCATCCACTGGCCGCGGGAGCACAACCTCGTCGTGAAGACCATCTTCGAGAAGGCCGCCAATGGCACTCGCGTGATCTACGTGCCCGGCAACCATGACGAGGCCATGCGCGAGTACGACGGCACCGTGATCGACAACCTGCACGTCCACCGCCAGGCACTTCACGAGACCGCCGACGGCCGGCGCTTTCTGGTCCTGCACGGCGATGAGTTCGACGCCGTCGTCCAGTGCAGCAAGCTCGTGGCGCTCATGGGCAGCCGCATCTACGACTGGCTGCTGCGGGCCAACTACTGGATCAACCTGATCCGGCGTCGGCTGGGCTTCCCTTACTGGTCGCTGGCCGCCCATGTCAAACACAAGGTGAAGAACGCGGTCAGCTATATCAGCAACTTCGAGGAAGCGGTCGCCTACGAGGCCCGTCGGCAGGGCGTGGACGGGCTTGTCTGTGGGCATATCCACCACGCCGAGATGCGCACCATCAATGGCGTGCTCTACTGCAACGACGGCGACTGGGTGGAGAGCTGCACGGCGCTGGTGGAAGACTTCGACGGGAGGCTGGAGCTGCTGCGCTGGACCGACGCGGAGCAGACCGTTCACGCTCTGGAGCCGGCCGCGGAAGTGGGCGAGCAGGCGGCGTGAGGGTCGCCATCGTCACCGACGCCTGGCGGCCCCAGGTCAACGGCGTGGTGACCACACTGAGCAAGGTCTCCGAAGCCCTGGAGCAGGCGGGACACACCGTTCGGATGGTTACCCCGGCGGGGTTCCGCACGGTGGCGATGCCCACCTACCCGGAGATCCGGCTGTCTCTGTGGCCCCGACGGCGGCTGTCGGCAACCCTCGACGCCTTTGCCCCCGAGGCCATTCACATCGCCACGGAAGGTCCGCTGGGCCATGCCGCACGGCGCTACTGTCTGCGCCGCGGCTACCCTTTCACCACCGCATACCACACCCAGTTTCCGCGCTATGTGCGCATGCGCCTGCCGGTCCCCGTAGCCTGGACGTACGCCTATCTGCAGCGGTTTCACCGGCCGGCCCGGCGCACCATGGTGCCCACCCCGACGATGATGGCCGAGCTGCGCGAGCACGGTTTCGAGCACGTGGTTCAGTGGACGCGCGGCGTAGACACCGCGCTGTTCCATCCCCGGGAGAAGGCGTTCCTCGACGGGGTTCGGCCGATCTCCATATTCGTGGGGCGGGTGGCGGTGGAGAAGAACGTCGAGGCTTTTCTACGGGCGAATATCCCGGGCACCAAATACGTGGTCGGCGACGGTCCGGATGCGGAGACACTGCGCCGGCGCTATCCGGACGCACGCTTCGTCGGCTACCGGCACGGGCAGGACCTCGCACGCCACGTGGCCGCCGCGGACGTGATGGTTTTCCCCAGCCGCACCGACACCTTCGGCCTTACGATGCTGGAGGCCATGGCCTGCGGCGTGCCGGTGGCCGCCTACCCGGTAACCGGGCCCATGGACGTGGTGGACGACGGTGTGACGGGCGCCCTGGACGAGGACCTGCAGCGGGCGGTGGAGCGCGCCTTGAACCTGGACCCTGACGATTGCGTGGCCCGGGCCCGGCGGAGAACCTGGGCCCATTCCGCCGATCAGTTCGCCGGTTACCTGGCACGTTTCGAGCCGGCGTCTCCCGGAGCTGGGGCGCAGCCCGAGCGCGCCCCTTGAGGGCACCGAACACTTGCCGGAGTACCTCCGGCCATGGCGCGGCGCCTGGTCAAGGGTTGCCTTAACGCTGCAGGGCGTCCGTACGGTAGGGTTTTATGGTCTGAAGGAGGGCGTTGTGGATCTTCGGTCCGCCGGCGACGATATTCCCGGTGTCCAGGAAGCCGTTATCGCCGCCGAAGTCGGTCACGATGCCGCCCGCCTCGCGGATCAACAGCGCCCCCGCGGCCACGTCCCAGGGTGACAGGCCGATTTCCCAGAACCCGTCCAGACGGCCGCAGGCGACGTAGGCCAGGTCCAGGGCGGCGGAACCAGCACGGCGGATGTCGCCGCCGTGCTGGCAGACCTCCTGGAACATCCCCATGTAGGCCGGCAGGTGTTCCTGCCGGCGCACCGGGAAGCCGGTGCCGATTAGCGCGCCGGACAGCGCCTTGCGCTGAGGCACGCGGATGCGCCGGCCTTCCAGCTGCGCGCCGCCGCCCCGGCGGGCGGTGAACAGCTCCTGGCGCAGCGGGTCGTAGATGACGCCGCATTCCAGCTGGTCCCGATGCGTCAATGCGATGGACACGGCATACTGGGGAAAACCGTGCAGGTAGTTGGTGGTGCCGTCCAGCGGGTCGATGATCCACCGGTGCTCGCTCTGGCCCTGGGCGCCGCCTTCCTCGCCGAGTATGGCGTGGTCGGGGTAGGCGCCGCGCAGGGTATCGACGATGACCTGCTCGGCCATGCGATCGACGTCGCTGACGAAATCGTTGCGGCCCTTGCTCTGGACCGCGATCCGGTCCAGGCGGTCGATATGCCGGGTGATGACCTGGCCGGCGGCGCGGGCGGCGCGCACGGCGATGTTGACCATGGGATGCATGGGTTTCGATCCGCGTGTTGGCACTTCCGGAATGGGGGCGCCAAGGATACCAGCATTGATCGCATAAGGAACCGTCGCGTCAGCGCCGCGCATGGCCATTGAGGCCGGAGTATCCTGGCGGGAGGACAGCAACTGGCGGAGACAACTGTTGGAGGAGCGATCTGCGGCAAACCTGGCCGCCGTGCGGGTGGTGCTGGTCGAGCCGACACACCCGGGCAACGTCGGCTCGTCGGCCCGCGCCATGAAGACCATGGGGCTCGGGGATCTGCGCGTGGTTGGAGGCTGCGGGATCGACGACGAGGCGGCCCGGGCCAACGCCGCCAACGCGCGGGACGTGCTGGCGTCCGCGCGCCACCATGCCAGCCTGACCGATGCCCTCGCCGGTGCCGGCCTGGTCATGGGGCTCACCGCCCGCAGCCGGCGGCGCTCGGCGCCCCCTATGGCGGTGCGTGAAGCGGCCGGCGTGGTCACGGCGGAGGCGGCTCGGCATCCGGTGGCCCTGGTCTTCGGCCGTGAGCACGCCGGGTTGACCAACGATGAGCTCGGCCATTGCCACCACGCCGTGCATATCCCCGCCAATCCGGACTATCCCGCCATGAATCTGGCGGCCGCGGTCCAGATAGTCTGCTACGAGGTTTTCGCCAGTGTCGGTGCCTCGGCGGAAGCCGGCGCTGCTGCCGAGACGGCCGGTGCCGAGCATCTGGAAGGGTTTTACCGGCACCTGGCGGAGGTCGTCGAGCAGGTTGGCTACGAGAGCGCCCCCGGGATGCCGCGGCTCATGCGGCGCCTGCGCCGGCTGTTCAACCGGGCCCGGCCGGAGCCCGCGGAGCTGAATATCCTTCGCGGCATACTGGTCGCCGTGCAGCGTCATACCAAAGACGCGGACGAGTCGTTATAATCATGTCATGCTTCTGGATCCGCGCTTCGCACTGCATTCTTCCGCCCCCCACTGTATCTAGGGGGAGTCTCGCTGTGGCCGGCGAGTCTCCGTCCCCCTCTGGCCAGCCGATAGCTCTTCATTCCTCCGCGTAAGGGAACCGGAAACCGATGTTCAGCACGTTGAAAGAGGACATCCGCTGCGTGATGGAGCGCGATCCGGCGGCGCGCAATGCCTTCGAGGTGTTCACGACCTACCCCGGCTTCCACGCCCTGCTCATGCATCGCGGTAACCACTGGCTCTGGAGCAAGGGGCTGCGCTGGCTGGCGCGGGTATTATCCAACATCGCGCGCTGGCTGACCGGCATCGAGATCCATCCGGGCGCGCGTATCGGCCGCCGTTTCTTCATCGATCACGGCATGGGCGTGGTCATCGGCGAGACCGCCGAGATTGGCGATGACTGCACCCTCTACCACGGCGTGACCCTGGGCGGAACCGCCTGGGAGAAGGGCAAGCGCCATCCGACGCTGATGAACAATGTCATCATCGGTGCCGGCGCGAAGGTGCTCGGTCCAGTCACCGTTGGTGACGACGCCCGGGTGGGGTCCAATGCCGTGGTGGTCAAGGACGTGCCGGCGGGGGCGACGGTGGTCGGCATCCCGGCCCGCGTCGCCGGTGTGCGCCGTGAGCCGACCGAGCGTGACCGCCAGCGCGAGGCGGTGGCGCGGCGTATTGGATTCGAGGCCTACGGCGCCACCAACGACATGCCGGACCCTGTGGCCTCGGCGATCAACGCCATTCTCGACCACATCCACGTCACCGATCAGCGCATGCAGGAGATGTGCTCCGCCCTGAAGCAGCTCGGCGGCAGTATCGAGGACACCAGCATTCCCGAGATCGAGGGTTGCGAGATCGAGAACGGCACGGCCGCGGATGCGACCTCGACGGAAGGGGAGGGAAGCCGGCAGCGGGAAGCCGGGTCATGAGGCCATGACGCTGTACCTCGACTATGCGGCCACCACGCCACTGGACCCGCGGGTGGCCGATCTCATGGCCGAGCTGCTGCGCGACGGCGACGCGTGCGCCAACCCCGCCAGCGACCATGCGCCCGGACGGCGTGCCGCGGCGCTCGTGGAACGGGCGCG
>JACDUA010000122.1 GCA_013519935.1 Ectothiorhodospiraceae bacterium WFHF3C12 | reverse complement strand
GGGTTCTGCCCCGATTTCACGGACACATCCATTAAGGCCCATACTGGGCGAGGAGGTGTCCGATGGCAAAGCGCAAGCGCTACACACAGGAGTTCAAGCAGGAGGCGGTGCGGCTGGCCCGCTCGAGCTCGGACTCGGTGAGCAAGATCGCCCGGGATCTGGGGCTGAACCCAAACATGTTGAGCCGCTGGTGCCGGGAGCTGGAGGCCGACGGGGCCAAGGCCTTCCGCGGTCAGGGCAATGCTCGGGATGAGGAGGTGGCACGGCTGCGCCGGGAGCTCGCCCAGGTCAAGCAGGAACGGGATTTTTTAAAGGACGCGGCAGCGTACTTCGCCAAAGAGTCGAAGTAAGGTAC
Organism: Ectothiorhodospiraceae bacterium WFHF3C12; assembly: GCA_013519935.1. Classification (GTDB taxonomy): domain Bacteria; phylum Pseudomonadota; class Gammaproteobacteria; order Nitrococcales; family Nitrococcaceae; genus WFHF3C12. The sequence goes on along the minus strand of JACDUA010000122.1, from coordinate 6,526 downwards.
GGCGTGATAGCACGCTGCCGCGAGCAGTATCCGATCAAGCTGATGTGCCGGTGTCTGAACGTCTCCCGCAGCGGCTACTACGCCTGGCAGCGGCGCGGTCCCTCGCGCCGGGCCCGGGCCAATGCCCGGTTGCTGGAGCAGATCCAGGACAAGCACGACGACAGCGACCAGGTCCTGGGGGCAGCGGGCATTCGCGATGCGCTGTGCTACGAGGGCGAGCGGTGCAGCGTTAACCGTGTTGCACGGCTAATGCGCCAGGCGGGACTGCGCGGCATCCCGGCGAAGCGGCGCTGGCGCTCAAAGTCCAGCGGTCAACGCCCCGATGGGATCGACAACGAGCTCGAACGGGACTTTCTGGCCGAGGCGCCGAACACCAAGTGGGTCACCGATATCACCTATCTGCGCACCGCTGAAGGCTGGTTGTACCTGTGTGCCGTGCTCGATCTGTGGCAAGGGTTGGTGGTCGGCTGGTCGATGAGCCACCGTCAGGACAGTCACCTAGTGCTCCAGGCCGTGCTGATGGCGCTGTGGCAGCGTGAGCACAAGGCGCCGGTGATTTTGCACTCCGACCGTGGCACGCAGTTCACCAGCGACGAATACCAGCAGTTCCTCAGCGACCATGACCTGGTATGCAGCATGAGCGCGGTCGGCAGCTGTGCCGACAACGCCGCCGCCGAAGGCTTCTTCGGCATGCTCAAGCGTGAGCGGGTCAACCGCCGCCGGTATCAGACCCGGGCCGAGGCACGCACGGATGTGTTCGACTACATCGAGCGCTTCTACAATCCGAGAATACGTCGGCGGCTACAAATACAGGATCAACAGCAGGCGCAACCCTTAACCCAACCGTCCGTGGAAACGGGGTAGAACCCGGCTCACCGCGATTGGACGTAGTGTAGTGAAACCGAGGTAGCTATCTTGGAGTTCCGCGAGCTCGTCCAAAGCACCCAATGGATCTTCATGCTCGGTCTTACTTGAGAAGAAGTGCACTCTTGCGCAGAAGCGAGACACACTGGCGGACCACTTCGAGTAGTATGCCGCGTGCTCAGCTAAGAAATCAGGATCCTGTACGTTCCTCTGCACGAGCGCCGTAGCTGCTCCGAGTGCATGCACATGCTTTAGAACGTTATCAAGAGGCAGCAGACGAGGATTGTCAGCGGGCATCGCGGGTTGCTGAAGCAACGTTGAGAACAGCTGAACAAGAGCGTTGATGTTCGCTGGGTCGAGTGCATGAACACTGAAGCGCTCAACCATGTGCCATTTCCCCTACGAGAAAGGCCGGCACTTAGGCCGGCCTTCGTAACTTAATGTATTTGACCTTACCAGAACGCTAGGTCCTGGCTCTCCTCGTATGCTTTGCGTTGCTCAGTGCGGAGTCTATTCACGGCGGGCGATATCTCGGCCTCAAAATCCTGATGGAATTTGCTTTGGCTTTCCTGCGGGAGGTCAGTCCGCTTTTGCTCCCGAAGCGCCTTCGTAACTAGCTCGGCAAGAATTTTCTCAGCCATCATTGGCACTCCCCAGTTGCTGTACTCGAGTCTCGAGCACAGACGGGACCCAGTTCAGCAGTCCCGGTACCCCCTATGACCTAAATGTAGCGGCCAGGTTCGCAGTCATCAAACTTCCAGTCACAAAAACGGCGACACTTCAAGAGGTAGTGCCGCCTTGACTTGGCTCGAAGCTTGTGACACCGCGATCGTACCGAAGCTAAGACACTTTATGCCAGCACGTATTAGCCATATTTGGCTACCAAGCTGTCTACATGATGTCTACACGAAGATTGCTTCATAGTGATTGAACGCTTAACTATTTGAAAAATATGGTGGGCCCGGCAGGACTCGAACCTGCGACCAAGGGATTATGAGTCCCCTGCTCTAACCAACTGAGCTACAGGCCCATGGCGGGGTTTGGTGCGGCGTGTCCGGTCGGTTGGCCGCCAGACTGGGCCCGTATTGTAGTCGGATTGTGTGGGTTTCGACAGGTGTTGAGCGGCCTGGGAGGCCGGACCGGGAATAGGGGATCGCGCCTTGCGGCGCTACTACAGGGGGCGGTTCGTGATTCCGCCCCTTCCGCAGAGAGCGCCCGGGATTCGGTTCGCGGCCAGGGCCGCTCCTGCGAGCTGGGGGAGCGGCGCCAGGCCGGATGGGCTTGTCGTTCGACATTGTCTGCCGGATTCGGCGCCGGCGTCGCGGGGCCAACCTGCGTATGCGCCATCGCGCCTTGTGGGGCTCCTGCATCTTCCCCCTCTCCCCTGGCCCCTCTCCCGCGAGGGGAGAGGGGATACGGGCGGGGGGAGCACGCGGGCGTTAGCTGTCCTTTGGCTTCTGGTCCTTTTTGGTGGTCTCCGCCCCAGCCTTGTGGTCGGCGCTGGCGCCGTGGGCGTCGGGCTGCAGGGTGGTGCCGGTGGCGTCCAGGCCGACTTCCCGTAGCAGGGAGTCGATGATGGGGGCCTGGGCGCGGTACTCCAGCATGGCGGAGAGCAGCTCGTGGCCCAGGCCACCGCGGCCATCGCCCGATCCGGGCTCGGCGCTGCCGTTGCCCTTGCCCGTGGATGCCGGGTGGGTCAGGCCGTCGATCTTGGCCACGCGGATGCTGTCCACGCTCTTGATGGGCTCGGCGCTGGCGCTGATGATCTCGGGCAGGGCCTCGATCAGGCGGCGGCGCAGCTCGGCGGCGGTCTGCCCCTCCGAGAGCTCGTTGCGGGCGGCGTTGAGCAGCTTGGTGCCTTCCGCCTCGCTGCGGCGCCGGGCGAGGTCGCCTTCGGCGGCGAGGCGCGCGGCCTCCGCCTCGGCCTGGGCGCTCAGGGTCCGTTCCTCGCTTTCCATCTCCACCAGCTCGCGGCGGATGCGGGCGAGGATGCGCCGGTACTCGCCCTCGCGCTCGGCCTCGCGGGCGGCCTTGATCAGCTCGATGGCCTTGTCCCGCTCCGCGGACTCCATCTCCCGTGCGGTGATGACCCGTTCGCGGTCCAGCTCCAGCTCGCTGCGCCCGCGCTCCAGCTCCGCGAGGATGCGGTTCTGCTCCAGCTCCTGGTGGGCCTGCTCCTGGATGCCGCGCATGCGCACGATCTCCACGGCGGACTGGACCTGCTCGCGCTGTTCCTCCAACAGCCGGCCCTGGTCGATGCGCTGGCGTTCCACCTCGTAGTCGGCGTTCTGCCGGGACTGCTCGGACTGCAGACGGCTGCGGGCCTCGTGCTCGGCGATCTCGGACTGCTGGCTGGCGCGGCGCTCGGCGATGTCGTGCTGCTGTTGCAGGCGGGCGTACTCGCTTTCCTGCTCGAGCTGCAGACGGGTCTTCTCGGTCTCCAGCGTCTTGCGCTGAACGGCGATGGACGTGTCCTGCTCGATGTCGTTGCGCTTTTTCTTACGCTGCTCGATCTGCTCGGTGAGCCGCGTCAGACCCTCGGCGTCGAAGGCGTTGGACGGGTTGAAGTACTCGATGCTGGTCTGGTCGAGGGCGGTGATGGACACGCTCTCCAGCTCCAGGCCGTTCTTGTCCAGGCTCTCGGCGAGCTGTTCGGTCACCGCCCGGGCGAAGGCGCGGCGGTTGGCGTGCAGCTCCTCCATGGTCTTCTCGGCGGCCACCGAGCGCAGGGCGTCGACGAACTTGCCTTCCACCAGGCCCTTGAGCTCGTTGGGGTCCAGCGTGCGCGAGCCCAGGGTCTGGGCGGCCAGGGCCACGGCGTCGCGGTCCGGGCGCACGCGCACGTAGAACTCCGCCACCACGTCGGCGCGCATGCGGTCGCCGGTGATGAGGGCCTTGTCGTGGGTGCGCGCCAGCTCCAGGCGCATGGTGTTCATGCTCACGCGGGTGAGGTTGTGCAGCAGCGGGACGTGGATGAGCCCGCCGCCGATGGCCACCCGGGTGCCGCCGAGGCCGGTGCGCACCAGGGAGATATCCTGGGTAGCGCGCCGGAAGAAGCGGATGGCCGCGATGATCAGTACGACGACCGCGGCTAGCAGGGCATAGAGGACTGCCGTCATGGTGTTACCTCCCTAAGCGCGTCCGCCGAAGTGGGCCTTGAGCGCGTCGAAGCCAGCCTGAAAGACGTCCTGCCCGATCATTTGCGCCATCTCCTGTTCCTGGCCCGGCTCGGTGTCGAACTCGGCGGTCCACTCGGCGAAGGTGCGGTCGCCGTCGGTGACCGGGATCAGCCGCAGGGCCGCCACGTAGTGCGAGACCGGCATGGGCGATTCGAGAATGCAGTAGGAGAAGCTGTAGTCGAACTCGGACAGGGACAGCAGCTGCTCGCGGATGCGCCCGCCATCGGTGAGCTCGAAATCCCGCACGCAGCCGATCTGGTCCTGCGGGCGGCCCTGCTCGATGCGCGAGCGGGCGATCAGCGGATGCCAGTCGGGCATCTCGTTGAATCCGCGGACCACGCCCCACACCGCGGATGCCGGTGCGTCGATGACGCTGGTGACGAATACCTTCACCATGACCCTGTCCTCGTCAGCCTGTGCGCAACTGGGTGAAGCGGCGCGTCTGCTCGGTCAGCGCCTGCTCGGTGGGCAGGCGCTCCATGGAGCTGGCGCCGTAGAAGCCGTGGCAGACCTTGCACGAACGCAGCACGTACGCGGCGTCGTCCGGCATGGCGATGGGCCCGCCATGGCAGAGGATCAGCACGTCCTCGCGGATCGACAAAGCGCGTTCGGCGATGGCGTCGATCCGCGCCACGCAGTCATCCAGGCTCAGCGCCGTCTCGGCGCCGATGGACCCGCCGGTGGTCAGCCCCATGTGCGCCACGAGGATATCCGCCCCGGCCCGGGTCATAGCTTCGGCGTCGTCGGCGTTGAAGACGTAGGGCGTGGTCAGCAGGTCCATGGACCGGGCCGTGGCGATCATCTCCACCTCCCGGTCGTAGCCCATGCCCGTCTCCTCCAGGTTGGCCCGGAAGGTGCCGTCGATGAGCCCCACCGTGGGGAAGTTCTGCACCCCGGCGAAGCCGGCGTCGCGGATCCGGCGCAGGAAGCGCTCGCCGATGATGAACGGGTCCGTGCCGTTGACCCCGGCCAGCACCGGCGTTTCCTTGACCACCGGCAGGACCTCGTTGCCCATCTCCAGGACGATCTCGTTGGCGTTGCCGTAGGCCAGCAGCCCCGCCAGGGAGCCGCGGCCCGCCATGCGGTAGCGCCCGGAGTTGTAAATCACGATGAGGTCGATGCCGCCGGCCTCCTCGCACTTGGCGGACAGGCCCGTGCCCGCCCCGCCGCCGATGATCGGCTCGCCGGCCTCGACCTTGTCCCGGAAGCGGGCCAGCAGGCCCGCGCGATCAGTCGTATTCATGGCTTGGCACTCTCCCTTCGTGCATGGCTCGGGCGCTCGATGCGGCGATAGGCCGATACCAGCGCCTCGGCGAACTGCGGATCGTTGATGTGGTACGGCAGGCGCTCGATGCGGCGGCGCTCGCTGGGCTCGAAGGTCTCTTCGATGGCGGAGAACAGGGCCTCGTCGGCCTCGGGGTCGTGAAACGGCTGGCCGGGCGCGTCCAGCATGGAGACGCCGCCCTCGGGAATGAGGAAATGCACCGGCCCCCGCGCGCGGGAGAGCTTGCGGCCGATCCACAGGCCCATCTCCCGGCATTCTTCCCGGGTCGTGCGCATGAGCGTGACCTGGGGGTTGTGCTTGTAGAGGTTGCGGTGCTGGAACTCGGCGGGGACGGTGTCGATGGCGTGCCAGTTGACCATGTCCAGCGCGCCCACCGAGCCCACGTAGGGGATGTCCTGCTCGGCGAGGATATCCAGCCGCCCCTCGCCGGCGCTCATCACGCCGCCCACGTGCAGATCGCAGACCTCGGTCAGGGAGATGTCCATGAGCCCGTCCAGCAACCCGGAGGCCGCCAGCTTTTCCATGGACTGGCCCCCGGTGCCGGTGGCGTGGAAGACCAGGCAGTCGTGGTCGGCCTCCAGGGCCTGCTGCACCGCCTGCACGCAGGGCGTGGTGACACCGAACATGGTCATGCCCACGGCCGGTTTGTCGTCGGTCGTTTCCGGCACGGGCACGCCCACCATGCCGGCCATGGAATGGGCGGCGTTGGCGAGCACCTGGCGGGAGATACGGTTGAGCCCGGAGACGTCCGTCACCGAGTACATCATGCAGATGTCCGTGGGGCCGACGTAGGGCGCCACGTCGCCGGAGGCCACGGTGGAGACCATGAGCTTGGGCGTCCCCACGGGCAGGGCCTGCATGGCCGGCGTCGCCAGGGCGGTGGCGCCGCTGCCGCCGGCGCTGACCAGTCCGGCGAGATCCCGCTGGCGGGTGACGTAATGGGTGAACGCCTCGGCCATGGCGGCCACGGCGCTGCCGCGGTCGCCGGTGAATACCGCCCGCCGCCCCTGGGGATGATGGTCGGCCACCGTGGTCGGGCGCACGTCGGCGAAACTCGGCTGGTCGCTGGTGGACAGATCCACCGTGCGGACGGCCACGCCGGTGTCGGCGATGCACTGGGCCAGATAGTCCAGCTCGCGGCCCTTGGTGTCGAAGGTGCCGGCGACGTAGGCCGTGCGCAGCGGATCGCGCTGGAAGG
>JACDUA010000121.1 GCA_013519935.1 Ectothiorhodospiraceae bacterium WFHF3C12 | reverse complement strand
CCAGCGCGCGACGCTCGCTCAACCCGCAGCCTTTCATGTGCCGCACCAGTTCGCGCCTCGCCGGGGCGCTCACCACTTTTTTCGCAGCGCCTCCCGGGTGACCTCGTTCTCCAGCATCGACTCGGCCAGTAGCCGCTTCAGTCGGGCGTTCTCCGCCTCCAGCGCCTTCAACCGCTTGGCATCCGAAACGTCCATGCCACCGAACTTGCTACGCCAGAGGTAGTAGCTCGCCTCGGAGAACCCGTGCCGCCGGCACAGTTCCTTGACCGGCACGCCAGCCTCGGCTTCCCTCAGAAACCCGATGATCTGCTCTTCGCTGTAGCGCTTCTTCATGCCCAATCTCCTGGCTTCCAGTGATTGGACTCCAGATCGCCGTGCTACTCAATCTCGGGGGGACGTCGCTGCAACGTTGCGTTCATTGGGTTCGCGTCTAACGGTCCAACAGCGTTGCGAATAATGACCGCTCCTGGCCGAAGACGGTCAACGTCGGACCCGGTGGAGCAGAATCTCTGATCCTGCCTATGGAGTAGAACCGTAAAGCGAGCCTACCTAACCCAAGTGTCAGGCCCAGGGCCGGTGCCTCCCTGTTCTAGGAGTCCGCCAATCGCGCCCCCGATTAGGAGTATTACAAGTGTGAACATCAGGGAGGCGCCGATTGAATCGGAAAAGACACCAAACCAGCTCTCCCCCTCTTTCGGTTTCTTCGCCGTCATTACTATGGAGGCGCAGAAAACTACAATTCCGGTTATGAAGGGAAATGTCCGAATCAGAAATATGGCGAACACTATAAGGAACAGCCACCACAGTTGTGCAACTAGAAGAATTGCAAGGATAGTGCCTCCGATAGCCAAGAGGACCTCAATGATGTCCATTTGCTTCTCCCTGATCCGCGTTAACGACGACCAAACTGTCACGAGACATGGGAGCCAAGCCAGCCCCCAGCAGCGTCCAGCATCGTAGGTAGAGGAGACGGGCTGCCGCGTTGAGAGACAAGTGGCCGCTCTTGGCCGCTGAGCGACCGCGTTGGGAGCGGTCGCCAGCGGACTGTCATCTTAGATCTCAGCTTGCTCGGCGAGCCCCAATGCGTCATCGACTAGGACACCCAGATACCGGACCGTGCTCTCGAGCTTGGTATGCCCGAGGAGGAGTTGCACAGCGCGCAGGTTACCCGTCTGCCGGTAGATCAGCGTTACCTTCGTGCGACGGATCGAGTGCGTGCCGTATTCGGCGGCATCCAGGCCGATTTGTTGTAGCCATGCCTTCAAGAGCCGGGCGTATTGCCGTGTGGATAGGTGTGTTGAACGGCGGAGGCGACTCGGGAAGAGGTGATCAGTCGGGGCGAGTCGTGCACTGCTTACCCACGCCGAGACTGCGACACGGGTTGCCTCCGTGAGTTCAAACTGAACCGGGCGATTGGTTTTGGACTGAGTCACCATCGCCCGGAAGAGCACCTGGTCTCCGTGCATGACATCGCGCACGGCCAGAAGTACCAGATCACAGCTACGGAGCTTGCTGTCGATCCCAAGGTTGAAGAGGGCAAGGTCCCGCAATCGGTCTGCGAGCTCGAGGCGGATCCGTATCGCCCAGATGTGTTCACGCTTCAGTGGTCGCTTTTGCCCGCGGATTCTACCCTTATTCCACGGGAGCGCTGCGGTTCGGCAGTTGGAGTGGTCCATGGTGTCGGTCTCCACGGCGGGACCATGAAGTATGGCGCCGTGCGTACCCGGACGCGGTTCGACCCAAGGCGGTCACTCGCGCCGACGATGTTGGAATGTTAAAAATGACGTCATGGCTCCCTACGACTAGAGCCCAATGGGGGTCCCTGTGCCGACAATAGCTCGCCTTGCCGTGGCCTGCGCCCTGATCCTCCTTTGCCCCATGGCCCAAGCCGGGGGCAATCACGCGGACATCGCTGAGCGATTCATGACCGCCATCTACAACATGAATCGCGACTTGGCCATTGATTTGGTCTCGAAAGAGGATCGCGAAATCGCTGAAACGACGGAAAAATATCCTCACGAGACGGAGACGGTCCGAATCCTTGGCAATTGGATTACAGTAAAGGCTACCGCTCTAGACGTTTCTGGCTCCCGCGCTAGGGTCAAGGTCACGCAGTACATACCGACACGGGTCTACAAGGCTTACAAGGAATATTGGGATGTACTGATTGAAACTGGGGAGCGAGCCGCGCGGTTGTATCTGGTGGAGCGACTGCAGGCCCTTCCCGAGGACAAGGGGGCGCCCAAAAAGCTGGGACAGACCATGTTGCTGCTCGGCAAGGAGCAGGGAAGGTGGGTGGTACGGCCCGGATGGCCTGAGCGCCATGCAGCCTCCCAGCTGGCGGACAAGGCCGATAGCCTGATTCCGGAAAAGCTCGGCCTCACCACGAACGACTACACGGATCGGGAAGCCCTGGAGCAACTCCCGAAGCTCGAGACCGCCCACCAGACGTATGAGCAGGCGGTTCAAATGCTGGCGAAGGCGCCTGGGATGGACGAGGAAAGTGCGCAACAGCAGTACAAGTTCAGTTTACGGGAACTAGAGAGGGCTATAGCCAATGCGAAGGCATTCTCTGCCTACCGCGAAGAGATCGATATCCGCAACCTGCGGCGAGGCGAAAGCATTACCGGTCGTCCCGGCGTCTTCGGCGAGGTCAAGAACAGCGGCGGGCGGACGGTTACAAAACTCTACGTCCGTTTCTACTTCCTGGACGCTTCCGGAACGCCAGTGGCGGAGGCCAGCCACCGACCGATACTCGCAACACACTCGGACGACGTTCCCCTTAAGCCCAACTATGCTAAGAAGTTCGGCTTCAGAGCTGACGATGTGACCAGCGAATGGGGCGGCGACGTCGACACCGAGATTCTTAGTATCCGCTTTGCTGACTGACGCCGACCATGGGCCACCCGCGACGCCATGGCCACCTCTTATAGGATGAGAGAATCGAGTCTTCACATTCGAGGTTGGTGCGGACTGATCCATTGGTGTTGGTGCTGCGGCGGTGTTTCGACGCTCTGCACCATGCGCCGTTCTTGGCCGAACCTCGTCGAGCGGCACCCTTAAGCGCGCAAGTGGCGCGGGTCGACCCAAAGCGGACCGTCGCGGTCTCGCCCAACAGCACGTCCGGCTACTTGATTTTGGGATCTAACCTACAAGCAGCCGGTTAAGGATTTTGTACGTCGACATCGCGAGGCAGCAAACGCAATGCCACATGCCCTGCCGCCTATCGCGCGAGCTGGGTGCGACAGCGCCACACGCGGGCTTCCTCGGAAGCCCGCGCTCACGCACTCTACCGGCGGAACAACTGCCCGAAAAGTGACAGGCAATATGCGTGATAGGCGGAGAATGTCCGTGTTGAAATGCGGAAACTTTCCGTCTAATACCTGTTAGCGGTTATTACCCATGAGCATACAGACTGTACTGACATCAACCGTTGTTGCTGGTTTGGTGGCTGCTTTTATTTCTTGGTGGATATCCGAGCGCCGAATAGCTATCGAGAACGTCACGCAGGAACGCGCAAAATGGCGGGAGAGGATTCGGGAGAAAGCTGTCGAGACGCACGATGCCATTATTCGAGCAGATGAAGAGGCCCTGAGTCGCGTACGAGCGCAATTTCGGCTACTTTTGAATCCTTTCCATGATGAAGACCGAGCTATAGTAGTAGCCGCATCTGTCAGTGAAGTAGAACGGGAGACGCAGGCAGAGGAGTTTTCTCTGCGAGTTGCTCTGCTGCTTAAGCATGACTGGGAGCGGGCTAAACGGGAAGCAAGACCATTTCTTTTCCGGGGATGTTCACCAAGGCGGGTTCCGTATGAGGAATATTTTCAGAAAGCGAGCCGCTAATAAAGCCATAAAATTCGCTTCATTCGGTCGCCGGACGGTCGTTTATCGTGCCATTTATGGCGGGCCTCGGACCTACAGGTCGAGCGGTCAGTGATCGTCTATCTGGATCAGAATAAGTGGATTGACCTAGCGCGTATCGAGAACGGGCGGGATGCGTCAGAACGTGCCCTCTCGCTGAAGAACCAGCTCAGTTCGGCCATGCGGAACGGCTGCGTATTTCCACTGTCGGCAATTCACGTGGTTGAGTTCTCCAGAATCAAGAATGACCAACGTAGGCGTCGCCTCGGAAAGGTGATGTGGAAATTTTCTCGAGGTGTTACGACGGCACCCCTGAAGGAAATTATTTGCTGGGAACTTGAGATCGCATTTGCAAAAGCGGGTTATGAAGTAAAGCCTAGGACCTTCAACTATTTGGGCAATGGTATTTGCCACGCTTTTGGCGAAAAACGCCAAAGTCCAATTGCCGCGGCACTTGCCGACGAAATCGATGAGGCGATGTTGTGTGGTACGGAGAATTTGCCTCCGATCCAGGGGGCACGATCAAAACAACAGGAATACTTCGCAAATCATCTTCGACGATTGAACGAACGGAAGCATGAGCTGGAAAAGGAACGTTGGGATGATTGGCTGTACGCGCTATCGATGGCAGATATAACTGAGCCACTCTATGAGGTCATGAGTGCGAACAAAATTCCCCACGCCGATATTGAGACCTGGGGCAAAGAAGGGATCAAATATTTCTTGGATAGCATTCCGACGCGCAGACTAGACATTCATCTTCATCGCCAGGTTCTGAAAAACTCACAGTACAAGCCGAAGCCTACCGACTTGGAAGACTGGGCTGGCCTGGGGCCAGCTATGTGCTATGCAGATGTCGTAGTGTGCGAAAAGCACTTTGCCGATCTTGTGTCACGTGATCGCTTTAGTGCCAAGGCGCGCATAGAAACAAGTATCTATGATATATTTCCGGAGATAGGGAGTGTGTAGGCCCAACAATTCGCTGAAGGGGACGTTTGATTCGTCGCCCATTTTGGGTGCCGAAGAAACGCTTGCCGCCGGAAACGCCCCCTGAGCGCTGACGTTGCGCTGACGTTGCGCTGACAAAGCCGACTTGATGCAACCAGACGCGCACTGACCACAAGCGATGAAGCGGGAGCCGCGGGACCAGTTTCAGAATGCAACATCCACTGAGGGTCGCACTCCAACGCTCCGTGCAATGAGGCGGGAGCGCGAGGTTGCGAATGAGTTCTTGGAGCGGCGTGCCAGCACCGGGCTAGGCACGAACCGAATGCGATCACTCGCCGAGGCGATCGAGAAGACGTTGAGGCAGGAGTCGCAGTCGCTGCAACTGGGAGAGCTCGCCGCGAGTCTCCCTGTCGTGTTGAGCTCATGCGACGATCTGTATTTCGACCAAGCTAGGCAAGCCCTCGCATACGGAGGCATTCACCTGCTCGATCGCTACAGCCGCATAGGTCAGGTATTGGAGTACCTGCTCAGGGTTGGGCGCCTCCCGTTGCGCCGGCATGGAGCGCGCGTCCTTGAGATAGGTTGTGGCCCTGCTCCAGGTCTATACGCGGCGCGAGATTTCTATGTGTCATCGGTCATCCAATAATCCCCAGTTGATGGTCATTGAACTTTCCCCACCCTCCACCTTGCGGAGGGAGTGCCATGAAGATGGCCAAGCACGATCCAGGGCGCATGATCCAGGCAGGTCCTTCACCTGCGGAGACGGCTATGGTGCGCCAGGAGCTTTGGGAGGAGATTCGCCGGGTGGCGGCTCTGGAGTCGGTCTCTATTTCGGCGTTGTCGCGACGGTTTAACCTGGACCGCAAGACGATCCGGCGCTGTCTGCGTGAGCCCGCTTACCGGGGTTATCAACGTCAACGACCCGCGACGACGTTGCTCGCCGAGCACGAAGCGTTCCTGTGTGAGCGCGCCCCGGAGGTCGAGTACTCGGCACAGATCCTTTACCAGGAGCTGCGCGCAGGCCACGGCTACCGGGGCAGCTATGAGACGGTCAAGCGCTTCGTCAAGCCATTGCGGGCGGTACGCGAGCAGGCCCAGCGCGCGCTGCTGCGCTTCGAGACGCCGCCAGGCGGGCAGAGCCAGATCGACTGGGGCGAGTCGCGGGTGCGCTTTCGCCGGGGTGTGGCCGTCGAGCATTTCTTCGTGATGACGCTGGGCTTCTCCCGTCGGGCCTTCTACCTGGCCTATCCGCGGGAGTCGCTGCGCCAGTTCCTCGATGCCCATGAGCAGGCCTTCGCTTACTTCGCCGGCCATACCCGCGAGCATCTCTACGACCGCCCCCGCACCGTCTGCCATCCCGGCAGCGATGGGCGGGTGCGCTGGAACGCCACGTTCAAGAGCTTCGCCGACTACTGGGGCTTCGAGCCGCGGCTGTGCCGCGCCTACCGCGCCCAGACCAAGGGCAAGGTCGAGAGCGGCGTGCGCTACCTTAAGCACAACTTCCTGCCCGGGCGGCGCTTTGTCGACGAGGTCGATCTCAACGAGCAGCTCCAGCACTGGGCCACGGAGATCGCCGACCAGCGCATCCACGGCACCACCCACGAGCCGCCCATCGTGCGCTTCCAGCGCGAGGCACCGTACCTGCTCCCCACCGCCGGCCAGCCGAGCTTCTGGCTCGGCATGCGCGCCAGCCGCGTGGTCGCCGAGGACTACCTGGTCAGCTACCAGACCAATCGCTACTCGGTCCCGTTCCGGCTGATCGGCCAACGCGTGGAGGTCGAACGCCAGGGCGAGCAGTTGGTCTTCTACCACCGCGGCGAGCCGGTGGCCGTCCACACCGCGCTCGAGGGCACCCACCAGATGCGCATCGATCCGGCCCACGGCCCCGGAGCGATCGCCCGTAACCAGCGGCGTACACGCACCACCCCCGGCTCGGGCACCCAACCGACCGATCCGGCCCTGGAGGTCGAGATCCGGGATCTGGCCGTCTACGACCATCTGGCCGCCGCCGGCGGCCGGGAGAGCCATCCATGAACCCCGCCCAACTCGAACGCCTCGGCGAGCACCTGCATCGGCTGCGGCTGTTCAAGAGCCAGGAACGGCTCGAGGCACTGCTCCAGGAGGCGGCCGGCAAGGAGCTCGGCTACGCCGACTTCCTCGAGCTGTTGCTCGGTGAGGAGGTCTCGGCGAAGACCGCCAAGAACATCACCATGCGCACCAGCCTGGCCCGCTTCCCCTTCGTCAAGGGCCTGGCCGCCTTCGACTACGCCTACCAGCCCTCGCTCGACAAGAAGCAGCTCACGGCGCTGGCCGCCTGCCACTTCATCGA
>JACDUA010000120.1 GCA_013519935.1 Ectothiorhodospiraceae bacterium WFHF3C12 | reverse complement strand
GGCTGTCCGGCAGCCGGCAGGCGCCGGCCGCGCGATGCACGGACAGACGCAGCCGCTCGGGCAGCGGCAGCATGTCGAGGCCGGCATCCTCCGCCCAGTGACCGGCAAGCCAGCGTTCAAGGTTGCGGCGGACGCCGGGCAGGGCCCGGCCGGCAAGGATCTCGGAGCGGGCCTGCCAGAGGGCGTCGAAGACCGCGCGGCGGCCTTCGTCCGGTACAGGGACCCGCAGGGGCGGCGGAAAGCGGTGCAGCGCGCCGACGCGATCGCCCAGCACGCGCCAGTTAAGCCATGCGGCGCCCTCCGGGAGGCCGCGGGGTGCGGGCAGATGGGCGCCCTGGCCGTCCAGCGCCGGGGACTGTCTGTCGAAGGCCACGTCGAGGCCCGGGTCGTCCGCGACCGCCCGCACCGCGGCGGCGAGCCGCTGGCGGCCCTGGGCCAGGCGCTCGTCGTCGCTCACATCGGCTCCAGGTCCTCGCCGAGGGCCCGCTGGTAGTACTCGGCGACGATCCCGCGCTCCATCTCGTCGCACCGGTTGAGGAAGGTCAGCCGGAAGGCCTGGGCCACGTTCCCGAAGATGCTGGCGTTCTCCGCCCAGCCGATCACGGTGCGGGGGCTCATGGTGGTGGACAGGTCGCCGGCGGCGAAGCCCTGGCGCACGAGCCCGGCGCAGCGGACCATGGCCGCCACCAGGTCGCGGCCCGCGTCGGTGTCGTATTCGGGAAGCCGCGCCAGGACGATGCGGCGTTCCACCCCGGGGGACAGGTAGTCCAGGCGGGCGACGATGTGCCAGCGGTCCAGCTGGCCCTGATTGAGCGGCTGGGTGCCGTGGTAGAGGCCGGTGGGGTCGCCCAGGCCCACGGTGTTGGCGGTGGCGAAGAGGCGGAAGTACGGATGGGGGTCGAGCACCCGGTTCTGGTCGGGCAGGGTGAGCTTGCCGTCCACCTCGAGGACCCGCTGGATGACGAACATCAGGTCCGGCCGCCCGGCATCGTATTCGTCGAAGACCAGCGCGACCGGCCCCTGCAGGGCCCACGGCAACAGACCCTCCTGGAACTCCGTGACCTGCCGGCCGTCCCGCAGGACGATGGCGTCCCGGCCCAGCAGGTCCATGCGGCTGACCTCGCTGTCCAGGTTCAGCCGCAGGCACGGCCAGTTGAGCCGCGCGGCGACCTGTTCGATATGCGTCGACTTGCCGGTGCCGTGGAGCCCCTGGATCAGCACCCGGCGGTTGTGCGCGAATCCGGCGAGAACCGCCAGGGTGGTCTCCGGATCGAAGACGTAGTCCGGATCCAGTGGCGGTACGTGCACGCTGCGGTGGCCGTAGGCGGGCACGCGCATGTCCACGTCGATGCCGAAGGTGTCGCGGACCGCCACCGTCGTGTCCGGCTCGCCGGGCGTTGGCAGGTCTTGCCGGGCCGCTGTGGTCATGGGATCGGGTGGGGCCGCAGCGCGGGGCTCATTCCGCCTTTCCGCGCCTGAGCGTCTGTGTCATCTCCGCGACGATGCTCACCGCGATCTCGCCGGGGGAGCGGCCGCCGATATCGAGGCCGATCGGCGCGTGGATGTGAGCCAGCTGGGCCTTGGTCAGTCCCTCCGCGGCCAGCCGCTCCAGGCGCCCGCTGTGGGTGCGCCGGCTGCCCAGCGAACCGACGTAGAAGGCCTCGGTGGCAAGCGCGGTCTTCAGCGCCGGGTCGTCGATCTTCGGGTCGTGGCTGAGCGTCACCACCGCGGAGCGCCGATCCGGCTCCAACGCGGCCAGCGCCTCGCCCGGCCACTGGCAGACCAGGTTGACGCCGGGGAAGCGGTCTTCCGAGGCGAACGCCCGGCGCGGGTCGATGACCGTGACCTCGTAGCCGGCCAGCTGCGCCATGGGTACCAGCGCCTGGGCAATGTGCACCGCGCCGACGACGAACAGCCGCACCGGGGGATTGAACGGCTGCAGGAAGTATTCGGCGCCGTTTTCGCTGATGCCCAGGCTGCGGTCGGTGCGTACGGCCTCCAGGGCGGAGTCGGCCAGGGGGTCGTCCGGCTGGCGGTCGACGTCGAGCAGCCTCTGACTGCCGTCGTCGATGCGGGTGACCAGTACCACGGGCGCCTTGGCTTCACGGGCGGCGCGCAGCTGTTCGACGACGGAGAGCTTCACGGCTAACCGTCCTCCAGCCGTTCGACATAGACGCGCACGGTGCCGCCGCAGGCGAGGCCGACGGACCAGGCGTCCTCGTCGCTGACCCCGAACTCCAGGACGCGCGGCCGGCCGTCCTTCATGATCTCCAGCGCCTCCTGCACCACCGCGCCCTCGACGCAGCCGCCGCTGACCGAGCCGAGGATGCGGCTGTCGCCGTCCACCGCCAGCATGCTGCCAGCGGGCCGTGGGGACGAGCCCCAGGTGCTGATGACCGTGGCCAGCGCCACCGAGCGGCCCTCCCGTTTCCACTGCGCGGCCGCGTCCAGCAGCTCGCCGCTGTCCAGCGGGGCATAGCGGTCGCGCGCGGAAGGGTCGGTGGCTTCGGTCATGGACTGGTCGTTTCCGGGAAGTTCAACTCCAGGGTAATCCCGTCCGGGTCCGTTACAAACAGCTGGATGAGCCCCAGCAGCGGTACCGAGCGTTCCGTGTACCGGACGCCGAGGCCGTCCAGCCGTTCGCGCACCCCCTCCAGATTCGAGGCACTGAAGGCGATGTGGTCCAGCGAGCCCGCACCGGCCCCGCCGGAGCGCTCGCCGAGATAGCCCTGCAGGCCCTCACCATCGGGGTCTTCGCCGATGACGTGGACCACGGCGGTTTCGCCGCAGTATAGCCAGTAACCGGGAAACGGGAATGGCGGGCGATCGCCCTCCACGAAGCCGAGCACGTTCACGTAGAAGTCGCGCGAGCGCTTCATGTCCGGTGTCCGTACGGAGAAATGGTTGAGGCCTTCGATGGGCAAGGGACACCTCCTGGCGGGATTGTGGGGCGCCTGGGTTTGACTATAATTAATCACATGATAAATTAAAGCACACAGAAATTGATGGTCAAGTGGGGAGAAGTCTCTGTCGCGAGCGTAGCCCGCCGAGCGAGCGTCCCCGGAATCCCGACCAGGCGGTGCGTGGACGCAGGCTGGAACGCCCGTGCCGGCCTGAATGCAACCAGGATGGAGATCCGACATGGCCAAGACCGGAGCTGAGCAGGCACCCGCCGGCGCCACGAGCACCCTCGCCAACTACATCAACGGCCGCCGTACCGACGGCAACGCCGAACGCTTTCTCGAAATGCGCAATCCGGCCACCAACGAGGTCACCGGTCGCGTCGCCCTGTCCTCGGCGGCCCAGACGGCGGAAGCGGTGGCCGCGGCCCAGGCCGCGTTTCCGTCGTGGTCGAAGACCCCGCCGCTGACCCGCGCCCGGGTCATGTTCCGCTTCAAGCAGCTGCTCGAGGAGAACTACGACCGGCTGGCCGAGGTGCTGGTGAACGAGCACGGCAAGGTGTTCTCCGACGCCAAGGGCGAGATCACCCGCGGCCTGGAGGTGGTGGAGCTCGCCTGCGGCATCCCGCACATGCTCAAGGGCGAACATTCCCTGGACGTCGGCGGCAACATCGACAGCTACTCCGTCAAGCAGGCCCTGGGCGTGGTGGCCGGTATCACACCGTTCAATTTCCCCGCCATGGTGCCCATGTGGATGTTCCCGCTGGCCATCGCCTGCGGTAACACCTTCGTACTCAAGCCCTCGGAGAAGGACCCGGGCGTGCCCCTGATCCTCGCCGAGCTGCTCAGCGAAGCCGGCCTGCCCGATGGCGTTTTCAATGTCGTCAACGGCGACAAGGTGTCGGTGGACGCGCTGCTGGACGACGAGCGGGTGCAGGCGGTGAGCTTCGTCGGCTCGACGCCGATCGCCGAGTACATCTACAGCCGCGGCTGCGCCAACGGCAAGCGGGTGCAGGCCCTGGCCGGCGCCAAGAACCACATGGTCATCATGCCCGATGCGGACATGGACCACGCCGTGCGCAGCCTCATGGGCGCCGCTTACGGTGCGGCCGGCGAGCGCTGCATGGCCATCTCCGTCGCCGTGCCGGTGGGCGAGGAAACCGCCGACCGGTTGATCGCCGCCCTCAAGCCGAAGGTGGAAGAGCTGCAGATCGGGTTCGGCATGGAGCAGG
This sequence comes from Ectothiorhodospiraceae bacterium WFHF3C12, assembly GCA_013519935.1. Classification (GTDB taxonomy): domain Bacteria; phylum Pseudomonadota; class Gammaproteobacteria; order Nitrococcales; family Nitrococcaceae; genus WFHF3C12. The sequence continues at coordinate 3,038 of JACDUA010000120.1, read as the reverse complement.
ACCCCGAGCCGCAGATGGGGCCGCTGATCACGGCCGAGCATCTGGAGAAGGTGCGTGGCTACGTGGATCTGGGTGTCTCCGAGGGTGCCGAGCTGGTGGTCGACGGCCGGGAGAAGTCGGTGCCCGGCTACGAGAACGGCAATTTCATGGGCGGCTCCCTGTTCGACCGGGTAACGCCGGAGATGCGCATCCACCAGGAGGAGATCTTCGGCCCCGTGTTGTCCGTCGTCCGCGCCGACTCCTACGAGCAGGCCGCCGACATCATCAACGACCACGAGTTCGGCAACGGCACGGCGATCTTCACCCGCGATGGCCACACGGCCCGGCGCTTCGCCGAGTCCATCCAGGTGGGCATGGTGGGTATCAACGTGCCGATACCGGTCCCCGTCGCCTACCACAGCTTCGGCGGCTGGAAGCGCTCCCGCTTCGGCGATCTCAACGCCTACGGCGAGGAGGGCGTGCGCTTCTACACCAAGGTGAAGACCGTGACGGCGCGCTGGCCGGAGACGCACATCGACGAGAACCACTTCAGCATGCCGACGATGAAGTGACGCCGTAACGCCGACCGCCGGCCGCGGGGCGCCCCCCCGCGGCCGGGGACGTCCACGCCATCGCGGCGGCGACGCCGCTCCCACAACGCAATGTCTACCGGGTGCCGCGAACCCGCTGTGGGAGGCGCGTCCCCGCGGCGACGGGCGGCCTGCCGGTTCGCGGCCGGGGGCCGCTCCTACGGGGCGGAGCTGCGGCACCGGTAGGAGCGGTGCAAGCCGCGATCCCGTTTGCCCGGCCATCGCGCCTCGCGGCGCTCCTACAAGTTTGGGTGGCACCGGCGAAGCCGGCGCCGGCACCCGGTGTGTGATTGTCGGATGGCAAGCCCATCCGACCTACGGGTCGTGAGCGCGGGGCGTTCCATCATGGCTGGGATGTTGCTCCCACAACACTCCGCATGCCGCGCGGCACGGAAGGACCAGTGGGAGGCGCGTCCCCGCGGCGACGGGCGGGCTACCGGTTCGCGGCCGGGGCCGCTCCTACGCGGCGGGGCTGCGGCACTGGTAGGAGCGGCGCAAGCCGCGATCCCGTTTGGCCGGCCATCGCGCCTCGCGGCGCTCCTACGAATTTGGGTCGGCACCGGCGAAGCCGGCGCCGACGTCCTTCCCTGATTGTCGGATGGCAAGCCCATCCGACCTACGCGTCGTGCCCACGGGAAATCCCCGTCGCGGCGGGGCGCTCCCACAGCCTGCTACGCACCTGGTGTCGGCGGCCGTCAGCCGCCGAGCTGTCGGGCGAGGACTTCCAGTGGATGGGCCGGCCGGAACCCGGAGAAGCGCTGCACCTGGCTGCGGCAGCTGTAACCGGTGGCCAGGACACGCGCCGGGTCGACGGCTTCGGCGGATTCCCTCCAGGAGAGATCGTAGAGCCCGCGGCTGTGGTCCTGGTGCTCGGCCAGATGGCCGTAGGTGCCGGCCATGCCGCAGCAGCCGCTGGGTACCACCTCCAGCGTCAGGCCCGACCGGCGGAAGACCGCCCGCCATTGTTCCGCCGCGCGGGGCTGGGCTGTCTGCTCCGTGCAGTGGAGAAACAACCGGTATGCGTTGGTGTCCGTAGCGGCGGGTTGGGACAGAGCCACGCCGTTGAGCCATTCCTGGGGCAGCAACGGCGGCGACCAGTCCGCCTGGCCCACGGCCCGGCGGATCTCGTCCCGATAGGTCAGGGTGACGCTCGGGTCGAGGCCGACAACGGGCCGTCCCAGGGAGCTCACCCGGGCCAGGCGCTTGGTCTGGGCCAGGGCGGTGTTGTGAAACGCGTCCATGAAGCCCTGGACCTGCAGTGCCTTGCCGCTGGGCCGGCTGGCGATGACCACCGGCGTCAGGCCCACGGCGCGGACCACGCTGGCCAGGGCGGTGGGCACGGCCGGATCCAGGTAGGTGGTGAACGTATCGCCGAGCACGAAGACGCTGCGGCGGATCTCGGCGTCGCTGAGGTCCGTGACGGACTCGGCGTCGAGCACGGCCACACCGGCGTCGCTCAGCCTGCGGTGGGCATTGGCGCGGGCGAAACCGGGCAGGTCGGCGAGCCCCAGGCGGCGGCTCAGCCGGCGGCCCGGACCGGAGTCCAGCGCGGCGTTGACGGCCGGGGCGATGGTGGACGCCGGTGGCGCCAGGTGCTCCAGCGCGCCGAGCAGGTAGTCCCGCGCCGGTCGGCGGTAGCGGCGGTGGTAGCTCGCCAGGAAACGCCCCCGCATCTCCGGGATGTCGACGTGGACGGGGCACTGGGTCGCGCAGGCCTTGCAACCCAGGCAGCCCTGCAGCGCATCATAGACGGCGTGGCTGAAATCGTCGGGGTCGTCGGCGCGCCTTCGCCGCGGGGAGACGCCGGGGCTGTCTTCGGGCGAGAGGCCTTCCCGGGCGAGCCGTCGCAGCCACTCCCGCAGCAGGCCGGCGCGCCCCTTGGGGGAGTGAATGCGGTCGCGGGTAACCTTGTAGCTGGGGCAGATGGCCTGCCGGGCGTCCCAGTCGAAACACACGCCATTGCCGTTGCAGTTCATGGCGTCGCTCCAGTGCCGGCGGACGGCTTCCGCGATCTGCCGGTCGTATTCGCCGCGCAGCGGCACGGTGTCGATGCCCTCGATGCGGCTCGGGTCGCCGTCGGGGGCGACGATCTTGCCCGGATTCATCCGGTTGTCCGGGTCGAAGGCGCGCTTGACCTCAGCCAGAAGCGGGTAGAGGGCCTCGCCGAAGAACGCCCGCGCGTACTCGCCGCGAAAGCCCTTGCCGTGCTCGCCCCAGAGAAGGCCCTGGTGGCGCTGGAGCAGCCGGATTACCGCCTCGGTGATCGGCCGGACCAGCGCGGCGTCGTCCGGATCCGTCATGTCCAGGGCCGGCCGCACGTGCAGGCAGCCCACGTCCACGTGGCCGAACATGGCGTATTCCAGGCCGTGGCGCTCCAGCAGGGTCCGCAGGGCGGCGATGTACTCCGGCAGCCGCTCCGGCGGCACCACGGTGTCCTCGATGAAGGGCACGGGCTTGCGCCGGCCCGGC
>JACDUA010000012.1 GCA_013519935.1 Ectothiorhodospiraceae bacterium WFHF3C12 | reverse complement strand
GGTACGGTTCACACTCATCGGTAACACTTGAGTTCAAGGACAGGGGTAACAGTCCTTACGGTGCATGGGAGCGACACAGAGGAGGTTCCCATGCCCTGGCAGCAGGTGCGACCGATGGATGAACGTGTGCAGTTTATCGCCGATTGCATTGAAGGCGATGAGCCGTTCAGCCGGCTGTGTGAGCGCTACGGGGTCAGCCGCAAGACCGGCTACAAGTGGGTGCGGCGTTACGCCGAAGTCGGCCCACCGGGGCTCATCGAGCGCAGCCGCCGACCGCACACCAACCCCGAGCAGATCCCCTATGCGGTGCGTGAACAGGTGCTGGCGTTGCGCGGCAGTCCCCGCGATCCGCGGGGGCCGAAGAAGATCCAGCGGCTGTTGCAGTGGCGCTTTCCCGAGCAGCCGCCGCCCTCGAAGACCAGCATTTACAACATCCTCAAGGCTGCCGGGCGCATCGAGCCGCGCCGGCGTCGGCGCCGCGTTGAGCCGACGCAACAGGCCTTTGCCCCGGCCCACGAGCCCAATGATCTGTGGAGCGTGGACTTCAAGGGGCAGTTCAAGCTCGGTGATGGGCCGTGGTGCTATCCGTTAACGGTCATGGACCATGCCAGCCGTTACCTGCTCGGCTGCCAGGGGCTGGGCGGGACCGGGTACCACGCCAGCCAGGCGGTGTTCGAGCGGCTGTTCCGCGAATACGGCTTACCGGCGCGGATCCGCAGCGACAACGGCGCGCCCTTCGCGAGCACCGCTACAGCCGGGCTCTCGCGGCTGTCGATCTGGTGGATCAAGCTCGGCATCCAGCCCGAGCGCATCACCCCGGGCAGGCCCCAGCAAAACCCGCGCCACGAGCGCATGCACCGAACTCTCAAGCGCGCCGCCACCTACCCGGTTGCCGCTAACTTCGCCGAACAGCAAGCGCAGTTCGACACCTTTCGCGATGAATACAACGAGCAGCGCCCGCACGAGTCGCTGGGCCAGGATCTACCAAGGACGCTCTACCGGCGCTCGCAGCGGCAGATGCCGAGCCAACTACCGGTGTGGACCTACCCGAGCCATGTAGAGGTACGTCGGGTAAGCAACACCGGCGTAGTCTACTGGCACAACAAGCAGCTCTACGTCGGCTACGTCCTCCATGGCGAAGACGTGGCCCTAGAGCAGGTCGATGAGCGGTTATGGGTGGTCAGCTTCGGCCCCGTGCGCCTGGGTCAGGTCAAGGACCAGCCGACCGGCAAACACCGCGACGACTACCTAACCCTCAAGGTGTAACCCCTGTCCTTGAACTCAAGTGTTACCGATCTCCTTGATCCGTACCCCGTTGCCGCGCCGGTAACTGGCTTCGCCAGCTACCGGTCCCCTGTGCTTCTCACGATTTGTGGGGGTCGGCTGACAGGCCATCCCTGGCCTGACAGCCGACGCGCCGCGTCCGTGCGGCGCCCTTCCGCTGTCGCTCCAGGCCGGAAGCCACAAATCGCTGCGATGCTCGGCGCGGCAAAAGGGGAAGGCCCTGCGATACACCATCGGATAAATGGAAGACTTCCGATTTCGGAACGGTCTGGGGAAAACCTCAAAGGGTCGTGCTGCCCGCCCTTCGCCCTTTGCTGGCCGAGCATCGCAGTGATCAGCGGATCAGGCCACGGTGACTTAGCCGCAAGCCAACGGATTGAGTCGAAATTAACCGATTCGAAGTCGGAATGGCTTCGAAGCCCATTGGGGTGTCTATTCGGGAAACTCCGATAGCGTTTCACGACTCCGATTGGCGCACTGGGGATGACGCGCGTCGGCTGTCAGGACAGGGACGTCCTGTCGCCCGTTCAGCTACGAAGACCCTCCGCGATCCTCCCACGGTCACGGCTTGCGGTATCCGGCGCTCCAGCAGGATGTCTTCAATCCCCCGCTGATCGTCGAGAAGCCCAGAGCACCGGGTGGCGGCTCGGCCACCGTTAGGCGGACGAAACCGAAATGGAACCGGAGGGTCACGGTTCGCGGCCAGCGGCCGCGCCTACAACGCCGGTTCCGTCGCTGCCGCCTACCCTTCCCCGCGCAACCGCAATTCGTCCACGCGCTGGAATCCCCGCGGCAGCTTGCCGCCGCGACGGGCGCGCTCGCCCATGTAGGCGTCCAGGTCGTCCGGCTTGAGGGTCAGCGTGCGCTTGCCGGCATGGAGGGTCAGCCCTTCTCCCTCCGGGATCGAGATCAGGCCCAGCAGTCGCTCCTCGCCGGATTTCACCAGCTTGGGCGGAATGCCGATGATCTTGTTGCCCTTGCCCTTGCTCAGCTGGGGCAACTCGAGGGTGGGAAAAACGAGGAGATAGCCGGCCGTGGTCACGGCGGCCAGCCGGTCGGTGTCCAGCGCCGCCACCGGCGCCGGGCGAACGATACGGGCATCCCCGGGCAGCGATAGCACGGCCTTGCCGGCGCGGTTCTTGGCATAGAGATCACCCAGGCTGACCACGAAGCCGTAGCCGTGGTCGGACGCCAGTACCCAGAGCGCTTCCGGGGCTCCGGCCAGCGCGTGCTGAAAGAGCGCGCCCGATGGCGGGCTGAGGCGCCCGGTCAGCGGCTCACCCTGTCCCCGCGCGGAGGGCAGGGTATGGGCGGGCAGCGAATAGCTGCGCCCGGTGGAGTCCAGGAACACTGCCTGCTGATTGGTGCGCCCCTGAGCGGCACTCTGGAAGCCGTCGCCGGCCTTGTAGCTGAGATTCTCCGCGTCCACCTCGTGGCCCTTGGCGGCCCTCGCCCAGCCCTTCTGGGACAGGACCACGGTGACCGGTTCGCTCGGCACCAGCTCGGTCTCACTGAATGCCCGGGCGGCGCCACGGGAAACGATGGGCGAGCGGCGCTCGTCGCCGTATTTCTCCGCGTCGGCGTGCAGCTCTTCCTGAACCAGTTCGCGGAGTCTGGCATCCGAGGCGAGGATCGCCTGGATGCTGTCGCGCTCGGCCTCCAGCTCGTCCTTCTCGCCACGGATCTTCATCTCCTCGAGCCTGGCGAGATGGCGCAGCCGCAGCTCCAGGATGGCCTCGGCCTGGCGGTCGGAGAGCCCGAAGCGCTCCATGAGCACCGGCTTGGGCTTGTCCTCCTCACGGATGATGGCGATGACCTCGTCGATATTGAGATAGGCGATGAGGTAGCCATCCAGCAGGTGCAGCCGGTCCTCCACCTTGCCCAGCCGCCATTCAAGCCGCTTGCGCACGGTGTCCGTGCGGAAGCGCAGCCATTCGGTCAGGATCTCCCGCAGGTTGCGCACCCGGGGCCGGCCGTCCAGCCCGATGACGTTGAGATTGACCCGATAGGTCTTCTCCAGGTCCGTGGTGGCGAACAGATGGTGCATGAGCTCTTCCACGTCCACCCGGTTGGAGCGCGGCGTGATGATGAGCCGCGTCGGGTTCTCGTGATCGGACTCGTCGCGCAGGTCCTCGACCAGGGGCAGCTTCTTCGCCTGCATCTGCGCGGCGATCTGCTCCAGCACCTTGCTGCCCGAGACCTGGTAGGGCAACGCCGTAACCACGATATCCCGGCCCTCTCGCTCGTAGACGGCGCGCATGCGCAGTCCGCCATGGCCGGTGTCGTAAATTCTGCGGATCTCTTCCCGCGAGGAGACCACCTCGGCCTCGGTGGGGAAATCCGGCCCCTGAACGTGCTCGCACAACGCATCCACGCCGGCCTCCGGCTCGTCCAGCAGGCGGATGCAGGCGCTGACCACCTCGCGCAGGTTGTGGGGTGGGATGTCCGTGGCCATGCCCACGGCGATGCCGGTGCCCCCGTTGAGAAGCACATTGGGCACCCGCGCCGGCAGCACCATCGGCTCGTCCAGGCTGCCGTCGAAGTTGGGCTGCCAGTCCACCGTGCCCTGGCCCAGCTCCTGGAGCAGCAACTGCGCATAAGGGGCCAGGCGCGATTCGGTGTAACGCATGGCCGCGAAGGACTTGGGGTCGTCCGGCGAGCCCCAGTTGCCCTGGCCGTCCACCAGCGGGTAGCGGTAGGAGAAGGGCTGGGCCATGAGCACCATGGCCTCGTAGCAGGCGGCGTCACCGTGCGGATGGAACTTGCCGAGCACGTCGCCGACGGTTCGGGCGGACTTCTTGTACTTGGCCGTGGCCGACAGGCCGAGCTCCGACATGGCGTAGACGATGCGTCGCTGCACCGGCTTCAGCCCATCGGCGATGTTCGGCAGCGCGCGGTCCAGGATGACGTACATGGAGTAGTCCAGGTACGCCTTCTCGGTGAAGCTGCGCAGCGGCTGGGTCTCGTACTCGCCGGTATAGAAAATCTCGTCGTTCATAGATGCCTATTCGTTACTCATTGACCTTCAGACCAGCACCTCGGCCAGATCACCCTTGGACTCCAGCCAGGCCCGGCGGTCGGCCGCGGCGCGCTTGCCCAGCAGCATGCCCATGAGCCGCTCGGTCTCGCTGTCGTCGTCGACGGTGAGCTGCACCAGCCGGCGGGTATTCGGGTCCATGGTGGTCTCGCGCAGCTGAAGGGGGTTCATCTCGCCGAGACCCTTGAAACGCGTGGTGCTGATCTTGCCCTTGTCCTTCTCGGCGGCGATGCGGTCCAGCACGCCCTGGCGCTCCTGCTCATCCAGCGCGTAGTAGGTCTTCTTGCCCACGTCGATGCGGTACAGCGGCGGCATGGCGATGAAAACGTGCCCGGCCCGGACCAGCGCCGGGAAATGCTTCATGAACAGGGCACACAGCAGCGTGGCTATATGGGCGCCGTCCGGATCGGCGTCGGCCAGCACGCAGACCTTGTTGTAGCGCAGCCCGGAAAGGTCCGCCGAGCCCGGCTCGATACCCAGCGCGACGGCAATATCGTGGACCTCCTGGGAACCCATGACCTCCGCCGGGTCCACCTCCCAGGTGTTCAGGATCTTGCCCCGCAACGGCATCACGGCCTGGAAGTCCCTGTCCCGGGCCTGTTTCGCGGAGCCGCCCGCGGAGTCGCCCTCCACCAGGAACAGCTCCGTGCGCGCCGGGTCCTGGCTGGCGCAGTCAGCCAGCTTGCCCGGCAACGCCGGGCCGCTGGTGACCTTCTTGCGGGCCACCTTCCTGGCGCTGCGCATGCGCCGCTGGGCCTGCTGGACCACCAGCTCGACGATCTGCTCAGCGGCGGCGGTGTGCTGGTTCAGCCAGAGGCTGAAGGCGTCCTTGACCACGCCGGAGACGAAGGTGGCGCACTCCCGGGACGACAGACGCTCCTTGGTCTGGCCGGAGAACTGGGGGTCTTCCAGCTTCACGGACAGCACGTAGCTGATGCGTTCCCAGACGTCGTCCGGGGTGAGGCGCACGCCTCGCGGCAGCAGGTTGCGGAACTCGCAGAACTCGCGGATGGCCTCCGTCAGGCCGGTGCGCAGACCGTTGACGTGGGTGCCGCCCTGGGCGGTGGGCACCAGGTTGACGTAACTCTCCTGGACCGGGTCGCCATCCTCGGGCAGCCAGGTCACGGCCCATTCGGCGCCCTCGTGCTCGGCGCTCATGCGCCCCAGAAAGGGCTCTTCCGGCAGGCAGGGGATGTCCGTCAGCGCATGGACGAGATAGTCGCGCAGCCCGTCCTCGTAATACCACTCGACGCGCTCTTCGGCGCCCTCGTCGAAGAAACGCACGCGCAGACCGGGGCAGAGCACCGCCTTGGCCCGCAGGACGTGCCTGAGCCTCGGCACGGAGAACCGTGCCGAATCGAAGTAGCTGGTGTCGGGCCAGAAATGCAGGTAGGTGCCGGTATTGCGCTTGCCGACCTGCCCGGTCTGCCGCAGCTCGTCGACTTTGTACCCGTTCTCGAAGGCCATCTCGTAGACCGCGCCGTCCCGGCGGATGCGCACGTCCAGCCGCGAGGACAGGGCATTCACCACGGAAACGCCGACACCGTGCAGACCGCCGGAGAACTGATAGTTCTTGCGCGAGAACTTGCCGCCGGCATGGAGCCGGGTCAGTATCACCTCGACGCCCGGCGCGCCCTCGCCCGGGTGCACGTCCACCGGCATCCCGCGCCCATCGTCCTCCACCGACAGCGAGCCGTCGGCATACAGGGTGACGTCTATGGTCCTGGCGTGGCCGGCGATGGCCTCGTCCACGCTGTTGTCGATGACCTCCTGGGCCAGGTGATTGGGCCGGGCCGTGTCCGTATACATGCCCGGCCGCTTGCGTACCGGGTCCAGTCCGGTCAGGACCTCGATCGCGGCGGCGTCGTAAGTTGAGCTCATCGGCGGCTGAATCCTCCAGAACTGCGTCCAGCGCAGCGCCACTGCGTTCATCGCTGAATTGGGTGGGGAATGACCTCCCCGGTCGGGACGGCATACCATTAACCCGTGCCGTGCGCCGTGACAAGGGCGCCGTCCCCGCGCGCCCCGAGCGCGGCAGTGTACGCCCGGCGGCACATCAGCGCGAGTGCGCCGACACCGGCCGCCGGGTTAGACTGGGGCGGTTGACCCAGCAGCTCAGTTGAGAACGCGACCGCAACCATGAGCCAGGACACGGACAAGACCGAGCAGACCGACGAGCCGGATTTCGAGACCGCCATCCAGGAACTGGAATCCCTGGTCGCCCGGCTCGAGCAGGGCGACCTTTCCCTTGAGGAGTCCCTGAGATCCTTCGAACGGGGCATTGCCCTGACGCGATCCTGTCAGCAGGCGCTGCGCAGCGCGGAGCAGAAGGTCGAGACCCTGGTCCGGGACGACAACGGGCAGACCCGCGCGGAGCCGCTCGAAGACGATGAGCCGGAATGACCTCGCCGCCCACCGGCTGCGCTACACCGAGCGGGTGGAGAAAGCCCTGGACACCGTTCTGCCGGAAGCCGGCACGCACCCCGCCCAGCTGCACGAGGCCATGCGCTACGCCGTTTTCAACGGGGGCAAGCGCATCCGGCCCACCCTGGCATACGCTACCGGCGAGGCGCTGGGCGTCGAGCTGGAGCACGTGGACTACGCCGCGGCCGCCGTGGAGCTGATCCACTGCTATTCCCTGGTGCACGACGACCTGCCGGCCATGGACGACGACGACATCCGCCGCGGCAAGCCCACCTGCCACCGGGCCTTCGACGAAGCCACCGCCATCCTGGTGGGCGACGCGTTGCAGGCCCTCGCCTTCCGGACCATCGCCAGCCACATGCCGGCAGCCGTTCCGGCCGATGCGCGACTGGAAATGGTCGCGCTCCTGAGCCTGGCGGCCGGGTCCCGGGGCATGGCCGGCGGGCAGATGATCGATCTGCAGGCGGTGGGCCGGCCCATGGACGTCGCCCAGCTCGAGGACATGCACATCCACAAGACGGGGGCCCTGATCCGTGCCAGCGTATTGCTGGCCGCGCTGTGCGATCCCGGCCTGACCTCGCAGACCCGGGGACGGCTGGATCATTTCGCCAAGTGCCTGGGCCTCGCTTTCCAGATCCAGGACGACGTGCTGGACGTCGACGGCGATCAGGCGGTCACGGGCAAGGCCAGCGGTGCCGATGCCCGGCTCAACAAGCCCACCTATCCCGCCCTGCTGGGGGTGTCGGAGGCCCGCCGCTTCGCCCGTCAGCTGGTGGAGGACGCCCTCGAGAGCATAGCGCCGCTGGGCAAGTCGGGACACTGGCTCAAGGCCGTGGCCGACTACGTGATCGCACGCGACCATTGACCGACACCCGCCGTGCTAACATCGCCGGCCACCCGCGTTGCAACGACTGAGCCATGACTGCCACCTACACCCTCAAGGTCGTCACCGATTTCGCCGCCTCCCACATCCTGGAGGGCCATCCGGGCAAGTGCTCGCGCCTTCACGGACACAACTGGAAGGTGGAGGCCGAAGTCGCCGCCACCGCGCTCAACGACATCGGCATGGCCATCGATTTCGCGGACCTCAAGGCCGCGTTGCACGAGCTCGTGGACGGCATGGACCACCGCCACCTCAACGATCTGCCGGCCTTCGAGGGCGTCAACCCCACCGCCGAGCATGTCGCCGGGGTGGTCTACCGGGGGCTCGTGGAACGACTGTCCGGTCCGGCGCTCCGGGTCGTGGCGGTGACGATCTGGGAAACGGACCGGGCCAGCGTTCGCTATACCGAGGACTAGAAGAACGCCGGGCGATCCCCGCCGGCGGGCTCAGGCGTTCGTATGCAGCGCCGGAAAACCATCCGGTGCCCGGCCACCCAGCTCGATCTCCTCCATGGGATCCGGCGCGGCGGGATCGATACCACCGATGAGCCCGCGGAAGTCGTATAGATCCACGTCCGCCAGGTGGGAGGGCTGGACATTGGTCAGGCTGCGGAAGATGTTCTGCAGCCGCTTGGGATCCTCGGCCTGCCACTGCCGCAGCATTTCCTTGATGTTCTGCCGCTGGAGATTGGGCTGGGAACCGCACAGGTTGCAGGGGATGATGGGGAACGCCTTCAGGTTGGAATAGCGTTCCGTATACGCCTCGGGCACGTAGGCCAGCGGTCGGATCACGACGTGCTTGCCGTCGTTGCTGCGCAGTTTCGGCGGCATGGCGGCCAGGCGCCCGCCGAAGAACATGTTCAGGAACAGCGTCTCGATGATGTCGTCGCGATGATGGCCCAGGGCGATCTTGTTCAGGCCCATCTCTTCGGCCGCGCCGTAGAGGATGCCCCGACGCAGACGCGAGCACAGGCCGCAGAAAGTCTTGCCCTCGGGAATCACGCGTTTGACCGTGGAATAGGTATCGCGCTCGATGATCCGGTAGGGAACGCCGATGGACTCGAGGTACTCCGGCAGCACGTGCTCGGGGAATCCCGGCTGCTTCTGGTCCAGGTTCACCGCCACCAGGTCGAAGCGCACGGGGGCCCGTTGCTGAAGCAGCCGGAGCACCTCCAGCAGGGTATAGGAGTCCTTGCCGCCGGACAGGCAGACCATGATCCGGTCGCCGTCCTCGATCATGCGGTACTCCTTGATGGCGCGGCCGACCAGGTAGGTCAGCCGTTTTTCAGCGTTCTTGAGATTCATGGCCAAGTCGTCGCGCACAAAACCCGAATGGCGGGGCAGTCTACTAACCTTTCAGCACGTATTGCCAGGTCTCGGTGGTCCCAGGCGCCGCTGCGACAAATGGCGAGGACGACGGTGCAAACCGCTGGCCACCGAGACGATGAGCAACGCAGTCCAAAGCGACCCGCAGGCCCCACGGCGCGGGCGGTCCCTTGCCACTTTGAACGCGCCACCGGCCTGCCGCATAATGCCGGAAGGGTGACACGGACAAGCTGAGGAGATAGCAATGACCCGACTCACCGAGCGACGTGCCTGGCTGGCGGCCCTGGTTTCCGCCCTGCTGATCATCACGTCCAGTTGGGCGGCCGTGGCCCAGGCGGCCATGATCGGCACCGAGCAGGTGGTCCAGGAAGCCACGGCTGATGCCGAGCGTGAGCGCATCCAGGCCATGCTCCAGCGCCAGGACGTGCGTGACAAGCTGACGGAACTGGGCGTGGCCCCCGATCGCGTGGAGGCACGCGTGGCGGCTTTGAGCGATGCCGAGGTCAAAGCCCTGTCCAAGCGCATGGCCGAGATGCCGGCGGGTGAAGGCCCCATCGAGACCGTGCTGGTCCTGGGCGTTTTCGTATTCCTGGTGCTGCTGGTAACCGACATCCTCGGCTTCACGGACGTCTTCCCCTTCGTCACCAGTCAGGTGGACCTGCCGAACCGCACGTCCGACTGACCCGCGGCCGATGAGGCATGGGTTCAACGGCCGGCCATGGCTATCATGGCCGGCCGCGCTCTGTCTGGCCATGCTGGTCGGCGGCTGCGCCAGCCCAGGCATCCAAAGGCCGGCACAGCCGCTGGCGGAAATCGAGCTGGCCTCGGTCCCTTTCCATCCTCAGTCCCGTTATCAATGCGGACCGGCTGCCCTGGCCACCGTGCTGGGCTGGAGCGGCCGGGAGATCAGCCCGGAAACGCTCAAGCCCCGGGTCTATGTCCCCGAGCGCCAGGGGACACTGCAACCGGAGGTCAAGGCCGCCGCCCGCGCCGAGGGACGGCTGGCCTATCCCCTGCAACGCCATGTCGATGCCCTGCTCGCCGAGCTGGACGCCGGCCACCCCGTGCTGGTCATGCAGAATCTCGGCCTGAGCTGGCTGCCCCAGTGGCACTACGCGGTGGTGGTGGGGACGGCGGCTACGCCCGCCCGGGTCATCCTGCGCTCGGGTCGCGAACGGCGCCGGGTCACCCCCCTCGAGACTTTCCTGCGCACCTGGCGGCGGGCCGAGCACTGGGCCCTGGTGGTTCTGCCGCCCGGGCGCATGCCGGCCACCGCCGAACCCCTGCCCTACCTTCGCGCCGCCTCGGAACTGGAAGGCACCGCCGGCCCCGAGGCGGCCATTCCGGCCTACCGGGCGGGCGTCGGGCGTTGGCCGGACGACGAGCGCCTCGTGCTTGCGCTGGCCAACGCCCAGTACGACAACGGGCAGCGCCGCGTGGCGATGAAGACCCTTCGGGACGCGGTGGAAGGCCGCCATGGAGATTCGGCTATGCTGCTGAACAATCTGGCCATGGTTGCCGCCGAGCTGGGTCGCTGGCGGGCGGCCGAGCGCGCGCTGGACCGGGGCCTCGCGCTGGGCGGGGCCCATCAGGAGACCCTGCGTCGGACCCGGACCGAGATACGGTGCATGCGCTCGGGCCGTGCCCCGGATGGCTGCGAAAGCCGCTGATCCCCGCGATGCATCCCGAGGGATGCGTAACATCGCGATTGTCCGACAGTATTGCAGCGCAACAGATGACAGGCCGACGAGGGCTGGCGTATAGTGCCGCGCCACTGACACCAGCCACCCGACGGCCCGTATGACCGACATCCAGAAACGCCGCAACATCGCCATCATCGCCCACGTGGACCATGGCAAGACCACCCTCGTGGACCAGCTCCTGCGCCAGTCCGGCACGTTCGACGCCCGGGCGGAAATGCCCGAACGGGTCATGGACTCCAACGATCTGGAGCGCGAGCGCGGCATCACCATCCTTTCCAAGAACACGGCCATCGAGTGGCGCGAGTACCGCATCAACATCGTGGACACCCCCGGTCACGCCGACTTCGGCGGCGAGGTGGAGCGGGTGCTTTCCATGGTGGACTCGGTGCTGCTGCTGGTGGACGCCGTGGACGGGCCCATGCCGCAGACCCGCTTCGTGACCCAGAAGGCGCTGGCCCAGGGCTTCCGTCCCATCGTCGTGATCAACAAGATCGACCGGCCCGGCGCCCGCCCGGACTGGGTGCTCGACCAGACCTTCGACCTGTTCGACAACCTGGGTGCCAGCGACGAGCAGCTCGACTTCACAGTGGTCTATGCATCGGCCCTGAATGGCTATGCCAGCCTGGATTCCACGGTTCGCGAAGGCGACATGACGCCGCTTTTCGAGGCGATCCGGGATCATGTGCCGGCGCCCAACGTGGCCACCGAGGGCGGGCTGCAGCTACAGGTGAGCTCCCTGGACTACAGCAGTTACGTGGGCGTGATCGGCATCGGCCGCATCAAGCGAGGCCGGGTTCGCCCCAACAGCCAGGTGGTCGTGGTGGACCGGGAGGGCAACCGCCGCAACGCACGGGTGCTCCAGGTGCTGGGGTTCCTCGGTCTGGAACGGGTGGAATGGCAGGAAGCCCAGGCCGGCGACATCATAGCCTTCACCGGCATTGACGGGCTGCGCATCTCGGACACGCTGTGCGACCCGGCCGACGTGGAAGCATTGCCGCCGCTCACGGTGGACGAACCGACGGTGTCCATGACGTTCCAGGTCAACACCTCGCCGCTGGCCGGCCGCGAGGGCAAGTACATCACCTCCCGCCAGGTGCGCGAGCGGCTCATGCGCGAGCTCCAACACAACGTCGCTCTGCGGGTCGAGCCCACCGAAGACCCCGAGAAGTTCCGGGTCTCGGGCCGGGGCGAGCTGCACCTGTCCATCCTCATCGAGAACATGCGCCGGGAGGGCTACGAGCTGGGCGTCTCCCGCCCCGAGGTCATCGTCCGCGAGGTGGACGGGCAGAAGCAGGAGCCCTACGAGGAGCTCACCGTGGACGTCGAGGAGGCCTACCAGGGCAACGTCATGGAGCGCCTGGGCGAGCGCGGCGGCCACCTGACCAACATGCTGCCGGACGGCAAGGGTCGCGTGCGGCTGGACTACATCATCCCCGCCCGCGGGCTGATCGGCTTCCGCACCGAGTTCCTCACCGCCACCTCCGGCACCGGGCTGATGTTCCACGTCTTCGACCACTACGGCCCGGTCAAGACCGGCGAATACGGGCAGCGCATCAATGGCGCCATGATCTCCATGGCCGCCGGCAAGGCCCTCGCCTATGCGCTGTTCAACCTGCAGGAGCGCGGCAAGCTCGTCATCGAGCCCGGCGAGGAGGTTTACGAGGGCATGATCATCGGCATCCACAACCGGGACAACGACCTGGTGGTGAACCCGATGAAGGCCAAGCAGCTGACCAACGTCCGCGCCGCCGGTTCGGACGAGAACATCATCCTCACCCCGCCGCTGCGCATGTCGCTGGAACAGGCGCTGGAGTTCATAAACGACGACGAGCTGGTGGAAGCCACGCCGACTGCGATCCGGATCCGCAAGAAGTTCCTCAAGGAGCACGAGCGGAAGAAGGCGGCCAAGGCGGGGTAGCCGGGGCGGCACCGCCGGGTCAGGGGCCGTGGGAGCGGCCTCTGGCCACGAATCATCCTTCTGACGTCAACTACGGTTCCGTCCGCCTTCCGGCGGCCGAGGCCGATCGTCGGCGCCGGCTTCGCCGGTGCCGACCTACGCCTGTCTATAGTCCCGTTCCACAAAGGCGCTTTTCGTCCGCCTACCGGCGGCCGAGTTACCTTTCTTGCTTGATCCGTACCACCCCGTTACCGCGCCGGGATCTGGCGGCGCCAGATCCCGGTCCCCTGTGCTTCTCGCGCTCTCCGGAGGTCGGCTGACAGGACCTCCCTGTCCTGACAGCCGACGCGCCGCATCCATGCGGCGCTCCATTGACGTTCGCCCAACAGAACTCGGGAAAACGCGAGACCGCGATTTCAGAGAGGCCGATGCCGGTATTCGTAGCTGTGATGACCCAACTCACCCGCGGTGCGGGTGAGTTTCCGGAGAGCCCTGCGATGCTCGGCGCGGCAAGAGGGGATAACCCACTTCGATGACCCACGCGACTCAATGGAACCCTCACCGACTCCGGTAAGGATCCCGGCTGACCGGGCAAGCGTAGGTCGGCACCGGCAAAGCCGGCGCCGACGATCAATTGTCAGATGTCGGATGGCAAGCCCAGTCGACCTATAGCCTTAATCGTAACCCGCCGTTTGCCCTTTGCTGGCCGGGCATCGCAGTGATCGGCGGACAAGGCCGCAGTGACCCAGCCGGAAGCCACCACGGTGGGTCGAAGTTTGTGGATCCGAAGTCGGGATGGCTTCGAAGCCCATTGAGGTTTCTGTCCGGGAAATTCCGACTTTGCTCCGCAACTTCGATTGAAGCACTAGGGACGACGCGCGTCGGCTGTCGGGCCAGGGACGGCCTGTCAGCCCAGATAAAGGCTGCCATAAGCCCGCAAATTATGCCGGTGCCCCCGCCAGTCCGGCATGGCCGCATCCATGAGCGCATAGAACCGGGGACTGTGATTCATCTCCAGGAGATGGCAGAGCTCGTGGCAGACGACGTAGTCGAGCAACGCCACGGGCATCTTGATCAGATGCAGGTTGAGGGTGACCTTCCCGGTGGACGAGCAGCTGCCCCAGCGCCGGCGCATGGCCCTGATGGCCAGGCGTGGCTGTGGCAGCTGCCAGGACGCGAGCGCCTGCAACGCCGCGTCCAGGCGCTCGCGGAAGACCTCGCCCGCCCGCGCCCGGTACCAACGATAGAGCGCCCGCTGCACGGCATCACGGTCATCCGCGTCGGGAACCCCCACCTCGAGACGGCCCGCGCGCAGAGAAACCCCCCGCGAACCGCCGGTCACTATCAGGGGATAGTCGGTGCCGAGGAAAGGATGGCGCTCGCCGTCCCGGTAGGCGGGACGAAACGGTGCCGGCAATGCCTCCAGCTCCGCAAGCTTGGCGTCAATCCAGTCCGCGCGCTCGGCTATGAAACGCTCGATCACCGCGCGTGAGAGCCTCTGAGGGGCGCGTACCTCCACCACCGGCCCGGGCCGCACGTGGATGGCCAGCGTACGACGCCGGGAACGCTTCAGCATGTAGTCGAAACCGGCCTGCTCAACGCGCTCCCAGGCTGCCGTCATGGTGCGGTCATCCCGCTGCGATGCGAATGTCCCATGGCATCCCTGACGTTCCTGACGCTAACCCGGAGAAGCATAAAAAAGAACTCAATGAAGTTCGACAGACAGTATGCCCGCACTCTGGAAAGCCGTGCCATGACCCTCGCCCGCCAGCCGGTGCCGCGTTCAGTGGCGCCGCCAACTGGTGCAATGCCGGACTGCGACCAGACCCGGGCCGGCCCCGGTTGCTCAGATCGGCAGGGGCGGCTCCTGCATCGCCGCGATCTGCTCGCGCAGGCTGAGGATGTGTTCCTCCCAGAACCGGGGCTCGGCGAACCAGGGAAAGGCCTGGGGAAAGGCCGGGTCATCCCAGCGCCGTGCCAGCCAGGCGGCGAAGTGCATGATCCTCAGCGTGCGCAGCGCTTCCACCAGATGCAGCTCGCGGGGATCGAACTCGCGGAAGGTCTCGTAGGCCTCCACGATCTCCCCGATCTGCACCACCTGTTCTTCACGCGGGCCTGACAGCAACATCCACAGATCCTGGATGGCCGGTGCCATGCGGCAGTCGTCCAGATCCACGAAATGTGGCCCGTCATCGGTCCACAGCACGTTGCCGGGATGGCAGTCGCCGTGAACGCGTATCCAGTCAACCCCCGCGGCACGCTGAAAGCAGGCATCCACCTCCAGCAGTGCATCGGCGGAGACCCCCTCGTACACCGATTCCAGCTCGGCGGGCAGCCAACCCTGCTCCAGCAGGTACCGCCGGGTCTCGTGGCCGAAGGCCTGCGCATCAAGCCGCGGGCGGTGCTGAAACGCTCTGGCCTCCCCGACCGTATGGATCCGGCCCAGGAACCGCCCGAGCCATTCACGGTCCGAGGAAAGGTCCAGCTCGGGTGGACGCCCGCCACGGCGGGGAAAGACGGCGAAGCGGAAGCCTTCCCATGCCAAAAGCGAATGGCCATCCCGACGCAGGGGCGCCACTACTGGAATTTCCGCCTCGGCCAGCTCGAAGGCGAAGGCGTGCTCCTCCTCGATGGCCGCGTCCGACCAGCGATCGGGACGATAGAACTTGACCACCACCGGGGCGTCTTCCTCGATTCCAACCTGGTAGACCCGGTTCTCGTAACTGTTCAACGGCAACAGCCGGCCGTCGGAAAGCCAGCCGAAGGACTCCACGGCCGCCAGGATGGTGGCGGGCGTCAGCTCCGCGTAAGGATGTTCGTCTGGCACGGCGACTCCCATTCCGCGCACCGGGGGGACCGCTCACTATAGGGCCCGCGTTCCACCGCGTCGACCGCCGGGCGGTGGCGTGGATCGACGGAAATGTGGAGCAGTTCCCAGTCGGGCGGTTTGTCGCCGTCTGACCGGGTGGTAGCCTGATCTTGGGCAAGTTCTGCGATACGAATAACAGACCCTGCCGCGGCAACAAGGGCATGCTCAGAGGATCGCGGTATTCAGCTCCGCATGGAGGCGGAACGTCATTGGGGGGTCCCGAACCGGGTACCGGAACGTGCGCGACCGCTTCACTGTAACAATCACCGATTTTCGCGGTGCCAGGCACTATTCGCTGAGCCAGCTGGCCAAGCTGCTCGCCGCGGGCAGTGCACTGGTGCTCGTGCTGACGTTGCTCACCGGCGGCGGGGTCATTTTCTGGCTCAACTCCGAGATCGACCGGCTCGACGCGCGGCGCAACCAGACGGAGCAGGAGTATCAGAACCTGTTGCGGGAGAAGCGTGAGCTGCTCGGCACGATCGAGGACAAGAACTCGGAGCTCAAGGACGCCAGCCAGGAGCTCGCGGAGGTCAACGAGGACCTCGGCGACATCGAGATACTCATCGGCCTCAAGGCGCCCGAGAACCAGCAGGATATGCGTTCCCGGCTGGACACGGCCAGCCAGACGGCACGCGAGAAGACGCTGATGCTCGAACAGATCCCCAGCGGTTATCCCGTGGACAAGCGCGGCATCACCAGCTCTTTCGGCTGGCGGGTGCATCCGGTCACCAAGGAGCGCGCGTTCCACAATGGCGCCGACCTGCGCGCCGGCCGGGGACACCCGGTGCGCGCCACCGCCGATGGCGTGGTCGAATGGGCGGCGTTCCACGAGCGCAGCGGGCTCGGCAAGCTGGTGATCCTGCGCCATAACTTCGGCTTTAGGACCTATTTCGGCCATATGGACGAGACGCTGGTACGGCCCGGTGACTTCGTCGAAAAGGGAACGGTAATTGGCAAGGTGGGCAGCACGGGGCTGTCCAGCGCGCCGCACCTGCACTACGAGGTGCGACACATTTACCGCAAATTGGACCCGAGCGCGTTCCTGGCGTGGAGCCTGGAGAACTACGACGCGCTCTTTGAGCAGGAGGACGGGGTCAAATGGGACTCTTTGGCAAAGGCGGTGAAGAGACGAGTAAGCAATCTGGGACCACGATTGTCGCTGAGGGGACAAGATTCTTCGGCGAACTGACCCTCGACGGGACGCTCCACATTGACGGCACCATCGAGGGCACCATCGAGTGCCACGGCGATGTGTCCGTCGGCCGGACGGGCTATTTCGAGGGCACGCTCAAGGCGAACCGGCTGATGGTCAGCGGGCACGTCCAGGGACGCGTCGAGTGTGAATCCCTGGAGATCGTCAGCACCGGCAGGGTCTATGGGGAGATTGCCAGCGAGCGCTTCGTCATCGAGCCGGGCGGGCAGTTCATTGGCGAGAGCCTGACCAGGGACAAGCAGGCCGTGGCGGCGCTGAGCTACAAGCAGCAAGGCGATGAAGCCGGCTCGGTGGATGCTGACCGCGACGAAGCCGCGACCGGCAGCGGCCCCTCACTGGTCTCAAGTGACGACGGCACTGCGCACGCCAAGGCCAGAAACGGCTGATCAGGCGGTCTCCGGCAGCAACGTCCAGACCGGCTGCAGATCCTCCGGGATCGGCGGCATCCGGCCCAGCTCAATCCACGGCAGGGCGGGGTCGTGAAAGTCCGACCCCCACGACGCCGCCAGGCCGAATCGCCGGGCCAGTGCGGCACCCGCCGACACCATGTTGGCGGAGCTCGTGCCCGTGGCGACCTCGATGCCCTGGCCGCCCGCGTCGACGAACGCCTCGCAGATACGCCGCAACCAGGCCCGCGTCAGACCGTATCCGAAAGGATGGGCCAGCACGGCTATCCCGCCCGCGCCACGAATCCAGTCCACCGCATCAGCCATTGCCGGCCATTCCACCCTGGCATATCCCGGCTTGCCCCGGCGCAGGAAGTGCCGGAAAACTCTATCCATGGAACCGCCGTAGCCACGCTGCAACAGCACCCGCGCAAAGTGCGTCCGGGTGACCGGGGCGTCCCCGGCAAGCCCCCGCGCCGACTCGAGCACGCCCTCGATCCCGCGCCGCCGAAGGCCCTCGTCCATGCGTCGCGCGCGATCCGCTCGCAGCCCCTGGATGTGTTCCAGTGCCTGGTTGAGGGCGGGCTGGTCCGGCTCGACTCCGAGCCCCACGATATGCAGGTGGCGGCCACTCCAGCTGGCGGAGATCTCCACGCCCGGTATCAGTACGAGCCCCTGATGAGAAGCAGCCCCCCTCGCCTCCGCGATACCGGCGACGGTATCGTGGTCCGTGAGAGCCAGGTGTGTAACCCCGTGGGCGAGCGCGCGCTGGACGAGCTGCGCGGGCGCCAGAGCACCGTCGGAGGCCGTGGAATGGCTGTGGAGGTCGTAGATGCGGGACATGCGGCCACTCTATCGCGAACTGCCGGCCCGAACTAAACAGACTTCATCGAGGAACACCTTGTGAGGGACCCTGCCACTGCCCTTTTGATGATCATGGCCATCGCCCTGATCGTGGGCGCCTGGTACCGGCTCAGCGGTACGCGGGAAGCCGCCACCAGCGCTGCGGCACGCGCCTGCTCGGCCTCCGGCCTGCAATTCCTGGACGGGACGGTCTCCTTCCACGGCGCGCGGCTGAGTCTGCGCCGCGGGCAGCCCCTGCTGCTATGGCGCTATCGTTTCGAGTACAGCCGCGATGGTGAGGACCGTTGGCCTGGCGAGATCTACTGCCTCGGCCGACGAGCGGTACGCATTCAGGTAGAGGACGAGCAGGGAACGACTATGCTTGTGCATTAGGGGATTGCGTCCCCTGGGGTGGGTGTGTGCGTCGAACATCGCCGCTCATCCGCCTCCGCGGTATCACGTCCGACTGTACCTCACAGGAGGAATACAATATGGCAATCAAGAGCTCCGACCCGCGGAAGATCGGCGAGAGCAGCCTCGACACGGACCGCTTCGGCAGAATCGTCGCGGACGCGTGGATGTCCCGACACGACGAGGGGTCGACGACAGCCCGTGCCACGGCCGATGAAAGCGCCGGAGGGCCAGTAACAGAGCCAGTCGTTCACGCGGCGGACGCTACCTATCAACCTTTCGCTGATCTCAAGGAGCTCCTGCACCGCGGCCACTGACGATCCCGGCCACAGTGTTTCCGGCCGCTGCTCCGTGCAGCGGCCGGCCCTCATCCCCGAGACGACCGCCCCGCCACTGATCCTCCGGGCGAGGCCGCCCTTCGCGCTGCCGGCGCCGTGACATACCTGACTTCGACACGCGTTTCAAACCCTGGCGCCGCCTCCGGGCAAGCCCCGTGATCCATATGCGCGGAACGCGTCAACCGCCGACATCCCGCGCCGGGATGTCGCCTGCAGCGAAGCGCCAGCACGCAAGACCATTGTATTTTGCTCTTGCGGCCCAAAGCACAATGCGCATGGGCGCCTAACGGGCAAACCCTTACGGGGACACCGATACAGCCCGCAACGGGACCACGCATCGGTCTTCCGGAGGATTTCTTGTATTTTCCTGGCATTTGAGGCATCTGCGGGCAATAGCCACGTCGTTTCAAAGTTTTTGTATTGAACAGGGGATCGCGAGCGCGTGAAACTACAGCACTCAATAAAGGCATGAGCGTGCGAAAGTGCCCTTTTATCCGGTTCTGATGACCGGCTGCGGCAGCCTTGTATTGAACCGCCCCACGCCCCTAGGTAGACTCATGTTTTTCATCCATGGCGCGCGGCGCCAGCACGTCACGGCAGAACAATAAGCGCATTTCTCATTGCCTGGAACGGCGGCCGGCGCACGGCGGCGACGCAAGCGTCCAGGGCCACAGCAACAAGGAGCGGAACATGAAAATCGAGCAACCCGACCTGCCCTACGCCATGAATGCCCTCGAGCCGTACATCTCCCAGGAGACCCTGGAATATCACTACGGCAAGCATCACAAGACATACGTGGACAAGACCAACAGCCTCATCGAGGGCACCGAGTATGCCGACATGGACCTGGAGTCCATCATCAAGAAGGCTTCCGGCGGGCTGTTCAACCAGGCGGCCCAGGTCTGGAACCACACGTTCTACTGGAACAGCATGAGCCCCAACGGCGGCGGTGAGCCCAAGGGCCCCATTGCCGACGCCATTCGCGAGAGCTTCGGCTCCTTCGAGAACCTGCAGAAGGAGTTCAACGAGAAGACGGCGGGCAATTTCGCGTCCGGTTGGGGCTGGATCGTCAAGAACAAGGCCGACAGCAGCCTGAAGATCGTGGAGACCGACGACGCGGAAACGCCACTGACCGACGACAGCGTTGTGCCGCTGATCACCTGCGACATCTGGGAGCATGCCTACTACATCGACTACCGCAACGCCCGGCCGAAGTACCTCGAGGCCTGGTGGAACCTGGTGAACTGGGACTTCGTGAACCAGAACTTCGAGAAGTAGGCAGCCGGCGCGCCGGGAGCCGGCGCGCTTGCCGCAATCGGGGCGTCCCCCTATAATTGCGCTAGGCAGCCGATCCGGCTGCCTTTTCTTTTTTGCGAGCCGAGGCCATGCTTGACAGCCTGATGCGTACATACGCCCGGCTCCCCGTGTCTTTCGAACGGGGCGAAGGGCCCTACCTCTGGGACACGGAGGGCAACCGCTACCTCGACGCGCTGGGCGGCATCGCGGTGTGCGCGCTGGGACATGCCCACCCGGCCGTCACCGAGGCCATCCGGAACCAGGCCGGTCGTCTGCTGCACTGCTCCAACCTGTACCGCGTGCCGGTCCAGGAGTCCCTGGGTGAGCGGCTGAGCGAGCTTACCGGCAATGACGCGGTATTCTTCTGCAATTCCGGCGCCGAGGCCAACGAGGCCGCCATCAAGCTCGCGCGGCTTCACGCCAGCCAGCGCGGCATAGGCGACCCGGCCATCATGGTTATGGAAGGGGCTTTCCACGGCCGCACCATGGCGACGCTCACCGCAACTGGCAGCCGTAAGGCGCGGGCCGGATTCGAACCGCTTCTTCCCGGTTTCGTCCGGGTACCTTTCGGCGACCTGAACGCGGCGCGGCGGGCGGCGTCCAACACCCCAGGACTCATCGCGGTGATGGTTGAGCCCATCCAGGGCGAAGGCGGCATCGTCACTCCGCCCGCGGGGTATCTGAAAGGACTTCGCGAGCTCTGTGACGAGCGTGATCTGCTGCTCATCTGCGATGAAATCCAGTCCGGCATGGGGCGCACCGGTCAGTGGCTGGCGGCAAGCCACGAGGGCGTCAGCGCCGACGTCACGACCCTGGCCAAGGCCCTGGGCAATGGCGTGCCGATTGGCGCCTGCCTGGCCCGTGGCGCAGCGGCGGATGTCCTGCAGCCGGGAACTCACGGCTCCACTTTCGGCGGCAATCCCCTGGCCAGCAGCGCCGCACTGGCCGTACTGGAGACCATCGAGTCCGAGGGTCTGCTGAACCGGGCCTCGTCCCTGGGCCAGCGCATTGAGCAAGGCCTTCGCGATCGGCTGGGTGAGCAGCCGGCCGTGGAGGCCATTCGCGGCAGCGGCCTGATGATCGGCATCGAGCTGCGCGAGCCCTGCGGCGTGCTTGTCGAGCGGGCTCTGGAGCGAGGGCTGCTCATCAACGTGACCGCCGAGCGTGTCATCCGGCTGTTGCCGCCGTACATACTCACCGACGAACAGGCTGATGAAATCGCCGATACGGTCTCGGCCCTGGTACTGGAATTCTGCGGAACGGGTT
This sequence comes from Ectothiorhodospiraceae bacterium WFHF3C12, assembly GCA_013519935.1. Taxonomy (GTDB): domain Bacteria; phylum Pseudomonadota; class Gammaproteobacteria; order Nitrococcales; family Nitrococcaceae; genus WFHF3C12. Next base: position 54,713 of record JACDUA010000012.1, on the reverse strand, counting down.
CGAAATAGGGCAGCTATGGAACCGCGCCACTTCCTCACCCTGCGAGACCTCACGCCCGTCGAGCTGCGGCAGCTGCTCGGACGGGCCACGGAGCTGCGGGAACAGCGCCATGAGGGCCTGATTCACGAGCCGCTCCGGGGTCGCGTGCTGGGCATGATATTCGAGAAGTCCTCCACCCGAACCCGGGTCTCCTTCGAGGCGGGCATGGCACAGCTCGGCGGTCATGCCATCTTCCTCTCGCCGCGTGACACTCAGCTCGGCCGGGGCGAGCCGCTGGAGGACACCGCCCGGGTGGTCTCCCGCATGGTGGACGTAGTCATGATCCGCACCTTCGGGCATGATCTGCTGGAGCGTTTTGCGGCCCACTCGCGGGTGCCGGTGATCAACGGGCTGACCGACCAGTTTCATCCGTGTCAGCTGCTTGCCGATATGCAGACCTTCCACGAGCACCGTGGCGACATAGCCGGCAAGCGGGTGGTATGGCTCGGAGATGGCAACAACATGTGCCACTCCTACATCAACGCCGCGGAGCTCTTCGACTTCCGGCTGCGCATCAGCTGTCCGTCGGAGTACGCCCCCGAGGCGCGGTGGCTGGAGTCGTCCAACGTGGAGCTGATGGAGGACCCGGGCGAAGCCGTGGCCGGCGCGGATCTCGTGGTCACCGACGTATGGGCGAGCATGGGTCAGGAAGAGGAGCAGCAGCGGCGCAAGACCGATTTCGCCCCATACCGCGTCACCCGGTCGCTGATGGACCGGGCCAACGACGACGCGCTGTTCATGCACTGCCTGCCGGCCCACCGTGGCGAGGAAGTGGACGCCGAGGTCATCGACGGCCCGCAGAGCGTGGTCTGGGACGAAGCGGAAAACCGCCTCCACGCCCAGAAGGCGCTGCTGGAGTTCCTGGTACTGCAGGATACCAACAGCAAATAAACACCGTATTTAGCCACAGATAAACACAGATAGACACGGATATGAACGGCGCACGAGAGACGCTCATATCCTTGCATGCCCGCCCCGCACGGAGCGGGTCAAGCCGTTATTGCGGACCGGCTCGTCGTCAGTGCCGATGCCAGCCTACCAACTGACCTCAACCCGAAACATCCGTGTTCATCTGTGTCCATCTGTGGCTAATAGAACTCAGTGGCGGTCGCCGGTGGCCTCCTGGGCCATTTGCTCGAAGCTCGTGTGCCGCACGTCCTTGCCGCGCACGAAGTAGACCACGTATTCACAGATGTTCCGGGCGCGATCGCCGATGCGCTCCAGCGCGCGGACCGACCAGACCACGTCCATCACGCGCGGCACGGACTTGGGATAGTCCTGCATGTACTGCATCAGCTCGCGCATGATGACCTCGTACTGGCTGTCCGCCTGGATATCCTCCTGGGCCACGCGAACGGCCTGGGCCGTGTCCATGCGGGCGAAGCTGTCCAGCGCGCCGCGCAACATACCGCGTACGTGCTGTCCCAGGCTTTCCACGGCCGCCATGGGGCTTCGCCGGCGGTCGGAATCCAGTAGGTGGAGCGCCATTCGGCCGATGCGCTCGGCCTCATCGCCGATCCGCTCCAGGTCGGTGATCGTCTTGATCACCGCCATGATGAGTCTCAGATCGCTTGCAGCGGGCTGGCGCCGTGCGAGGATGTGGGTACAGGCCTCGTCCAGCTCCACCTCGATGGCGTTGACACGGTAGTCATTGGTCACGACGTGCTCGCCGCGCTCGTTGTCGCCCTCTATAAGGGCCACCAGCGCGTCGGACAGCTGCTGCTCAACCAGGCCACCCATGGTCATGACCTGGTTGAGGATGTCCTCCAGTTCCTCGTTGTACTGCTGGGAAATATGCTGGGTGAAGCTTTTCTTATCCATGACTCCGGACCAACTCCTGGCCGCTGACCGGCAGCCTGACACGGCTGTATTTAGGGATGCGCCGGTCTTCTTCGCATCCGCATCAACTTCAATACGGAAAAGATTGGCGCGTCCCACCCTTGATTCAATATTAACACCTGCTCGCCGGTCTGCCGCGTGCGGCATTTGGCAGGCGGCGAGGATAATCCACCCTCAGCCATAACGGCCGGTGATGTAATCCTCGGTCTTCTGCTCCCGCGGCGTCGTGAACAGGGTATCGGTATCGTTGTACTCGATCAGCCGGCCCATATGGAAGAACGCCGTGTAACCGGCCACCCGCGCCGCCTGCTGCAGGTTGTGCGTGACGATGACAATGGTGTAATTGTGCCGCAGCTCGTCGATCAGCTCCTCGATGGTGGCCGTGGCCATGGGATCCAGCGCCGAGGCCGGCTCGTCCATCAGGATCACCTCCGGGTTCACGGCGATGGCCCGGGCAATACACAAGCGCTGCTGCTGGCCGCCGGACAACGCCGTGCCGGGTGTGTCCAGCCGATCCGCCACCTCGTTCCACAGGCCGGCCCGGCGCAGAGAGTCCTCCACCAGCTCGTCCATCTGCGAACGGCTCTCGGCGATCCCGTGCAGGCGCGGTGCGTAGGCGATGTTCTCGTAGATGCTCTTGGGAAACGGATTCGGCTTCTGGAACACCATGCCAACATGCGAGCGCAGCTGGACGATATCCACGTGCGGCGCATAGATGTCCTGGCCATCAAGCTCCACTCGCCCCCGGATCGCCACATCGGGGATGAGATCGTTCATCCGGTTCAGGCAGCGTAGAAAGGACGACTTGCCGCAGCCCGAGGGCCCGATCAAAGCGGTTACCTGCCGCTCGACAACGTCCATGTTGATGTCGTAAAGCGCCTGGGTTTCCCCGTACCAGAGCTTCAAGTCCCGAACCAGGACCTTGGCCTGCGCTTCCGGGGTCTGTACGCCGGCCGGCTCGGTGGCCGTATCGGTGCTCGCGTCGCGGTCCGTCACGGTTTCGGAATACTCTGCTGACTCGGTCGAATACATGGCATCATACCTTGCTCTGATGCTACCAGCGCCGCTCGAAGCGCTTGCGCAGGTAGACGGCGATTGCGTTCATGGAAATCAGCACGGCCAGCAGCAACAGTATGCCGGCGGCGGTGCGCTCCACGTAGGCCCGGTCGGGCATGCCAGCCCACGTATAGATCTGTGCCGGCAGCACTGTGGCGGCGTCGGCAATACCGGAGGGCGCCTCGGGAATGTAGGCGATCATGCCGATGATCAGTAGCGGCGCCGTTTCACCCATCGCCTGGGCCAGGCCGATGATGGTGCCGGTCAGAATCCCCGGTAGCGACACCGGGAGCACGTGATCGCGCACGACCTGCCAGCGCGAACAGCCCATGGCGAAGGCACCAAGGCGGATCGGATCGGGCACCGCCCGCAAGGCAGCCCGCGTGCTGATGATGATGATCGGCAGGGTCATCAGCCCCAGGGTCAGGCCGCCGGCGAGTACCGACGAGCGCGGCACCCCGAAGAAGTTGATGAACACCGCCAGGCCGAGCAGGCCGAAGAGTATCGACGGCACGGCCGCCAGGTTGTTGATATTGACCTCTATGGCCTGCGTAAAGCGGTTGTCCCGGGCGAACTCTTCCAGGTAAATCGCCGTCATCACGCCGATCGGAAAACTGAAAGCCAGTGTCAGCGCCAGCACGGCCACCGACCCCATCAGCGCCGCGAAAATGCCGGACAGCTCGGGCAGCTTGGAATCCCCGTTGGCGAAGAAATAGGTGTTGAAGTTGAGCTCCAGCTGGCCCTGTTCGTACAGGCGGTCGACGGTGCGGCGGACGTCCTCGGGCAGGTTGACGTCCTTGCCCTTGAGGTACTGATCGATGTCCGCCTTGGCGAGCAGCCAGCGGGTCTCGGTGGTGCCCATCACCGTCGGGTTGTTGCGCGCGTACTCGGGCAACAATCGCAGCTCGCCGCGGCTCACCAGTGGCCTGAAGGCCTCGGGCACCGACAGCGGCGGGATCTCCATGGTCTGCTCGGAGAACGTCACCTCGGCCCTGACCTCCGCCTGAACGAAGGCCGGGTAGCCCTGGCTGATCATGTCCGCGAAGAAGACCACCAGGAACAGCACTGACATTGCCAGCGCGGCTATGCAGTAGGCCTTGAAGCGCTTCTCGGCCCGGTAGCGCCTGCGCAGGCGCGTGGAATCGGCTTGGCTCAGGTCCATTGACGTGAAGGCTCTAGTCGTATTTGGCGCGGAACTTGCGAACCATGATCGTGGAGATCAGGTTCAGCGTAAGAGTCACCACGAACAGCACCAGTCCCAGCGCGAACGCGGCCAGGGTCTCGGCACTGTCGAAGGCCTGGTCGCCGGTGAGCGCATCGACGATGCGCACGGTAACCGTCGTCATGTCCTCCAGCGGGTTCAGGGTCAGGTTCGGGCGCAGGCCGGCGGCCATCACCACGATCATGGTCTCGCCGAGGGCCCGCGAAACCCCGAGCAGGAAAGCTGAGATAACCCCGGGCAGCGCCGCCGGCAGCAGCACGTGCTTGATGGTTTCCGACTTGGTGGTTCCCAGCGCGTAAGCGCCCTCGCGCAGATCCTGCGGTATGGAATTGATCACGTCATCCGACAGGGAGGAAATGAAAGGGATGATCATGATGCCCATGACGATGCCCGGCGCCAGGATATTGTTGTAGGAGGCATCCAGGCCCACGCTGTTGGCCACGTCGACAATGAAGGGGCTCACCGTGATCGCGGCGAAGAAACCGTAAACCACCGTCGGGATGCCCGCCAGCACTTCCAGCGTCGGCTTGGCCATGCCCCGTACCCCGTGGGACGCGTATTCCGACATGTAGATGGCCGAGAGCAGCCCGATGGGCAGAGATACCGCCATGGCGATCGCGGTGACCATGAAGGTGCCGGCGAACAGCGGGACGGAACCGAAAAGGGGCTGCGGTGCGGCCTCGCCTTCCCGGCCGGCGCCACTGATGAAAGCGGTATCCGGCGCCCAGTCGGTGCCGGTCACGAAATCCCAGAAGCTCACTAGCTGGAAGAATCGGACCGCCTCGAACAGGATGGAGACGATGATCCCCAGCGTCGTGAGAATGGAGACCAGCGCGGCCAGAAGCAGTATCCAGCGGATCAGCCGGTCGAGCGCGTTGCGGGCCCGCAGATCCGGGCGGACCGCCCGCAGACCCACGGCCAGCCCGGCGGCCGCCACGAGCAACGAGGCCACCAGGATCATGGGCTTGGGTGTCTGGTAGAGGCCCAGCAGGTCCGCGAATGCCGCCACCAGCGCCACCGCCAGGGCCGGCAGGGCCATGCTGACCACGGAAAACCAGCCGTACTGCCCGGGTTGGGAGTGTATGGGGGCACCGCCCGCGCGGGCCTCCAGGGCACGGCGCTTGCCGAGCACGTAGGCGACGTAGCCGAGTGGCAGCAGTCCGGCCACGAAGACGAATATGGTCTCTCCGGCGTTCACGAGCGCATTGTCCCAATAGCCCCCGGGCAAAAGCAGCGCGCCCCGTGGCCGCGGGGCGCGCTCGGTGTTGATTCAGGCGTCGGCACCGCATCCGGGCCGACGCCTCGAGCTTCAGTGGACCAGGTCGTCCTTCGTCATGCCCTCGCGATCGGCCCACTTCGCGCGCACCGCCTCGCGGCGCTCCTTGGGCAGCGGGATTAGCCCCAGGTCCTTGAGGTAGCCATAGTTGCCAACCATTTTCTCGGCAAGGAACAGATCCACGTACTCCGCCAGGCCGGACACCTCGCCGAGATGCGCCTTCTTCACGTAGAAGAAAAGGCTGCGGGAAACCGGGTACTCGCCGCTGGAGATGGTGGACGGGTTCGGTTCCACTCCGCCGACGGAGGCAGCGGACAGCAGCGACTTGTTCTCCTCCAGGAAGCTGTAGCCGAAGATGCCCACGGCGTGGCGGTTCTGGCCGAGCTTCTGCACGATGAGATTGTCGTTCTCGCCGGAAGGCACGAACGCACCGTCCTGACGGATGTTGCTGTACTCGCCCCCGTAGCCGAGATCCTCGCTGACGGCCTCCATGACCAGCTCTTCGAAGGCGTCGCGGGTACCGGAGCTGGTGGGCGGCCCGTAGATCAGGATCTCCTTGTCCGGCAGGCTGGCGTCGATCTGACTCCACCGTACGTAGGGGTTTTCGACCAGCTCACCGTCCTGCGGAACCTGTGCGGCAACGGCCAGCGTCAACTGCTCTCGGGTGAGGCTCAGCGGCTCGTTCTTCTCGTTCTGCGCGATCACGATGCCGTCGTACCCGAACATCACCTCGATGATGTCGCCGACACCATTATCCTGGCAGCGCTGGAACTCACTCTTCTTGATGGGCCGAGAGGCGTTGGTCACGTCGGGCGTGTCGCTGCCGACGCCGTTGCAGAACAGTTTCAGACCACCGCCCGAGCCCGTCGATTCGACGATGGGCGTGGTGAAATCCGTGGTAGCGCCGAACTCCTCGGCCACGTAGCTGGAGAAGGGGTAGACCGTGCTGGACCCGACCACGCGGATCTGCTCGCGGGCCTGGGCGATGCCGATGGCGGTGAGCGCAACCGTCAGGCCGATGACCGTGCGTTGCCAAACTCTCATGTATGCGGCTCCTTGGATTCAGTCGAACGCTTACCGAATGACTGCTGCGTGTTGCCTTTCCGTCCGGGGGCCGCTGTACGGGGTCCCGCGGAGGACACGTGCCCCGCGTCGGCCTAACGGCCGGGGGCCAAGGTGATCGACGCCTGGATGGCCGTCGGCGCATCCGGTGCCGCCACGGTCCGGAACCGCGGCAGAGTCTATCACGGGCTCGGATGGTATAGGAGAATTATGACAGAAATGTTACACGGCAAAGACGCAGCGACCGCCTTTGAGCAAGCCTGTCAGACGATTGAAAAACCACGGGATTCCCGGATTCTTCGATTGCAGGGCCGGGTTGCCGTCCCGCGGGCGCGCAGCCACGGTCCGGACACTAGCGACATCGTGTTACGAGCGTGTTGCGGTCGCCGTGGATGCCCGCGCCGGGCGGCCGGCCGAGCGCGGCCCGGTCTGCTCGCCGTCGATTCGAAAGAACTCCCGGAAGCTGCACGTGAAGGTGCTGCCGTGCTCGGGCTGGCTGGTGATGTGCAACTGGCCCTGATGGCGCGACAGCACGTGCTTGACGATGGCCAGCCCGAGGCCGGTGCCGCCGCTGGACGTGGTCCGCCCGCTGTCGACGCGGTAGAAGCGCTCGGTCAGGCGCGGAATATGGTGTGGCGGGATGCCGATGCCGCTGTCACTGACCTCCACGCGCGCCTCCTCACCCTGCTGAAACCAGCGCACGGCAATGCGGCCCTGGTCGGGCGTGTACTTGACGGCGTTGTTAACCAGGTTCGAGAACGCGCTGCGCAGCTCGTTCTCGTCGCCACTCAGCCGCAGGGTCTCGTCCACTTCCAGAGTGATTTCGTGGCGCCCGGCGCTGACGGTACGCGCCTCCTCCGCCAGTCCTCGCAGCAGTGACGGCACGTTAACGGTATTGCTCTCCAGAGGGCGCTCGCCGGTCTCCAGGCGGGACAGCAGCAACAGATCGTCGATCAGCCGGCCCATCCGGCGCGTTTGCTGTTGAACCATGTCCAGGGAGCCTCGCAGCTCGTCCACGTCGGTCACGCCGTATTCCGCGAGGGTCTCCGCCATGCCCTGTATGACCGTCAGCGGCGTGCGCAGCTCATGGGAGATATTGGCGACGAAGTCCCGCCGCATGGTCTCCAAACGGTGCAGCCGCGTGACATCCCGCCCCAGGAGCAGGCGCTGGTTGTCACCGTAGGGCACGATGCGCACCTCCAGGACGATGCGCTCGTCCACCGGCGAAGGGACCTTGATGGCGCGACGGTAGTCCGCCTCCTGGAGAAATGCGGCAAAGTCGGGGTGACGCAGAAGGTTGGCGACGCGTTGCCCTTCATCCTGGGGCCAGCGCAGCCCCAGGTAACGCGTTGCCGACTGATTCCACCATTGCATTTCCCCCTGGCCGCGCAACACCACCGTGGCATCGGGCATGGCATTGGCCGATTCCTTGAATCGCCGCAATAGCGTGGCCAGGCGCTGACGGCGAACCCGGTGGCGGCGCTGCAGGCGGTAGAGGTTATCGAAGATGACTTCCCACAGGCCCTGGGACTGGGGCGGGTGGATCCGCCGGCCCTTGCGCAGCCAGCGCTCCAGGCGGACCAGATTGCGCATCTGCCAACCCAGGTAACCCGCCGTACCCACCAGCAGCCCCACGACCGGATAACCGCCCGCCCAGCCGGCGAGCCCGCAGACCACCAGCACGGCGACCAGACGGAAAATGGCGACCGGCCAGGGATTACGAATGCGCATCAGACCAGAGAACCTCCACTGCGCAGCCTTCAGGCAGAAATCCGGATGAAGCCCGCGCTGGTCGGCGGTCCCGGGCTCACTCCGGAGCGTCCCCGCACTGGCGGCACGCGTTTACCGTTTCCCGGCAGGCCGCGGACGGACTCAGGCGAGGCGCGCGGGCAGATTCTACGGCTCTGCGACCCACACCCGCCAGTCTACCTCAGCCGGTGCGCCCGGCGTCTCAGGCCTTGCTCGAGAAACGGTAGCCCGTACCCCGAACGGTCTGCACCAGCCTGTCATGCCCCGTGGTGGACAGGCCCTTGCGCAGACGCCGAACATGAACATCCACCGTGCGCTCCTCAACGTACACGTTGGTGCCCCAGACGTTGTCCAGGAGCTGGCCACGGGTGAATACTCGCTCCGGATGGGTCATCAGGAAATGCAGCAGCCGGAACTCGGTGGGACCGAGATTGATCGTGGTGTCGTCGGCGCTGACCCGGTGGCTGACCGGGTCGAGCTGGAGCCCGTCCACCGCGACGAGCTCGTCCCCCGCCGTGGGCGTGGTCCGGCGCAGCACGGCGCGGATGCGCGCTACCAGTTCCCGTGGCGAGAATGGCTTGGTGAGATAGTCATCCGCGCCGATGTCGAGACCGCGCACACGATCCTCTTCCTCGCCGCGCGCGGTGAGCATGATGATGGGCACTTCGCGGAAATGCTGATCCCGTCGCAGCCGGCGGGCGAAATCAATGCCGCTCTGTCCGGGCAGCATCCAGTCGAGCAGGATCAGATCCGGCACGCCCAGGCGGATGGCGCCCTCGGCATCTTCCGCCGAATCCGCGTGGCGCACCTCGAAGCCGGCGCGATTGAGACCCATGGCCACCATCTCCCGGATAGCGGCTTCGTCTTCAACGATGAGCACTGTTGCTGCCATAGTTCCCCGCTGGATCAGAGACCGGGCACATTACAATGGAGAATTGTTACGACCGTGTGACACTGTAATAGTGTCGTGGAATCAGCGGGATGGCACAGGCGAACACCTTCCCCCGTTCCCCGCACCCAAAGCGGTGCGGGCAAGGCCGGCGCTACCCGCGGGGCCGCGCCAGCACCAGGGAGAAATACCCATCCGCCGGCTCGAATGCGGTTTCCACGCCGAAGCCGGCCGCGGCCAGCTCGTGCTCGATGGAGCGCGGGGTGAACTTGCGGCTGATCTCCGTGAGCATGCGTTCGCCGGCATGAAAGGTATGAACCTCGTTCAGCGCGTCGATGCGCACCTGCAGGTCGCGGCGTGCTTCCAGGTACATCTCGATCTGGGCGTCGGTCCCGTTGTAGACGGCCCGATGGCTGAAAGACTCGAGGGGAAAATCGGCCTGCAATTCCCGGTTGAGCACGCTGAGCAGGTTCAGGTTGAACGCGGCCGTGATGCCGGCGGCGTCGTCGTAGGCCGCCTCCAGCACTCCCGCCGGCTTGACCCGGTCGACGCCCAGCAGCAGCGCGTCGTCGTCGCCCATGCAGCCGCGGAGCTCACGAAGGAAGGCAATTGATTCTGAGGCCGGGAAATTGCCGAGGGTGCCGCCGAGGAATACGTACAGCCGCCGACCCGGCGGCGCCGGCAATGCATCCAGCCCGGCATGATAGTCGCCCACGAGCCCGGTGACGCCAAGCCAGGGGTAGGCGGCCATAAGCTCGGCGCCAGCCTGCTCCACCACCTCGCGACAGACATCGAATGGCCAGTACCGGGGGGCGACACCAAGCCGCTGGCAGGCGTCGAGCAGCCGCCGCGTCTTGCGGCTGGTGCCACTGCCGAGCTCGATGACATGATCCGGACGGGCCCGCTGCAGCACCGCCTCGGCGCAGTCACTCAGCAGCCCGTCTTCCGTGCGGGTCTGGTAATACTCGGGCGTGTCGCAGATGCGGTCGAACAGCGCCGAGCCACGCTCGTCATAGAAGTACTTGGGCGGCAACGACTTCGGCTGACGCCGGAAACCGGCGGCCACGTCCTCCGCCAGGGTAGGCTGCCGACGCGTCGGCTCTACCGTAAGCACCTCGACCGTCGACTCCGTTGCGACCGACTCTGGCGACATACCGACCATGCTCCACGTCCTCTTGTTCCCTGCCTTCGTTTGCAATTGCTGACCGTTCGGGAAGCATTGTCAGGCTTCGGCGCCACCGCGCCGTGTCCCGGCCATGGGCGTGGGCGCCGGCGTGTCGGTCCGACGTCAGGCGAGCGCAACGCCACGCGGGCACACACCGCCACCGAGACCTGGCAATACTTCCTGAAAGGTTAGTACGCTATCACCGCTACCCACACCGTGCATTCGCAACACGAGGACTCGCCCTTGTGCCGACTGGCCGCCTACCTGGGCCCGCCGATCACGCTGCAGCGGTTCATGCTGGATCCGCGTCACAGCCTGGTGGTCCAGGCCCATGCCCCGGCCGAGATGCAGACCGCGGCCCTCAACGCGGACGGCTTCGGCGTCGGCTGGTTCAACGACGACGGCCGCCCCGCCGCTTACAGAAGCATGGCGCCTGCCTGGGCGGATCCCAACCTCCCCGAGCTCGGCCGCAGCCTTTGCCGCGGGAGCTGGTTCGCCAACGTGCGCAGCGCCACCGATCCGTTCAGCGGCGGCTACAGCAATACCCAGCCCTTCGTCGTGGATGACCTGCTGTTTCTTCATAACGGCTTCATCACCGACTTTGCGGACGGTCCGCGCAGCGCCATCCGGCGCTGGCTGCGGGACACCCACGAGCGCCCCATCGCCGGCAATACCGACTCCGAATACGTATTCGCGGTCTGGCGGCAACTGGCCGCGGACAACGGCGACGATTGGCTCGGGGCTTTCCGGGACCTGGTGGAGCTGATCGATGGCTGGGCCCGGGGTAGGCAGGTGCTGCTCAACATCATCATCAGCGACGGGCGTCGTCTCGGCTTCCTGCGCCACGCCCTCAACGCCGAGCCGCCCTCGCTCTACCTGGGACGGGACGTACCCGGCTTCGAGGGCGGCACGCTCATCGCCTCCGAGCCGATGACCGACCGCCACACCTGGCAGGCCCTGCCTGCCGGCGAGATCCGCGTCATGGCAACCGACGGAAGCTCGGAGACGCGCCAGCTATGACCGCAGCCACGCTGATCGAGGCGTTAACGGCGCATCACACCGCCACCCTGGCGGTGGCGGAGGCGTTCCCGGACGAAGAGCTTCGCGCCCAGCATCACCCGCTGCTGAGCCCACTGGGCTGGCACGTCGGCCACTGCAGCTTCATCGAGACGCTCTGGGTGCAGGGCGAGCTGCTCGGACGCTCCAGCGAGGTCGATCGCTGGAAGGCGCTGTACCAGCCGGACATGGCCTACAAGCCGGGCCGCGGCCTGCGGCTGCCCGAGCGCGGGACCCTGGCGGCATGGTGCGTCGAGCGCCACGAGGAGAACCTGGGCGTGCTGGCCGATCCGCCGGCACGGCTGCGCGCCCACCCGCTGCTTCATGACGACTACCTGCCCCGCTTCCTGCTCCAGCACTACGCCCAGCACCTGGAGACCATGGATTACGTCCGGGCGCAGCGCGACCCGGGCGACAGGCCGGTGCCGTCGCCCGCCAATGAGCCGGGTTGGATCGTACTGCCCCCGGGCCGGTACGGCATCGGTGCCACGGGTCCGGACGCCTACGACAACGAGCAGGAGATGCACTGCGTGCGTCTGGCCGGTGCCCGCCTCGGGCGCAGACCGGTCACCAACGACGAGTTCGCCGAATTCATGGCCGATGGCGGCTACGAGCGGCCTGAGCTCTGGGACGACGCGGGCTGGCAGTGGCGTGCCCGCCACGGCGTGGACCGCCCCGGCTACTGGGCGCGGCATCGCGACCAGGGGCCGCCCCGCGGTGACAGCGCCGTTCAGGGCCTGAGTCATTTCGAGGCCACGGCCTACGCGCGATGGGCCGGGGCCCGCCTGCCCCACGAGTACGAGTGGGAGGCCGCCCACCGTCACGGTTTACTGGCGGGCGTCGGGAGCACCTGGGAGTGGTGCGCCAATCCCTTTCATCCCTACCCCGGTTTCCTGCCGTTCCCCTACGAGGGCTATTCAAACCCCTGGTTCGACGGCCGGCATTACGTGCTTCGCGGCGCCAGCGCCAGCACCCGCCCCGCGGTGCGCCGCCCGAGCTTCCGCAACTTCTATACCCGCGAGGTGCGCCACGTCTTTTCCGGCCTAAGGCTGGCGCTCGACCTCTAGCTCCGGCGCACCGTCTACGGCATCCATGCCGGCCAGGGCTTCGGCGATCTGCTCTCGGGTCTGCAGTGCCAGCTCGCTGCGGCGCTCATGGGGCGGGACGATCGCCTCGCCGACACTGACCACCGCCTCCACCCCCGGCAGCGCGCACATCCGCGCCACGTGGGAGACCAGGCCGTCATCGCCAACGAAAGGTGCCTCGGTGCAGACACTGCCGTCCAGGTTGAGATACCGCAGCGCCAGCGGCTGCACGGGTGCCTGCGCGTCAACTGCGGCCTGATATAGCCGGGGACGAAAAGGCAGCAGCTCGTGACCCTCGCCCGTCGTGCCCTCGGGGAAGAACAGCACGCGGTCGCCGTCGTCGAGACGCCGCACCATGGACTCGACGGCGCGGGAGGCCGCATCGCGGCGCCCCCGCTCGATGTAGAGCGTGCCCAGCCCCGTCGCGCACCGGCCAATGATGGGCCAGCGGGCCACCTCGGACTTGCTGAGAAACGCCACGGGCCAGTGCGCCGCCACCACGACGATGTCGAGCCAGGAGACATGGTTGGATATGGTCAGCACGGGCGGCGGCTGGATGGCACCGCCCTCGACACGCAGGCGGATGCCCAGCGCGCGACAAAAGCCCTTGCACCAAAGGGCCTGAACGGCGCGCGCGGCCCCCTGCTGGACGGGGTTACCGCGAATCTGGTCCCAGAGGACGGCCAGATTGATGACCAATCCGCCGACGATCAGATAAAACACCGCCAGCGGCAGCCGCCGCAATTGACGCAACGCGCCCATGTGACTCCTCGACTCGGCTAGACGAACCAGTGCGGCATTCTAGCCCACATGGCTCACCGATCCAGCGCCGCCGACGCGGATCCGGCACTGGCGCGGGCCGCCGGCGCTGGCGCGGACGGGGCCGGAAAATCAGCTCCCCTGGGCGGTCCGGGCGCTGCGCAGGTTGACGATGACCGTCTCCAGCGCCCGGTCGAAGAGCATGTTGTCGTCCAGCATCACGGCACGGCCGGCGACCAGATCGTCCGCCATGTCCTCGAGGATCTTGTCGGCAAGTTTGAAACCGGCGCGGTTGACGAAGATGAGACGGCGCCCGGCGTTGAGCCTTGCAGAGAGCTTGGCGCGCACGCAGTTGCCGCTGGCATCGCCGAACTCGAACCAGGTACCGACAGGTACGCTGGCGAGCTCCTCCATGTAGGCCTCGCGCTCGGGACCGGCCTCGCCGCCGGCGGCGGCATCCGGCTCTTCGACCTGATCGCCGGTGTATTCGACCGTTTCCACGAGCAGCTCATCCAGCGGCTCGCTCGGGGGCTGCTCGACCTCCGGCGCCTGCGCCTCGGCACCCGGATTGGCCAGCAGACGCACGTGAACGGCTTCCAGCTCCTTGAACAGCTTCGTCATCTCGAAGGGATTGAACATGATGGAGTTCAGCCCCTCGCGGAGATCGGTCAGAAGCGCCGGTATCTCCTTGAGCATCGCGCGGCGTTGCTCGCCGTCGGCGGGCCGCTCCAGGCTGCCCAGCAGCCGGTCGACCACTTCGAGCTTCTCGTAGAAGGCCTCTCCCTGATCGCCCTCCTTCAGGTAGTTGATGAACAACACCTTCGACCAGGGTCCCTGCAGGAGCTGCTCCACGACCGGCGGCACGTCCCGGCCGGCCAGGCGCTCCGTGAGCTCTCGCTCCACCTGGGCCTTCGCGTGGTCCACCTTGGCCTTGCCCTCGGCGGCCTGCCGGGTGCGTTCTTCGACCTGCCTGGCGCGTTCACGCTCCTGGTCGAGGAAACCGCGGAACTCCTCGAGCAGGGTCTCGAACAGGGTGACATCCTGCTGAAAACCCACCAGCACCCGATTCACCACCGACTCGACCTGCCGGTAGAACGGGTCCTGAGTCACGTCCTGGGGCTCGTTCCAACCTACGGCGGAGCGGGCCAGCTCGTTGATCAGAGCCCGGGCGGGGTGGTTCTTGCGGCTGAAAAAGGCCTTTTCAGCGAGGGCGACCTTGAGCACCGGGATCTGCAGCCGGGCGATCAGGGCCTTGATGGTGTCCGGCAGGTTGGGATCGTCCAGGATGACATCGAACAGCATGCTGACGATGTCGATGGTGTCGTCCTCGGTCCGGCCCAGGGAGCGGGCCTCGGACCCGCCTTCGCTGGACAGGGCCCGGTTCAGAAGTGTCTTGATGTCGACGTCCGCGGCACCCGCCGTGGGCGCCGCCGCGCTCTGGTCATTCTGCAGCTTGGACAACGCCGCAACGACGTCCTGCAGCGACGCGGTGGAGCCGCCGACGTAACCGGAGCCGGTCCATTGCGCCTCGCCGGAACCATACTTGGTTTCCGCCAGCAGGCCGTGGATGAGCTCGAAGGTCTGCTGCGCGTCGGTGTCGCGTTCCCCGGTATCGTCCCCCCGGGGCGGTCTCGGGCTCTGGGACCGGACGCCACCCTGGGTCTGCTGACGGCCGGCGTTGAGCCGCGGCAGCACACCGCCTTCGATAAGCTGCCGGTTGGCCTCGTCGCAGAGGCCTGGCAGCTGCCCGAGGACGTACTTCTCGAACAGCTTGAGAATGATCAGTTGCGGCTGGATGGGCAGCTCCGCCGGCTCGGCGGCACGCTCGAACGCGTTGGTCAGGCAACGAGGATGCAGCGGGTTGCTGGTTTCCTCGACCCGGCGGTCGCTCAGCAGGTAATCGAGCCGCGTGCGCAGCTGCTCCAGCGTCAGGGACATGCGGCTGGCGGCACGGGAGGACATGGCGTCCGTGGCAACCGACAGCTCCAGGGCCTCCTCGTCGACCAGGCCCAGCTCGGGCTCGTCCTCGCCGGACGCATCCCCGCCCGGTTCCTGGGCCGGCGGCGCCGAAGCGGTCAGGGTGCGGAAGTCGGCCAGCAGTTCCCGCTGGAACGCCTCCTCGATCTCTCGGCGCCGCAGCCGCATCTGGCGCATGGCGTAGAAGTAGAGCTCCTGGGTGGAATCACTCTCGGCGCGTTCAGCGCGATTGAAAAGGGCGTCATCAACGTTGTCCAGCATATGGCGCAGAAGCGCCGAAAGACGCTTGACGGCCAGCTGCCGAACGCCGTCGACGAGCTCCAGTGCCGAGGGCGTGGGCTTCGCAGTGTCGAGATAGACTACCTTGTGTTCAGAGCTCATTGCCGCACCTGCCCGACGTTCCCGTCCCGTGGGTTCTCACCTGCGGAGTCTGACGCCACCACACCGACACGACCGTGACTGCCATCACAACCTACGGCAGGCGAACTGATCGAGCCGACGTGTCAGCCGCGAACAAACTCATTATAATCGCGCGAGCTTCGGTATGGCGCCGGGCCGCGACGGCCGGCGCCCGCCACCCTGAAGGGCATCCAGGCGGTCCATGACCCCGCCGGGTACTCCGGCGGCCCCACGGCAGACGGCTGGCAGCCTGCGCCTTTACGACCCGCGACCCGCAATTCGGAGGACGATGATGACGGATATTCAGGCCATTCTGGGCGACGAGGCGGAGAACCTGCTGGGCTACCGCTGCCAGGGCATTCCGGGCGACAGCCTGCATCTGCCCGGGCCGGACTACGTGGACCGGGTGGTCGCCTGCAAGGACCGCAAACCGGGCGTGCTGCGCAACCTCCAGCACATCTTCGACTCCGGGCGCCTGGGCGGCACGGGCTACCTGTCGATCCTGCCCGTCGACCAGGGCGTTGAACACTCCGCCGGCGCCTCCTTTGCACCGAATCCGCAATTCTTCGATCCGGAGAACATCGTCCGCCTGGCCATCGAGGGCGGCTGTAATGCGGTGGCCTCGACCCTGGGCGTGCTGAGCAGCGTTTCGCGCAAGTACGCCCATCGGATTCCGTTCGTGGTCAAGCTCAACCACAACGAGATGCTGACCTACCCGAACATCTACGATCAGACCCTGTTCACGTCCGTCGACCAGGCCTTCGACATGGGTGCCGCCGCGGTGGGGGCCACCATCTACTACGGTTCCCCGGAATCACGCCGGCAGATCCAGGAGATCAGCGAGGCCTTCCAGCACGCCCGGGAACTGGGCATGGTCACCATTCTCTGGGCCTATCTGCGCAACCCGGATTTCAAGAAGGACGGCGTCGACTACCACGTCTCTGCGGACCTCAGCGGTCAGGCGAATCATCTCGCGGCAACCATCGACGCGGACATCGTCAAGCAGAAGCAGGCGGAGAACAACGGCGGCTACAATGCCCTCGACTACGGAAAGACCCACAAGAAGGTCTACGACGAGCTGACCACGGACCACCCCATCGATCTCACCCGCTACCAGGTCGCGAACTGCTACATGGGCCGGGCCGGGTTGATCAATTCCGGCGGCGGTTCCGGCGAGAACGACCTGCAGCAGGCGGTGCGCACCGCGGTGATCAACAAGCGCGCCGGCGGCATGGGCCTCATTTCCGGGCGCAAGGCGTTCCAGAAGCCGATGCAGGACGGCGTGGCCCTGCTCAACGCCATCCAGGACGTCTACCTGGACAACGACGTCACCATCGCCTGAGCGCCGCGCCGGCGGGGGCATGAAGCCCCCCCCGGCGCGCAAAACACCGGGGGCTCGTGAAGGCCGTCCGCGGGACGGCGCTTCCGATACGGTCACGCCCGCTATCCGTCCATGCCGGCCGGTGCACGCGCGGCCCGGCATGAGCGGCGCGGTCCCGCGGCGACGGGGCCCCGGCGCGGGGTGACAGGTCTTGTACAAGATGTCTGGACTGCGCCCGCCGCTCTGGTAGACTGCCTAGCCGTTTGGTCCGGCGAAGCGGCGGGCAGGCCCGTGGGGTTCACGCGCGGGCGTCGGCGTTTCCCGGGTTCCGGGCTTGGGTTGGGGGGCCGCGTCGGCGGCGCTTCGGCGAGCCATCAATCGGCCGGTAAGGATCTCTGTCGCGAGCCATGTCGCTGCTGCTCATAGCCCTGCTGCCGTTCCTGTGCATCCCTCTGCCGCTGTTGGCGGTACATTACGGCCGTACGGCGTGCGCCTGGGTAACCGCCCTGGGCCCGGCCATCGCGCTGGCATTGCTCCTCGGCAGCGCCCCAACGGTGTTCGGCGGGGAAACGGTTACCGTGGCCTGGTCCTGGCTGCCGGTACTGGGCTTGGAGCTCGCATTCGTCCTGGACGGCTACTCCCTGCTGTTCGCCGCGCTGATCCTGGGCATCGGCCTGCTCATAATCCTTTACGCGCGGTATTACCTCAGCGAGTCCGATCCAATGGGCCGCTTCTACGCCATGCTGCTGGCGTTCATGGGCGCGATGCTTGGCATCGTCCTGTCCAACAACCTGATCCTGATGGTGATCTTCTGGGAGCTGACCAGTATCAGCTCCTTCCTGCTGATCGGCTACTGGCGGCATCTGGCCGAGGCGCGCCAAGGCGCGCGCATGGCGCTCACCATAACGGGCGCCGGCGGGTTGTGCCTGCTGGCCGGGGTGTTGCTGCTCGGCGAGATCGTCGGCAGCTACGAGCTGACCACGGTGCTGGACAGCGGCGAGCTGATCCGCGCACACCCGCTCTATGAGCTGACGCTGGTCCTCATTCTCCTGGGCGCCTTCACCAAATCCGCCCAGGTGCCGTTCCATTTCTGGCTGCCCCACGCCATGGCCGCACCGACGCCGGTGAGCGCATACCTTCACTCCGCCACCATGGTCAAGGCCGGCGTGTTTCTCCTGGCGCGCCTGTTCCCGGCGCTCGCCGGCAGCGATCTCTGGTTCTTCCTGGTCTCCGGCGTCGGTCTGGCAACGCTGGTCTTCGGTGCCTACGGGGCGCTATTCAAGGACGATCTCAAGGGGCTGCTCGCCTATTCCACCATCAGCCACCTGGGTTTGATCACCCTGCTGTTCGGCCTGGGTACGCCGGCCGGGGCGGTCGCGGGCGTGTTTCATATCATCAACCACGCCACGTTCAAGGCGTCGCTGTTCATGTCGGCCGGCATCATCGACCACGAGGCGGGCACGCGGGATATCCGCCGTCTCGGCGGACTGCGACACAAAATGCCCCACACCATGTGGCTGGCGACCATAGCGGCGGCTTCCATGGCCGGCGTGCCGCTCCTTAACGGTTTCATCAGCAAGGAGATGTTCTTCGCCGAGGTGGTGGTCGAGAGCGAGCGCCTCGGCGCGGCGGGTTGGCTCCTGCCCGCCGTGGCGACACTGGGCGGGTTGCTGAGCGCGGCCTATTCCATCCGTTTCGTCCATGACGTTTTCTTCGGCGACAGCCGCGAGAGCCTGCCCAAGGAGCCCCATGAGCCGCCGCGCTACATGCGGGTGCCGGTGGAAGTGCTGATCGGAATCTGCGTGGCCGTTGGCGTCGCGCCGGCGCTGGTCATCGGTCCGGTACTGGACGTTGCCATGGCCGGCGTGCTGCGCGGCGAGGTGCCCTACTACAGCCTGGCGTTATGGCACGGTTTCAAGCTGCCCCTGTTCATGAGCGTCATCGCGCTGGGCGGCGGATTGCTGCTCTACCTCTGGCGGGACCGGGCGGAGGCGCTTCATGAGCGGGTCTTCCCGGCCATCACCGGCAAAGGCACCTTCGAGGCCGTGCTGGCCGGGGCCGTCGCCCTGTCGCGCGGGATCACGCGCGCTTTCGACAATGGCAGCGTCCAGCGCAATCTGGCATGGCTCCTGACCGCCGCCATCGTCCTTGGCGGCTATGGCCTGTGGACGGGCGGCTACAGCGTCGGGGATGCTCACCAGACGCCGGCACCCTGGGCGGCCTTTGGGATATGGGCCATGCTGCTCGCCGCCATGACGGCGCTGGTGGTGCTGCATCGCAACCGCCTGATCGCACTGATACTCGTGGGCGTCGCCGGTCTGCTCTCGGCAGTGACCTTCATCTACATAAGCGCACCCGACCTGGCCCTGACCCAGCTCTCAGTGGAAGTGGTATCGGTCATCCTGCTGCTGATGGCCCTGCGGCTGCTGCCGGAGCACACGCCCCGGGAGTCTTCCGCGGGGCGGCGCCTGCGCGATGGCGCGCTGGCGGTGCTGGGCGGCGGCGGGGTGGCCGCGGCGGCATATGCCGTCATGACCCAGCCGTTCACGACCATATCCGACTACCATCTGGTCAACAGCGTGCCGGGCGGCGGCGGTTCGAATGTCGTCAACGTGATACTGGTGGACTTCCGCGGTTTCGATACCTTCGGCGAGATCACCGTGCTGGGGATCGCCGCCGCCTGCGTATTCGCGTTGCTGGCCCAGGGGGCAAGCGCGACCGAGAGCGCCCACAGGGAGTCCAATCACCCGCTCATGCTCCTGGTGGGCAGTCGCGTGATGCTGCCGATGATGGTCGCCGTGGCGCTCTACATCTTCCTGCGGGGTCACAACCTGCCAGGCGGCGGGTTCATCGCCGGCCTGGTGGCGACGGTCGCGCTGGTCACGCAATACATGGCGAGCGGTATCCACTGGAGCGAGCGGCGCTTCACGGGCAGCTACTTTCCCGTGATCGGCTGGGGGCTGCTCATCGCGGGCGCCACGGGCGTGGTCAGCTGGCTGTTCGGCGCACCGTTCCTGACAAGCGCCTACACCTACGTGGACTGGCCGGTGCTCGGCCACTTCGAGATCGCCAGCGCCATGGCCTTCGACCTCGGCGTGTTCCTCACCGTGGTGGGCGCCGTGGTCCTGATGCTCGCCAACCTGGGCAAGCAACCCGCCCACGGCGACAAAGAGGAGTCCTCATGGAGTTCCTGATCGCAACGGGCATCGGGGCCATGACCGCGGCGGGCATCTACCTGATGCTGCGCCGGCGGACTTTCCCGGTGATCCTGGGCCTGTCACTGCTTTCCTACGCCGTGAATCTCTTTCTGGTCAGCAGCGGGCGTATCGCCATCAATCAGCCGCCGGTCATCCAGGCGGGCGTGAGTGAGTACACGGATCCGCTTCCCCAGGCGCTGGTACTGACCGCCATCGTCATCGGGTTCGCCATGACGGCATTCGTGCTGGTGCTGGCGGTGAAGGCCCGGACGGAGACCGGCAGCGACGACGTGGACGGCGGCGCATGACCCACTTGCCCGTACTGCCCATCCTGATCCCCGCCCTCGCCGGCTTCGCGTTGCTGCTCCTGCAGCGCGCGTCACTGCCGCTGCAGCGCGGCGTTTCGCTGATCGCGGCCGTCCTGGGGCTCGTTGTCGCGGTGTGGGCCGTGACGTCAGCCGTGGAAACCGGCCCGCTGGTCTACGAGCTGGGATCGTGGCCGGCACCGTTCGGCATCGTGCTGGTGCTGGACCAGCTCAGCGCATTGATGGTCCTGCTCACCGCAATCCTCTCGGTGACCGCGCTGACAGCGGCAAGCCTGCGCGGCGATGCCGCCGGCCGGGTATTCCATGCCCTGTTCCAGTTCCAGCTCATGGGCATTCAGGGGGCCTTTCTCACCGGCGACATCTTCAACCTGTTCGTCTTCTTCGAGATCCTGCTGATCGCCTCCTACGGCCTGCTGCTGCACGGGCAGGGCGCGCCCAGGATGCGCGCGGGCATCAAGTACGTGGTCGTCAACCTGACCGGCTCGGCGCTATTCCTGGTCGCCGTGGCGCTGCTCTACGGGGCCACCGGTACGCTCAATATGGCGGACATTGCCCTGGCGCTCGAGAACCTCGATCCGGCCGACCGTGGCCTCGTCCAGGCCAGCGCGCTGCTGTTCCTCGTGGTCTTCGGCACCAAGGCGGCCCTGTTGCCGGTGATGTTCTGGCTTCCGGATGCCTATTCCGCGGCACCCGCGCCGGTGGCCTCGCTGTTCGCGATCATGACCAAGATCGGTGTCTATGCCATCCTGCGTGTCTACACCCTGTGTTTTGCGCCGCTCGGCGACGATGCCGGCGCGTTCATCGCGCCCTGGCTGCTCGGGGCGGCACTGCTGACCCTGGCGGTGGGCATGATCGGTGTTCTGGCGTCCCGGCGGCTGAGGCAGCTCGTTGCCTACATGACCATCGCCTCGGTGGGCACCATGTTGATCCCCGTGGCCATGTTCACCCAACAGGGTGTGGCAGCTGCGCTGTACTATCTTGTGCACAGTACGCTTACCGTCGCGGCACTGTTTCTCCTCGCCGAGCCCATCAGCCGGGGCCGGCACGGCTCGGATGACCATCTCGAGCCCGGCCCCGCCCTGGCCTCGGGCAACACACTGGGACTGTGGTTCATGGCCCTGGCCGTGGCGGCCGCGGGCGTCCCTCCATTGAGCGGTTTTCTCGGCAAGGCAATGATTCTGCGCGAGAGCGCCGGCCATGACATGGCGGCGTGGATCTGGGCCGTCATCCTGGTAACCAGCCTGCTGGCGGTCGTCTCCTTCAGCCGGGCCGGCAGCGTCCTGTTCTGGAAGGTCGATCAGAATACGGCGCCCGGCGCCCGGGTTACGGGCAGCGAGCTGGCGCCGGTCGCGACCCTGGGCGGACTGATCGTCGCACTGACCGTGTTCGCGGCTCCCGTTCAGGACTACACGCGCTCGACGGCCGCCGCGCTCATCGCGCCCCAGTCCTACATCGATGCCGTGGTGGACTACGGCGTCGAAGGACGGGCCGACGCCATCCATCAGTCCGAGACGCCGACCGGCCACTGAGGGACCGAGATGCTACGTCGCCTGTTACCTCATCCGCTGCTTTCGGCCTTCCTGGTCATCACCTGGCTTCTGCTGGTCAATTCCCTGTCCCCGGGTGCGCTGGTTTTCGGGCTACTGGTGGCCATCGCCATCCCGCCCCTGACGACCCGTTTCTGGATCCGGGCGCCGCGCCTGCACCGGCCGGCGGTGCTGCTCCGGCTGGTCCCGGTGGTCCTGTGGGATATCCTGGTCGCGAATCTCACGGTGGCGTGGATCGTACTGACGCGCCCGGCCGACCGACTGCGCCCGCAGTTCCTGGCAATACCACTGGACATTCGCGACCCCTACGCCACCGTGGCGCTGGCCAGCATAATCACACTGACACCGGGCACGGTTTCGGTTCAGCTGGATCCCGACGCCGGCGTGCTTCACGTCCATGCCCTGGACTGTCCGGATCCTGAGGACGCCATCGCCGGTATCAAACGGCGTTATGAGCAACCGCTGGGAGAGCTGTTCGAATGCTGACCGCCGCTCTGAACATCGCCATCGCCGCGGTCCTGCTGGCCATGCTGCTGAGCCTGTGGCGGCTGCTGCGGGGCCCGGCGCCCGAGGACCGCGTCCTGGCGCTGGACACGCTCTACATCAATACCATCGCCCTGGTGCTGATGCTCAGCATCCGGTTCGATTCCAGGCTGTACTTCGAGGCGGCGCTGTTGATCGCCATGACCGGTTTCGTCGGGACCATCGCCCTCGCCAAGTACCTGCTCCGCGGCAACCTGATGGACTGAGGCCATTACCATGCTCGAAGCACTGGCCAGCGTACTCATCCTCTTCGGCGCCTTCTTTGTCCTGGTGGGCTCGCTGGGTCTTGCGCGCCTGCCCGACTTCTTCACCCGGCTCCACGGCCCGACCAAGGCCACCACGCTGGGGCTGGCCGCCGTCTGTGCGGCGTTCATCGCATTCGCGGCCGGCTCCGGAAACGGCCTGAGCGTGCGCGAGCTGCTGATCCTGGTGTTCCTCTTCATTACCGCCCCGGTCAGCGCGTTCGTGCTGGGACGGGCCGCGTTGCGGCGCGGGACACCGTCCATGACACCTCCGCCGGCGCCGCTGGAGGATGCCGATGACGACCGACATCGATAGCCGGGTCGTCGCCGAGGACGTCCGGCGCGCCCTGCGCGAGGACGTCGGGGAAGGCGACCTCACCGCGGCGCTGTTACCCGCCTCCAGGAAGGGCGCGGCCAGCGTGATCGCTCGCGAACCGGCGGTGATCTGCGGCAGACCCTGGTTCGACGCCGTCTTCGGACAGCTCGATGCGGGCGTGTCGGTGGACTGGCAGGTGACGGACGGGGAGGCGGTCGCCGCCGAACAGACTCTGTGCCGGCTGAGCGGACCGGTACGTTCCCTGTTCACCGGCGAGCGCACGGCGTTGAACTTCCTGCAACTACTCTCGGCTACCGCGACGGCGGCCAGGGGTTACGTGGACGCCGTAGCCGGCACGGGTATAACCATACTCGATACGCGCAAGACCGTGCCCGGCCTGCGCCTGGCCCAGAAATACGCGGCACGCTGCGGTGGCGCCAGCAATCACCGCATGGGGCTGTACGACGCCATCCTCATCAAGGAAAACCACATCTACGCCTGCGGCTCCATTACGGCGGCGGTCTCCGAGGCACGCCGGCTAAACCTTTCCGTCAGCGTGGAAGTGGAGACCGAGAATCTGGGCGAGCTCGACGAGGCCCTGGCGGCCGGGGCGGACATCATCATGCTGGACAATTTCACGCTGGCGGACATGCGCGAGGCCGTGTCCAGGGCCGACGGCCGGGCCCGCCTCGAAGCCTCCGGCAACGTGGACACGGACACCCTGCGCCAGATCGCGGAGACCGGCGTCGATTACGTCTCCATCGGCGCCATAACCAAGCACATACGCGCCGTCGATCTGTCCATGCGCTTCGAGCTCGGTTAGGCGAACTGAGGGAAGGGGTGGTGCCGGCGCACGGACTCGAACCGCGGACCTACGCATTACGAATGCGTTGCTCTACCAACTGAGCTACGCCGGCAATTGCGAGGCGGAAGTATAGCTAACCGCCAGAGCAACGACAACGCTACCGGACCACGATTCGACCTACCTGGTCCGCAGACCAACGCTGCAGCTGAGCACCATTCCGCTCATCGGCGCAAACCCCGCTCTCATCGCCGCGAACTCGCCAAACACCCGCGCGCGACGCTATTACTCTGGTCATGAAGACGAACACTGGCTTCACGCTGATCGAACTGATGATCACGCTCGCCGTAGCGGCGGTCGTGCTGACGCTGGGTGCTCCCGGCATGATGAATCTGGTCCGGGACAATCGGCTGACGTCGAATACCAACGAGGTGATCGCAGCGCTTACGGTGGCACGTTCCGAGGCGATCAAGTCCGGGCAGATCATCACGGTCTGCGGATCGTCGGACCAGAGCAACTGCAACTCCACCTCCTGGGAGGATGGCTGGCTCGTATTCCGCGATACGGACGGTGATGCCGTCCGCGATGCCGGCGAAACCATCCTGCGAGTACAGTCCCCGCTCGAAGGCATGACCATCCGGCTCACGAGTTTCGACGGCGCTGCGGCGGACACCGGCAATACGAGCCGTCACATCCAGTACGCTTCCAGCGGCTTTCTCCGGGAAGCTGATGACGGCTCGTTATTCGTCTGCGACACCCGGGGTGCGGCGGAGGGACGGTCTATCAACATCAACGTCACTGGACGGCCTGCAATGGGCCAGGACAGCAACAGTGACGGCACCGTCGAAGACGTCAACGGCGCGGAGATGACCTGCCCATGAAGGAGGCTTCACAGGTGCGTCTGCTATCGACCCGTCCGGCGCGGCAAGCGTCGGGCTTTACCCTGATCGAGGTTCTGGTGGCCCTGCTGGTGCTCTCTCTGGGACTGCTTGGACTGGCTGCCATGCAGGCCCAGGGGCTTCGCTTCAATCAGAGTGCCTACCTACGCTCTCAGGCAACGTACATGGCGTACGACATAATCGATCGCATGCGCGCCAATCGCGAGGCGGCCATCAACGGGGACTACGACTGGGCTATGGGAACGGAACCGGACAGCAACCAGACCTGTAACAGCACCTGCACCCCGGCACAGCTTGCCGACTTCGACCTGAATACCTGGCAATGCACCTTGGGCAACTGGAACGACGACACCGAATGCCAGAACCTCGGCATTACCGGTGTGTTGCCGGGCGGCCAAGGCGCGATCGAGCGGAACGGAAACGAATTCACCGTCACCATCCGCTGGAATGATCGCGATGACAACGTCCAGGATCTGAGCATCAACACGGAGATCTAGGCGAGATGCGCGGCTGCAGCTCTTTGAGATCCGCCCTCCCCCAACGCTACGACGGCGGGTTCTCCATCGTCGAGCTAATGGTGGCTCTGGTCGTGGGACTCGTACTCATGACCGGGGTCGTCCAGGTCTACGTGAGTAACAAGCAGACCAGCCAGATGACCGAAAGCCTATCCCGCATGCAGGAGAATGGCCGCTTTACGCTGGACCTGTTGACACGAGAGATCCGCATGGCCGGATTCATGCCCTGCCGCATAACCACGGAAGTGGCAAACGTGCTGAACCCGACCAGCGGCGGCCCGGCCTCAAGCTTCGGTGGCGCGGGCGTCGTGGGCATCGAGGGCTCCGATGCTTCCCTCCCGTCCTTCGGCACTTCCGCCGGCGACCGGGTGACGGACACCGATGCATTCTGGCTGCAGGGTGGCGGCAACCGCACTTTCCAGGTGAATAATCATCAACCAGCAGCCTCCTCCGCGGCGTTCTTCCTGAACGATGTCAATACGCTGGAAGACGGTGACGTCGTGTTGGTCTGCGACACCCAACAGGCCTCGGTATTCCAGGTCACCAACACCCAGTCGTCCAATGAGACCGTGGTGCACAACACCGGCGGCAGTGTAAGCCCGGGAAATTGCGTTCGGGAACTGGGTTATTCCTCGGACCCATGCACCAGCCCTGTGGGCTACACCTACGGCTCCGATGCGGTACTGGTCCAGTTCAAGTCGGTGGCCTATTACATCGGCGTTAGCGGCGATGGAAGCGACACCGCGCTGTACCGCCAGCGACTGCAGAATTCGGGCGGCAGCAGCAGCTACGTCCGCGAAGAGCTCATTCGAGGGGTCGAAAACATGCAGCTGCAGTATGGCCTCGATACCGACGCCGACGGCCAGATCGAGGAATACCAGGACGCATCGAGCGTGTCGGACTGGCAGGAAGTGCGGACGGTCCGCATGGGGCTGCTGATCCGCTCTGACGATAACGTGGCTCAGAATGCGGACAGCCGAACCTACAACCTCGCGGGCACCGCGGTAGGCACATCCGGCGCGGTAACCCACCCGTCCGACCGCAGACTGCGGCATGCCTTCAACACGACAATCCAGATCCGGAACCGGGGTCTGTGAAGATGGTGCACGTTGTGGCAACGAAGAAACCGACAATCAGCCAGCGCGGCGCGGCCCTGACGGTGAGCCTCATATTTCTCCTGATCATGACGCTGATCGGTGTGACCTCGCTTCGGAACACGGTGCTCGAGGAGCGCATGGCCGGCAATCTGCGCGACCGGCAGATCGCCTTCGAAGCCGCCGAAGCGGGCATCCGCGGTGCGGAGGCATACATAGACAACAACGTCATTACTCTGGCCGGCTTCGACGCCAACGGTGATGACGGGCTTTACTCGGAAAGTGTGGACCTAGACGGGGATGGCGACGTCGATGGCGACGACGCGCAGATCTGGCGACACGTGAACTGGTCGGGCACCGGCCCGCTCGTATACAGCTACGACGCCGTCGGCGAGAGCGGGGGGCCGGGCAGCAATCCGCTCTTCGTGATCGAACATTACGGCACCGTCACCTCGGAAGAGAACAAGCTCAACATCGGCAACTACGGCGAGGGTACTGGCGCCGGGAACGTCGACCTGTTCCGTATCACTGTCCGCGCCACGGGTGGCTCGGACAATGCCGTGGTGATACTGCAATCGACCTACGGCAAACGACTCTAACTGGGCCATTTCTGGCACGCGCATTTTCGGGGGTAATCCCATGGAAGCGAAGGACACCAAGTTGAACGTTCATCGCATTGGCTGGCTGGTGTTCGTCATCGGCGCGAGCGTGGCCACGCCGCTCCAGGCGCAACTGGATATTTCGGACAACGCCCTGGAAGCGATACCGCCGGTGAACCCGAACATCTTCCTGCTAAACGACGACTCGGGCAGCATGGACTGGGAGGTCATCACCCAGGACGCCGACAACGAGTTCCGTTTTTCGGCTAACCAGCCCGACGGATCGAACAATGCCAGCGCGGGAAGCGTAACCCACCGCGACAGCGACGACGACGGCACGGCGGAGTGCGACTTCACGCAGGGGGATGGCAGCACGTACGACGGTTACGTCTACGGCGTTGAGTTTGGAAGCAATCAGTACGGTGACAACGCCAACGACTGCAACACCGCAGACGATGAAGCATGGCGGTTCCGCAACAGCGACTTCAACAAGGTGTACTTCAACCCTGCGCAGACCTATGTACCGTGGGCCGGCGTTGATTCCGACGGTGACCCCTTCGACGACATCGACCCGGAGAATGCCCCGAACAATCCGTACAACCCGACGGAGACGGTGAATCTTCTGACCGACAACTCCGACTGGGACGGTGGCACCACCCGACTACAGTCGGACCGAGACGGAGACGGCAACTCGGACGGCTTCCGTTTCTACACCTGGACCGACGACGGCGACGGTACCTTCGAAAACGGTGAGGAAACCGAGTATCAGGTTGGCAACATGGACAGCACCGATCTGGCCAACCTGAACAGCTATCTGACCACGCGTTACGGCTCGGACGCCAAGCAGTACGCGACCGTAGAGGATGTCCAGGAAAATTTCGCCAACTGGTTCGGCTACTACCGCAGCCGCGAGCTGGCCGCCAAGGCCGCCCTGTCGCGAGTCGTACGCGATGCCACCTCAGCAAGGATCGGGTACGGCACCATTAATGGCAGCGTAAGTGGGCGGGAGGTCGCCACCATGAACGTCTCCGCCGGAAGCGGTGAAAAACAGGGCCTGCTGGATCAGCTGTACCAGACGAACTCATCCGGTGGCACGCCGCTGCGGACCAACCTGCGCGATGTGGGCCGGTATTTTGCCTGCGAGGACAACAGCTTTTTCGGCGACGGAGCGGACTACGACTGCCCGATTCTGTCGTCCTCGGAAGGGGGAGCCTGCCAGCAGAACTACACCATTCTCATGACGGACGGGTTCTACAACGGCGGCGATCCCAACGATATGGACAATGAGGACCAGCCCACGGGTGA
This sequence comes from Ectothiorhodospiraceae bacterium WFHF3C12, assembly GCA_013519935.1. Classification (GTDB taxonomy): domain Bacteria; phylum Pseudomonadota; class Gammaproteobacteria; order Nitrococcales; family Nitrococcaceae; genus WFHF3C12. The sequence continues at coordinate 26,434 of JACDUA010000012.1, read as the reverse complement.
CTTTTCCGGAGGCGCCTTCGCCGACAGCTACGACGAAACCCTGGCCGACGTAGCCATGTACTTCTACAAGAACGATCTCTCCGGCTTGCCGGATCAGGTGCCGACCACGAGCCGTGACCGCCTCCTTTATCGGGGCACCGGAGATCTGGGCGAAATCATGCACCAGCACATGGGCACTTACACGATCGGCTTCGGCGTTAACGGGACTCTGACGTCGATGCCGTCTGGTCCCGATGACACCAGCACCAGCTGGCCGGATCCGAGTACCAATCGCCTGCACCGCATCGACGATCTGCGCCACGCCGCGTACAACGGCCGGGGCCAGTTCCTGAGCGCGGGCAACCCGCAGGAGCTGGTGGACGCGCTCAATGACGTTTTCGAGGAAATCCAGCAGGGTGTGGGCACCGGTTCGGCCGTGGCGTTCAACACCCAGAACATCCGTACGGACTCCGTGGTGTTTCGGGCGTTCTACGACACCGAGACCAATACCGGCGATCTCGTCGCCCAGGAAATCCTCGCTGACGGCACAATTGACACCAGCGCGAACCTGTGGAGCGCGGCCCAGGAGCTGGACAACCAGACGGACGACGACAGCGATAGCCGCAACATAATTACCTATGACAGTGCCAATTCCGCGGGCATCCCCTTCGCATGGGGGGATCTGACCGCCACGCAGCAGACGGCGTTGCACACGCCGACACGCTCGAACGTGACCGACGCGGATCGTACCGACAACGGCGGTATCGGCGATGAGCGACTTGAATGGGTGCGCGGCCAGAGCCAGCACGAGGGCGATGACGTCAATGCCGGCGATCTTCGGGACCGCCCGGTCACGGCCGGCAAGCTCGGCGATATTACACACTCATCGCCGGTCTACGTTGGCGCGCCGGAGTTTTCCGGCCGGAATGGCGGCAGCTGGCCAGCGGTGAGTCCCAACACCTACGCGGAATTCAAGGAGAGCCAGCTCAACCGTTCACCACTGGTTTACGTCGGAGCGAATGACGGCATGCTGCATGCCTTTCGGGCCGAGGCGTCCGGCGGCAATCCCGCCGGTTCAGAGCTCTTTGCGTACGTGCCGGAGTTCCTGCAATCGGGACTTCCGGCCCTGGCGGACCCGGAGTACAACCATCGCTTCTTCGTCGATGCTTCGCCCGCGATCAACGACATCTTTGCCCCGTCGTTGAGCGGCGGCGGATGGCATACGGTCCTCATCGGCGGCGCCGGTGCGGGTGGACGGGGCTACTTCGCACTGGACATCACGAACCCGGGCAATTTCACCGACGAAACGACGGCCAGCAACCAGGTGCTATGGGAATTCACCAACGCCGACGATAGCGACCTCGGCTATACGTTCAGCGAGCCGGTCATCACCATGTCCAACGCCGACGACGGCAGCGGCAACAAGCGCTGGGTGGCAATTTTCGGGAACGGCTACAACAGCACGGCGGCCGCCGGTGATGCCAAGCTGTTCGTCGCCTTCATCGAGGAAGGCCAGGACGGCACGTGGTCGTTGGGTTCGGACTACTACAAGCTCAACACCGGCTTCGGCATGGCAGAGTACAACTCGGCCAGCATGCCCCACCTCGACGCCACTACACCCAATGGCATCGGCGACATCCGCGTGATCGACAGCGACGGCAACGGCACCGCGGACTACGTCTATGCCGGTGACCTGCAGGGCCACCTCATGCGCTTCGACCTCACGAATACGTCGCCGTCCAACTGGAGCTACGATGGGGTGCTGTTCCAGGCGACCTACGATGACGGCGACGCGGCGACGGCCGACCCGGTACAACCCATCACCACGGCCCCGATTGCGGTGAACCACCCGCTGCCGGGCGAACCCGGCTTCGTTATCATCACGGCAACGGGCAGCTGGATGACCAACGATGACCGCACCAGCGAAGAGATCCAGTCTATCTACGGTATCTGGGATGACCTCGGTAATCTGAACTCCACGGCCGACGTCGCTCGCGACGACCTGACGGAACAGACCTTTACCAACGAGGTCGATCCGGTGCACGGATTCGTGGTCCGGACCTCCAGCGACAATCCCATCAGCTGGAACAACAACGGCAGCAACCAGGAGCGCGGCTGGTATATCGATCTGGACATGCCCGCCGCGGGCGGCTCGGCTGGCGATCCGCCGGAGTTCCCCGGTGAGCGGGCGGTGCGCAACCTCCAGGTTCGCGGCGATATATTGTTCGTGAACACCATCATTCCGAAGGCGGCCAACCCCTGCGAATCGGGGCCGGGCGGTTTCGAGCTCGGGCTGGACCCCTTCAGCGGCAGCCGCCCCGACAAGGTCGTATTCGATATGAACAACGACGGCGTGTTCGATTTGAACGACAACGTTGATGGCGACTCCAGCGCCGAGAACGTGGTCACGGGCCGCCGTCTCGAGGGCGGTGTACCAACCGATGCCGGTTTCATCGGCAATCTGCGTGTCACCCAGGTGGGCGACGAGGTCAGCAGCATCCGCACCAACACGGAAACAACAGGCCCCATCGGCCGGCATTCCTGGCGGGAAGTCGTGGACGAATAGGGGAAGGAAGGGATAATGCGATATCTATATCTGGTAGCCCTGGTGGTTTTCGCCGTGAGCCTTGCCCCTCTTCAGGCTGAGGAGTCGGCGACCGACGGCGAACGGTTCACGGATCGGCCACCGAATGCACCGCGTCAATTTGACGAAGTAGGACATTATACCCAGAGCACGGACGGCACCGGACGGATCAAAGTCGACGCCCTGAAGTATTCCGTTTCTCCTGGCACGAAGGCCTTCGATACTGAAGGCGAGCCGCAATACATCAGCCGTATCCCGAAGGGAAGCCTCGTTGGATTGATCACGGTGCCGGCGGGAGACAAGGTCGCCGCTCGGGTGGTGGAAATCTGGATGTTACGGCCAGGCCGCTGGCAGCCGAATTAAACCGTATCGACAGCAGAGAACCGAGACGATGCAGGCAAGAGAAAAGGGAGTCACCCTCCTTGAGCTCATGATCGTGGTAGCGATAATCGGAATCCTGGCGGGTATCGCCTATCCAAGTTATCAAACCCACGTCACCGAGACTCGTCGCACTGACGCCATGGGGGCGCTCAACGGCCTTGCCGCCGCTATGGAGCGCTACTACACGGAAAACCTTAGCTATGAAGGTGCTGCAGCCGGTGGGGCAGACACGGGCGCGCCGGACATTTTCCCCACGCAGGCACCGCTGGATGGCAACCGCAAGTTCTACGACCTGACGATTCAGACGCTGCCGTCTTCGGACAGCTATGTACTGAGGGCCACCCCCATCAACGGCCAGGTCGGGGACGGTTACCTTGAGCTGACCAATGCCGGCGCGCGGAGGTGGGACCGGAACAATAATGGCGCCATTGACGCCGGCGAGGACTGCTGGGACGACTCCTGCTGAGCGAGCAGAGGTTGACTGCCACCAGGATTCAAGGAAAATCGAAGGGCCAAAAGGAGCTAGCGTTTACATCTTTCTGAATCGTCGCGTCATGGAGGACAGACGATGCAGCGCACCGGATTCACGCTTCCCGAATTGCTGGTTTCGCTCAGCGTAGCCGCAACGCTCACGGCATTGGTGGCACCGTCGTTCATGAGCCTGGTCAGGGACCAGCAAGCGAACACAACCGCCAATCGCCTACTCGTCGACCTACACATGGCCCGTTCCGAAGCCGTGACCCGCGGCGTAGATGTCTTTCTATGCAAAGGCTCGGCATCCGGAGGCTGCGCGACTACCGGCGGCTGGCATCAGGGCTGGCTGGCGTTTTCGGCCCCGGATGGCGCATCGAACTGCGTGGATGCGGACAATGACGCCCACTGTGATGGTCACCGCGGTGAGATCCTCAGCGTCCATACAACCGTGGAATCCGGCCTGAGCATCACGGGAAACGGGCTGCTTGCAAGTCGCGCCCGTTTCCACCCCACGGGCTTCTCGACCGGCTATGCCGGCACTCTTTCCATATGCAGCGCAGCGAGTGATGTCAGGGACAGAGGGTTTGTGCTGTCCATGAGCGGGCGCATTCGCAAGGCGAAAAGTGATGATCTTAACTGCCCTTGACAGCGTCGAGAGAGACAGCTCGCGACGCCGGACTACGCGGGCAAGCGCCGACTCCTAGTTTTTCCTGGCGACCACCTCGGCAGTTTCCCGCTCCCCCAGCCGCTGGAGGGCACGCTGCAGATCACGGGGCAGCGAGAAAACTACATCCTCTGTATATCCGCTCTGAGCATTCGGGACGGTTGCGCCCCAATGCTCCAGGAGCCGCACCACGTCGTTGACGAGGCTCTCCGGTGCAGAGGCACCGGCTGTTATGCCTATGCGGCGCTTGCCTTCAACCCACTGCCGACTCAGATCTCCCGCAGTATCTATCTGGTGGGCCGGCACACCCATGCGTTCCGCGAGCTCTTTAAGCCGCTTGGTGTTGGAGCTGTTCTGGGAGCCTACGACGATCATGACGTCCACCTGTTCGGCCAGCGACTTGACCGCATCCTGGCGGTTCTGCGTCGCGTAACAGATATCGTCCTTGCGGGGCGCATCGATGGACGGGAAGCGCCGCTTCAGGGCGTCGATGATCTGTGCCGTGTCGTCCATGGACAGCGTGGTCTGGCTGACGAATGCCAGGTCATCGGGGTTGGCCACCTCGAGACGCTCGACATCCTCCGGGGTCTCCACCAGGTAAATAGCGCCACGCTCAGCGCCCTCGCCCACATACTGACCGATGGTACCCTCGACCTCCGGATGACCCTCGTGGCCGATGAGAATAACCTCCCGGCCCGCCCGGGCATGCTTCTCAACCTCGATATGGACCTTGGTCACCAGGGGGCAGGTGGCGTCGAATACGCGGAGGCCGCGCTCCTCGGCCTCCTCCCGCACGGCCTGGGAGACGCCGTGGGCGCTGAAGATAACGGTGGCGCCGTCCGGCACTTCGTGGAGCTCCTCGACGAAAACCGCCCCTTTGCCGCGCAGGTCGTCCACCACGGTGCGGTTGTGGACCACTTCGTGCCTGACGTATATCGGCGAGCCGAACGCCTCAAGCGCGCGCTCGACGATGCTGATGGCGCGGTCGACGCCAGCACAGAAGCCGCGGGGGTTGGCGAGCAGAATCTCTTGCATGCTCCAGACCTGAATTCCTAGTAGTGAGGTCGGGATTTTCTCATGGTCCGGCGATATGGACCAACAGCCGGCGAGCGGATACTGCTCCAGTCATGCCTGGCGCTGCGCGAATACGGACTCAGCGATGAGAATGACCGCGCCGACGGTAATGCCGCTGTCGGCGATGTTGAACGCCGGCCAGTGCCAGTCACCGTAGTAAACATCAATGAAATCGATGACGTGACCGTAAGCGAGCCGATCGATCAGGTTACCCACCGCGCCGCCCAGGATCAGTGCAATCCCCAGCCCCTGCCAGCCGAAGGACCGGCCGAGCCGGGCCAGCCAGACCACCAGCGCGCCGCTGACCACCAGCGCCAGCGCCGCGAAGAACCAGCGCTGCCAACCCGACTGATCATGCAGGAAGCTGAATGCGGCACCGGTATTGAAGCTCAGGGTCATGTTGAGCATGGGCATCACCGAAACCGGGCGATAGGGCATCAGCCACGCCTCGGCCGCCAGTTTGGTGGCCTGGTCGAGAAAGACCACCAGCAGGGCCACGCCGACGCCTATCCACAGGGCCCTGTGGCGGGCCATGGTGGAAGACTCAGGCAAAGCGTCGTACCTCGCCTTCACCGGTGATGTTCGCCACGCAGCGGCCGCAGATATCCGGGTAGCTGTCGTTGGCACCCACGTCGGCGCGCCGATGCCAGCAGCGAACGCATTTCTCGTGCTCGCTGCGGCGCACACGCAGATAGATCCGCTTGCCGTCCTCCAGGGCCGCCTCCACGGCGTCCCCGGGACGTTCCTCCTCGCCGTGGACCGTCGCCGAAGAGGTGATCAGCACGAAGCGCAGCTCGTCCTCCAGCCGGGCGTAGGCTTCCATGAGCTCGGCGGAGCAGTATATGTCGACTTCCGCCTCCAGCGTCGCACCGAGCACGTCGGCATTGCGCAGACGCTCGACCTCCTTGCTCACGGCGTCGCGCAGGCTCAGCACCTGCTCCCAGAAGGCGCGGTCGAAGCGTTCATCGTCCAGTGCCGTCAGGCGCTCGTACCACTCGGCGATGAACACGCTTTCCCCGTGATCGCCCGGCAGATGCTCCCAGATCTCCTCCGCCGTGAAACTCAGCACCGGCGCCAGCCAGCGGACCAGCGCCTCGGCGATGTGGTACATCGCCGTCTGTGCCGAGCGCCGGGGCAGACTGTCCCTCGGCGTTGTGTACTGGCGATCCTTGATGACATCCAGGTAGAAGCCACCCATGTCCAGCACACAGAAGTTGTGCACCCGCTGATAGACGTGGTGGAAATCGAAACGCTCGTAGGCGGCCTGGATGTCGCTTTGCAGCTGCAGCGCGCGGTCCACCGCCCAGCGGTCCAGGGCGAGCATGCGGTCGGGCTCCACGGCATGGCGCTCCGGGTCGAAACCGTCCAGGTTACCCAGCAGAAAGCGCGCCGTGTTGCGCAAGCGGCGATACGCGTCCGCGGTGCGCTTGAGGATCTCATCGGAGACGGCCATCTCGCCGCTGTAGTCGCTGGAGGCCACCCAAAGACGCAGGATATCCGCCCCCAGGGTCTTCATGACCTTCTGCGGGGCAACCACGTTGCCCCGGGACTTGGACATCTTGCGGCCTTCCGCATCCACCGTGAAGCCGTGGGTGAGCACCCCCAGGTACGGCGGCCGACCGTCCATCATCATGCCGGTCAGCAATGATGACTGGAACCAGCCCCGGTACTGGTCGGACCCTTCCAGATACAGCTCGGCCGGCCGGCGCAGCTCCTCGCGACGGCCCAGGACCGAGTGATGGGTCACCCCCGAGTCGAACCACACGTCGAGAATGTCCTCGACCTTCTCGTAATCCGCCGACTCTTTCCCGAGCAGCTCCTCCGGGTCCAGCTCGAACCAGCCATCGATACCGGACTCTTCCATGCGCGCGGCCACCTCTTCGATGAGCTCGCCCGTGCGCGGATGCAGCTCGCCGCTGTCCCGATGCACGAACACCGCGATGGGCACGCCCCAGTTGCGCTGGCGCGAGATGCACCACTCCGGGCGATTACGCAGCATGGCCTCCATCCGGGCCTCGCCCCAGGCCGGCGTCCAGTGCACCGACTTGATCGCCTCGAGCGTGCGCGCGCGCACCTCGTGCATCTGGAGATTGATGAACCACTGGGGGGTGGCGCGAAAGATGATCGGGCTCTTGTGCCGCCAGCAATGGGGATAGCTATGCTCGTAGCGCTCGTGGTGAACCAGCGTCCCGTGCTCGCGCAGCGTCTCGACGACGTGGGCGTTGGCATCGAACACGAACTCGCCCGCGAAATACTCGGTGCCGGGTTTGAATCGCCCGTCGTCGTCCACCGGGTTGTCCACCGCCAGGCCGTAAGCCTGGCCGACGACGAAGTCGTCCACGCCGTGTCCCGGCGCGGTGTGCACCGAGCCCGTGCCCGCCTCCACGGTGACGTGCTCACCCAGGATCACCGGCACCTGCCGCTGGGCGAGAAACGGGTGCTGCAGGCGTATGTGCTCCAGCGCACGCCCCTGCGCACGGGCCAGAACGTCGTGACCGGTCGCGCCGTAACGCTCCAGCGCACTGCCCATGAGCTCCTCGGCGAGGATCAGGACTTCGGGTCCCGCACCGAGATCGACCCGCACCGCCACGTACGTCAGCTCGGGATGCACGGCCACCGCCTGGTTGGCGGGCAGCGTCCACGGGGTCGTCGTCCAGATCACCAGGGATACCGGCACGCCGTCCCGGGCCTCGGCACCGAACGCCTGCATGACGGCCGCCGGATCGAGGGCGCGGAATCGCACGTCTATGGCCGGCGATACCCGGCCCTCGTATTCGACCTCGGCCTCTGCCAGGGCCGAGCCGCAGTCGGAGCACCAGTAGACCGGTTTGAAACCGCGCCGCATGTGGCCGCGCTGAATGATATCCCCCAGGGCCCGGAGAATGTCCGCCTCGGTCTGGAAATTCATCGTCAGGTAGGGTCGCTCCCAGTCGCCGACGACCCCGAGGCGCTTGAAGTCGGCCTTCTGACCCTCGACCTGCTCGGCGGCGAAACGCCGGCAGGCAGCCCGGAAATCCGCCGGCGCGACCTTCTCGCCGGCGCGGCCGATATCCTGCTCCACCTTGTGCTCGATGGGCAGGCCGTGGCAGTCCCAGCCCGGCACATACGGGGCATCGAACCCGGCCAGCGTGCGCGATTTGACAATGATGTCCTTGAGGATCTTGTTGACCGCGTGGCCGATGTGGATCTCCCCGTTGGCGTAGGGCGGGCCGTCATGCAGCACGTAGCGCTCCCGCCCGGCACGCGCCCGGCGGATGCGCTGGTACAGCCCCATCGATTCCCAGTGCTGCAAACGCTCCGGCTCCTTCTTGGCCAGATTGCCCCGCATGGGAAAGTCGGTACGCGGCAGGTTCAGGGTATCCTTGTAGTCGCTCACGACGGCCTTCCGTTCAGTTCAGTGTGTGTTGCGCATAGTACGCCCGCGTCCGGGCCACATCTTCGGCCATCTGCGCCTTCAGGGCCTCGAGCGAGTCAAAGTGCTGCTCGTCGCGCAGCCGGCTGTCAAAAGCCACCTCCATGGTCCGGCCGTAGAGCGAGCCGGAGAAATCCAGCAGGTAGCTCTCCAGGAGCGTATCGACCCCGTTAACCGTCGGCCGGGTACCCACGCTGGCGGCGGCGGGCCGCCAAGACGTCTCGTCATTGAGACGCACGCGCACGGCGAATACCCCCCGCAACGGCGGCGGCTGACCGTGAAAGGCGATGTTCGCCGTCGGATACCCGAGCTCACGGCCCAGCGCCTGCCCTCGCATCACCCGGCCGCTTATCGCGTAGGGCCGGCCCAGCAACTCCTCGGCGTGCGACAGGTTGCCGGCAAGCAGACACTCCCGGACACGGGTACTGCTTACGCGGTCGCCTGCAGCCGCCAGGGTGGGCATGCGCTCGAGGCCGAAACCGTGGATGCCGGCCATCTCGTCCAGAAGCTTGAAATCCCCGCGGCGCTGCCGCCCGAAACGGAAATCGTCCCCGATCAGCAGGTGCCGGACGCCAAGCCGACCGAGCAGGATATCCTCGACGAACGCCTCCGGCTCCATGCCGGCCAGGTGCCGCCCGAAACGCAGGCAAAGCAGGCGGTCTACGCCGTGGCCACGCAATAGCCGTACCTTGTCGCGCAGCCGGGTAATCCTGGCCGGCGCGCGCTCCGGTGCGAAGAACTCCAGCGGGTGCGGCTCGAAGGTGAGCACCGTCAGCGGTAGCGCCAGTGCCTCGGCCCGGCCCCGCAAGCGCTCAACCATTGCCTGGTGCCCCAGATGCACGCCATCGAAGTTGCCAATAGTGGCAACGCTGCCCCGGTGCCGCGACCGGAGGCTGTAGGATCCGCGCACGAGCTCCATGTTCAGTGACTACCAAGCACCCGCAAAAGCGCCGAGTATACTTCACACCGCGCGCCAAGCTCTATGGCGGGCCCCCGGTTTCAGCGAGTCATTCGCCCTGGGGCTGGACGGGCTCGCGCATCGCGCCGAGCCGCCACCCCTGAGCGTAAAGCGCCAGAAAGTAAACGGCGGCACCCGCACCCACGAAGCCAAGCAGGAGAGAGATGCGCGCGAGCGTGTCCGCTTCCGTCCAGGACGCCAGGTTGCCGGCCGGCCAGTAGAGAACCGCCCCCATGGCGGCACAGGCCACGGACACCCGCCGCCAGAGCCGGCCCCAGCCCGGATTGGGCCTGTAGATATCCCGGCGGCGAAGCCCACGATAGAGCAGCACTGCATTCAACGTCTGCGCGAGCCCCGTGGCCAGCGCCACCGCGGCATGGCCCACGCCGGTCTCGATCAGCCACAGTACAAGACCGGTGCTGAGCACCATGTTCATGATCATCGAGCCGGCGGCGTAGCGGACCGGCGTGCGCATGTCCTGCCGCGCGAAGAACCCCGGCGCCAGCACCTTGACCAGTATGAAACCGGCGAGTCCGACCGAGTAGGCCATGAGGCTCAACCGGGCCGCGAGGACATCCGTCACCGAAAACCCGCCATGCTGGAACAGGGTGCTGAGAATCGGTCCGGAAAGCATCATCAGCGCCAGCGTCGCCGGCGCGGCGATCAGCAGTACCCAGCGCAGCGCCCAGTCCATGGTGTGTGAGAACCCTTCGGGACTGGCGTCCGCATGCTGGCCGGACAATCGCGGCAGAATCACCGTCCCGATGGCAACACCGAACACCCCTAGCGGAAACTCCACCAGGCGATCCGAGAAATACAGCCAGGTCACGCTACCGGTCATGAGGAAAGAGGCCAGGACGGTATCCACCAGCAGATTGATCTGCGCCACGGAAGAGCCGAACAAAGCGGGTGTCATGAGCTTGAGCACCCGCTTCACGCCGGGATCGGACCATATGGGCACGGGCCAGACAAGCATGCCGACCCGCCCGAGGAAGGGCAGCTGCAACAACAGCTGCGCGAATCCGGCCACCAGCACGGCGACGGCGAGCGCCTTGACTTCGGAGTCGAAAACCCAGGTGCCCCACAGCGCCGCCGCGATCAGGCAAAGGTTCAGTAGCACCGGCGCGAACGCCGGCGGCCCGAAGCGCCCATAGGTATTGAGCACGGCACCGGCACAGGCCGTGAGGGAGATCAGCAACAGATAGGGAAAGGTCCAGCGCAGCAGCTCACTGGCGAGCGCGAATTTGCCAGGGTCCTCCAGGAAACCCGGCGCGAACAGCGTGATGACCTGGGACGAGAACACGACGCCGAGCACCGTCAGCGCCACCAGCACCATGGCCAGGGCGCCGGAGACGTGGCTCACCAGGCGTCTGACGCGGGCCTCGTCACCTCCGGCCTTGACCTCCGAGAGCACCGGCACGACAGCCTGGGCGAATGCGCCCTCGGCGAACAGGCGCCGCATGAAATTGGGGATCTTGAAAGCAACGAAAAACGCGTCGGTGGCCAGCCCCGGCCCCAGAGTCGCCAGGGCGACATCCCGAACCAGCCCGAGCACGCGGGATACCAGGGTCATGGAACCGAATGTAAAGACCGAGCCCAGCAGCCCTGAACCTTTCGAGCCAGCCATGCGGCCACGCATCTCCCGGAGGTCAAACAGAAAGCTGGCACTCTACCGCCTCGCCGGCGGACGGGAAACTGCCGGGCACATTCGGTTGACAAATCGCGGGGTAACGGGCATATTCCTCGCCCTTTGAAGTTCCCGGCTTCCGCAGGAGATCAACCTTGGCGAATTCACCATCCGCTGAAAAGCGTGCCCGGCAGGCGGAGCAGCGTCGCCGCCACAACCAGTCGCGCCGTTCGATGATGCGGACGTACATCAAGAAGGTCGAGCAGGCGATCAAGGCCGGCGACAAGGACAAGGCCGCGGAGGCCTACAACGCGGCCGTGCCGATCATCGACCGCATGGCGGGCAAGGGCATCATTCACAAGAACAAGGCCGCGCGCCACAAGAGCCGCCTGAACAACCACATTCGCGGACTCTAGGCAGCGCTGCGCGTTTTCTTGAAGACGCCGGCAGCCCCAGGGTTGCCGGCGTCTTTGCGTTTGCGAGCGCCCTACCTTGAGGGCACGGCAGGGAAAGGGCGCGGCGCGTGTCTACTGCTCCGCCAGCACCAGGTTGTCGCGGTGTATGAGCTCGGGCTCGTCGACGAAACCCAGCACGGCCTCGATCTCGTGGCTCGCCCGGCCGGCGATCCGTTTCGCGTCCTCCGCACCGTAGTTCACCAGTCCACGCGCCACCTCCCTGCCCTCCCCGTCGACGCAGGCGACAAGCTCGCCCCGGGCGAAAGCGCCATCGACTCTCCTCACTCCGACGGCCAGCAGGCTGCGCCCGGCCTCGCACAATGACCGTACCGCGCCATCGTCCAGCCATAACCGCCCGCGCACCTGCAGGTGATTGGCCAGCCACTGTTTGCGCGCCGCCAGCGGCTCACGGGCCGGCAACAGCAGCGAGCCCAGCGGCTCGCCGGCACGGATCCTGGCCAGGCAATCCGGCTCCCGCCCCGAGGCAATGACCGTCGCGGCCCCGGAACGGGCCGCCCGCGCGGCTGCCTGAACCTTGGCGCGCATGCCGCCACTGCCGAGCACGCCCGGGGCGTCGGAGCACATGGCCTCCAGCCGGACATCGTTGGCATAGGCCTCGTGAATGAGCGCGGCATCCGGGTGCATACGCGGGTCGGCCTCGTACAGTCCCGCCTGGTCCGTGAGAATCACCAGCACGTCCGCGTCGACCAGGTTGGCAACCAGCGCGGCCAGGCTGTCGTTGTCCCCGAAACGGATTTCCTCCGTGGCGACGGTATCGTTCTCGTTGACCACCGGCACCACGTCCATTTCCAGCAATGCTCGCAACGTGCTGCGGGCATTGAGATAGCGCGCGCGGTTGGAAAGGTCGTCGTGGGTCAGCAGGATCTGCGCGGCATGCAGACCGTGGTCCTTGAAGGCCGTCTCGTAGGCCTGCACCAGCCCCATCTGGCCAACGGCCGCCGCCGCCTGCATCTGGTAGAGCGCGTGGGGCCGGCGTTGCCAGCCCAGACGCTGCATGCCCTCGGCCACCGCGCCGGAGGACACCAGGGTGACCCGGGCGCCGGCGGCGCGCAGGTCGGCGATCTGCCTGGCCCATGCCCGGATTCGTTCGTGGTCGAGCCCGCGGCCATCGTTGGTGACCAGGGCACTACCGACCTTGACCACCCAGTGTCTCGCCCGGCCCAGCAACGGGCGCTGCGAGTCCTCCATGCCTAGACTTCCCCCTGTTGCCGGTCCTCGGCGCGAGCCTCCAGGTAGGACATGATCGCCCACATGAGCTGCTGAGTGCCCTCGCCCGTGGCCGCGGAGATGGTATGCACCGGACCCTGCCAATCCAGCGCCCTTATAATGTCCCCTGCCACCTCATCCCGCTGATCCACGGGCAGCAGGTCGATCTTGTTCAGCACGAGCCAGCGCGGCTTGCCGGCGAGCTCACTGCTGAAACGGCCCAACTCGCGCTCCACCGCACGGACCTGCGCCGCGGGGGACGGCTCACCTTGCGGCGGCGCTACGTCCACCACATGCAGCAGCAACCCGGTCCTCGACAGATGCTTGAGAAACCTCACGCCGAGACCGGTCCCGTCCGCCGCACCCTCGATCAACCCTGGTATGTCGGCCAGCACGAAACTGCGCGTGGCCTCCACGCGAACCACCCCCAGGCTTGGGTAAAGGGTTGTAAAAGGATAGTCCGCCACTCGGGGCTTGGCGGCGGAAACCGCCCGTATGAGCGTCGACTTGCCCGCGTTGGGCATACCCAGGAGTCCGACGTCGGCGAGCACCTTGAGCTCCAGGGCCAGATGCCGGCGCTCACCGGGCGTGCCGCCGGTAGCCCGCCGCGGCGCCTGGTTGGTGGAGCTCTTGAAATGGATATTCCCCAGGCCCCCGCGCCCGCCCTGGGCCACCAGCAGCCTGTCGCCCGGGTGGGTGAGGTCTCCCATGACCTCGCCGGTATCCGCGTCCTGAACGGTGACGCCCACCGGCACCGGAATGGTGAGATCGACACCGCTGCGGCCCGTGCACTGACGGCCCGCGCCGTTCTCGCCGCGCTCGGCAGAAAAGCGCCGGCTGTGGCGGAAATCCGCGAGCGTATTCAAGCCGCCGTCCGCCTCCACATAGACACTGCCGCCGCGGCCGCCGTCGCCGCCATCCGGCCCGCCCTTCGGGACGTACTTCTCGCGCCGGAAGCTCACACAGCCATCGCCGCCGTCACCGGCTATGACCGTAATGCTCGCTTCGTCGACGAATTTCATGGCGGTTACGCACTCCCAATACAGACCGACCGGGAACCGGGGCGACGGACACAAAAAAACCCCGCTTGGGACGGGGCTTTCGAAGGGGCCGTTTCGATAACCCCGTTATTGAGCCGGCTCGATACTCACGAAGCGGCGCTTGGCCGGGCCACGCCGCTTGAATACCACGCGGCCGCCAGCCTTGGCATACAGTGTATGGTCGTTGCCCTGCCCGACGAAGTCCCCGGCATGGAACTCCGTGCCGCGCTGGCGCACGATGATGCTGCCGGCGCTGACCATCTCTCCGCCAAAACGCTTGACGCCAAGGCGCTTGGAAACTGAATCGCGACCGTTGCGGGTACTGCCGCCTGCCTTCTTATGTGCCATAACCTAGTTCCTCCAGGCCACCGACTCAGGCGCTGATGCCGGTGATCTTGACCTCGGTGAAGTGCTGGCGATGACCGTGCTTGCGCTGGTAGTCCTTGCGCCGCTTGAACTTGATGACGTCGATCTTGCGGTTGCGGCCGTGGCGCACGATCTCCGCCGACACCTTGCCGCCGTCGAGCATCGGCGCACCCACCTTGACGTCATCCCCGTCGGCAACGAACAGGACTTCCTTGAAGTCGTAAGCAGCGCCCTCTTCCGCGTCCAGCTTCTCGACGCGAAGCACGTCGCCCTCGGAAACGCGATACTGTTTGCCGCCGCTCTTGATCACCGCGTACATGAATACTTCTCCACATCGTATCGGGAGCCAAGGAAACGCGGGAATGGTTCAGCGTTTCCTTTGTAAGGCGCGAAATTCTATCCGGCCCCGGCGCCACGGTCAAATGCGGGTTGCGGGCGGCCGCGCGGTCTGGTTGACACCCCCCGGGGTCGACCCTAGCATTCCGGAACTCATTCTGGCCCCGACTCCGAAACCGATGAAACTGGAAGAGATCCGCGCCCCGGTCCGAGACGACATGGAGGCCGTCAACCGGCTGGTCCAGGAACGCCTGAGCTCCTCCGTGGCCCTGATCAACCAGTTGGGCGCCTACATCGTCAACAGTGGCGGCAAACGGCTGCGCCCGCTTGTAGTCCTGATGGCGGCGCGGGCTGCCGGCGACCCCGCCGACAAACACCTTCCCCTGGCGGCCGTCATCGAGTTCATCCACACGGCCACCCTGCTCCACGACGACGTCGTCGACGACTCCCGGCTGCGGCGCGGCCAGGAGACGGCCAACCACGTCTGGGGCAACGAGGCCAGCGTGCTGGTCGGTGATTTTCTCTACTCCCGGGCCTTCGAGATGATGGTGGAGCTGGAGAGCATGGCCATCATGGCCGTGATGGCTCGCACGACCAACGTCATCGCCGAGGGCGAAGTGCTGCAGTTGATGAACTGCCACGATCCGGATGTCACCGAGGATCGCTATCGCGAGATCATCTACCGCAAGACCGCCACCTTGTTCGAAGCGGGCTGTCGTTGCGCCGGGCTCATCTGCGGCGCGGCGGACGAGGTCACGGAGGGACTGGCCGCTTATGGGCTGCACCTGGGCAACGCCTTTCAGCTCGTCGACGACGCCCTGGATTACGGCGGCGACGTCAATGAGACAGGCAAGAATCTCGGCGACGACCTGGCTGAAGGCAAGCCCACGCTGCCGCTCATCCATGCGCTGCGCGAGTCGGACGGTGAGCAGGCCGCATTACTGCGTCGCGCCATCGAGGAAGGCGGCCTGGACAATGTCGAGGCCATTCAACAGGCGATTGAAAACACGGGCGCCATTGCCTATACTCGCCGCGCTGCGGATCAGGAGGCGGATAAAGCCGTCCAGGCCCTGTCGGGCGTCCCGGGCAGCGAGTTCCGCGAAGCCCTTGAACGTCTGGTCCGGTTCGCGGTGGATCGGCGTTACTGACCGATCCGTCCTCTAGTCGGGGTGTAGCTCAGCTTGGTAGAGCACTGTCTTCGGGAGGCAGGAGTCGCTGGTTCGAATCCAGTCACCCCGACCATTTCCACCGTTTCCCTCTTCGCGCTTTCGCGGTCCGTCACCTTCTTCTGACGACCTGCCGCACATTTCGTCCCGTTCCCGCTGTGCTATCGTCGGGCGCAACGCGGGGTGTGATGCCGCTCGCGATTTAACCGGATTCGTTCGCGAGCGCCGGGCCACCCGACGTTGTGTTTGCGCGATACCTGCCGATAAACAGCACAAGAGAGTATCGCGGAGCGATTTTGAGGGGGATGTCCTTTGAGCGATCTCTTTGGCAACGAGCTGCCCGCGGCGCGTGAACGCCCGGTTTATCTGTGCACCCAGAGCTCCGAACTGGGCGCCTCGATCGCCTTCGACCTTCGGCACTATGGCTTCAAGGCGCGCACCTTCGTCAGCCTGGACGTCATGGGCAACGCTGCGCGTAGCGCCCCGCCCGGGAGCTTCATCCTGGACACGGCACTGTTCGGACAGGATGGTCTCGACTGGGCATCGGCGCAGCCCCTGGGTCGGATAGCGCCGGTCCTGTTTCTATCCGAACAGGGCGACTTCGAGACGCGGCTCAACGCGGCCCGGGCGGGAAGTGCGGCTTTCGTCACGCGCCCGGTGAGCCTGATGACGCTGATCTACGAGCTCAGGCACGCTCGCCGCGACGGCGCCGGGGAAAACGGGCGCGTGGTCATGCTCACCGACGCGGATTCGGCCCTGGCGCAGCGGCGGACGGCACTGCTCGAGCGAGGCTGGGACTGCGAGGTGGTCCCGCCGGATCAGCTTCTGGAGGTTTCGGAGCGGGCCAGTCCGCAACTGATCCTCCTGGACGCCGACATGGCGCAATTCGAGCCTGGCGCACTGTTACGCACGATACGCCAGATTCACCCCCTCAGCGTCGTACCGGTTCTGCTGTGCACCGGCGGTGACAAGCGTGCCCTGGATGAGCTGGTAGCGGCCGAGGGCGCTGACGGCGTTCTCGGTCTCCCGGTGGCCGCGGAGGACCTGGAGGCCATCGTGGAAGGGCGTATCCGGCGCGCCTCGACGCTCCGCGAGGCGTTTCGCTTCATCGCCACCCGGGATCCGATGACGGGACTGCAGACCGCCAGCCAGTTCGTGGAAGGGCTCAGCCAGAGCCTGGCGACCGGGGCCTTCGAGCGGACCCACGCCGGCGTGGCCCTGGCCGAATTCACGGCGCCCGACGACGGCACGGGGCTGGTCCGGGCGGCGGACGTCCTGCGCCGCAAGCTCCCGCCCTTCGCCTCGGCCGCGAGACTCGGGGACAACATGCTTGCAGCGGCCTTTTCGGTACCGTCGGAGCGGGCGCTCGAAGCCGTAGCGAAAGGGCTTCGGCAGGGCATGGCCGATCTCGGGCACACCGCGCCGCAGATCGGCGTCGCGGTTCTCGATGGCAAGGCAAAGACCGTTGAAGGCGCACTGGAGGCCGCCCGGCGGGCCTACCCCCAGTCCGGGGCCCGCACTCCGGAAGCCGAAGCGGTGAGCGCCGCGAGTACCGATCTCGGGGATTTCTGGGGCAGCCGGGTGCAGGAAGCCCTGCGCCAGGACCGTTTCAGGCTCGTGTATCAGCCCATATCCAGCCTTAATGGGCAGCCCAGCGCCCTGTTCGAGGTGTTCGTGCGCATGCTCGACGACGACGACAGCGACATCCTGCCCCGGGAGTTCCTGCCGGCCGTCCAACGCGCCGGGCTGTCGGCAATGCTGGACCGCTGGATCATTACCCGGGCCATCCATGTTCTATCCGAGCATGCGGGCCGCCTGGATCAGGCGCGCCTGTTCGTCAAGGTGTTCCCGGAAAGCCTCTCGGAGCAGAACCTGGCCGGATGGATCATCGACCAGGCCCGCACGGCGGGCCTGCCGGCTGACCGGCTCGTCGTCGAGATTCCGCACCGAACCGTTGTCACGCGCGCGGGCGAGGTGCGCGCTTTCTGCAACGCCCTGCGGGAGGCCGGGTTCGCCGTGGCCGTCGAGAATTTCGACCCGGACGAGGCGGGCAACGAGTTGCTCGAAACGCTCAGGCCCGACTACGTGAAGCTCTCGCCGAGCATCAGTGACTCCGCCCACATCGACAGGCAGGCGCAGAAGAAGGTGAGCGAGGTGACGGGCCACGCGCGGGGGCTGGGGATCGCGACCATTGCTGCCCAGGTGCAGGACGCCGTGGTCCTTTCCGCCTTGTGGCAATCCGGCGTCGAATACATACAGGGGTATTTCATGCAGGAGCCGGCCGACGTCTTCGCCGGCCAGGAAGAGAGCCTCGGGTGATCGCGCCGATTTCCGGGGAATCGGCGCGTGTGATGAGATGGAACGCACAGAATCCCGAAGATTCGCATGGTCCCATAGGCATGTCGAGCGCCGCATGGTTACCGGTGGCGCTGTGTCTGTCGCCGGTTACACAAGGCTTTTCCATGGGTTATAGTCCATAAGCGACGTAGCCCATCAAAAGAACCGAGGTACCGGCCGCCACGAGGGCAAGGCGCGAGGGAATCAAACCCCGAGGGCTACACCAGAGACGGCAAAAGCTTTAGACATGGCCACTGCAAACCCCACAGTCAAGATTGGCGGCCTCGCCGGCCGCCTGGTGCGCGACGGGTTCCTGGAAGAGAATCAGGCGCAGGACGCCATCCAGGACGCCAAGCAGGCCAAGCTGCCGCTGGTCTCCTATCTGGTCGAAAAGAACATCGTGGCGGCGCGAGATATCGCCCAGGCTTCCGCCCAGGAATTCGGTGTACCGCTGTTCGATCTGGACAGCATGGACCTGGGCACGGCGCAGGTATCCCTCGTCACGGAGAAGCTCATACGCCACCACCGGGCGCTGCCGCTAATCAAGCGGGGCAAGCGTCTGTTCGTGGCCGTGGCCGATCCGACGAACCTGGAAGCCCTCGACGAGATCAAGTTCCACACCGGCCTGACCACCGACGCCGTCCTGGTCGAGGAAGACAAGCTGGTCCGGGCCATTGAGACCGCGCTGACGTCCAGCTCCAGCGCCATGGCGGACATGGATCTGGACGAGGACCTGGAAAACCTCGACATCACCTCCGGCGACGACGACGACGCCGGAGGCGGGGACGCGGACCCAGAGGCGGACGACGCCCCGGTGGTCCGCTTCGTCAACAAGGTGTTGCTGGACGCCATCAACCGCGGCGCCTCCGATATCCACTTCGAGCCCTACGAGAAGCGCTATCGCGTGCGCTTCCGCCAGGACGGCATGCTCCAGGAGATGGCGGCACCGCCGGTGACCCTGGCGCCGCGCATTTCCGCCCGGCTCAAGGTCATGTCCCGCATGGACATCGCCGAGCGAAGGGTACCGCAGGACGGTCGCATCAAGATGAACCTGTCCCGCAACCGGTCCATCGAATTCCGTGTCAGCTCCTGCCCGACCGTCTACGGCGAGAAGCTGGTGCTGCGTATCCTCGACCCGTCCGCGGCGAAGATGGATATCGAGCAGCTCGGCTACGAGGCCGATCAGAAGGAGCTCTTCCTCAGTAACATTCATAAGCCGTACGGGATGATCCTGGTAACCGGCCCGACGGGCAGCGGTAAGTCGGTATCCCTGTACACGGCGCTGAATATCCTCAACACGGATGACCGCAACATCTCCACCGCGGAGGATCCGGTCGAGATCAACGTCACGGGCATCAACCAGGTCAACGTCAACCCCAAGGCCGGCCTGACCTTCGCGGGCGCACTGCGCTCCTTCCTCCGCCAGGATCCGGACGTGATCATGGTTGGTGAGATCCGCGATCTGGAGACGGCGGAGATCGCCATCAAGGCCGCGCAGACCGGCCATATGGTGCTATCGACGCTGCACACCAACGACGCGCCCCAGACGCTGACCCGTATGATGAACATGGGGGTGCCGCCGTATAACATCGCCTCGGCGGTGAACCTGATTATCGCCCAGCGTCTGGCGCGCCGGCTGTGCAAGCAGTGCAAGCACAAGATCGACGTGCCTCGGGAGGCCCTCCTGGAAGAAGGGTTCACCGAGAAGGATCTGGCCGAAGAGTTCACGGTCTTCGCGCCGAATCCCGATGGCTGTGACCAATGCGCCGGGGGTTACAAGGGTCGCGTGGGCATCTATCAGGTCATGCCGGTTTCAGAGGAAATGGGCCGCATCATCATGGAAGGGGGCAACGCCATGGATTTGGGCAAACAGGCCGCCAAAGAGGGCATCCGTGACCTTCGGCAGTCCGGCCTGCGAAAGGTGAAAGAAGGCGTAACCAGCCTGGATGAAATCAACCGCGTGACCCGAGAATAACGGACATGGCACAGAAAGCAGTGAAGCTTGCCACTTTTTCGTGGGAGGGCGCCGACAAGAATGGTGCCAAGGTCAAGGGAGAGAACCAGGCCGCCAACCCGGCCGCGTTGCGTGCGCAACTTCGCCGCCAGGGCATCAGCGCCCGTCGGATTCGCAAGAAGTCCACTCTCTTCAGTGGCACCCGGAAGAAACGAATAACCACGGAAGACATCGCTGTTTTCAGTCGCCAGCTCGCCACTATGCTGGCCTCCGGGGTTCCGCTTGTGCAGGCGTTTGAAATCATCGCCCAGGGTCACGAGAATCCCAGCCTTCGAGAACTCGTGCAGTCGATAAAGACCGACGTCGAGGCAGGCACGTCACTCCACGAAGCGCTCTCGAAGCATCCCTACTACTTCGACGAGTTATTCGTGAATCTCGTGGACGCCGGCGAACAGGCCGGTGTTCTGGACACGCTTCTGGACAAGATCGCCACTTACAAGGAAAAAACCGAGTCCATAAAGAAGAAGATAAAAAAGGCGCTCTTCTACCCGACGGCCGTTCTGGTTGTGGCCTTTGTCGTCACCGCGATACTCCTGATTTTCGTGGTACCGCAGTTCGCCGAGCTCTTCAAGGGGTTCGGAGCCGACCTGCCCGCGTTCACGCAATTGGTCATCAATCTGTCCAACTTCTTCCAGGCGTACTGGTACCTCATATTCGGCGGACTGATCGGTGCGGGCATCGCGTTCACTCAGGCGAAGCGGCGATCACCGAAGTTCAACCATTTCATGGATAAGCTGACTCTGAAGATTCCGGTCATCGGGGACATCGTCCGCAAGGCGGCCGTGGCCCGCTTTGCCAGAACCCTGTCCACGATGTTCGCGGCCGGTGTGCCATTGGTGGAGGCACTGGATTCCGTTTCAGGCGCTACCGGTAACGTGGTTTACGGCCAGGCGGTAAAGGAAATGCAGGATCAGGTGGCCTCGGGTCAGCAACTCCAGTGGGCCATCAAGCAGACCAATCTGTTTCCCACCATGATGGTGCAGATGGTCGCGATCGGCGAAGAGGCCGGCTCGGTAGATAGCATGCTGGCAAAAGTCGCGGACTTCTACGAAGAGGAAGTGGACGCCGCGATTGATGGCCTCAGCAGCCTGCTGGAGCCGATGATCATGGCGGTACTCGGCATCCTGGTGGGCGGCCTTGTTGTCGCCATGTACCTGCCGATATTCAAGCTTGGCCAGGTCGTCTGACTGCGGCTCGACTTCGTCGACAGAAGAAGAATCCAGCCGGCCGCGGGAAAGGCACCGCGGCCGCTCCATCCGCCCGGTTCCGGAGCTGAGTTTTGGACGTGGTTTCAGTACTCGCGAGCACCCCGGCACTATTCATTGGTGTCTCTCTCGTGCTCGGTCTGCTGGTGGGCAGCTTCCTCAATGTCATCATTCACCGTATGCCGCAGCGGCTTGAGGCCGACTGGCGCGCCCAGTGCCGCGATCTCCTCGATATCCCCGATGCCAATGGTGAGCCCGCCCAATCGACATCGCTGTGGTGGCCGCCTTCAACCTGTCCGAGCTGCGGCCATCGCATCCGCGCCTGGGAAAACATTCCGGTACTGAGCTACCTGCTTCTGCGGGGCCGCTGCAGCGCCTGCGGCAATGCGATATCGCTCCGCTACCCGCTGGTGGAGGGCCTGTCCGGGTTGCTGACGGCGGCCGTTGCCTGGCACTTCGGCTTCGGCTGGGAGGCTGGAGCCGGCTTCTTGCTGACCTGGGTGCTCATCGCGCTCAGCGTCATAGACCTGGATCACCAGATACTCCCCGACGATCTCACTCTTCCACTCCTGTGGTTGGGCCTGCTGGGCTCCCTGGCCGGCCTCTATGCCGACATGCAGTCGGCTATTATCGGAGCGGCCGCCGGTTACCTGTCACTGTGGTCGGTATTCCAGCTCTTCCGGCTGCTCACCGGCAAAGAGGGCATGGGCTTCGGCGACTTCAAACTGCTGGCAATGCTTGGCGCGTGGATGGGCTGGCAGGCGCTGCCGGTCATCATCATTCTCTCATCGCTGGTGGGGGCCGTGGTCGGCGTGGCGCTGATCCTCACCCGCGGCCACGACCGGAACATTCCCATACCCTTCGGCCCTTATCTGGCCGCCGCCGGCTGGGTCGCGCTGCTCTACCGGCATGACCTGACCGATGCCTATCTCCGGTGGGCAGGCCTCGCTTAGACTGATCGCGACCCGGGATAGGAGCGCAGCTACCCATGAGCCGAGACAGAAAGCTCCTGATCGGCCTGACGGGCGGCATCGCCAGTGGCAAGTCGGCCGTCGCGGACCGCCTGGCCGAGCTGGGGGCCAGCATCGTCGACACGGACCGCATCGCCAGGGACGTTGTGGAACCTGGAACCGACGGCCTGAAAGCCGTCGTGGCACGCTTTGGCCGCGGCATTCTTGATCAGCAGGGCCGGCTCGACCGCCGCCGTCTGCGAGAGCGTGTTTTCGCCGACCCACAAGCCCGCTCCGACCTCAACGCCATTCTCCACCCGAGGATCGGCGCGGAATCCATGCAGCGCGTTGCGCGAGCCGAGGGACCTTACGTGGTGCTGGTCGTTCCGCTGCTGGTCGAGGGTAGCATGGCGGATGTGGTCGACCGCGTGTTGGTGATCGATGTGCCTGTTGAGACACAGCTGCGGCGCGTGATGGCCCGGGATAACATCGACCGGGACCAGGCCCAGTCCATCATGGCCGCACAGGCGAGCCGCGAGACCAGGCTTCAGCGGGCCGACGACGTGATCGTCAATGACGGATCGTTGGCGGATCTCCACGAACAGGTGGATACGCTGCACCGTCGGTATCTCGAGATGGCCTCGGAGCGCACCCGAGAAACATAGCTGAGCGCGGCGGCAATGGACGAACGGGGCGAACCACGTTTGAGTGATCACACACCGATGGGCGAGAATGGAGGGCTTCTGCCTGGATCATCAACCGCCGACGCCGCCACTATGACACCCATCGTTTTCGAGCAACCTCTGAACGAGCGCATCCGGACACTCATGCGCCTGGAATTCCTGTTCGAGCAGGTTGCCTTCGGACTGGACGGCGATACCGAGTGGCACACGCGGATCACCGTTCAGACCGTGCTGGACATCCTGGCGTTGCTCGGGCGCGGCGATCTGCGCTCCGAGCTCATCAAGGAGCTCGAGCGGCTGTACGGTACCCTGGAGGGCTGGCAGGAACGCCCCGAGGTCGACGATGCGCGGCTGTCCGACTACCTGCGCGAGTCCCAGAAGCTGATGGAGGAGTTGCGATCCACCGGATTCAACCCGGCCACGGAACTCAAGGCCAACGAATTCCTCAATACCATCATGCAGCGCAGCGGCATCGTCGGCGGCACGTGTGGCTTCGACCTGCCCGGCTACCATCACTGGCTGCACCGTCCGGCCGAGGAGCGCCGCGCGCAGCTCGGTGATTGGCTCGAGAAGCTCGACGTACTGCGCCGGGCAACGGACATGGTTCTCTCCCTGCTCCGCAGCAGCGCCGTGCCGCGCGATCTCAATGCCGAAGGCGGTGCCTATCAACGGACGCTGGATCGCAACACTCCGTTCCAGCTCATTCGCGTCGAACCGCTCGAGGACGAAGGCGTTTTCGCCGAAATATCGGCGAACCGGCACTTCTGCACGATCCGCTTCATGGAACACGGGGTGGGGGAGCACCGTCCACAGCAGACCGAGCGGGATATCAGCTTTCGCCTATCGTGTTGCGTGCTCTAGCCGACACCCATCGGGAGCCCGGCGAGGGACCCGAACCGCGCTCCGTCACGTGACCAGAGGAGGAAACCGCCTAATGGCGCAGCAGCCCGTCCAGGCCCGATGCCCCGCCTGCGGCGAACGTTACGAATACAGCACGGACAATCCCTATCGCCCTTTCTGCAGCGAACGCTGCAAGCTGGTGGATCTCGGGCGCTGGTTCGACGGCAGTCACCACATCGCGGGCCCGGACCTCGATGACGAATCCATCGGCCGGATCAGCGACGGGGACGATCCAGCCAACGAGGGCTAGGAAACGACTGTGCCCGGGCGGCTAGCGCCGGGGCCAAAGACCACGAATCGCGGCGATTCCATGGGCACCGTGGCGCCGCGCGGTCTCCAGCGCGGCGGGTCCGACACCGCCAAGGGCAAACACGGGCACCGGCACGTCGCGGATCAACGCCCGTAACCCGTGCCAGCCCAGCGGCACCGCATCCGGATGGGTCGGTGTCGGCTGCACGGGGGATACGAACAGGTAGTCCGCCCTCAGGCTGAGCGCGTGTTCGATTTCGGCGCGATCATGGCACGAGATACCCAGCCAGGCGCCGGGCGGCAGCGGCCGGCGCCCCGGCGAATAGCCGGCAGCGGCGCGGGCGCTCAGGTGGCATCCATCGGCACCGGATTCCAGCGCCAGCTCCGGCGAAGCGTTCACCACGAGCACCCCACCGGCCGACCGGCTGAGGTCCCGCGCATCCCGGATCACGGCCAACAGTTCCTCCCGCGCGAGGTCATGGCGGCGCAATTGCACGAAACGCGTTCCGCCTCGCAAGGCGTCACCGATTCCCGCGAGGAACCTGTCGGCGTTCGCCACCTCCGGCGTGACCAGGCAGGCCCTGGGCAGCGCCAGAAAAGCCGTGATGGGCCGGTTGGCGGCGGGTAGATCGAAGCGAGGCAAGTCGGCCGGCTGCACCCACTCCAGCGGCTGGCCCTCCAGGCCGCGGGCGTCACCGCGGAAAGCGGTCACGCGATGAACGTCGAGGACGACATGCCTGTCACCATAGTCGTGGGGAATGCGGACCAGGGGCTCGGTCGCTTCAACGATGATCCCGATCTCTTCGGCGAGCTCTCGGCGCAGCGCCGCCACGACGTGTTCTCCCGGCTCCACCTTGCCGCCGGGAAACTCCCATTTGCCACCCTGATGGGTGCCGGCGTGCCGCTGGGCCAACAGAACGCGCCCCTGGCCATCCGCCACGACACCCACGGCAACGTGGACGACCCCTGCGGCGCTGCCCGACATCAGCTGCGGTATTCGGCGTTGATACGCACGTAGTCGTAGGAGAAATCGCAGGTCCAGACGGTGGCGGAAGCATCGTCGCCACGGCCGAGATCGATAACGATATCGATATCCTCACCCGCCATGTAGTCGCCGGCAATCGCTTCGTCGTAGCCCGCGGCAACACCACCGTGCTCCACAATGCACTGGTCCCCGAGCCATACGCGCACGTCGTCGACATTGAACTCCGCCCCGGGGGCGCGCCCTACCGCGGCAAGAATCCGCCCCCAGTTCGGATCTCCCGCGTAGAGTGCCGTCTTCACGAGCGGAGACTCGGCGACCGTGAAGGCAACGGATTCGCAGGCTGGCTCACTACCCGCCCCGCGCACCGTCACCGCGACAAAGCGCGTTGCACCCTCGGCATCGCGTACCAGGCCCTGGGCCAGCTGCGCGCAGAGACCCTCCAGGGCACGCTCGAAGTCCGCCAGCAATGGCGTCGCCCCGGCGGCGCCGGTAGCGGCCAGCAGGCAGGCATCGTTGGTCGAGGTATCCCCGTCGACGCTGATCCGGTTGAACGTCCGCGAGATCACGGAACGGAAGAGATCCTCGCCGCCGTCCGGGAGCACGGCGTCGGTTGCCACGAAGGCCAGCATGGTGGCCATGTTGGGCCGGATCATGCCCGCGCCCTTCGCGATACCGGTAATGGTGAATGCCCTGCCGTTGCTCTCGAACCGGACGCTCTCCGCCTTCGGCCGCGTGTCGGTGGTCATGATGCCCTCGGCCGCATCCAGCCAGCCGTCGGCGGCAACGGCGTCCACCGCCAGGTCGATACCGCTCCGGATTCGTTCAACCGGAAGCGGCTCACCGATCACCCCGGTGGAAAAGGGCAACACCGACTCCGCCGGCACGCCCGCCGCTTCCGCGAGGGCGCTGCAGCATTCCAGGGCGTCACGCTCACCGGCCGGCCCCGTGCCGGCATTCGCATAACCGGTGTTCACCAGGACCAGGCGCTCGTTCTGGGGGGTGGCAAGATGGCGCCGGGCCACCAGGACCGGCGCGGCACGGAAACGATTGCGGGTGAACACCGCGGCGAACCGCGTACCGGGCCGAAACCGCATGACCACCAGATCCTTACGCCCGGGCGTCTTGATGCCGGCCGCTACACTGGCCAGGCGAACGCCGTCAACCGGCTGCGGCTGCAGGGAAAGGCGGTTGCTGACTGCCATGGCTAGCCCGCCAGCTTGCCGTGGCAATGCTTGTATTTCTTGCCGGAACCGCACGGACACGGCTGATTGCGGCCGACCTTCTCCTGCTGCCGGACGAACGGCTGGCTGGGCGGCTCACCGCCCTCGCCCGATTCGCCCGATTGGGCCGGCTCGGCCCCGCCCGGGC